>NYXK01000111.1 GCA_002685535.1 Deltaproteobacteria bacterium
TTAAAACTAGTTTCTCCACCAGAACCCCCCACAAAGCTTAACGAATTACTTGTTATATCATGCTTTTAGTTGTTTTTAATTTCTATTGCAGGATCTGGCTCATGTTGAGCATCGGCAGCAGAACCGCGAGGGCGATAAAGCCTACAGCTCCGCCGAGAATCATAATCAAGGCTGGTTGTAAGAGTGTTGTCAGGGCCTCGAGCAGGGAGCTTACTTCTTCCTGCATCCGGTCAGCAACTTTTTCCAGCAGTTCATCCACACGTGCGGCTTCTTCTCCGATTGAAACGACGTGACGCACATATTCAGGGAAATAATCAATCCGTGCCATAGCCGCGGAAAGAGGAACACCTTTGTTGTTAACATCAGTAATCAGTTGATCCAACTTGCTGATGAATATTTTATTGGCGACAACGTGTTTCGAAATTTCAAGAGCAGTTTTTAAATCAACCCCGCTTTTAAGCAAAGTACCTAAAGTCTGACAGTAACGAGCAACCATTACTTTAATCCGCAAACGACTCAGCAGTGGCAGTTCAAGTTCAATCCTGTCTTTCCACAAACTCCCGCGGTTGCTCCCGAAAAATGAGATGATTCCAACCACAATTCCTGAAGTTATGAGCAACAGCAGAAACCAGTGATCCACCACAAAATCGCTGACTCCCATTAAAATACGGGTTGGCAAAGGCAGTGCTTCTTCCTGACTTTCAAAAATACGAGTGATTTTAGGTACGATCGACGTGACCATAAAAATGACAACAGCCAAACCAAAAACCATCATGAAAGCAGGATAGATAAGCGCGCCCTTTAGTTTGGAGAGCATACGTTCCTGCGATTCATAGTAGTCCGCAAGGCGTCTCATTATTAAACCCAGATTTCCTGCGTTTTCTCCGGAGCGTACCATACTGACATACATGGTCGGAAAAACATGAGGATACCTTTCCATTGCTCCCGCAAGTGATCCGCCTTCCACCACACGTCCACGTACATCCGAAAGAATACTTTGAAATCCGGAATCCCCAGTTTGTGGAATAATCAGTTGAAAAGCTTTGTCATAAGGAATAGCTGCGTCAAGCAAAATTTCCAACTGTCTTGTGAATTGAGTGAGAGCTTTTCCGGAAACACCTTTCCGAAAAGAAAATTTCGGTATTTTTATTTTAGTAGATTTTTCACCTCCGGGAAGTTTTACACCTGTAAAACGACTGGTACGGATTTCTTTAGGGAAAAGATCTTTGCTACGTAAATATTGACGCACCTCTGTCTCTGTTGCCGCATCCTTTGTGCCTTTGTGTAAAGTGCCTTCTCCATCAAAGGCCTGGTAGTTGTAAATTGGCATTTCCAGTTATTGCTTCAAAAAAGTCTCGAGTGTCCCTTTCACATTTTGCAGGGAATTGGTGTCGTCAGGATTCACACGAGCTTTTGATGAGCTCACATTCCATTTCCATTGATTATCAGGATCTTCACTCATGATCCCCTGCTGTCCACGTCCATCAGGTGCGTATTCCGCTTCTGCCAGTGCATATCCCTGACCGGCGCTTTTTGTACTTGCTTCTAAAACTACAGAAACATACTCATATTGCGGATTGTCTGGATCATCCGATACCTGGCTGGCTTGAATTTGTTTAGCAGCATTCATCGCAACACGGGCACGATCGCGAGCGGTCAGTGCTTCCGGAGCAACAATACTTACCCGCAAACGTGACCGTGTAGAACTGCTTTGATCCTCAATCAACAACACCTCGTAAGGCGGAATTGCGCTTTTAGTGCTGGAAGTATTTTTTTCCCGGTCAGCCAACTGAGTCAATAACAGCAACACCAGTGCCAGTAGGAATCCAATTCCGAGCAAACCCCAGCGTTCCCAGCGGTGTTTTAAAAAAGGTAAAGAACGACGCAAACGCTGCATCAGCGGAGGAAAAAACGGAATGCTCCACGCGACAAGCAACCCTCCTGCCCAGGGTGAAAAAAATAGCAAGCCGAGGCCAAGACACAATGTTAATGTTGCTATAGCCCAACCCATCGTATTATCTTCGGTTTGTTCTGAATNCNGTTCTGCAGTTTCGTCGGCAGAGTCACTTNCATTNTTNTTGATACTTTTCACTAAGGGCGGAAGTTCAGGGACGTTNTCTACTGCCAGTGGTAATTTTGGTGATTCCTTCTCACTCTCTTTTGCAACGAGATAAATGGAAGTACACCAGGTGTTTGCAGAATATANAGTNGCTTCACACTTTGGATTTGGTACAGGTAAATTTTGTAANGCTTTTTCAAGCGGCAGGACGAGGTTGTGCANTTTCCTGCAGGAAGCAGAACAGCCGGTGGCATTTATTTTAACCTTNGTTTTCCCTTTTTGCTCAAGATCCAGCAAACGTGATTTGTGTGATTTTTGTTGGTATTCAAAGGAATTCTGACCAAGTTTATCCTTAAAGATTGCCATGTTCCAAAAGAGCATCTGTAACATTTCATAGCTGAGAGCCTTTTTTGTTAGATCTTGAAAAAGCTCCCAAATGACATCANTATCATTAACTTCAGTCTCTGCAGATTTAGCAAGTCCTCTCTTTTTTTCTACAAACTCTTTGGAAGTTATTCCAAATGCACGTAACTCTTCGGGAATGCTGACAGCCATTTTAGACAGGGAAATAAGGTTTTCGCTTAACTGTTGACGGTTGGCAGTTCTAACCGTAAACTAGAGACTGCCAATCACATTAATTATACACAAGGAGTTTAATATGGCAATGGACTATCCTTCATTGAGAAGTATTAGCGGATTTTCATGGNTGGGNATAAATCTTGGAATTAAGGACGAAACATTAGATTTTGGCGTAATTGNATCAGAGTGCGAATGTTCCGCAGCAGGTGTTTTTACACGCAACAATCTTCCGGGGGCACCTGTAATTGTAGGCANAGAAAATATANAAAATGGGCGTCTGCAGGCAATTGTGGTTAATTCAAAAACAGCGAATGTCGCCACCGGCAAGGCAGGAATTGAGGATGCAAAAAACATGTGCCTTTGGACCGGAGAAGCTTTGAATATTGCTCCGGAGCTGGTATTGCCCTCTTCAACAGGTGTCATTGGTCAACGGCTGCCTATCAAAAAAATTCACGAAGGCTGTAAATCAATTGCTGAAAATCTAGCTTCATCTCCTGAACATATTGAAAAGTTTGCACGTGCAATCATGACTACAGANTCACATCCAAAATGGAGCTCCTGCAGCGTTGGCAATGCAACNATCCTTGGAGTTGCAAAAGGTGCAGGAATGGTAGAACCTAACATGGCAACCATGCTCAGTTNTTTTGTGACCGATGCCCAACTGAATTCTGAAGAACTGCAGGCTATTCTCCGACGAGTTGTTAATAAATCCTTCAACCGTATTTCAATTGATACTGATACNTCTACAAGTGACACTGTAGTCATCATGGCCAATGGACTTGCAGGACCNGTAGACACTGAAAAATTTGAAGCAGCTTTTACAAACAGTGCTATGCAGTTAGCAAAAGAAATTGCCCGTGACGGCGAAGGTGCTACTAAGCTGATCGAACTCACAGTTTCAGGCGCGGAATCTCAGCCAATGGCTTTGCAGATTGCCAAGTCAATTATCAACTCCCCACTGGTCAAAACGGCAATTCACGGCGCAGATCCTAACTGGGGACGTTTTGTGATGGCGGTCGGAAAGGTCTTTGAATATCCTGTGCCNTTAGCGGATTTGTCAATTCATTTTAAAAAAGGCGCTCAGATTTTAACGGTTAATGCGGAAATCCTCGATGCAGATGAAGTTGATTTGGATGCGATTTCAGCGCTTCTCCAAAATCAGGAAATCTTTATAGAAGTTGTAGTTGGTAGCGGAAATTTTTCTGAAACAGTTTGGGGTTGTGATTTAACAAAAGGCTATATTGATGAGAATGCTTTTTACACAACTTAACAACAGGCTGATTCAGNAATTATCGGCCGGAAGGCAATGCGNNGAATTCAGACCTANCNCAAAACCAGTAAGTATAATTCATGAATAATAATTTGCCAAACAGCAACGAGCAAACAGCAGCCAACAAGTCCAGAACCGGAATTTTACTGATCAATCTNGGCACACCAGACGCTCCGCGTACGCCTGAGGTTCGTGCATATTTAAGAGCACTGCTTTCCTCTGATAGAGTTTTGGATATAAATCCCGTCGGACGCTGGTTATTGCTTAACCTGATTATACTCCCTTTCCGACCCCGGAAGTCTGCAAAAGCCTACCGAGAAATCTGGATGGAAGACGGTTCTCCGCTGTTAGTCTATAGTCAGAAATTAAAAGATNCCCTCATAGAACATTTTTCTGAAGAGAACATTTCCGTTGANTTAGGTATGCAATGCGGAAATCCTTCTATAAAAAGTGCAGTGGATCGTCTGCGCAAAGAAGAATGTGACAGGATTATCGTTTTNCCGATGTATCCACAGTATTCATCCAGTACCTACGGTTCTGCAGTTGAAGATCTTTATAAAGAAATTTTGCANGACTGGAATATGCCTCAGTTGCAGATTATTCCACCTTTTTTTTCAGATTCACGTTTTATAGAGGCGTGGGCAAAAGTTGGATCACCTTTCATAGAAAATAAACCTGATCATGTGCTGTTCAGTTTCCATAGCCTTCCAATAAGACATTTGGAAAAAAGTGACCCCAGCGGAAACTGGTGCAAAAATAATCACGAATGCTGTATCGAATTGGTAAATGAGAATCGTAACTGCTACAGCGCACAGTGTTTCCATACTGCAAAATTAATCGCTGAACGATNCAATCTATCTGAAGAGAAATGGTCTGTAAGTTTTCAGTCNAGATTTGGACGAGAGGAGTGGATCAAACCTGACACTGAAAAGCATCTCGCCAGACTTGCAGAAAATGGAGTTAAGAGAGTTGTCGTTTTTTGCCCTGCATTTGTCTCAGACTGTTTGGAAACATTAGAGGAGATCGGAATCCGCGCGGCAGAACATTTCCGCAAACATGGAGGAGAAGAGCTGAAACTGATCCCATCACTAAANGACCATCCTGAATGGGTTCATACTCTGACCTCAATTATCCGGCAACANTTAGCCGGATAAAAATTATTTTTTCTTCAACAAATAAACTTTGGCACTCATACCTGCTCTTAATTTTAGTCCCGGATTTGTGGCTATTACATANAGTGGAAAACGTCCTGTTTCAGGATCTGCAGTCCATGAGATGCGTTCAATTTTTCCGGTAAATTCTACGTCACGATAACTTGGTGTCGTAAATAANACTGCTTGGCCGACGCTTATCATAGGCAAATCTTCTTCTGCCATTTGAACCTCGATTTCAACCTGCTTGATATCGATGATTTGGAAAAGCACAGCACCTCCGCTGATAACTTCTCCTTCTTCAAATGATTTNGCAGTAATAATTCCTCCAATCTTTGCTTTGATCAAAGTATCTTCAAGAGCATCTTCACGCAGTTCANCATCATGTTTGGATCGCTCCAATCCAAGGTTGGCATTTTCCAATCCAAGGTTGGCATTTTCCAATCCAAGGTTGGCATTTTCCAATCCAAGTATGGCATTTTTTAGAGCAATTTCTCCACGACTGTACTGCAGCTGCAGAACGTCCATTTGTGAACGTGTAGACGAACCCTGCTCAAATAATGTCTCTTCATCTTTGAGCCTGCGCTTAATGTCTTTCAAATTTGCTTCCTGATCTTTGACATTATTACTGCTTACTTCTATTTGAGTCTCAGCCAATTTGATTTGACTCTCAGCCTGTTTAAGTTGACTCTCAGCCAATTTNATTTGAATCTCAGCCTGTTTAAGTTGCCGTTTCTGCGTGTCATTATTGAGAGTTAATAATAACTGGTCTTTGCTGACATGCTGATTTTCTTTCACATGCANCACTTCCACCCGACCACCCCCACTGGCTTGGACCTTCAGTATTTTTGCTGGATTAATTGGTCCTGAAAGAGAAATTGGTATTTTATATACACTTGACATTTCAACAGCCTGCGTTGCCGTTCTTCCGTTTAAAGGCAAAAAAAGTAATATGCCAAAAAAGATTTTGCTATATTTTAGTTGATTAAACACGTTATCTCCTGGATTAAGTTTTAAATTAGAATCCGTATGTACAGANGAACACAGNTTTTTATAAGGTTCTTTTTTGTACGCACAAGATTAGATTCATGTNTTAATATTTCACTGTTGATTCAATTCATATTTTTCATCAAATTCTCCGGTTAAAGTCAGGAGTTCNATCCGGATATTTTCTTGCCGTATCCGGATTAGAATCTCCTGCTGTTCCGCTTCCACGACATCCTGTTGATATTGGGAAATTTGGTAACTCGTGCTTTTTCCTAACTTGAAGCGCTCTATTTCATTGCGCAACTGATCCTTCGAAAGTTTGCTCACTGCAGCCGCAGTCTGTTTTTCCTTTTTGATTAAACTCAAAGAACGAAGCAGGGANTGAAAACTCACGTTCAGTTGAGATTTGCGNTCTTCAATTTGCAAANTTAACTGCTGCTGTTCTAAACGTTTACGTTCAATATTTTCTNTGGTAACTTGATCNCCCAGTGGAACTTTCCAGGTTAAAGTTACGTTCATTCCATGGAGATCGCTTTTGCTGAAATCTGCAATTCCGCCAAATTGACTTTTGCTGTAGCCATTTAAAACATAGGACAGACTCAGATCAAGATTAGTTTTCTGTTTGTTCAGTTCCTGCTCTAGCTGATAACGATTTTGTTCCAGAGAAGCTTNTTTCAAACCAATCTGCGAATCATTTGCGTAGATTTTTTCCAGCAAGTCTGCCGGATTTTCTGTCACAGCAGCTTGTGCTGCGGGNCTATCCACCGGATACAATCCTACCGGCAGGTTTTTCAAATTAAGCGCAGCACGAACCTGGTCTTCAATACGCAGGGCATCTAAGCGGGACGAGAGCAAACTCTGACGGTTACGCATCAATTGCGTTTCAGTAATTCTAACTTCGGTTGAACTCAAAAGTCCTGCTTCCAGACGTGCCTGATTGTCACGTAAAAGTTTTTCCGAAAGATCAACCGCTTTCTTTTTAACCNCAATTGTTTCCAAAATTCCGACTAAATCCCAATAAGTAGAAGCCACCTGTTTCAGCAGTGACAATTCTGTCTGCTTTGAATTCAGCTGGCCTGTTGTCACACTNATTTCCGCCAACCTTACAGGTATCTCGTTATAATCAGTTCCAGAATCCTGAAAAAAAGGAATTGACACTGAGCTGGTCAAACTTACACTGCTTAGTGGATCTCCTGTATTTCCGGAACTGACATCACCACCCATTTCTAACAGAGAGAGACTTGTAGACTTTTTACTTTGTTCTGAATAAGTGAGACCGTAAGTGAGGCCACTGTCCGTTTTTAGGCTATAAGCAGAAGAAAATGACGTGCTGCTTGTGCTGCTCCCGCATAGTTCTGAAGGTGAACAGCTAGAAGAAGCAGAAATAGACGGTGATTTAGCGTATCCAAAACTGGTGCTCACGCTGGGAGTGTTCCTTTNCTGTGCAGCCANCACAGCACGTTGTGCTGCAGCATTTCCCAGTTTTGATGCCTGCAGTAAAATACTGCGCTCAAGGGCCATTTGCAGCACCAGCTTAAGAGAAACTTCCGCCATTTNCCTGCCGTCAACTGTTTTTAAGGTTACAAGTTTAAGCAACTGAGCCGTTTCCTCAGCTGATGAAGATTTTTGCTGAGCTTGTACAGTTCCTCCAACAATGAAGTAAAACAGAGGCAAAAGTGTCAGTAATTTTTTTATATTATTCAATTGCAACCTTAATTGTGATGGAAGAAACAACTGTTATATGTGAATCATCTTTCGNNCAAAAAGAAATTCATTTTATCGCACAAAAAAGAAAAAATCATTTCTGCAGTGTATCGAATTGTATCCACTGCATGAGCATTCAAACTGTAAATCACTTAAGCATGAAGCACAATCTATTTAGCATTATTATTGATTTAATAACAAGTTTCATGTTATTTCTATCACTAAAACATTTTGCAGACAAACAATAAGCANTGTNCTTAAACAAAANAATATTTACATTATTTCAAGTAACTACGNGNATTCAAAGGNANAAATGACAGACAAAAAAAANCTCAGCGAACAAGATTGGAAAGAAGTACTGACTGCAGAACAATTTGAGATCTGCAGAAAAAAAGGAACCGAATTGCCTTTCAGCGGAAAGTATCTAGATACAAAAACAAAGGGCACATACACGTGTTTGTGTTGCGGAAATGACTTGTTCCTATCAGAAAGCAAATTTGATTCTGGTTGCGGATGGCCGAGTTTTTCGGAATCTCTTGGTGATGAAAAGATAAAAACTCAGGAAGACCTAAGTCTTTCCAGACAAAGGACTGAGGTGCTCTGCAAACACTGTGACGCACATTTAGGTCATGTTTTTGAGGATGGACCTGCCCCAACCGGTTTGCGTTATTGCATAAATTCCGTTTCGATTGTGCTGGAAGAAAATGAGGAATCTTGATCTGAAACGCTTTTCCTGTCAGTATAGTAGGATGGGTAAAATTCTTTAATAAATGCATTAACTGATATGATAATTTGTTCCGATGTGGATGGCGTAATCCTGAATTATATTCAGGGATTTATTGATTTCACCCAAAGAGAGAAAATCCCCTACAACCATGACCCGGAACTTTACGGAGTCATCCGGACTTTCCCCGATAATGAGGCTATGCGGGATAAATATCATGATGGGAATGATCTGAGTCAATTAAATTTTTTTGATGATTCACTGGAAATTCTCAATATGCTGGCCGGCCAGCACGAACTGCACCTCGTCTCTGCTCTTGAACCTGAACAAACGCAAAAACGAACAGACAACTTAAAAGAACTGAATTATACTTCGCTGCAATGTGTGGGGGATTTTCATAAAGAGCAGATCATTGTCGAGAAAATTAAACCGGATGTAATGCTTGAAGATCGTCCAGAACTTATAGAAGCATTTCATAATGCTGGGATTCGTGTGCTATATCCTGACTGGCATCTTTATACAAAAGGGATGGACCACTTTGCGACCCCTTTTTCAAATTGGCTGGAAATTCCGGAGTTACTGCAAAATCCTTCAAAAACGAACTGAGGTTCCCTGCTGATTGTTCAACCATGATAAACTGCTAAAAAGTCCGAAATATTGCAGCAGTTGAAAACTCATATCATTAAGATTTCCTGCTTGTCAGGAAAACCATCAACCATAAAAACAATTCATGAGTGATACATATTCGATCTATTTTGCAGGTGATTTATTTAATCATAAAGATTTAATCGGTAACCTGCTCTTGTCAGAGGCTATTGAAAAAGAGTCTTCCGGACGTTATCTCTGTGTAGTACCGCAGCATCTGGAGCAAAGTACAAACCGCTCCATTGATATACGCAACAGCGATTTAAGCGAGGTTATCAAGGCAGATTTGATCCTGCTTAATTTTGACGGAACCGAGCTTGATTCAGGAACAGTGGTCGAATTTTTGTTTGCCAAAGCTCTCGATATTCCGGCAGTAATTTTACGCTCGGATTTCCGTGCGGCAGGTGATCAGGAAAGGGGCGATCCGTGGAACCTGATGTGTTCCGGTTATCCACGCACCCGTACAGTTTCACTGAACGCTATGTCATGGTACCAGGACGCGTGGAACAAAGGCGGCGGGACTTCCGCAATTCTGGAGCGCTTTTACGGAAAGTTAGCAAAAATGATCAACGCTGAGTTAGCTCTGGTTCTCAAAGAACCATCGCTGTTTGACAATGAACAAATGCTGTCCCATGTGTATGAGTGGGCTTTACGTTTCCCCGGAAATGGTTTTACGGATTTATTCAGTAAAGAAGAACTCACTAATTTACTGATCTCAAAACAAAATAAAGGCTCTGTTTTAATTTAAACTTTAATTATTTATGGAATTTGAACCAGTAATCGGTTTAGAGATTCATCTCCAGTTGGCAACAGCATCCAAAATTTTTTGCAGTTGTTCGACAGAATTCGGTAACCCTCCGAACGCAAATACCTGTCCAGTTTGTCTGGGACTGCCTGGAGCATTGCCTGTTTTGAATCGTAACGTTCCTGAATTTGCTGCTCAGTTGGGAATTGCATTAAATTGTGAGGTNCGTCTGGACTCCCAATTCGCNCGTAAAAATTATTTCTATCCTGACCTGCCAAAAGCATATCAGATTTCNCAATTTGACAGACCGATTTGCGAAAACGGCTGGCTNGATGTTGAAACTGAATCGAGGGGAAAAAGNAGGATCGGCATCACACGTATACATATGGAAGAGGACGCGGGCAAACTGGTTCATGCAGAAGGCAGCACTGATAGTTTAGTCGACTTGAACCGTGCCGGAGTACCTTTACTGGAAATTGTGAGTGAACCTGATGTCCGTTCTGCCGAAGAGGCAAAAGTCTACATGGAAAAAATCCATGCGATTGCCACCACAATCGGCGTTTCAGTCGGTGACATGGAAAAAGGACATTTACGTTGTGACGCAAATGTATCACTGCGTCCGNGNGGACAAAANGAATTCGGTACACGTACAGAAACCAAAAACCTGAATTCATTCCGTTTCGTCAAGCAGGCAATTACCTATGAAATGCAGCGGCAGCGTGAGGAAATTTTNGACGGAAAAACGATAGTCCAGGAAACAAGACTCTGGGATACTGACCGCAAAGTCACCTTCAGTATGCGTTCCAAAGAAGAAGCGGATGAGTATCGTTACTTCCCGGATCCGGATTTACCGTTGGTGCGTCTGTCTCCGGAACTGCTTGAAACATTTCGTAAAAATCTTCCGGAACTGCCTGAGGCAAAACAACAACGCTTTATGAAAGAACACGGATTAAGCGCTTATGATGCGGAAGTTCTTTCTGCCGATAAAGAAATTTCAGCATATTTTGAGAAAATACTCAGCTACGGTGCTTCACCCAAAATTGCCTGTAACTGGGTGATTGGCGAATTGACACGTGTGATGAATGAGTCCGGAAAATNGCTTGATGAAATAAAGCTCTCTCCGGAAAATCTCGCCGATTTGACTAAATTCATTGAAAGTGGTGAAATCAGTAATAAAATTGCAAAAACAATCTTTGAGGAAATGCTGAATTCTACAANAACACCTGCTCAGATAATTGAAGAAAAAGGCTTGAAGCAGGTTTCAGACGCAGGAGAACTGGGACANATTGCGGATGAACTGCTTGCCGCAAATCAGCAACAGGTTGAACAATATCGTGCAGGCAAAACAAAAGTGATCGGTTTCTTTGTAGGTCAGATGATGAAACAAACACGTGGAAAAGGTAACCCTGCAGTGATCAACAGCTTATTAAAGGAAAAGCTGGATGGGTAACATGAAAAAAATAATTCTCTATCTGGAATGGAGTTCAATTTTAGGCCTGCTCGCTTGCGGGCTTTGGGTTTTTTTGAAACTGCCCATAGAAACCAGCCAGGGATTTCCGCAAAAAATAATGTACCTTCATGTTCCGTCAGTGATTACCACATACCTGGCGTTTTTTATTGTCTTTGTCTACAGCATCGCCTACCTGTGGAAACGTGAATTAATGTTTGACCAAATCGCAAAAGCCTCTGCGGAAGTCGGACTGGTTTTTTGCGCGCTTGTGTTGATAACAGGAGCAATTTGGGGACGAACGACCTGGGGAACCTACTGGGTTTGGGACGCACGGTTGACAACAACACTGTTGTTGTTTCTAATTTTCATGGGTTATTTCCTGCTTCGGATGTCGGTCAATGACAGAGATAAAGAAGCGCGGCTGGCTTCTGTTTTAGGTATCATCGGTTTCCTTGATATTCCTATCATTCACAAATCAGTAGAGTGGTGGAGGACTTTACATCAACCGTCTACTCTTTTCAAGGTCGATTCAGGAGAAGCAAAACCGTCGATGCCCCCGGAACTGCTTTATCCCCTGCTGGCTTCAACTTTAGTGATGCTGGCATTCTATCTTTACTTGCTGCTCCTGCGTTACCAAACTGAAAATAGTACGGACAGACTCAACCAACTTCTTGCGGAAACACAAAATTAAATGCTTATTGGATTAGAATACGTAATTGCTGCTTACGGAACTTGGATGATTACTTTTGTTGTTTACATTTTTTGGACTAAACGTCATTTAAAAACAACCAGCCATGCAGTTGCTGCACTTGAACAACGAGTCTCCGAAACATCCGTNGCTTCTCAGAACGGAAATAACCGATGAAAACAAGAACTAAATTTGTAATCGGTGGAGCAGTGATCCTTTCGGTAATAATAGCCTTGTCCGTACAGAGTTTGCAGGAAATGACNGTTTTCTTTTATACTCCTCAGGAAGTGCTGGCGAGTCCAGACAAGTTTGAAAACCAGACAATCCGTATCGGAGCATTAGTGCAAAAAGGCAGTGTTGAATGGAAAGCAAAAGCCATTCAACTTTCTTTCAATATCACTGAAGACGGAAATGAGTTCATCCCCGTATTCTATAACGGAGTAAAACCGGATTTGTTCCGTGAAGGTCAGGGAGTTGTTGTTGAGGGGAAAATGAAAGGACAGCACTTTGAAGCCAATCAGTTACTGGTAAAGCACAGTGAAGATTACACAGTTGAAACTGAACACAAAAAAAACAAAGAAGATTATTACAAATCAATTCAGGCACAATAAACAAGGAGTAGCATAACCGGGAACAGGAGTCAAGAATTCCTGAACTCAGTTTATGAAACCTTTCTCCTGAAACCTACCATCAANATGCCATCACGNTTCCAGGAATTACGGAAAAATTACAAAGAGCTAATCNCTACTGATCCAAATTTCCGTAACAGGATNCTGGTGGTAGTCGTTTTATTGCTGCTGTTGATTGTACTGGTCATGTTCAGTATGCGTCAGGGCTTTTCCGTTTTAGAGCAATCTGGACCGCAGTTGATGGTTTTTGTCGCTATCAACGTCAATATTGTTCTGCTCGCAATCGTTTTCTATATGATTGCACGCAACCTGCTCAAACTCTCGTATGAACGGCGGCGTCACGTTCTGGGGGTCAATCTTAAAACAAAACTCATCACTTCCTTTATCGTACTTTCTTTACCGGCAATGGGCTTTCACCTCTTTGCAAGTTTTTTCATTGCCACAAATCTTGAATCATGGCTCAAAGGTCAGCAGGAGACCATGATCCACAGCGCGCAAAACGTTTCCGAAGCTTATCATAATAATCTGCGTAAAACTATGGAACTCCAAAATATGATCTGGGAAAATCATCTGGAAAAAAGCGCGGGAGAATTCAGCAAAGTGACGCATAAAATAGCAGCAGATGTGACACTTTATTCTGATGACCANGAGTTAATGCAGCAATGGTTACAAAACGAGATATCACAAGTCTACTGGACCAGCCCTTCTTTTGAAGAGTGGTCTCAAATAAAATCCAAAGCACAGGTCTGGTTTACAGAAGAGCTGGATGACCGACTCCTATATCGTCACATCCGGCCTGTCAGTTTTGAAAATAAACAATATTATTTAGAAGTTTTTTTTCCTGCCTCACCTAATATTTCAGGAGCAATCAACCAGATAATCGCACAAGATCAAAACACCCAGTTTTTGACCGAATCAGAGGATTTGGTACGTGGTTATTTTTTAATTATTTTTCTGTTGATGACTCTCTTTATAATTTTTGTTGCGACTTGGTTAGCCTTTTATCTNGCACGTGGTTTTGTACAGCCGATTGAAAATCTNGCTCTTGCCACTCAACGNGTATCGGAGGGTGAATTAGGTTTCCAGGTGAAACTTCACGGCCCTATGGATAAAGACTTTGCCCTACTCATGCAGTCTTTTAATTCAATGAGTCGCGACCTGCTGGAACATCAGATTGCATTGAATAAAACAACAAAAAATCTACAGGAAAGTCACCAGACTCTGCAAAGCCAAATACGCTTTGTTGAGCTGGTNCTGGAAAATATTACCACTGGTGTAATGTCACTTGATATGGACGGACATATCGAAATTTTAAACCACTCCGCTAAACAAATGNTGCAGTTGAAATCCAATACAGCAGGCAACAAGCACTACCGGGAGGTTCTGGAAAATGAATCCCTGCAGATGTTTGAAGAAATGTTTCAGCAAATTGAAACTGAAAAAGAACGTTCCATTTCACGTAANCTGATTGTTCATAAAAAAGAAGGTCCGGTTCAAGTCTCAACAACACTTCTTCTGCTTCATAACAGTGAGGGTCAACCCGCAGGCATGGTCTGCGTTTATAACAACATCACTGAAATCCAGCGGCTTCAACGTGCACGAGCCTGGCGTGAAGTTGCCCGGCGNATTGCCCATGAAATTAAAAATCCTCTCACGCCTATTCAACTTTCTGCAGAACGCATCCATCGTAAATATGCCACGGAAGTTTCTGATAATGCAGCCTTAAAACAGTCAACTCAAACTATTATCAATGAAGTTCAACAACTGAAACGGATGGTCAGTGAATTTTCAAACTTTGCCAAAATTCCGGAATCAAACCCTCAGTTGAATGATCTTAACGAGATTATAAAGGAAGCACTCCAGCTTTATCATGAAAATATGCCTTCCAGAATTTCACTGAGCACTGAATTGAGNGAAGCTCTGCCTCAACTACCTCTGGACGCAGAGCAAATCCGACGTGTCGTAATTAATCTGGTGGACAATGCTATCAGCTCAATTGAAAAAAAAGGAACTCTTTCGCGTATTTTCCGTCAAGGCGAAATTATTGTCCGTACCAGACACGTTCCTGATTTGAACATTATTTTTCTCGATGTAGAAGATAACGGAACAGGGATTTCCGCGGAAATTTCCGACCAGCTTTTTGAACCATACACGACGACCAAAGAACATGGGACAGGGCTTGGTTTGACNATTGTCAGTCAAACTATTTCAGATCATAACGGTTTTACACGTTTCCGGAATCTTGATTCAGGCGGTGTTTGCTTTACGATTGAACTTCCTGTCGCCTGAAAAAAGCAGATTAGCGATGCAATATTTCCAACAGCTTATAAACATTCAAACTCAGGGCAAGGGTCTTCAGGAAATTACACGTCAAGTACAGCTCGTTGTGCAAGCCTCTAAAATTACTTGCGGACTTTGTAATCTGTTCGTCCGTCATACTTCNGCGAGCCTCNTTATTCAGGAAAACGCAGATNCGGATGTTCAAATGGATCTGGAATATTTTTTCGGAAAGCTGGTTCCTGAAAACGATTTAGGCTATACTCACACTATGGAAGGTCCGGATGATATGCCGTCCCACATCCGNAGCGCGTTGACCTCTACATCTGAGCAGATTCCTCTTAGTGGAGGCACGTTGCTTTTAGGCACCTGGCAGGGTATTTATCTCTGGGAACACCGCACACGTGGAAGTCTCAGAAACATTGTTGTGCATATTTCCGGAGACTGAATCTTGAAATTAACTTGAGAATAATTTCCTGCTGCACTAAAGTTCAACTGTTTTTTTAACTGAAAACCAACTCTAAAAAAAGAAACCTGATTTATACATGCAAACGAAATTTATCTTTATCACCGGCGGTGTAGTCTCCGGACTTGGAAAAGGAATCNCCGCTGCTTCTATAGGAGCATTACTGGAATCAAGAGGTTTGACAATCAGCCTGATGAAGTTGGATCCATACATCAATGTGGATGCAGGAACCATGAATCCTTTTCAGCACGGTGAAGTTTTTGTTACTGTGGACGGTGCGGAAACTGATCTTGATTTAGGACATTATGAACGTTACACAAACGCTGTTCTGACACGCAGACATAACCGTACCACCGGTCAAATATATGATGCTGTTATCCGTAAAGAACGTGCCGGTGATTACTTAGGCGCGACCGTGCAAGTCATTCCGCATGTGATTGATGAAATTAAAAATACAATTTCAGATGCCGCCCGATTAGCAGACACTGAGGAAAATTCCGGAACAGCGAAAAACGCGGACATTTGTATAGTTGAAATAGGCGGAACAGTAGGTGATATTGAATCCCTGCCTTTCCTCGAAGCAATTCGTCAATACAGGCATGATCACGGTAAAGAAAATACTTTGTTTGTTCACTTGACTTTAATCGTCAAGACAATGGAAATGAAAACCAAACCCACCCAGCACAGTGTGGGTAAGCTNAGGGAAATCGGAATCCAACCTGACATCCTCATCTGCCGTACCTCAGAAATGCTTCCCGATAAAGTACGCAGCAAAATTTCCCTGTTTACCAATGTNCCGGAAAATTCTGTGGTGAATGGACTTGACGTAGAATCGGTTTATGAAGCGCCGCTGATGTTTCATCAGCAGGAACTGGACAACACAATCATGAGCTATCTGCAGATGTGGACCGGTAGTCCAAAACTGCAGCCTTGGATTGATTTGATTGAAAATTATAAAAATCCGCATGATAAGGTGGATATTGCTTTTATCGGTAAATATGTCGCAAATCGAGATTCNTATGAAAGTATCAACGAAGCACTTTTGCACGGAGGAATTGCAAACCGCCTGAAAGTCCAGCTGCACTATATTGATTCTGAATTATTGACTGAGGAAAACGCCGTAGAGCAATTGGAAAATATGGATGGTATTTTGGTTGCTCCTGGCTTTGGTGAACGCGGAACCGAAGGTAAAATTGCCTCCATCAAAATTGCACGTACACAGAAGNTGCCGTTTTTCGGAATCTGCCTTGGTATGCAGATGGCGATCATAGAATTTGCCAGGAATGCTGCCGGAATTGAAGGTGCTAATTCCGGCGAAAACCGGCCTGATCATCCGGAAAACGTGATTGACCTGATGCCTGAACAATCCGGACACGAAGAAACCGGCGGAACTATGCGTCTGGGCAGCCAAACTACAGTCCTGACTAAAGGCAGTCTGATTTCAAAAGTTTATAATAAAACAACCATTTCAGAACGTCACCGGCATCGATATGAAGTGATGAATGAATTTGTTCCAAAGTTTGAAGAAGCAGGACTCAGCATTTCCGGAAAACATCCTGAAAGGGATTTAGTTGAAACGATTGAACTGCCTGAACATCCGTGGTTTATCGGCTGTCAGTATCATCCGGAACTGCAGTCAAAACCACTAAAGCCGCATCCGCTTTTTTCTTCTTTCATAGAAGCAGCTTATGTAAAACGACAGGCACGTCTCGGTCTCCAACCAACTTAAGATGAAACAAATGACTCTTCAAATGTCTCTGCGGAAAAGCTTTAAAATAATTAGCGTAGTTTTGCTTCTGCTAGGCTCAGCCACAACAGAACCGCTATGGAATATGAGTCAAGTCAGTTTTGCTGCTCCAGCAAATTCTTTCAAAATTACCCGCAATACCCTCGATCACCTCCAGAGGGAAGGTTTCACTAAAGCGCTCACTACAATGTTTGTACCAATGCTGGACAAAACATATCAGAACCGCAAAGATTTCCTCGAGGCGTTNCCGATATTCCTGGGGCCAGAACAACGTGAAACTATTATACGTTATGCTTCAACTGAACAGATAAAAATTCAGGCAGATGAATTCAGCAGTGATCTCAATGAAAACGCTGCGGTCTTTCGGGGTAATGTCAAAGGATATATTCCAAGGGAAAATATAGAGTTAACTACTGCAAAACTGCATCTCGTTTCCGGACCAGGCAGTGATTTCGAAAAATTGATCGGAGAAGGTGGAGTGCAGGTCAAACAATGGGATCGTGAAGTGCGTTCAGATTATGCGGTTTATACAAAGATTGATCTTGAATTAACTGAAGCAGATGCAGATTCTACAGTTGCAAAAAAGATCCGGGCTCCACAGCAAACTATGGAACTGCAAGGAAATGTTTTAATGAAAGCAACGCAAGGCACGGTACGCAGTGATACTGTACTTTTGGATCTGCTGCGTCAGCATGCTACTTTGGAAGGTCAGGATNCCAGTAAAGAAGGTCGTATCCGTGTTGAAGCAAATCTGAGTGAGCTTGAAACAAATCGTGAAAATCAAGATTCTGCAGTTCAGGAAACAGGCGATGAAACACAAACAATTTCTGAACCGCGTAAAGTTATTTTACTTGCGTCACGTGCAGTACTGGATAACTTCAAACATCAGGCAATGTTCGAAGGTGATGTTGAAATGGAACGCACACCCGACAATCTCTATATTCACGCGGGAAAAATTACTTTACGGCTCAGTGAATTACAGGAATTGCAATCCATTCAGGCAGAACAGGAAGTTTGTTTTGAACAACCGGGTCGTGTTGCCAAAGCAAACCGGGTCAGCTTTGATGAGATTACCCAAACCATTTTGCTTGAAGGCGACGCGGAAGTTCAATCCGGTAAATTTCACCTTCAGGGAACAACAATCAATTTGTACCTTGATGTAAATAAAGGTGTTGCTCAAGGCGCCAACAAAGCTCCTATCCAAATGACAATCCTCGGAGCGCAATCTCCTTCCATCTTTAAATGTAGATAGATGAAAGTTGCTACTTCCGCAACAGCGCACCTGCAAAGCAAAAAAATAAATAAGCGGCCGCAACTAGCACTCGATGTGGCTTTTAAAACAGACAGTTCCGGAATTCAAGTCTATGTTGAACGTCCCGGCCATGGAACAAAAACGCAAAACGGCAGCCACCTCAAAGTTCACTATGAAGGCTGGCTGGCAAAGGACTTTACCATGTTTGACAGTAGCCGTGCCAAGCTTCGACCTTTTGAATTTGATTTAGGAAAAGGCAGTGTNATTGACGGTTGGGAAATTGCGCTTGATGGCGTNAGGCAGGGTACAAAGCTNCAAATAAAAATCCCCGCCAGACTCGCCTACGGCAACCTCGGTGCTTCCTCAAATGGTATCCCCCCGAATGCAGACTTGATCTTTAAAGTAGAAGTGCTCAAAGTCACTTAAACGAATTCTGCTCTATTCAAAACAAAAAAAGCAGTTCACTCTCCATATCTGCTCTTTTCTNGCACTATGCTCTTTTCTCATTGATCGCGCCAGACCTGTGTACGGCGTTTTAGATAACGTGAAAGCAGAGCATGCATTATCCGAAAACAGGCGGAAGTGTAAACAATCATTAAAGCCATTGCAGCGGCGGGCGCGATGTCGCCCGCGTCATCCATGTTCAGCACAGCTACAGAGGCCAGCATAGTTTCCGGAGAATAGAGAAAAACCACTGCGGAAACCGTGGTCATTGCGTTTAAAAATAAATAGCTTGCCACATCCAACAGNGCCGGCAGGCAAACGGGGAGAGTAACTTTTCTAATGGTACGCCANACTGGAGTTTTTAAAGAGAGGGCTACCGCTTCAAATTCCGGATCAAGCTGCTTGAGTGCAGTNAGACAGGTGAGGTGACTGACAGTATAAAAGTGGACAATAGTGCAGATTACCAGAATCCCCATTGTACCGTAAAGAAAACCNAGTGGATTGTCCGGATGATTAAAAAAGAAAATGTAGGCGATGCCTAAAACTAGTCCCGGAACTGCGAGTGGTAACATTGCACCAAGATGTAAGNTNGTCCGCANCCAGGTAACACCTCTTGCTTTTTCAACCAGGTAACTGCCTAAGAAAATCAATCCGGAACCAAAAANCGCACAGTAAATTGCCAATCGAATTGAGTTATAATATGCTTCCCAGCCTCCTCCATCCATCACATCAAAGTCATAATTTTTCAGCGAAAGAGAGAGATTATAAGGCCAGAAAGTGACAAAAGAGGCGTAAGCTGCCATCGCCAGCATGGCAATGAAAATGAAAGCGATAATTGCACAAAACACAAAAAGCAACCAGTCGCGCAGAGGATCTACTTTTGGCTGAAAAGGTACGGCACGCGCGGAAAGTAAAGCGACTTGTTTGCGTTGCACCCAGCGGTCCGCGATAAAAGCAACTACAGCAGGCAGGAGCAAAACAAGTGAAACGACAGCGCCCATTTCAAAATTTTGCTGNCCGACTACCTGTTTGTAAACGTCAGTCGCAAGAACATTGAAACGTCCNCCGATTACTTTAGGCACGCCAAAATCTGTGATGACNAGCGTGAACACNATAAATCCTGTACTGAGAATACCGTACTTTGCCCCCGGAAGAGTGACTGTCCAGAAGACACGCCACTTAGGTGTTCGTAAAGCTTCGGCTGCTTCGTAAAGTCGTGCATCCGCGGTGGAAAGTGCCGTAACTAAAATCATCAGCGCATGTGGAAAAACCCAGAAACACGAAGCCATGATGACACCNATCGGTCCGTAGATCGAAGCNCCGAAGAGCCATGATTTAAGTACACCTTGATTTCCAAACCAGTAAATTAAGGAAATCGCTGCCAATAAGGACGGTGCTAGAATCGGAATCAGCGCAATTCCGCGAAAGAGGCCGCGTAGCGGCATTTTTGTCCGAGTCAACGCATACGCGTAAACGAAGGCCAGCACCAGTACTATCAAGGCCACAGAAATGGCCACACCTAAGCTGTTGGTAATCGAAGTGAAAAGAGCCGGTGTTTCAAAATATTCACGAAAATTCTGCAGTCCGACAAATTCACCATCCATGTCTTCAAAACTTTTGGAAAGCAAAGAGTAAAGTGGAAAAACAACCGCAATTACCAGCAAAGTAATCAGCAGGAGCAATCCGGAACGCAGTGCAATATCATCACGGCTGATNCGGATTCGTACAGTGGAAGCTCCNCTGACNGNAGTTGCAACAGGTAATNCGGNCGNGCTACTCATNAACTTTCCGGAAAAATTCGCAGGTTACGGGAAGGGAATTCCGCAGTTAGACTTGAACCCTGAGTTACCCTGAGTTCATGAACTTGCTGGGTTGAAAGATCCGCTTTTAATTTCCCAAAGCCTTCTGGACCGGACAAAATCAGTCGGCAGAAAGAGCCTAGAAATTCTAGAGATTCGACTTTGACCGCGAAGGAATTTAGACTCACAGATTGGTCTGAAGTAGAATCAGTACGGCACAAAATATCTTCCGGACGTACCGTCAACCGAACTTTATGACCATCCTGATTGTTTCCGGTTTCACAGTTAATGGAATTCTCTCCAATACGTACAGTTCCGTTGGAGAAAATTTCTCCCTGCATGAAATTCATCACACCGATAAAATCCGCCACAAAAGGCGAAGCCGGAGTGCTGTAAATTTCTTCCGGAGTACCTACCTGTTCGATGCGCCCGTCATTCATAACCACTATGCGGTCCGCCATCGAAAGGGCTTCTTCCTGATCGTGAGTTACGAGAATCGTGGTCACCCCAAGTCTTTCATGCAACGCACGGATTTCCTGACGCAGCGCCACACGGACACGTGCGTCAAGTGCGCTTAAGGGNTCATCAAGCAGTAACAANCCNGGNGAAGTCNCCAGNGCACGNGATAGAGCNACACGTTGCTGNTCCCCTCCGGAAAGTTGTGCGGGATATTTTTCAGTATGTTCAGGCATACCAACGAGTTCCAGTAAACTTGCTACTCGTTTGCGGATTTCCTCTTTTGGTAGGCGCTGATTTTCCAAACCGTATGCAACATTCTGGAAAACCGTCAGGTTCGGAAAAAGTGCATACGATTGAAAAACGATACCNAAATCACGTTCCGACGGTGGAAGATTGGAAATGTTTTTTCCGTCTTGAGTAATACTTCCTGAAGATTGAGGATCAAGTCCGGCAATAGCCCTCAGCAGCGTAGTTTTCCCGCACCCGGACGGACCAAGAAAACAGATGAATTCACCACTGAAAATTTCCAGAGAAAGNTTACTTACTGCCACGAACTCACCAAAATATTTGGTGAGATTTTCAATATGAAGGTAAGCTTGTTTTGATTCAGGCATATTTAGATATCCGGACCGGACCTAAAGTCCGACCCGGAAAAAGGGAAGGTTAAAAAGCANTTTTACTTTGCTTCTGACTTTGCGTCGTAGCGTTTTTGCCACTCAGACAAGATGCTCTTGCGATTTACAGCGGCAAACTCAAAGTCGTTGTTAATCATTGCGTCCAATATTCCTGATGGAAAATGCTTGACCGGCTTGGCAATTCCAGGATAAGCCACAACAGCATAACCTTGATTGTAAAGCTTATTTGCTTTTTTCGTAATCGACCAATCCACGAGTTTTTGTGCTGCGGAAAGTTTTTTTGTTCCTTTCACAATGGCAGTTGCTTCCATGTCCCAGCCCACACCTTCTTTTGGTAATACTATATCCAGAGGCGCACCTGCTGCTTTTGATTTTGCACCGCGGAACGCAAATGAAATTCCAATCGGAGTTTCACCGCGTGCAGCTTGTTTGCAGGGCTTTGAACCGGAATGTGTGTACCAGGCAATGTTCTCGTGCAGGTTGTCCATAAACTGCCAGCCTCCGAGTTTGCCATAAATCTGCAGCCATGAAGAAACATCAAGGAATCCTGTCCCAGATGAATTCGGATTTGGCATAACGAGATGGCCTTTATAGACAGGATCTGTGAGGTCCATCCACGAAGTTGGTGTTGGCAGATTATATCGTTTTGCTTCCACTGTATTCACACAGACTGCAGCAATCCAGGCATCCATTCCTGTCCAGCTTGGAGGGTTAGCTGAATCCCTGAATTTAGAATCAAGCTTCCCCAATCCTTTCGGAGAATATGACTGAAGCATACCTTCGGACTGAAGCAGCATCAAACTTGTTGCTGCCAGTCCCCAAATCACATCCGCTCTGGGGTTGTTCTTTTCCGCAAGCAATTTTGCGGTGACAATTCCNGTGGAATCACGTACCCAACGGATTTTGATGTCAGGATGATCTTCATTGAACGCAGAAGCATAGCGTTTAAGATCTTCTGCTTCAACTGCAGTGTATACGGTGAGGGTTTCTGCACCGGCGGGAATTGCGAGCAACAGCCCTACTGCTAAACCAAGGATCAGCCGGCTTATTTGGCTGATGTTATTANTNAACTTTTTCATGTTANCTCCTAATTTATAANGATTTTAGAAAAAAGTGAAGAAAATGGTTCAAATTTATTTTTCTTCACATGGGCCATAAAGACTACCAGAATGTTTAAAGAAAGTGCAACAGAAATAATTNTCATTCTCATTTGAAAGCTTTTGGGCCTTAATCCATTAATCCAAAAGCTTTTCCGCTTCACTGAGGCTTTCCTTGATTATGCTCAAAGAAAGATCAATCTGCTTCTTGTTAATGACCAGCGGAGGAGTGAGAGTCAGCACATTGCCCATAGTAATCTTGAATGACAAACCCTTGCTGAGACAGCGGTAAAGGACGTCTTCAGCTAAATCGTCTGCCGGTGTTTTTTCTTTTTGATCAAGCACTAGTTCCACACCGATCAACAACCCTCGGCCCCGTACGTCGCCAATAGTAGAGTGTTCTTTTTTCAACAAATTAAGTTGCTCGAGCATATATTTTCCAAGTTTTGCAGCATTTTCAACTAGACCTTCCCGCTCGATAATTTCAATGGTGGTCAAAGCCGCTTTCGCGGTCACAGGATTTTTCTCATGGGTGTAATGACCAAAAGCAAACTCACCACCGACATCAAGCTCAGCTTTGGCGAGCACAGCCGCAATCGGTAAAATGCCTCCACCCAGCGCTTTCCCCAGAACGAGAATATCCGGTATCACTGCATCATGTTCGCAGGCAAACATTTTACCGGTTTTGCCTAAACCGGTTGGAATCTCATCAAAGATTAACAAGGCACCGTTGTCATTGCAGGCTTGCCGTACNGCCTCCCAGTATCCCTCAGGGGGCAGGTAAGGTACCGCTCTCGCAGGCTCAGCAATAACAGCGGCTACATCTCCTTCTTTTTCGAGCACATAACGCACGAAGTTAGCACANGTTGTTTTACAAATTTCAGTTTGNGCTTCACCATTAAGATCAGGGTAACCGTATGGACAACGGTAACAGGCAAAAGGTGCGACATGTTCTGTTCCGGAAAGCAGCGGTCCGATGACGTGGGAGCGGAAAAACTGCTCCCCACCTATAGAAGCGGCTCCAAATCCTGCACCATGAAAGGCATCCCAGAATGAAATTGTTTTGTGACGTCCGGTCATCGCACGTGCGATTTTCAGTGCAACTTCAATTGCATCTGAACCGCCTGTTGTGAACAATACTTTTGAAAGTTCACCCGGTGAAATCTCAACCAGCTTTTTAGCCAGAGCAAGTGCCGATTCACAAGCAAATCTTCTGGGAGCGAAAGGCAAATCATTCATTTGATCNGCAATCGCTTTTTTTAATCCAGGATGGCCGTAACCTATGTGATGCACGTTATTGCCATGAAAATCCAGATAACGCATCCCATTTGTGTCTTCAATATAAGCGCCCTCGGCCTTTGCGACTACAGACAAACACGGACTGGAAACTGATTGCCTCATAAAGCAGCGCGCATCCTCTTCAAGAATAGCACGCGTTTCCGGGGTATGCGTTTTTGCCTCCCATTCCGACCGATTTTTTGATGTATTGCTTTCCCCTTCAGAAAGCGTGGGCCGTTGAACCTTTTTATTTTTCATATATTGCCAGTCTTGTGAAAGGTGGTTTCTCTTNATTTTGTGACTGGATTAACAAATTTTGTATAAGCATTTTTCTCCTTTTAACAAGGCTGAGTCTTAACTTGTTTATTCAAGGCTTGAAATCATCCTACAGATAAACCGGAAATACTACTTTAATCTTCCTGCAAAACAGCAAACAAATCGTTCCATATTTCTTGCGATTTTTCCGCGGTAAGCTCGTGTGCTCCNTGCTCCAGGTATTTNAAATGTTTCCGGAGTTCTTCATAGGAGCGAATTTTCAGCGNCAACGTTAAATCATCATTTTCAAAAAATGCTTCACTTTCGAGTGACATCCGCGGAGCNAATTTGAGGCGCTGNCTTCCTTGTTCAAATCTCTTCCGCAAATCACTCAATTCCGGATAACGCCATGCATCAAGTTGCTGTTTCAGTAAACGGTAACGAACAGGTGCCTGAAGGGTGGTGCGTCCAAAAATCTCCAAAATTTCTGGAAAATTCAAAACCTCAACTGCGGACAGTTGCTTCAAACGGCTGACTTCGTCCAAAACCTGAAGTAGATTACGCCACTTTTTNCCACTGACTTCCATCTTTTCCGCCAGAGCGACAATACCGGTAAATTCATTTTGTGAAAATTTCAACACAGGCAGNAAATCTTCACAAGCCAAACTCATCAAAAAATCCGTCTGCACGAATTGCTGATGCTGTTCCTGCACAAGCAGCATTTCCTGTAANTCTAACAATTGACGCANCAGCCGGANTGAGGNTTTCAGTCCAAGCCGCGGTAACACGTCACGGACAATTTCATCTTTTTCAAAACCGTATGCAANCATTTTTTTCAACATCCTGCAGACCTGTATTGCGGNAAAAACAACTCCTGCCGCTGCTAAAGTTTGCAGACGAATTCCGGCAACTTCCTTCATGGAAAGTGATTCCGGAAGAACAATACAGGAAAATTCAAGCGCCTGTTTTTCATGAAGCGAAACTTTGGTCTGAGTTGCAAAATATGAAAATCGTTTAAAACCATCGACCAGCAGATATTTTGAATCCGCCGCTNCCTGTACCAACAAAGGCAGCAGGATTCCATTGTGCTTAATTGAGCNGAGTTCATTTTCAGTCAAAGCACCCGGAAACCAGTCGAATGGAGTTTCGTCTGTCTCAATTTGGCCGACAGTAAGAGTGNAAATATTCCAGGCAGGTGTTATTTTCATCTTTGATAATTTTCAGGTAGGAATTTTGCAGATCAATCTGGAGATTACAGGTCTGCTTTCAGTATCTGCAAACTCTGACTCAGATTCAAGTCCAGAACAAAACAAGTTTTAATTATATGCATGATTCAGCTATTTTCAGTCTGATTGCCCTCGGTGGAGCGGCCCTCTTCGGACTTCAGGGCGCATTAAGCCTGGCAGTACGGCATCATCAGGTACGGGAGCATCATCCTTTTTCAGCATGCAACAAAGTTGCTCTCGCTAAAGAGGCACAGATTGCGAAAATTCCTGTGGTCTATGGAGCAGTTATTTTTTACGGATTAGTACTTGCGCAACTTCTNCGTGGCATCTATCNGGAGGAAATACAGTTGTACTGGCTAAATTCNNCAATGGTTGCAGTCTTGTTGGTAACATGTTATTATGCATNCATAATGTTTTTCAAATTACGCATTGTTTGTATGGGCTGCCTGCGTATCTACTTGGCAAATTTGTTAATGGCCGCGGCCTTGTCTGCTTATCACCTGTATTAAGATTTTTCATCAATCTCAGCAATACATTTTCCTGCTGAAGTTTATTTTTTCCGGAAGAAATCCCGGACCTTTCCCGCGTTATTTTTTCGTCACACTGATTACCGCTNCATTTTCCACGAATTCCCTTTCCCTCAGATTTTCTTAAAGAATTTGTTTTGTCACTCCAAATTTGATAGAATTCAGGATAGACAAACTCTTCAAGATTGATGTTCCTGTAAAAAATCCTGAGCCTTGTCATTTCGACGAAGCGGGAATTTTTGAACAAGCGTCCAAACTAATATTCTTAAACTTAACTACTAGCAAACAATAATCGGCATGTCTTCTTTAGCTTCGGGCAGCAGAAATTTACAAAATAACCAACCGCTGAGTCTGCAGGAACTTGAACAGCGTGACCGTTTCATCCACCGTCACATCGGTCCCTCAGAGCAGGATATTGATGAAATGCTTCAAACACTTGGGATGTTATCTCTGGATGAGCTGACTGACAAAGCAGTTCCGGATTCAATCCGAATGTCAGGCGAACTTGACCTGCCGGAGAGCCGTACTGAAACAGAAGTGCTCGANGAATTGCNCGGACTCGCAAAGCGTAATACGGTNGCAAAATCTATGATAGGGATGGGCTACCACAGCACAATCCTGCCCGGCGTCATTCAGCGTAACCTGCTGGAAAATCCCGGCTGGTACACAGCCTACACTCCTTATCAGCCTGAAGTTTCACAGGGACGTCTCGAAGCACTACTGAATTTTCAACAAATGGTAATTGATCTTAGTGGAATGGATGTCGCAAATGCGTCGCTGCTCGATGAAGCAACTGCGGCTGCAGAAGCAATGACTTTCTGCAAACGTGTTTCACGCAGCAAAAGTATGCGCTTTTTTGTGGCGCACGACTGTCACCCGCAAACTGTTGACGTGATAAAAACCAGGGCAGAGCCGATGGATTTTGAATTGGTACACGGAAATGTCGAGGAGCAGCTCAACTCTCCGGACACAGATTTGTTTGGAGCATTAATTCAATATCCAGGAACTTTTGGTGACATTCATGAGCTTGAAAATTTGCTCGAAAAATGGCATGAATCAGGAACTATGGTTGCAGTAGCGTCTGATCCACTGAGTCTTGTTTTGCTGAAACCACCTGGAGAATTAGGTGCAGATGTGGTTGTCGGAAACACACAGCGCTTTGGAGTGCCAATGGGTTTTGGCGGTCCGCACGCAGCTTTTTTTGCTGCAAAAGAAAAGAATCTACGCAGCATCCCCGGTCGTATCATCGGCGCATCCAAGGACCGACGTGGAAAAACCGCGCTGCGGATGGCTTTACAGACTCGTGAACAGCACATACGCCGTGAAAAAGCGACGAGCAACATTTGCACAGCACAGGCTTTATTGGCGGTAATTGCCAGCAGTTATGCGGTTTATCACGGTCCGGAAGGTTTGAGAATTATCGCCCGGCGCATCCACAGGCTGACAAATATCCTCGTAGAGGGTTTGAAGCAACTTGGATTTGCTGCGGATAATTCACACTTCTTTGACACCATCACCTTATCGCTGGGTGAGAANCGCGACAGCATTTACGAAAGTGTGTTGGCGCAGGGTATAAATCTCCGCAAAACAGGCAGTGAACAATTGGGAATAAGTCTGGATGAAGCAACTTCGCTGGAAGACATTTTAACACTCTGGCGCGTGTTTGGTGGTGAAAATAAACTGCCTTTAATCGAAGAATTGGATTCACTTTTTACGGCTGAAGAAAGCAATTCCGGAATTCCAAAAAACCTGCGACGTTCATCAGAATTTTTAACACATCCTGTTTTTCATCAACATCATTCTGAAACAGCGATGCTGCGTTATCTGCGTTATTTACAGGACAAAGATATTGCTCTTGACCGTGCGATGATTCCTCTTGGTTCCTGCACAATGAAACTAAATGCGACTTCAGAAATGATTCCGGTCAGTTGGCCTGAATTTTCGAATATACATCCGTTTGCNCCTGCTGAACAAACTGAAGGCTACCGCGAGATGATCCGTGAACTGGAAAATTCGCTGATACGTATTACCGGATTTGACGCGGTTTCAATGCAGCCGAATTCCGGCGCACAAGGCGAATATGCTGGCTTACTCAGCATCCGGCACTACCACAAGTCAAGGAGCGATTCTCAACGTAACATCTGCCTGATTCCCAGCTCCGCTCACGGTACAAATCCTGCGAGTGCGACGCTGGCAAACATGAAAATCGTTATCGTGAAATGTGATAAAGACGGTAACATCGATGTCGAAGATTTGCGTGAAAAAGCTGAAAAACACGCTGAAAATCTCGCAGCTTTGATGATTACCTATCCTTCTACTCATGGTGTGTTTGAGGACAGTATAATCCGAATTTGCGAAATCATTCACGAAAACGGCGGACAGGTTTACATGGATGGAGCAAACCTGAACGCATTGATGGGAATTGCACAACCCGGCAAATTGGGTGCGGATGTTCTNCACATGAATTTACACAAAACCTTTAGCATCCCTCACGGAGGNGGTGGTCCCGGAATGGGACCAATTGGTTTGAAGTCACACCTTGCCCCGTTTGCACCAAATCATAGCGTTGTACAGATTGAAGGTCTATCCCCGAATAATACAGCCGTTTCTGCCACGCCATGGGGCAGCCCAAGCATCCTGCCGATTTCTCTGGTGTATATCCAACTCATGGGCAGATACGGATTAAAAAAATCTTCACAGACCGCAATCCTAAACGCTAATTATCTGGCGCAGCGTTTAAAAGAGCATTATCCAATTGTTTATACAGGAAAAAATGATTTNATTGCACACGAGTGCATTGTTGACGTTCGGCCTATGAGAGAAGCCTGCGGCATCACTGAAGAAGACATCGCCAAGCGTTTAATTGACTATGGTTTCCATGCGCCAACCATGTCATGGCCAGTACCTGGAACTTTGATGATCGAACCTACTGAAAGCGAACCTAAAGCAGAACTTGACCGTTTTTGTGAAGCAATGATTTCGATACGTAGAGAAGCANAACAAGTTGAAAAAGGAGAGTGGGACAAACAAGACAATCCGCTCAAAAACGCACCACATCCTGCCGAAGATCTCACCGATCCGGAATGGGCACATCCATATTCCAGAGAGGCGGCGATTTACCCGCTTGCTTCTCTCCGCCGCTACAAATACTGGCCTCCTACTGCCCGAGTAGACAATGTTTTCGGAGATCGAAACCTGGTCTGTTCCTGCCCTCCGCTGGAAAATTATGAGGAAGCTGAGTGAACAAAACCGAACCATTCGGAATTGTTCAAAACCTCCCTTTTGAGGAGTATCAACAACTGTCCGGTCTTAANCAGTCTACCCTCAAGCAGTGGTTTTCAGNNACGTCAAAAAAAACCGATGCATACAAAAATTATCAGGCATTGCAGTTTGGAAGTGCAGGACATTGCCTGCTGTTGGAACCGGAAATGTTTCCTGAACTCTATGTGCGTGCTCCGGAGGGTTTGAGCCAGCGTGGAAAAACAGGTAAAAAGCGTTGGGNGGAATATGCAGAGCAGCATCCAGGAAAAATATTGCTGAGAACCGGTGAGTGGGAAAGACTGGAAAATATCCGCAAGGTTTTTGAAATACATCCGCAAATTCAAAAAATGTGGANAAATGGCGCAGCCGAAGTTTCACTGTTTTGGCGGGATTCGGAATTTGCTCTGGACTGCAAAGCTCGGCTGGACTGGTTTGATCCTGATTCTGCAATAATTATTGATCTGAAATTTACTAACAATATTGGCAAAGCCGGTGTACAGAAACCAATTCAGGATAATTATGCAGTGCAAGCAAGCTGGTATGTGCGCGCGGTGACTCAACTGACTACAATAGTTCCTGACTTTNTTTTCATCTTTATCGAAAAATATGCTCCACATCTCATCCGTATCTGTTCTGTTTCGGCAGAAGATTTAAAACACGGACAGCAAAAAATTGAGAGCGCGATAAAAAACATGTCCAACAATATTTCCTGATGAACAATCCTCCACCTCTTGAGTCTGTCTCAGTAATTTTCATACATGAGCAGCAGATTTTTGCAGTTCAGCGCCAGCCGTATCTGCTTGCTTTTCCCGGATACCATGCTTTTCCGGGTGGTAAAATTGATGCGGATGAATCTTCAACTNCATTTGAAACTGAATTTCTCTGTGANCACAATGCTGTGAGTATGCGTGCTTTGCAGCGCGAAATAATGGAAGAATTAGCTTACGATCTTGAGGAAGGTGTTAAAAAAGGAGAGGTGCTGTCTGTCAGTGAACTTGCGGAAGCATTGGCTCCACCTTTTGCACCGATACGTTTCAGGACATGGTTTTACCGCGTTGACTTGAGCAGACGCATCAATTTTAAAGTCAACTCAGGAGAATTCGCTGATAGTTTCTGGAAAACTCCTGATGAGTTGCTTGAAACTTTCAATACCGGAAAAAGTTTGATGGTGCCACCTACACGTTGGGTTTTAGAGGGTTTACAAAAAAATCCTNAAGCAACTGTATTTGGTGATTTGTCACAGAATTTTGCAGAGAATAAAACTGTTCCGTGTCTGGAAATGCTGGAAGGAGTTCCGCAGTATGCAGTCAGATCTGCGACACTTCCACCTGCCAGCAGGACTAATGCTTTTCTGTTGGGAGATGCGGATGCGCCTAAATTACTGGTTGATCCTTCACCAAATTCCGCGGAGGAATATCAACGTTTGCTCAACACAATTGAGGGCAAGAAACTTGACGCGATTTTTCTCACGCATCATCATCCTGATCATCATCAATTTTCGAATCAGCTGGCACGTCAACTAAAACTGCCAATCTTTCTCAGTCAGGACACTCAGCAGCGGTTGACTCTTAAAAACGGTGATGATTATTTTGAGCAGATTGAATTACGTAACATGGTTGAAAACGAAGAAGTTACNCGCTGGCACGGTTCTGCAGTAAGAGTTTATGAAATCCCNGGACATGATGCAGGACATCTCGGTTTGGCTCCTGACACGCTGAGCTGGTTCATCGTAGGTGACCTCATTCAGGGCATCGGTACAGTCGTGATCCCTTCACCGGAAGGTGACATGGCAACCTATTTTAAAACACTCGAAAAAGTAATTGCACTCAATCCTGAAGTAATAATTCCCTCACACGGAATTCCAATGCGCACTACTCACCGGTTGATTGAGACACTAAAACATCGTCGCGAACGCGAATCACAAATATTAAAATTATCAAAATCCGGAAAATCCAAACAAGAAATTCTGGAACAACTTTACGAAGGAATTGATCCGCGCCTGCATCTGTTGGCGCTGCAGAATATTGAAGCACATCTGCTCAAGCTGCGTAAAGAAGAACAACTAATAAAATGAAATCACATAAAAAACAAATCCTCCGTTTGTTGGAAAACCACGGAGATTCATTGTCCACTAAACAAATACGCGGTGCACTGGGACTGAATAAAACTGCAACCGCAAAACTGAAGGCNGAATTACTGAAACTGATCAAAGCAGGGAAAATTTCTAAACAGGGTACACGTTATTTTAAAGCTCAAGAAAAACCCAAACACGCAGTTTCAAAAGAAAAAAGAAAAGANGCTAAAGAAGCAAAAATAGAAAAAAGATCACAAATTAAAAATGAATCGATATGGAAACCGCGTGCTAAAAGGCGGCCAAGGAGCGGTTCCGGAAAAACAGAAAAGGGTTATTTCACCCGTAATCAAAAGGGTTTCGGTTTTGTCGCAATCGGCGGCGGACGTTCGGACGTATTTATCGGCGAGAACGAACAGGGTTACGCGATGGAAGGTGACCTGGTCGAAATTGAAATTTTCCGCAGCCGCGGATTTCATGGAAAAAGAAAAGGGGAAATTGTTAATGTGCTTGAGCGTGCCTCCAGTGAAATATTGGCACGTTTAAAAAGAACCAAGCGTGAAACCGTAGCCGNGCCTGTGCACCGTAATTCGGGCTTGCCTTTCCTCTGGATTGCGGAAGAAGATGATCTTCCAGAACTGGAAACCGGCACGTTGGTAGAAGTTGAATTGCTGGAAGAAAACAAGCATGCCAAAAAATCATCTCCTGCGCCAAGCGGACGTGTTTTACGAGCACTGGAAAATACCAGCGATCACGAATTGGGTTTTCAACTGATACTCAATGAAAACCTGATCCGTACCGAATATCCGCAAGAGAGCCTCGAACATGTGAAAAAGTTTNCACCGCAGGTACGCTTCGACTCTTCTTCGGGTCGCAGGGATTTACGCGATTTGGATTTTGTCACAATTGACGGAAAAACCGCGCGTGACTTTGATGACGCGGTTTGCGTAATTNCAGACAGTGGCAAGTCCGGAGGTTTCCGACTTTTTGTAGCAATTGCAGATGTAGCGCATTACGTACGTCCGGAAGATCCTGTGGATCAGGAAGCGCTTATCCGCGGCACAAGTGTCTATTTTCCGACACACGCTGTGCCGATGCTGCCGGAAGAACTTTCNAACAATTTATGCAGCTTGCGTCCGAATGTAAATCGCTTGACTTTAACCTGTGAAATGCGGATTGATTCCAGCGGAGAAGTAATCGGCTACTCACTTGCGGAAAGCATAATCCGAAGTCGCGCGCGCTTAATTTATGAAGATGTCGCGGATTTACTGGACGGCAGGACTTCCTCAATTAGTTCTCCGGAACTACAGACTAATATCCGCAAAATGCACAAGCTCGCAAAAATTCTTGAACGTAAAAGAATTCAGCGCGGTGCCGTGCAGTTCAGTTTTGCTGAAGAAGTATTTGAGTTTGACTCAGATCAGCAAATGACCGGAATTGGGCGCAGTTTTCAGTCCAGCGCAATGAAACTGATTGAACAGTTCATGCTTGAAGCAAACGAAACGGTGGCGCGGCACTGCGTTAAAAACAGGATGCCTGCACTTTACCGTGTGCATGATCGTCCGGACATGAGAAAATTGCAGAAACTGCAGCAGACGTTTTTCCGCTTCGGAGTTAAGACTTCACTGAGCACACTGGCGGATCCAAAAAAGTTTAATGAGGTGATCGAGCAAATTCAGGAATTACCGCATTTTGAACAACTTCAGGTTTTGCTCTTACGCTCAATGGCCTTAGCCGTTTACCAGACAACGAACAAAGGTCATTTTGGCTTAGCCGCAGAATATTACGCACATTTCACATCACCGATCCGCAGATATCCGGATTTGGTGGTACATCGCGCGCTTAAGGAAAAACTTCACCTCGATCAGGGCGTAAAGTCAAAAAACGAGCGGCTGCCATTTGTAAACAGTGAAATGGCGGAACAGTGTTCGCAACAGGAACGCCGGGCGGAAAAAGCGGAGCGTCAAAGTATTGATTTGATGAAAGTCGATTTTCTGGCACCACATGCAGGTCAAACTTTTCAGGCAGTAGTGACTTCTATTGATAATCACGGATTTAGAGTGAACCTCGAACCGCACGGTCTCGAATGGTTTCTACCGCTTGAAGCGATGCCTGACGATAACTACGTTTATGATGATATTCGTCTCAGNCTGCAGGGACGCCGTAAAAACCGTACACTCCAGGCCGGGCAGCGCCTGGAAATAAGACTGCTGCGAGCAGATCCAATTCATAGAACGCTGGAGTTTGAAGTNGAACGNTGGCTAAGTTGAAACAATAAACAAACACNAAACAATCATANAACCAAAAACANTAAAATATTTTAAAAATGGAAAACACAAAAATAAATAACCGAATCCGTAATATCGCCATCATTGCCCATGTTGATCATGGTAAAACAACTCTCGTTGATCAAATGTTCCGTCAAAGCGGGCTTTTCCGTGATAATCAGTCTGTAGACGAACGAATCATGGACAGTATGGATCTGGAGCGTGAACGTGGAATTACGATTGCGGCAAAAAACTGCTCTGTAACCTGGAAGGAAACTAAAATTAATATCCTTGATACTCCAGGTCACGCTGATTTTGGCGGAGAAGTGGAGCGTGCGTTGATGATGGTTGACGGTGCAATCCTGCTCGTAGATTCTTCTGAAGGGCCTTTGCCTCAAACACGTTTTGTTTTGAAAAAAGCACTAGAAGGACAGAAAAAAGTAGTAGTGGTGATTAATAAGATTGATCGACAGGATTCACGTGTTGCCGAAGTTCTGGATGAAATCTATGACCTTTTCATCGACCTTGACGCAACAGAAGATCAGTTGGAATTTCCGGTGCTCTATGCAATCGGCAGAGATGGAATCGCAAAGAATGAACTGGAAGATGAGTCCACAAATTTGTTTCCGCTCTTTGACACAATTTTAAAAGAACTGCCTGCACCTAAACATTCAGAAGAAGAACCTTTTCAAATGCTGGTGGCGGATTTGGATTTTTCTGACTATTTAGGAAAACTGGCCATCGGACGTGTTGCAAATGGAATTGTTAAGAAAAATGAGCAGTTGGTATGCATCGGTGAAGGAAACGAGGAGATTGCTTTACGTGCCAGTAAAGTACAGGTTTATGAGGGTTTCAGCATGGCAGAAGCAGAACAAATTGAACCCGGCGAAATCATGATTCTGGCAGGAATTGATAACGTCCGTATCGGAGACACTATCTGTACTAAAGAACTTCCAAAAGCATTGAAAAGAATCTCGGTTGATGAACCAACCATCTCAATGTTTTTCTATACCAACAATTCCCCTTTCGCCGGGCAGGAAGGCAAGCTGGTTCAGCCGAATAAAATCAAGGACCGTCTCTACAAAGAAACACTATCTAATGTATCTCTGCAGTTTGAAGAGACACTGGACGCAGACCGTTTCCTGGTAAAAGGGCGGGGGGAACTGCAGATGGCAGTACTGATTGAAACAATGCGGCGTGAGGGTTTTGAGCTCGCAGTTGGTCGTCCGGAAGTTATTTATAAAGAAGAGAACGGGGAGCGTTTAGAACCAATCGAACATGTTTATGTGGACTGCGAAGAGGGTTTTCTAGGCATAGTTTCGGAAAAGCTGTCCCAACGCAAGGGTCGCATGATCAACCTGGTAAATCACGGAACAGGACGGGTTCAGGTCCAGTTTAATATTCCGTCACGTGGATTAATCGGTTACCGCAACGAATTTTTGACTGACACACGCGGTACCGGAATTCTGAATTCATATCTTTCCGGATACGAACCGTACCGTGGTGATTTCCCGATAAGATTTACCGGATCAATTGTTTCAGACCGTCAGGGAAAAAGCATACCTTACGCGCTTTTCAATTTAGAACCAAGAGGTATTTTGTTCATAACTGCCGGTGAACGTGTGTATGAGGGAATGATACTTGGAGAGCATAATCGGGATTCAGACCTGAACGTTAATCCGTGCAAAGAGAAGAAACTGACAAATCACCGTGCTTCAGGCAAAGATGAAAACACAGTACTAACACCGATAATTCCGATGACTTTAGAGAGGGCGATTGAATTCATTCGTGAGGGTGAGATTGTTGAAGTAACTCCGGAAAATATCCGTTTACGGAAAGTCCTGCTTTCCGCTACTGGACGTCATACCGCACGACCGCCAAAGGCATGAACTCAATCGGAGTCNAAATAGTCAGATTAATTCCAGTTTTATGAATCTACCTGCGTTTCCTCCGGAAGGTCAAAACTTAAGCGGCCCAGTTTTCCTGCTCTGAAATCACGGAGCAGCAAACTTTCTACACGCGGGTGATCAATGCCGCCGCTTTTCAGGCAACCGCGTTTTTCCGCGATTTTCTCCAGCAAATCACCTGGCAGCAAATCAATATCTTCCGGAGCAAGTTTGTAAAGTTGCTGCAGTTGTTCCGGATCTTTCTGTTGCAGAACAGCCAGCAGATAATCACACAGCAGAGATGTCCCNACAATTGAGTCTTTGATCGCACCGGTAATCGTCAAGCGCATACCTGCTTCATGATTATCAATTTTCGGCCAGAGAATTCCCGGAGTATCCAACAGTTCCACATCCTTGCCCAGCTTGATCCAATCCTGATGTTTCGTTACTCCCGGAGTCGGCCCTATTTCTGCGGCTTTACGTTTTGAAAGCCGGTTGATCAAACTGGACTTACCTACATTCGGAATACCGGTTATCAGCAGTTTTAGTGACGGATGACGGATACCTCGTCTGCGGAATGTCGACCATTTTTCCTCCATCATTTTACGGCATAGCGGTAATATTTTGTTTAGTTCACGCTGATATAAAGCGTCAATAAACAAGAACGGAATGTCTGCTTTATTGAAAATTGCAGTCCATTCCTTCGTTATTTCCTGATCAGCCAACCCACTTTTATTGAACAGCAGGATGCGCTTTTTTTGCTGCAGCATTTCCTCAAAATCGTGATTTACTGAAGAAACAGGAATCCTCGCGTCACGCATTTCCAGTACCACATCAACACGCTTGAGCTGTTTCGCCAGTTCCTTTTTGGCCTTAAGCATGTGTCCGGGATACCAGTTAATATCCGGTGTTTCCCAGCTTTTGCCAAACAGTTCAGGAGCTTCTATGACACCGTACTTGATACGTCTTTTTGTATTACCAGTAATAGCTTTGTGTGATGACCTGCTCATCCGGTGCTGCCTCTGTTTGTTCTTTTTCTTCCGTTTCCTGTTGCTCACGGCGTCTTTCTTTTGCCAGTGAGTTACCTTGTTCAATAATATCCCGGATTACATCTTCTCCGGAAACTTGNTCCTCTTCGTCTTTGTAACTTAAATCTGCTACACAGAGCTGATCCAGTACTATCTGCTCCATTTCATCAAAAAGTGTTCCGAGGCATAGATCGAATTTCCAATCCGGATTTTCATAAAATTTATCTGCGCTCATTAATGCTAAAAAAACNACACGGTAAGGATCAATACCTTTATGTTCTGCAACCGCGACACGTAAATCCGACCATTGATCACCTTCCAGCAAATCTGTTTTCGGATCACCGAATGCGCCTTCTTCCAGATCAACATAAGCAAAGACGTCAAAATGCACAACATACGCTTCTAGCTGTTCCACTAAATGCTGATAAACCTCTTCTCCTTTTGCGGTCGGCAGATAAAAATTTTCTTCACTNACCGTCAGTGTTCCGCGTTCCTCCATAAACTTCAGCAGCGGTTCCAGACCTTCATCATCCGTTTCTATCAGCGCGAGGTTGAGTCGGCAATGTTCGTTTTCCTCCANTTCTTTTTCAACCTCTGAGAGTGCCTCCCGTGCTTCACTCAGTTCATCTTTTTCATAATTCAGTTCCTGATCNTGTTCATCTGAGTGAAAAAATCCTTTTTTNAGTTCTGCTACTTNTTCTTCCAGTTGTGCGACTGTTNCCNGGAGATTATCTCTTTCCTGCCGAGGCAGTTCATAGCGCATTAGTTGATCCAGCAGCAGCAATGCCCCATATTCCTGACGCGATTCAGTATTTAATTTACTTAAATGGGGGGATTTCATGATTAACTTTCTAAACAAAATGTGTTACTTTCATTACTGACACCAAAATCAGATTGCTTTCTCATATAAAACCTGTTAGAAAATTATCCTATAAGTTAGCGCAAGGTTTACTTTATCACATCCTGCAGTATTTCGCATCAGCTTCTCTGGATGTGGCTCATTAAAAAATAAATTCCGTGATCCGTCAGGCTGAGGATTACAAACACATCGTTTGCAGAAAAGGGGTTATTGTGGAGGAGAACGACAGTAGGCAATACCAGATAAATATCAGCGGTAACCGTTTCTCAATTTCCAGTCCTTATGGAGAAGAACACGTTCGTGAAGTGGAAAAGTTTCTGGATCAGCAGATCGCGGAAGTCACAGAACACACTGACGCATTTGGTCCAACAAACGTTGCTTTGCTGGTTGCATTAAATTTAGCAGATAAANTGCTGAGCTTGAAAAAAAGAGTCTCAAAGTACGATGGTATTGAAGAAGAACTGGATAATTTATGNTACAAACTCGATGAGGTTTTGACAGAAAAATAAATCGAAGACTATCTGCTAACANGGCNGGAAAACACAGCACACAAATTTCAGCCGCTTCACGTTTTTTNCTGAAGACATAAAATATCTGCTGATTTAAAGANGATGGCTTCGTANAAACTCNTATACGAATTNTTTGTCATCTNGAACGTAGAGAGAGATCTTAATAATATCAGTNCTTAANNTAAAATAGNTTTCTCNTTTTGTAAGCAATGACACGTTTTTANGACTTTNTACTGATTCAGCAAAAATAATTTGTTTTTTCNTGCATCATCCTTGATTATTCTCACANNGCTGGTTATCGTTAATACNGAGCGTTAGAGTCTGCGATGTGCGTGATGTGAAACTTTTGCTTCCTGATTTTTTCAGAAAGGAGTTCGTCCCTGGAGGGGGTGNGCAAGCCTGCCGATGAGCAGGACGCCTAAACCTTCTACCACATTACTCCACCTTGTGTGGCCAAGGAAACAAAAGCTTATCTTTCACACACGGCATCGCGGGTTTTCTGATTTTCGACAGTAGACATATTCTTCAAAACAAATTTTAATCTTCCCCCTTGACCAGTTGAATCTCATGCAACCGCTGGTTTTAGAGTTTTTAGACTCNCTTCACACAAAAAAATATTCTACAAACAGTATCCAGAGCCACCGTCTTGATCTGCGTAAATTCTTAAAGTGGCTCGAGCTTGATGAGGAGGATTCAGACAGTCAAAAGCTGCTGGCCCTAATCCGTAAACTTAACTCCGATGACATTGAAAATTACCTTGCCTTCCTGCAGGAGTCCTACAAACCAAGAACTTTAGCGAGACACATTTCCTCACTGCGTCTATTTCTCGATCACCTTGAATTAAGTGGTTTGATAAAAACCAGTCCGGCACATCATATTCGTTTTCCGGAAATCATTCCTGACGCACCGGAAGTTTTGTCAACAGAAGAGGTTGTAGCCCTGCTTGAAGCACCTTCGCTCGATCATTATCTGGGCTTGCGTGACAGGGCAATGCTGGAACTGCTTTATTCAAGCGGACTAAAAGTCAACGAACTACTCGGACTGGATGTAGAAGATTTGTTTCTGGATTTAGAATTTTTGAAAGTACGTTCCAAACGTGAACGCATGGTACCAATGACTTCAACCGCGGTTGAGGTGCTGCGGCCTTATCTTGAGCAGGCAAGAGCCGGACGCTTACTACATCCGGAAGATTCGTGTTTGTTTCCCGGACGTAACGGTACAAGAATGAGCAGGGTTGGATTTTGGTCAATGATCAAAAAACATGCTCTCCGCGCGGGCATCACCAGTCGGATTAATCCGAGAATATTACGTCACTCATTTGCGGTACACCTGCTGCAGAACGGGATTGACTTGACGGATATTAAGCAATTGTTCGGCTATGTCAGCCTGGACGCAACCCTGCAGTATGCACATGTAAACCGTCCTGATTTTTTTAAGGTATACCATGAACTTCATCCACGTGGTCAGAAAAATACCGCTGGTGAATGATTTTTAGGTGGTTCTATCTTTTAAAGCAGATGCTCCAGTCCGTAAACTAGTTCGTTCAGTTCCATGACTTTTTTACAGGCAAGGCAAACACCAGGCATGAAAGAGTCACGGTGTGTTGAATCGTGCCGGATGGTCAGCGTCTGGCTTTGTCCGCCGAAAAGCACTTCCTGATGTGCAACCAACCCGGGAAGACGTATAGAATGGATGCGGATTTCTTCGGCATTTGCTCCGCGTGCTCCGGGAAGGATTTCTTTTTCTGCAATCGTTTGTGGAACTGAGGCACGTGNTTCAGCAATTAAATTTGCTGTCTTAATTGCGGTTCCGGAAGGCGCATCCAGTTTGCCGTTGTGATGCAGTTCAATAACTTCTGCCTGCGGAAAATACCTGGCTGCATCCTGAGAATATTTCATCATCAGCACTGCACCTATCGCAAAATTCGGCGCAATAACACCACCGATTTTTTGTTCTTTACAAAGTTTTTTAAGCTCAGCAACTTGTTCCGGAAGTAAGCCGCTGGTGCCAATTACGGGACGTGCGCCGGACTGAATGATACTCGCTGAAACGTCCATGGCGACCGCGGCAATTGTGAAGTCCAGTACAACCTGGGCCTTGGATTGTTCAATGATTTGAGCTAGATTATCACTCAAATCAGTTTGCGCAACTAAATCCAATTCAGCATCTGCGCTGACTGCCTTGACGGATTCCTGACCCATTCGGCCTTTGGATCCGTTGATTAATACTCGTATGAGACTCATGGCTGTTAAATCAATTTTATGGTTCACCTTCATTCAAAACAGACTCTCTACCGTTTTGTTAAAGCGCTTAAAGTTCAATCTATATANTCAGCGAAACAATAGGAAAAGACAAGACACAGAGCACTGATTTATGAGACATTGTCAATTTTATCTCATCATTTCCAAAAAGTCAGAGGAAGTGGTGAATGGTCTAAAAAAGCACTCTTTAGGCTGTGAAAATAGAGCTGATGTTCATGGTTTTTTCTGGATTGATGATCGCGATAATATTCGGCAAATTCAGCTNATTTTTGGAGAAATAGTACTTGAATGGTTAGCAGGAAAATGGGTCAAATTCAGCATGACAAACCGTACAATGGCAATTTCACAAGAGGTAGGCTTAGCCCATGGAGCGCACATCCTGCATCCGCTTGAGAGCAATACTCTCAGTGACACTGTTCTGGATGAGGCACGTAATGCTGAGTATCCTCCGGAATGGGCGGACAAAATTATGGAAAAGTTTTAAATCGTGCGGACAGTTGAAGAGAGACATCCGGCAGCATTCAGGGAAAAGATGCTTCCGGGAAATAAAGGATAAGTTTAAATGTCTTTCAGTATTTTAACTGCTGAAATAAGTTGCCTTGCTCAGTAGCCAAATCCGAAAGTTATTACAATAACTCCGGAAAATGCTTTTATATCAGTAGATGTCGTGGTTGCCTTAGCNAGTGTTGTAGAAGTTTCTGTACCTGACTTGTGCGTAACTTTTACATCATCACTCAGTTTAAGTCCGCCTTGATACCAGTCCACTCCGAGGTAACCTCCCCAGTCATAGGTCCATTCATTACCGATTCCATAATTCAACTGGGTAATTGTATAATCTATATCATAGGTCACACCGGAATAAATCCAGTCCGGATATGATATTTTATAATTCGCGTAACCGAACGGGATATTGAATGAGTTGCCAATATAGTATCTTGCCGTAAGTTCCTGTGTGCTGAAGTTTATGCTTTGAGTTTTTGTGGAGTACGCACCGGAAGATGAGTTATAGTCTGAGTAGGAATAATTATATTTTCCTGAACCAATCGTCAACCCCAATGTCCAGTTCTCGCCTGGATATTCCAATACAAAAGGAGTTGAAGTCGNGTACATTAAGTGCATTCCAGATTTCTGTCCCAATCTTGCTATCTGATCATTTCTGTTGGACGCAGAGTCACCCGCAAAAGCGAGGCCTCCACAAAACAAAAGTGACAGACCGAGCATGCTGATTTTGATCTTCATAACTTTCCTTTATTTGAATAATTAGTTTAAACGGCAGGAACACCATTCAACTGAATAAGTGTCTCTGCCAATGCTGCTACACATTTCATTGCCCAACTTTACGCTTAACTAACTNAAATTAAACCTTGCCTNCCGAACAGCCAGCCTGTATTTATGCAAGCCCTAAGCCTGTTTTAAATGAATGNATAGTTTGCTGAGAGGGGTCAGCAGAGCCTNTTANCAATTTATCAGATCTGTCAGCATTTCTCAANAGCACAATTTTTTGCTTGTCAGCCTGAATTTTCAGGTGTATACGTAAATGTAGTGGCACGGCGCACCGTGCCATGCAGTCTCAGAGTTTCAATTTATAACAGGTGACTCGTGAAGCACTATTATTGGGAAGGTACAGATACACACGGGGTTCTGCACGAAGGCGCGCTGGATTCAGAAACTTTGTCAGTAGCCAGAGAGAATCTCTTACGCCGAGGATTTTTCAGGTTGTGTTGCTGGAAGATTCAACANTCACGNCTACACAGAGTTTTAAGCAATCATGAAATCACAGAAATTTTGCTGCAGCTGCACCGGCTGTTAAAATCCGGAGTTGAACTGGATGATGCTCTGNGCTTTGCGGTACATGAGCAANAAGATCGTTTTTTGAGTTTCCTGCTTTGCCGNATGCGTGAAGATTTACGGAACGGACTTTCATTAAGCANCGCCCTGCAGCGTTATCACNCCTTTCCAAAGCTTGTCGGAAAAATGATTGAAGTTGCCGAAAGTTCCGGAAGACTGNCGGAAGTTCTCGGAATGCTGCTGGAATTTTACCAATTTCAACAATCGATAATTCAGGAGCAAAAACGTTTACTGAACTATCCTCTAGTAGTTTTCAGTATTTTCATAGTTCTGTCGCTGGGTTCGATAATTTTCATGGTTCCGATGTTTAAACGAATGTACATCGGACTTGGTGACGAACTGTTCTGGCTGACACGCATGCTGCTAAATTTAAGCGATTCGCTGCGCATTCATCCGGAAAACTGGATTCTAGGATCACTGATTTGCGGAGCTCTGCTGGTTGCTATTTACAGAACACTTGGATTTTCGTGGCTGCTGAATCTGATTCCCGGTGGAAAGCGATTACGGGAAAGTGTACGTATGCTGTTTTACAGCAGAGGTATGGAAATCATGCTCAGCACCGGAGTTCACCTGCAGGAGGCGCTGGCGCTGGCGGAAGAGATGCTTCCGCGTCTGCTGCGTAAACGCATTGCGCCGGTACGTAAAGCGGTTGATTCCGGAAAGTCGCTGCGGGAAGCATATTCCATGGTCTCAATTTTTTCACCGATGTTTGTCAAAATGATCGCACTCGGTGAATCCAGCGGACACCTTTCTTCAAGCTTTGCACGCATCGGAACGCAGAATCAGGAATCACTGAAAAAAATAATGGCCTGGGCCAATACACTGATTGAACCGGTTTTGATGATCCTGATTGCTTTTGGTGTACTTGGATTTCTCTTATCGATGTACCTTCCTCTTTTCAAAATGTCTGAGCGCTTTTGAATCAAAAGGTAGTTCTTCTCCGGAATAATCCAGCGTTCTTTCCATCCAGGTTGGTGAGTCCGGATGATGCACCGGAAAGTCCGGAACATGACCCAAGCCGATTTCCAGCAGCCTCAAAATCAATTTTGCGGTCAAGCCCCAAATGTCAAAACCTTCAAACTCAAAATGATGCGCGAGTATGGTAGCAATCGGGGTTTTAAATTCCTCCGTCCAGTGCTGCTCACTGTTCATGAAAAAAGAGAGCGGCACCTTAAAAACTGCTTCTATTTCATCCTCATTTGGAACGGGCACAAAATCTTCCGGAATGAGCGCCACAAAAGGCGTAACCAGATAATAATGAAGTGAAAGGATTTGATCCAGCTTGCCGATGATTTCGACTTTCTCCTGAGGCAGGCCTATTTCTTCGTGAGTTTCACGGAGTGCTGTTTCGAGTGAGTTCGCGTCCTGCGGATCCTGCTTTCCACCCGGAAACGAAACTTGTCCTGCATGTGAACGCAACCGCTCTGAACGCTGAGTGAGCATCACAAAAAGTTCCCCCTCAGCTTCCAGCAAAGGAATAAGCACAGAAGCGCGTTTTTGGATTTGTGAATTTTTAAGCGGATGATGGTCGGCAAGACCCAGCCTGATTTTATTCAACATAAAAGTTAAGGAGCAAAATAACGCTCTTTGTGTTCCTGCCAGTAGGCTTTGACAATTTGATGAATTTTAGTACTGGCTTCGTATGAGGTTTTTGCGAATGCAGGAGTGAACTGGATATTTTTTGGACGGGTGTGTCCCAGTAAATCACGGTTCAGCGCACTGTCGAGCACATCACAATGCGCCCGTGTTATTTCAACTTCAGGTGCAACTGAACTGCAGAGATTGAGCATTTCCGTAGACGAATATGCCGGAAGCTGAAAATGCCCCAGAGCCAGTAATATTGAACTGAAGGCATTGATCGCAGCTTGATTACTCAGCAGGCAACTGGTATCCGGATTGGATTTAATAAAGGATTTCGCCATTTCCAAATCCTCTCCGGATTGCATCCACGACACTTGTGCCCGGTGAATGCTGCGTTCGGATTCTTGCGCTTTTTGCATGACTGTGATACAAGAGATATAGTGTTTGACGAAGATGAAAGTTTCGTTTTCAGTCTTTTACAAAACAACAGCGGTTGTTCAGCGCAACAAAATTCGCTTGAGTATGCTGTTGTTTTTATAAAATATGCTTAAGAGCGGACACTGTGTTCCGCGAGATAATTCTCAATTTTCAGGAAAGTAGACTCGTCCAGCACAACAGAACCGCCTATTTTCCGATTTTTCAGGTAGTCGCAGATTTCACGGATAGTGATGATTGACCAGACCGGAACGCCGGTTTTTTGCTGAAATTCAGTAATTGCGTCATTATCCTGTGAATTTTTTTCCATCCGGTCCAGAGCAACAAGAACACCGGAGAATTCAACTTTGCAGAGTTCACGAATCAGTTTTACTGACTCGATTTTTGTCAGACCATCGGTGATTACATCGTCAACCATGACCACAGAATCACTCGCAAGCGGAAACTGACCAACCAGAGTTCCCTGATCACCGTGAGTCTTTTTCTCTTTTCGATTAAAGAAATATCCGATATTCTGGTTAAGTCTAGCAGATAAAGCAATTGCTGTGCTAATACAGAGAGGGATGCCCTTGTAAGCCGGGCCGTAGATCAAATTACAGTTAGGAGCATTTTCTTCAATTGCCGCTGCATAGTATGACCCCAACTCTTCAATCAATGGACCATTGTTGAATTTTGAAGAATTGAAAAAATACGGTGAGCTGCGCCCGCTTTTGAGAGTGAACTCTCCAAATTGAAGAGCATCCGCACGGACCAGAAATTCGGCAAATTTTTTTTTATAAGTTTGCATTAAACACCAGTGTTTGTTTTAGAGACAGCATTCACAGCATAGCAGTTAGTTTAACTCAACTCAATCTCGGAACAAAATTTTCTTGAATGACAATTCCGGGATATTACTATCAAACCAGTAAAAAAACGATGTCAACAGATCAGGGAAAAAGACTGCAGAAAACGATTGATGGATTGATGGCTTCTTACCATGAACATCCTGAGATAGAACACATCGGCAACATCGATTTGCCGGCCAAAGAAAATATAATCAACTTAATTGAAGATATTCAGGTGCTCCTGTTTCCGGGTTTGATACGACAGGAGTCTTTTGATTTTCTGAATTTACCACATGTAGTAGGACAACAGACTGTCTCAATTTTCTACCGTCTCAAGGAAGCGATCGAGTTGGTGCTCTGCTGGAAGGCCTCTGAGGAAGGAAAAAGCTGTGAGGAGTTGCCTGAATTTGGAGAACAGGTTGAAAGCATTGCTTTCGAATTTTTAGAATATCTTCCTGAACTGCGGGAAATTCTTGCAGATGATGTAGACGCGATTCTTCGCGGCGATCCCGCATCAGTCAGCAAACGTGAAATTGTGCTGGCCTACCCAGGACTACAGGCGGTAAGTGTCTACAGAATTGCGCATTTTTTGCACATAAGAGGCGTGCCTTTGATCCCGCGGATCATGACCGAACACGTTCACTCTAAAACCGGAATTGATATTCATCCTGGTGTAATAATCGGCAAAGGCCTGATGATAGATCACGGTACCGGAATTGTAATCGGCGAAACCGCGATCATCAAGGATGAGGTACGGATTTATCAGGGTGTTACTTTAGGTGCGCTCAGTCCAAAACATTCGCTGGTTAATCCTGACGTGAAACGTCACCCGACAATCGAGAACAATGTAATTGTTTATGCGGGGGCTACAATTTTAGGAGATGTGGTGATTGGAGAAGGTTCTGTTATCGGCGGAAATGTCTGGCTGACGCAGAGTATTCCAGCGCAAAGTCAGGTGTTTTTGAAAGATATCACTTCAGCGCAGGAAGTCAAAAAAAAGGTGCGTAAGAGATAAAATTTAAAAAACGTATTGACTTAGCAAAAAATTGGTCTAAAGTGCACTTATCCGCAGAAACGTAATATGTGGAGAATCTGCAGACTGAAAAGTTTTTGTTTGTTTGTATGAGTCAGTTTTAAGGAATGGAGGAATGAGCGAAATTGAATACGATGAGCAGCTGGTAACGAAAACACGGCGCAAAATGAAACCGCCGCAGAGTTACAAAGTTCTGCTGCATAACGATAACTATACCACCATGGAATTTGTGGTGTTTATCCTGGAAAGTGTTTTTAAAAAAAGTTTGGCAGAAGCAACGCAGATTATGATTCATGTTCACGAAAACGGGATTGGAGTATGCGGATCATACTCTTTTGAAGTCGCGGAAACAAAAGTGGAATCAGTTCATGGACTGGCAGAGCAGTATGAATATCCTCTGCAGGCAACAATGGAAGAAAACTGAGTTAAGCTTATGTTTACAAAAGATTTAGAAATGTGTTTGATGGCGGCGCAAAGTGAAGCCATAGACCGGCGGCATGAATATTTGTGCGTTGAACACATCCTCTATGCTTTGCTGCACAACGATGCNGGCTTGAATATAATCAGAAGCTGCGGTGGTGACACAAATCTCATCAAACAGGATTTAGAGGACTTCTTTTCACAGCAGGAAGAAGTTAATGAAAACAAATTACCGCGTCAGACGAAAGCAGTCCAGCGTGTACTGCATCTGGCGATAATGCATGTCAACAGTTCCGGAAAAGCCTCNGCGGATGTGGGTGATGTGCTGGTGGCAATTCACCGTGAATCGCGCTCATACGCTTCCTACTTTTTGCAGAAACAGGACATCACACGTCTTGATCTGCTGAACTACATTTCGCATGGAATTGCGAAAGTTACTGCAGAAGAAGAGAAAAGTGACGGTCATGATTATGAAGGCGGAGAAGATGAAGAAGGTCAGCAGCNGCGTCAGGAACAAAATCCACTGGAACTTTATACCCAGAATTTAACAAGACAGGCGGAAGAAAAGCGGATAGATCCGCTGATCGGACGTGAAAACGAAATTAACCGTACTCTGCAGATATTGTGCAGACGGCGTAAAAATAATCCGATTTATGTAGGAGATCCGGGAGTTGGAAAAACCGCCGTTGCGGAAGGTCTTGCGCTAAAAATTTATAACGGTGATGTTCCGGTAATGCTGGAAGGCACNGAGGTTTTTGCACTTGATATCGGCTCGTTGTTAGCTGGAACCAAGTTCCGTGGTGATTTTGAACAGCGCATAAAAGCTGTGCTGAAAGCGCTTGAAAAACGTCCGGGTTCGATTTTATTCATTGATGAAATCCACACTATNATCGGTGCNGGCGCAACCAGCGGAGGATCGATGGATGTTTCAAATCTATTGAAACCTGCACTGGCCAAAGGTGAAATCCGCTGTATCGGTTCCACTACTTTTGATGAATACAAAAAGATNTTTGAAAAGGACCGTGCGCTTTCCCGCCGTTTTCAGAAGATTGACATTCTTGAACCAACACTGGCGGAAACAATCAAGATTCTCAAAGGTTTGAAATCACGTTACGAAAATCATCACCAGCTGCGCTATACTTCCGGATCCTTGAAAATTGCCGCAGAGCTTTCGGAAAAATATATTAATGAACGTTATCTGCCGGACAAGGCAATTGATGTGATTGATGAAGCAGGTTCCATGGTACGTCTGCGTTCGGGCACCAAGCGAAAAACTGTGGGAGTACCGGATATTGAAAAAGTGGTGGCTAGCATGGCCAGGGTTCCGATTGAACGAATGAACTCGACTGACAAAGATAAACTGCGTGACCTCGAAAAAGAATTGAAGATGCAGGTATTTGGACAGGATGAGGCGATTGGAATTTTGGTCCAGTCCATCAAACGTTCACGTGCCGGACTGCATCATCCGGAACATCCGATCGGCTCTTTCCTGTTTACCGGTCCCACTGGAGTCGGTAAAACGGAGCTGGCAAAGCAACTGGCCTTTATTATGGGCATCAGCTTTGAACGCTTTGACATGAGCGAATACATGGAGAAGCACACTGTTTCACGTCTGATCGGCGCACCTCCGGGCTATGTCGGTTTTGATCAGGGCGGTCTACTGACGGATGCAGTCCGTAAAAATCCGCATTGTGTAATTCTGCTTGATGAAATTGAAAAAGCGCATCCTGACATTTTCAACATTTTGCTGCAGGTGATGGATCATGCGACTTTGACCGACAACAACGGCCGTGAAGCGGATTTTCGCAATGTTGTACTGGTGATGACCTCCAATGTTGGCGCCAAGGAAATGAGTTCCGGCACAATCGGTTTTGGTGAAAACTCACCAAAAGCACCTTCCAAAAAAGCAATTGAAAAAGTCTTCAGTCCGGAATTCCGGAACCGCCTGGATAATACTATTTCATTTGCCGGTCTTCAAGAAGAAGTTGTGTTGATGGTAGTGGAAAAAATGCTGGTAGAACTGGAAGTTAAACTTCAGCATCAAAAAGTAATCATCAATGTTACAGAGGCCGCAAAAACATGGTTAGCCAAAAAAGGTTATGATCCGGTCTTTGGTGCACGTCCGATGGGACGCACCATTCAGCGTGAAATAGAAACAGTCCTGGCAGACGAGGTGCTGTTTGGTAAGTTGGAAAATGGAGGAGAGGTCAGCATTGGTCTGAAAAAAGACCAGTTGAACTTCAAGTATTCCTGATTGGTTCAAATGTCGTATTTCATTTTTGATGGAGTGCTTGAATGCGGACAGCCGTTTGAACTGAAAGGTGAGGAAGCGCGGCATGTTTTAAAATCCCGCCGGATGCGTTCCGGAGAGCACTTCCTGATTCAGGATCAAAATGGTCAGCGTTTTGACGCGGTTTTGAAAAGTTCAGGGCGTGACTCAATGAGTTTCGTTCCCGAAAATTCAGTCGCGGTTCCTCAAGCATCCGCGTTACGTCTTGAAATATTACAAGCCCTACCCAAGGAAAAGGCGCTGGACTGGATCCTGCAAAAAACGACTGAGCTTGGAGTCAGCCGGCTGGACTTTTTTTGCGGAAATCATTCACCGAATTCTTTTCATTTTTCACAGCAGAAACGTCAGCTTATCCGCTGGCAACGGATTGTCCTGGAAGCGTGTAAACAATGCGGACGACAGCATCCACCCGAAATTTTCTTTCATGAGAGTTTAGAGGCAGCGTTGGAAATACTTCCGGAATGCGCAAACTCCTGGATTCTTTCTCCGGATTGTGAAGAGTCTGTTTGCTGGAATAATTTGGACACAGACACAGCACAGCAGCAACTGTTTCAGCGTGTGCTGATTGGTCCCGAAGGAGGTTTGCATCCGGATGAATTTAAATTGGCTCTACGATCCGGGATGCGTCCGGTTGAACTTGGACCAAGAATATTAAGGGCGGAAACCGCGGCCGTAAGCGCAGTTTCGATTCTTCAGTTTTTGTGGGGTGATCTTTCGTGAACTACGTAAAAAGCAGCAAAGCTGTAAAAAGTAAGCCGTTTGACATCCCGGGCGTATGCAAGGGATCTTGATTAAACTCAGTAATGTTTCAGCTTTCTCCCTTCGCTCGAAATGTCAACGAGGGTATAAGAATTTTTAAGCAGCGATCTTTCGTGAATTCTGTAAAAACTTGTCATTCCCGCGAAAACGGGAATCCAGTTTTTCATTAATCAATATTTGGAGTAAATAAATGCAAAAAGTAGTATTAATAATCTTTGGACTGGTGCTCGCGTTTTCAGTGTCGGCGAAGGAATCAATCCGTGGACACTTTGAAATAGTAGGATCCGTTCCGACTGCACACAGTGTCAGGATAATCGTCTTCGAGGAATTTATGAATTTCGGCTGTCCTCACTGTAACGAGCTGCACAAAGCATCAAAAGATTTCCGTAAGAAATTTGCGGACAAAGTCGAATTTATTGATATTCCGATTGTCTTTCGTGGACAGGACGATTCGCCGCTGCGACTTTATTATGTAGCCAGAAAAATCGGCAAAGACAAGTTGATCAAAGATGAACTCTTCAAAGCCCGTTTCACTCATGGAGTAAATGTTTTTGATCCCGGCATTACGAATTATCTGGCACGTTCCCTAGGCATGAACAAAGAGTTTCAACAGGAAAAAGACAAGGCATGGGTCAACAAACTTATCAAGGAAGGTAAGCGCAAATCAGCAATTTACGGCGTTAGCGGAACACCAACAGTTGTGATTCAGCACGCTCTTAAAATGGACATTGGCCCCTACGGCACAATGAGCGAATTTGTAAAAAAAGTACCTGAAACAATAGCAGATTTAATACAGTAATTACATGAACAAGCAAACCCGCCATGCTGAAGCAAGTGGCGGGGCCACTACTCCCGCACAGGAAAAACTCACTCATCTGCCCGACCTTCCCGGAGTTTATCTTTTCAGGGACGAGCAGCAAAGTATCCTCTACATCGGTAAATCCAAAACCCTCCGTAATCGTGTCCGCTCCTATTTTCACGGATCGGCCAAACACAATTTACGGATCCAGCTCATGGTCTCCCGAATCCATGATTTCTCCCTGATTGTAACTGACACAGAGGCGGAAGCGTTGATTTTAGAGGAGCAGTTAATCAAGCGACATCACCCGCGTTATAACGTGGCGCTCAAGGATGGAAAGTCATATCCGTACTGCAAACTGACGGTTGGTGAGATGTTTCCACGCCTCGTTCTGGTACGTGAAAAAATTGATCCGAAGTCTGAATATTATGGGCCTTACACATCCGTCAAGGACGCCCGTCAAGTACTGAAAGCGGTCATGACATATTTTCCGCTGCGTACCAGTAAAATGCTTCTTGACGGCAAAAAGACCTACCGCCCCTGCCTAAATTTTCAAATGCAGCGCTGCCTCGCACCGTGCCGTGGAGTTGTTTCTGAGGAAGAATACGCGAAGGTGGTGCGACAGGTAAGGCTCTTTTTAAAAGGACGCGATCAGGAACTTCTGCAGGAACTTGAAAAGCGCATGGAGCAGACATCCAAAAAACTGGAATTCGAAAAATCGGCTCTTTACCGTGATCAAATTCATGCCATGCGCCGGATTTTCGAGAGACAAATGGTGCTGGATGTCAAGGGCAAGGATCAGGATGTTTTTAATCTTTTCCGTGAATCAGATTCCACCGGAGTTCAGGTTTTGTTCATCCGTAACGGCAGGTTGCTCGGTACAGATTTTTTCTTTTTTGAAGACAGCAGCGAAGCTTCTGATGACAATTTACTCGGACAGGCACTGCACAGAATTTACATGCCGGAAGGTTCAATTGTGCCCCGTGAAATTTTACTGCCCTTTGAATACTCCGATAGAAAACTGCTCGAAGACGCACTCAATAAAAAATCAAAAAAACGCGTGCATGTTGTTTGTCCGCAAAAGGGGCGTAAAAAAGAGCTGGTCAGCATGGCCTTCAGTAATGCAAAAGTTAATTTGTCAGAGCAGCGCATCCGTTCTTCCAAAAACAAAAATGTGTTGCAGCACGTTAAGTTTGAATTAAAATTAAACAGACTTCCGGAAGTAGTCGAAGCTTTCGATATCTCGCATCTTTCCGGCACAATGACGGTTGCTTCAATGGTCTGCTGGAAAAAGAATGCTCCTTCAAACAAGGATTACCGGAAATATAAAATAACCAGTATAAACGGTCCGGATGACTTTGCGAGCATGAAAGAAGTTCTCACCCGGCGTTACAAACGGACGCTGTCAGAAGGCAAAAAACTTCCGGACTTGATCTTAGTCGACGGCGGAAAAGGACAAATCAGTATTGCAGCAAAAGTGCTGACCGATCTTGATATTTTACGGAAAGTCGATTTGATTGGATTGGCAAAAGGACGTTCCGAAAAAAAGAGAGGGCGCAGCCGCGGGCAGAATGTAGATTACGAATACGTGGTGAAACCGAACCAGAAAAACGAAATCCGCCTGCGTAGAAATTCTGATGTGCTTTATTTTCTGCAAAATATTCGTGACGAATCACACCGTTTTGCCATCGAATTTCAACGCAAACTCAAACGTAAACATACGCTGCATTCACAAATTGACGATATTCCTGGCATCGGTCCGAAACGCCGTAAACTCCTGCTGAAGCACTTTGGTAGTTTAACGCTTTTGAAACAGGCGACAACAGATGAAATTATGCAGGTGCCTGGAATTCCGCAAATAATAGCCGATGATATAAAAAAATTCCTGCAAAACTAATGTGTTTCTTCTTTGTGAAAAGACTGTTCCTTTTTGAAAATTTCTAAAAATATATTGACAAAATAATTTACAAATTATATTATGATGGGTTGCTAGTCCCCATCGTCTAGCGGCCTAGGACTCCGCCCTTTCACGGCGGCAACAGGGGTTCGACTCCCCTTGGGGACGCCATTTTTCTGAGCGTTATCTCTCCACTCTCCGGTGACAAGCAAAACCAAATTTCTTCAATTTATATCGCTTGTCAAAATCCGGAATTGGATTTCTGCTCATCCTGCCTATTCCATCTTTTGGGGACGTAGCTCAACTGGTAGAGCGCAACGCTGGCAGCGTTGAGGTAAGGGGTTCGACCCCCCTCGTCTCCAGAAACTATCTTTACAATTCATTGAAATTGTTAGGATAAAATACAAGGGGTTAGTCACATCTAACCCCTTACCCTCTCCGTAGGTTCATTTTAATCACCAAAACACTCACCAAAACACTCACAAAGGAAACAACACTCACAAAGGAAACAACACTCA
>NYXK01000112.1 GCA_002685535.1 Deltaproteobacteria bacterium
CATGCGGTTCAATCATCACAAAAGCAAGCGCCTGGTTATCAACTGCCTGCAGCCAACGGAAAGGTGTCGCTGCTTCATCTTCTCTGATTACAAAACGACGATCTTCAGAAAAACCTATTAAACCTGAAGGAATATTTATTATCTGATTTTCTTCTATTTCAATCTCACCGAAGCGAGAGGTTTGAATAAGCATATGTATTTTGTTTAGAGTTTACCTAAAAGATTTTTGAGTCCGGCTAAAGAAAGTGGAGACTCTTCAGCTGCACGCCTGTTTTCTTCCTGAATACAAATATATACTTCTTCTCTGTGGATTATATAACTCCGCGGTGCTTCGATTCCAATTCGCACTTGTTTGCCTTTGACCTCGACCACCGTGATCTTTACATCATCCCCAATGGTTATGCTTTCTCCCGACTTCCGTGTCAGTATGAGCATAGTTACCTACCTTTTAAACGATTGATTCCTGACTTAATGGAACTAAAAATACTTCAAAGACTTTGCTGAATTAACGCAGGAAATCCGACAGTGTTGGCTGGATCAAGCGTGCACCTGTGTTCAGGGAAAGCTTGTTGTTGGCTTCCGCGACTTTCAGGTCCACAGTTGCTTCCGCAATATCGAGATCCTGAATATCCGAAAGCTGCCTCTCCTTCTCAAACTGCTGGTTTTCCAACTTTGCCTGAGTTGCATAGAGCTCACGAATGGTGTTCCCAACGTCTGCCTGCTGCTTCAGAATCTGATTTTGTGCTAATTCAAGCTCGCCTAAACGATTTGCAATCGCAGTGCCATCATTAGCCAGAAGGGCACGCTCCATGGCAGCAAGCAAAGAAAACGTATCCACCCCGTTTTCGCCTTCGCCGAATAGCAGTTCCTGAGCGGTCACATTAACCGGAATGGTTAGTCCATTTGAAATCAGGGCTTCTTTTTTATTAACAGAACCATTATAGCTCACTTCCGGATTCGGCTGATAGACAAACTCAATTCCTTCAGGGAATAAAATCCCCAGTGAATCTATGTCAAATTCTGCTGACTTCTCGGAATTAAAATCAAATTGCCTCGGAAGAACATTACCCAGACGACCCTCCTGATCCGAAAATTTAAGCACAACCTGATCATTGAGTTTTCCATCCGGATTAAAAACGTGTGTTACCGGACGTAAAGTTTGCTCTTTGCTCCATGTTCTACCGTCGTCATCGGAAATTTTTACCCTTGCCTGTCCCCAGACTCCACCTTTGGTGACTTTGATTCGATAATTGTTTGTAGAAAATCCCTCAAATTGTGCACGAAATTGTTTCACATCAAGTAGCTCACGGATGTCTTTTTGCGCAACCCCTTTTTTCTCTACTTTAGCAGGTTGAAAGATATCGTTTTTTTTCAATGCCGGAGAAAGGCTTTTGATTCCGGAAAACAAATATAGTTTACCCTCACGAGCGTTTCCTATGTCGAACATTGTTCTGTTGGCCGCAGAAAACTCACGCGCCACCATCTGTCTTGTTTCTTCGTTTGAATCGCTGCCGGACTGGGAAAGCGCCAGTGTACGGATCTGACCCAGCATTTCATTGATACCCCCAATTTCCAGTTCCGAACGCTGCAGCCAGCCGATATTATCTTCAACATTCTGGAGTAGTTGTTTCTGCGAAGACATAGTAGTAACAATATCCTGTGATCTGGCCGCACCTATAGGATCATCGGACGTTTTGTTCAAACGACGACCTGTAGCCATCTGGACTTGTATGTCCTGAAGCTTGCCTGAAGATCTTTGTATATTGTCAACTACGTGGTCACGTTTTGTGACCTCAGTCACTCGCATTTAAAAGTACTTGTGATTTGGGTTTAAGTTTTTCTTAACAGTTTCCAATTTAAAAATGATAAATTCCTGAAAGTTCAAAAAGACACGATTTTAAAAACTTTTTGGAGTTCATCTTAAATGCTTTAATTTTCACATATTAATAACGGTTTCCATCATTTTATCAATAGTATTGATAAAACGTGCGGAAGCCTCATAAGCTTTCTGGTACTGCATCATGTCCGCCAGTTCTTCATCCATGTTGACTGAACTGATTGAACTTCGGATTTCCTTAAACTGCTTTACCATACTTTCCTGCTGTGCCTGTTCAGTATTATTTCTTTGAATTTTGAGTCCCATGCCTGTGAGTACACCATTGTAATATTCGTCAAAAGTCATGGTCTCATCCCTCATAGTCGGCCTTGTCTGAAGTTTTGCAATTTCCAGCGCGATTCTGTTATCTCCGGGAATAAGGTCTTTGCCTGTAGAAATATTATTTGTATTCTCAAGAATATGTCCGCTCAACTGAATATCTTCTGCCCCTTTAAGAGTATCAAAGAAACTGTTTAAACCAAGAACCTGAGCGAGGCTGGATTGATCTTCTCCAAAAATAAACTTGTAGTCAGTACCACTTTGTAAGAGCAGCGAACCGTCTCCTTCAATAGAAGCCTGCAGTAGTCCCGGATCGTTGACCGTTTGATTGAGGCGTTTCACAATATCCGGAAGTGTATCTTTACCTGCCTGTACTTCTATCTCATATGTTTCCAGTATTTCATTGTGAGGGTCAACCAGATGAAGCTGAAAAATACCGTCTTTCAGGAAAGGCAGAGGTTGATTAAGTGCGGCAGAATTTAAACCAAAAGTACTTTTCATCATTTCAGCCGCGGAATTGATTCCGGTACCGGAAGCATGAATCTTGTTGACCTTTCCTGCAAGTCCGAAAGCTATTTCATCAAGATTTTTCTGATACTCAACGATTGTATCATCACGCATTCTTAACATTTCGGCCATTTCGCCTTCACGAAAAGTTCTGGTCAAATCACGACGGTTATCGTTGGTTGAAACACCGTCTATGTTAAGCATCCCCAATTCACCGCCCTTCATTTTACCATCGAGCTGATAGCGGTTAATTCCTTCAACCAAAGTCCAGTCACGGCCTATGATAACCGTGGTGCGTCCGTTGGGATCTTCAAAAGAATTTACATCAACCAAAGCTGACAATTCTTCAATTGCCTGATTTCGTGCATCACGCATATCGTTTGCTACACGCTGTCTACCTTCATAAGAAAAAATCTGTCGATTCAACTCCGCTACTTTCTGACCCAACTCATTTACCTTGTTAACAGTCGCCACGAGACGCCCGTTAATTTCTTTACGCAAACCGCTGAGTTGAGAATGCATACCGCGAAAACGACTAGCCAGCACATCACTTTGTTCCTTTACCCGCATTCTTGCAGGTTCAGATTCGGGTTGATTCGAAAGTTGACTCCACGAGTTCCAAAACTCGTTCAACGCTTTGTGTAAACCGTTGCCCTCTGTTTCACTAAAAATTATTTCAATTTTTTGCAGAAACTCTCCGCGTGACTTAAACATTTCGGAGCGTGGATTTTCCTGGAGGATTTTACGCTGCACGAATTTATCGTAAACCCGTGAGGTCGGCTGCGCGTCAGCACCGCCTCCCAAACCGGTTGGATCCGGTGCAGACGTGCCTGAGCGTACCTGTTGGCGAGAGAAGCCTTCGGTCTCCTGATTGGCAATATTATGCCCTACTGTTTGCATTGCGCGCTGATTGATACTAAGAGCGCGTTGTCCCATGTTTAGGGAACTATTGAGCGAAGACATGGTATAAAGGCAGAAATAATTAGGGTTCCTTAACGATCTTAGCGACTAAAAGTCAGACTTCTGTGCGGGAAATTGTGCTCGTCGCTGTTTGTATTTTTCCTGCATCTGAATAAGTCGGAGGACCGTTCTGGAGTTGACTCATGAACTGAATCGAAGACTCGACCGACTTTAAACGACCTGATGCCTGAAGAGAGTTTTCATCCGCAATTATGTGAATATGCTTTATTAAACTCTTCAGTTGATCAAAACATTGCTGCAGCGGTGCTGAGTATTCCTCTGTTGCACGGCTAATAATTACGCTAAGTGTCAGTTCTTTCGATGCCATATTCCAGGAATCGGCAAGCTGTTCCACAAGCTGAATTCGCTCCTTCTCAAGTCTGCTAGAGGCACGTACACAGCGTGACTTCTCTCCCTGAAGTTTGAGCAGTTCTGAACCGCGTAAACGTCCAAACCCTTCGGATTCCTTCTGCAGCATGGAAATCAACTGCTCGTGCAGTTCGACTTCCTGTCGCAAAATATTCAGCAGTTCTTTCATAATTAAAAGGAAACCTTATAACAGCCCGCCACGGACACCATATTATTTCAAGCACTTATGATTCAGACTGTATCTTCATTAAGAGCGTCCTCCAGCATTGCTTTGGCCAGACGTTGTGAATCTACCTGAAATTCGCCACTCTTGATTTTAGCTTTGAGTTCTGCAACCCGGTCCGCACGTACTTCCGGTTCAGTGGAAATGCGATTTTTGATTTTATTCATCACAAACGTCGAATTTTTATCGGGAGTTTCCGCAGTACCCTGCGTGTCTCCGGAACGGCCTGTGATTTTCTGATTTTCTTTAGCAGTCCCTCCTTTTACTCCATGAAATTCGGGGGGCTGTTGTCCAGTAATTTTCATATCCACCTGTTGATGTTAAAAGTTCAATTCCCTAATTCCGCGAGAATGTCCGGTGTGAGCCGACAAGCATACCCGCAGACTCAGACGAGCGCAACAATAAAGGTGCAGTCCGCTGATCTGAGAAGACCCATAGGGCGTGTTAAATAACAAGCTTCCGGAAATTTTTAACATTTCTTCCGAAAACAGCATAAATTGCCACTTCAGTCTTGGGCCTCAGCAAAGGTGATTTGCGGATCCGGAAGATCCTTGTTTTTTAATCCCGGATTTATCACAGAAACACCTTATTGCAGGTATCGGCCGTTTAATAACAAAACTTTAGTGTTTTTTTATTTTTTATCTACCTTTGGTTTTAATTGCTGGTAAATCATTTCACTGAGTCCCAGACTTCCGGACTTGGCAGAAAGCAAAGCATACTGTTCATCCAGCAGAGATTGAAAAACTTTTTCTCCTTCAGACTTAGGCAGCAGATCCGATTCAAAAGATGTTTTACGCATAGTTTTTAACATCTGCTGAATAAAAATTGCTTCAAAATCATTGGCTGCTTCACGCAATTTAGCGTCATCAGAAACACCTTTTGTCTCAGGTATTTTATTCAGTTGATTTGCCTGCAGAGTCAGTGCAGACAAAGGCTGCGGTATTGATATTTTCATCGTATCACCAGCTCTGCATGCAGTGCTCCTGCCGTTTTTACTGCTTTTAGCACCTCAATCAAATCTCTGCTTGAAGCACCTATTTTATTAAAACCGTTCACAATATCCTTTAAGTTCGCACCACCTTTAAGCATAAAAACACTCGCATCCAATATTTCATCTTCTGTTAAAGCACCTTCTTCACTTTGCTGGTTTGCATTTGGAAGTTTAACCTGAATATTCAAGCCGTTTTGCGAAATAGCAATTGGAGAAATCCTCACACTGCCTCCCATCACCACCGTTCCGGAACGTTCATCGAGTACAACTTTAGCAGTATGATCCGGTGAAATTTCCAAATTTTCGATAAAGGACACCAATTCCACTGTATTGCCCAAATAACTGTCTGGAACTGAAACTTCAACTGTACCTGCATCCTGCGCACGTGCACTGCGGAAACCTAAATTCTGATTGATCAGTTTTGCCAGCCGAAAAGCGGTGGTGAAATCCGGCGAGTGCAAATTCATAAACAACCTGGCGCGGCTGTTGAGATTTAAACTAATTTCCCGTTCTACAATTGCCCCTCCTATTATATGCCCGACAGAAGCGACCATCCGTGAGCCTATCGGTAATTTGGTCAATTCCTCCTCCGGCAAGGCAATAGCACGGCTGACTCCTTTCGGAATACCTGCGATGGGCCCCTGAGCCAGAGCATAAACCAGTCTATCCGGACCACGCATCGGAGCCATAATCAAAATACCTCCGCGCAGGGAAACCGAATCCCCAATTGTGGCAGCGGTTACGTCCAGACGTTGTCCGGATTTTGCGAAAGGCTGTAAAGTCGCCGTCAACCAGACTGCGGCGATACTTCTTCCAAGTATGTCCTGACTTTTTAAACTTATGCCAATCCTCTCCAATGCGTTCACGATCGGTTTTCTGGAAAGCAGACTTTCCTGTGAATCGCCTGTACCATCCAGACCTACAACAATACCAAAACCAATCAACTCATTGTCACGCGCACCCCGTAACGCTGCAACATCCTTCACACGTACAGCCCATGCCGGTGCCGCAAATACCAGTATCAGGAATAAATGCAGCAATACTGCGCCCGAACGTGAGAAAAGTGATGTGTTGATCATGATCAATAAAAATGATTGTTCTTTAAGCTTTTGATGTCCAGTTTGTTATACAAGTTCAATGCCAGATTGACGCAGTTCCGCCATTCACTTTGAACGTACAAAACGCATTAAATGCCTCAACATATTTGTAGAAAAATTCTGTCCGGAAGACTGTTTCGCAGAAAACTTGTCCAACTAAATCTCAGCAGAGAACTTTTTGTACTGGTCTGTTTTCTGCATAATCTTCGGGGAGTCTAAAGAAGCATCTCGAAAATGCTCATGACGAATCTGCAGTAGACTCAGTTCAACTCTAAGTCTCAAAGTTTGAGAAAAACTGAAGAACGGACATAGTTTCCGTATCCTGGAAAAAACAAAATGGAGGAAATATGGAATTGGTTTTACTGATTTTTTGCGTGACTTCTGTGATCATCACTTCAGTCATAGTTACATTGGAATTAAAAGGAGACAAAACTCTTGCAATGCAGTCTTACAAAGGAGAGATAAACACTACCAACTTTCATGGGCAGCGTATTCTTGAACAGGATGTAAAAACTAATGAACAACTGCGTTCGAGAGTGTTCGAAACATTAGACAAACAATTGAATCAATTAGGTTATGTATCTAAAGAACCGCAACTCCAGTTTATCAACAGCACCTTGAAAAGTGAACATACCGAACTTGAAGAACTCACTCCAACCGAACTCCAAATCGCTTTTGTCGCGATTCTCGATGCACGTGAATCCAGTGAAATTGCGGCCTGATGCTGAAGTTGTCCATTTCATCTTTTAATCTAAGCAATCTGTTTATATAACTGGTCGATCTTATATTCTCGCTGACCTTTCAAATATAATCCTGCAATTTTTCTGTTATTAATAAATATTCGATATTAAACTAGAAACGTTCTGGACGAAAGGGGGCGATATCGATTTTGGGTTGGCGGTTTGCCATCAGGTCAGCAATAATTTCTCCTGTCATTGGAGCGCCGATCAGTCCACGATGACCATGTCCAAATGCAAACAGTACATTGGGCGCATCTGGACATTTACCGATTACTGGACGAGAATCCGGGAGACTTGGGCGGTGACCCATCCATTCTGTTTTTTCAGTTCCGGAAAGTTCCGGAAACATACGCTTACCTAAACGCAATAAAATATCGGCACGCTCGTAGTTAGGAGATGCCGTTAAACCTGCGAGTTCTGCTGTTCCGGCAAACCGAATTCCCATTTCCATTGGAGTAGCCACAAATTTATGTTCCGCTTCCATTATTACATGTCTGGGCTGTACCTCTGGATGAGCGAGCGTGACATGATAGCCGCGTTCGGTCTCCAAAGGAATGTGGATTCCTAGTTGGGCTGTAATTTGGTGGGACCACGCTCCAGCAGCTACCACAAGCTTCCCTGATTCAACATAACCAAGGTCTAAATTCAGCCTCACATTTCCATCTGCCGATAAGCGTGCTTCTCTAACTTCCCTTCGCAAAAAAACTCCACCAGCTTGAGAAAACTGCTCGCTCAAAACCTGAGCCAGTCTATAAGGATTTGTTACATAGCCTTGATTCTCGATCATTACTGCTCGAATATAAGAAGGGGCAAGCATTGGCTCCAACTCATGTAATTCTCGCCCGGTAAGCATTCTCAACTGCGCACCGTGCCTCTGTAATAATTCCCAGCCAGCGGAAGCATGTTTGTATGAAGATTCGCTTTGATAGACGTTCAAATACCCTGAAGGTCTAATCAAACTTCCGGCTTGAGAGCTACTTATTAAGTTCTGATATTTTTCAACTGTACCCGCATTGAGGTCAAGAAGACTTCGTACAGTATTTTCAGACTCGCTTGCGGTACCAGCTTTGACGAAACGCAACAGCCATGGTAAAAGATGAGGTAAATATCTCATCCGGATGTAAAGTGGTCCTTCCGGGTCAAGCAACCATTTGGGAACTTTCGAAATCACTCCCGGCATCGCATTTGGCAGTGCAGAAGTTTCTGAGAGTACTCCAGCATGACCATAAGAACAAGATTCACCTGGACCGACTTTATCTATGATAGTCACGCCCCAGCCGTCACGCTGGAGGTGAAGAGCGCAACACAAACCAACAATGCCGGAGCCGATGATATTTACTTTTTTAGAGTCGGATATAGAATCGGAAATCATCTAAAACCTAAATTTGTAGTAGCTAAATTCTTTTTTTGTCCACTTGTCATTAAAGGATATACAGCACATATTTTTCTGGATCAGCACTATCATTAACAAAAAACCAAAAACCGAATCGTGTTTTACCGTGAATGATTTCTGCAAGACAAAATTTCAAAATCTGCTGATAATGCAGCATTAATAATATCGACTACTTTTTCTGCGGGTGAATTTTTTAGTCAAAGTGTGTCTTGGTTCAAAGTTGTTCAAATAAACCTTATTCGATGCTGAAATTTCGAACGAAATCTTCCTGAAGCTGGTTCTCTATGGCACCTTTTCTTTTTTGCCGAACCTGCTGGATGGCTACTGAATTTTCTTTACCATATTCAATGAGTAGCATTGCTGCAACTGTTCCAGAACGACCAATTCCACCTTTACAGTGCAACCCGATGCTGTTCCCTCTCTGAAACTCCTGCTTAAGTGTACGACATACACGCCCCCAATTTCGAAAAAATTCTGTCTCCGGCACCTTATAATCAACTATAGGAAGATGATGCCATTGGAAATCATGTTTTTTGATATGTTCAAGAAAAATCTCTTTGCCACAGATTTCCTCAAACTCTTTATCTTCAACGAGAGAAACAATCGTGGTACAGCCTAATCCTACCAAGTCTGAGAAAGTGCTTTGAAGAATATCGAGATCAAAGACCTTCTCTACATTGAGCCCTGGGAAACAAGTTATGAAGAGTTTTCCAGTGGAATTAGGGAGCGATACAAAATCAATTTTAGTGGAAGTCATGCTTTTCTTACATCGTTTACAGCATTAGGAGAATCTTGTCGCCATGCTTGAGTTCTTCGCAAAACACCTTTTGTGAAAACTGTGTGAATGATGCGGACCAGTACAGAAACATAGACGATTAACATTGCCATTGCTGCTGCTGCTGCGACATCACCTTGTTCATCGAGATGAATCGCAGACACTGAAGCCAAAGTAGTATTATAGGTATAAAGGAAAATCACTCCGGATACTGTCGTCATTGCGTTTACAAAAAGGTAAATCGAAATATCAAAGATAGTCGGCAGGCAAACCGGCAATGTTACTTTCCAGAACATTTTATATAAAGGTATTTTGAGAGATAATGAAACTGACTCAAATTCTTTATCCATTTGCTTCAATGCGGTAACTCCCGTGAGATGCGAAACGGTGTAAAAATGGACAATAGTATTGATCACCAGAATGGTCATGGTGGCATAGATAAAGTTAATAGGGTTGTCTTCGGCATTAAAGTAAAATATATAGGCCAGGCCCAGTACCAGACCCGGAACAGACATGGGCATTAGGGTAAATAATTGAAGAATTCCGCGGAGTCTTTCATCGGATCTAAGTTTTTCAACAATATATGAACCAACGAATATTATAACTGTACCAAAAATAGCAGTATAAAAGGCTAGACGAATGGAATTGTAAAATGATTCCCATCCAAGGCCTGCCACTTCAAACTGATAATGCTTTAGAGTAAAAGAGAGGTCATAAGGCCAAAATTTAACAAGTGCTCCGAATTGTGCCATTCCAATCATCATCAGAATGATCAGTGTGATGAAGGCACAATAACCCAGCGTGAGACTATCAACTGCAAAACTCTTTTTTGGTTTAAAAACAACTGAGCGTGAGGTCAAAAGGGAGATTTGCTTTTTCCTTGAATACTGGTCAATGAAAAAGGCAATTAGTGATGGTAATAACAAAACCAGTGAGATAACGGCCCCCATTTGAAAGTTCTGCATACCAACGACTTCTTTATAAATATCGGTCGCCAGCATATTATAATTTCCGCCAATCACTTTAGGCACACCAAAATCGGTAAATACCTGGGTGAAAATTACAAAAGAAGCGCTAATTATACCGTAACGTGCGCCTGGAATGGTAATTGTTAGAAACGCTCTCAACCTGGATGTCTTTAAAACTTCCGCCGCTTCATAAAGACGGGAATCTGAGAGTGATAAAGATGTGCTCAGGATCATCAAGGCGTGAGGGAACGTCCAATATACAGAAGCAAAAATGATCCCGATCGGTCCGTAAATCGAATTGCCGAAAAGAAGTGCCTTCAGGATGCCCTTATTCCCAAACCAATAGACTAAAGCAATTGCTGCAAGAATCGATGGACTGAGCAAAGGAATTAGAGCAACGAGTCTAAAAAATCCCTTGAATGGTATGCATGTTCTGGTTAGAGCATAGGCAAATGAAAAGGCTAAAAGAACAACAATTATGGTTGAAACAATTGCAATGAACAAACTGTTAAAAAACGACTGGAAAAGTGCTGGTTCCTGTAGGTAAAGAAGATAGTTTTTTAAGCCTATGAAATTCCCTTTTTGATCTTGGACGCTTTTCATAATCAACGTACCAAGGGGCAAGACAAGAAACAACAAAAAGAACAAAATATAGCTTGCCAGCATGAACTGGCCCACCCTATCACTTAGATCTTTGCTTCTTCTAAATTCAGGTAGTTTGATGTTTTTGAAAATGGAAAGATCAGCCACAGGGATAAACTCTTATCTGATCCGGAGGAAGTGCTATATGGATTTGTGAACCAGGTGTTAAATCCATCTCCGTAAATGAATTACTAGCTACATCAATCATCAGTAATTCATTGGATAAAGAAGCTGATTCGACATAAATTCTCTGAAACGAGCCCAGGAATTCATTTTCCATGATGACCGCGCCTACACAATTTTCAACACCTGAAACTGCATGGTTAAGGTTGATGGATTCAGGCCTGATAGCCAACCTGACAGGAAGATCCAAATTTAGATCTTCCGTGTTGCAATTCACCTCAAAAGCATGACAGGCTACTTTGTTTTTTTTCAAGACCCTGGCATCGATGAAATTAGTTATTCCTATAAAATCTGCAATAAAAGGCGAATTAGCATTTTCGTAGATTTCCTTTGGGCTGCCGGACTGGATGATCTCACCATCTTTCATGACGAAAATCCTGTCTGCCATTGACTGTGCTTCTTCTTGATCATGAGTGACCATGATCGTTGTGATTCCAAGCTTGCGGTGAAGATCTTTTATCTGTTTCCTGAGATAAATCCGCACCTTAGCATCCAGTGCCGATAACGGTTCATCGAGCAACAGTAATCCTGGAGAAGTTGCAAGAGCCCTTGCCAAAGCCACACGCTGTTGCTCACCACCGGATAACTGTCCAGGGTATTTTGCCATATGGGGTTTCAAACCTACGAGATCAAGCAGTTCGTTGACCCTTGAAGTGATTTTATCTTTCCCCCACTTATGATTGATCAGGCCATAAGAAATATTAGAAAACACAGTCAAATTAGGAAAAAGAGCATAGGATTGGAAAACAATACCAAAATCCCTTGCAGATGGAGGTAGCATGGAAATTTCTATTTCCTTTTGGGTAATGGTTCCTGAAGACTGTGTTTCCAACCCCGCAATACAGCGTAAAAGTGTTGTCTTGCCACAGCCGGATGGCCCCAAAAAACAGACAAATTCTCCTTCTTCAATCTCAATAGAAATGTCTTGTATAGCCTTAAATGAACCAAAATTCTTGCTGAGGTTTTCTGTTGATAGAAAAATGGGAAGTGATTTTTCGGTCATTATATTACTTTCAAGTCATTATATTACTTTCAATAAAACAAAATATTTGTGACCACTCATTTGACGTCCACTATTTTCTGGTTTATCTTATGAGTACTAAGAATTTAGAAGGGAGTTGGGCAGAATTGATACTTAGGGATACCCAGCCCAATTTATTAGTTTTTAATGATTGTCAAACAAAACATCAAAAATCTAAAAAGTGTTTATTTTTTAGGTTCCGTTTTTCCGTCGTAACGCTGTTTCCACTCTCCGACTATGCGGGTCTTATTGGCAGCAGCCCAAACGAAATTGTTATTTATCAGTTTAGCCTGAACTTCATCGTAGAAATCCGGTAGATCTGGATCTTTTGTAATTTTGGAAGGATCGGCGATAATCGACTGCCGTTCACCAAACAAGGACATCCCCCTACCTAAGGTCCAGTCCATCAGGCGTTTTGCATCTGGCAGATTGTCTGTGCCCGTCATGATTGCAACTACCTGCATTTCCCAGCCAATACCTTCTTCAGGAATGATCATATCAATCGGTGCACCGGCCTTGATGATTTTGATTGCCCGACCAGGCCATGAAATACCAATTGCGAATTCGCCGGAACCAGCCTGTTTGCATGGCTTGGAACCTGAATGAGTATATACTGCAACATTTTTATGCAGCGCATCCATGTAATCCCATGCTTTTTCTTTACCCATGAGTTGAATCCAACTGGAAACATCAAGGTAACCCGTACCTGATGATGCCGGATTAGGCATAGAGATATGACCCTTATAAATTGGGTTCGCTAAGTCTGCCCACGTTTTTGGTTTCGGCAGGCCAAGATTTTCGGCTTCGATACGGTTCCAGCAAATGCAACCCGCCCAACCGTAATTACCAACCCAGGTCACTGGCGCGGACTTATCTACGTAGCGTTGATCAATTTTATCCATTCCCTTAGGTGTATATTCATAGAACATCCCCTCTGCTTCCATATTAAGCGCTACTGTGGCAGCCATTTCAAAAAGGAAATCAGCCTGCGGATTATCTTTTTCTGCCATCAACTTTGCCGCCATGGTTCCTGTTGATTCACGGACAACATTAACTTTGATGCCTGGGTTATCTTTCTGAAATTCTTCCATATAATACTTCAGATTGTCAGCATCTGTGCTTGAATAGACCAATAACTCCCCCGCATAAGCTGAGGTGTTGAAACTAAGCAGCACCAAAAAGGAAGTAGCTACAATTGATGATATAGGAATTATTCTGGTTAATAATTTAAACATTGCACTCTCCTGAAAATGAATGATAGAGACTAAATGTAGTTTGAAATATCATTTTATCCAAAATATCTTTTTCAAATAAAATATCTTTCAAACCTTATACGAGGTGCCCCTTAAGGAAACACACATCTATCCGTTTCCATAGTTATCAATTATGAATACAGAGCATAGTTTCTAAAGGGTACTACCCCCAGACAAAACCAACTTCGCCGTGGCAACATCCTATCAAAGGGTTGTAGAAAAACAAGTTATTTTGTAAACAAATAATATTTTTCATGATAGATGCTAATTATCAATTAGTTATATAATAATTTCCTCAATAATATCTGATGAGTATGCATTACTGTTTCGTATGTAAGCAAGCTAGGAATGCCATAGCCTTCATATAATAACTCATATATTTTGCTCACGGTAACGTATCGCGCGTTTCACATATATTTGTGACATCGCTCTAATATTCTCCAGAATACTTTCTTCATAAGTTTTGCGGACTTTTGCAGGAGAACCGGCAACCATTGAAAAAGGTGGAACTTCCATTCCTTCCAGCAAAACAGCTCCTGCCCCGACTATGCTTCCACGGCCGATTTTCACTCCATTCATCAAAATCGCACCCATACCGATCAAGCAGTCGTCTTCTACCTCACAACCATGCATGACGCAGTGGTGACCTACCGTTACACGGTTTCCAATTATCAGTGGGAATCCGGGATCTGCGTGCCCCATGCTTAAATCCTGAAAACTGGTTTCGTCGCCTATACTAATGTATGCCATATCTCCTCGGAGGACTGCATTAAACCAGACTGAGGAATATGCTCCAATCCTGACACGCCCGATAAGACTTGCATCCGGAGCAATGAAAGTTGTCTCCGTAAATTCAGGTGTTGATTCATCAAGCGTGTATAAGGTCATGGTGTTTTTCAAAAAAGAGTTTAAGATTTAGTTATGACAATTAAATTAACGCTGGCTGTTTTAACTCACAAGCGACAAGCTGCTGCTTTGTCCAGACTGGATTCTGGTCAACTGACGTACCAGTTTTCTGAGACTGTTGAGATTATGAGCAGAAGCAAAAATATCAATATAAGGTAACGCCGCCTGCATTCCGCGTGTTGTCGGTTCATATCCGGGACTTCCCTTGAGCGGATTGAGCCAAATTACATTTCGCGCGTGTTTGTTTAAAAAGCGCATACTGTTTTCCAGCAAATCCACTTCACCTGTGTCCCAGCCGTCACTAATGATGAGTACAACGGTTTGGGAATCCACCAGTTTAAGTCCGTGCTGACTGACAAATTGTTCCAGAGAAGCGCCGATTTTTGTACCGCCCGACCAGTCCGGAACAGTTCCGGAAAGTTGCTCCAGCGCGCTGTATAATTCTTCTCTGCGCAGAGTTTCCGTAATCCGGTGCAGAGCAGTACTGAAGACAAAAGTCTCGATCCTGCGGTAAACACTCTGAAATGCGTAAATGAACTGGATCAGGAAACGACTGTAAAGATCCATCGATTTGCTCACATCACAAAGCAGCACCAGCTTCAATCGCTGGCGCCTGCGTTGATGGCGAGCCAAGTCCAGAATCTCTCCACCGCGGCGTAAACTCAAACGCATTGTGCGGCGTAAGTCAATACTTCCCCGACGTTTTGAATTCATCGTCCTGCGGCTGAAACGAGTCGCCAGAGCCTTGCCTATTTCGTTAATCAGCTGCATTACTTCTGTAAGCTCTTCTGCCCGAAAAGTACTGAAATCCCGCTCCGAATCGGTTTCAAAAGGACTGTAACCGGCAGCTTCTTTTTCTTCTTCAGCAGCCTCCGCACATCCTAACCAATCACTGATTGAGACAAAAGCCTGTTTTTGTGGCCGTGCGTCAACTAAAACAGCGGCAGTTTCTTCTTTTTTAGCCTTGAATCGCTCGTGAAGATTTTCTGCACTTTCCCAAACGTACCAGTAGGAATGGAAATGTTCTTCAAAAATCTCCTGTTCCTCGACACTCTTGGCCAAAGTTGTACGCAGTGCCATTTTGAAAGCAGCTTGATTTTCAAGTTCAACCTCTTCCAAAGCACGCAGTGCATCCATCTGTTCGCCCAAGCCGGTGCTCAGTCCATGCTGTCGTAGATAACGGCAGAATCCAACCAGATTTGCGCTTAATTCACGACGCAGCGCAAGGTCATCAAACAAACCATCGTAAGTTTGAGTTTCAAGTACTGAAGCGGATTCGTTCACTCTGGAGGATGACATTAAGCTCTATTGCGCTACAAATGTTTAGTCAATTTATGCTGTACAGATTCCCACAGATATACCCGGCAATCAAGCTGATTCCAGCTTCACTTTGATAAATCAAGCGTTGAAATAGCTACCTCAAAAACAAATCAATTTGTGAGTTGAGAGTAGAGTGTGCTATTATTCCAATTCCTCTCTGCCCTCAGAAAGGAGTTTTCCAATCATCATAATTCAGGTTTTATTGACATCCTCTCCTTCTGCTAATTCATCCAAACAAAAGCCGGGCATAAATCGCATGATAGCTGGTCCTGTAGGGCCATCACTGATTCGGCTGGCAATTCCAATGATCTTTGGACTTGTTTCTATTCTGCTCATAAATTTAGTGGACACTTTTTACATCAGCCTGATCGGGGTAAAGGAACTGGTAGCCATCAGTTTTACTTTTCCGGTTACATTTACCTTGATGAGTTTTTCTTTTGGTATTGGAATTGGAGCTGCTGCAGTCATTTCAAGGGCCATTGGAGAGGGAGATCATCACCGGGTACAACGCCTCACTACAGACAGTCTGCTATTGGTAGCTTTGATTATTCTGGTAGTAGCCGGATTGAGTTATCTTAACCTTGACGCAATTTTTAGGTTGATGGGTGCTTCTGATGAATCATTCCCGCTGATTGAGGAATACATGATCCCATGGTTGATGGGCGTCGTTTTTGTGGTGATCCCGATAGTTGGAAACAGTGCGATCCGTGCTACCGGAGACACCAAAACACCAAGCATCATTATGGTAATTGCTGCAGTAGTGAATGCTGTACTGGATCCGATTTTGATTTTTGGCTATGGTCCATTCCCGGAAATGGGAATTCGGGGAGCAGCAATTGCAACAGTTATTTCTTATATCAGCATCATGATTGCCGGTTTATGGGTACTTGGAAAGCGTGAGCGGATGTTGACTGCAAACTGGCCCGGTATTGGTGAAATCCTGCTTTCCTGGAAAGCGCTGCTTTACATAGGTATTCCAGCGATGTTGACGCAACTTCTTTTTCCTGTCTCTAATGCGGTCTTAACACGCATTGCGGCAGAACTTGGTGAAGCGACAGTCGCGGCTTTTGGAGTTGGAACACGAATAGAATCTATAGCAATGATCGGATCAATGGCTCTTTCATCGGTGATCATTCCATTTATTGGTCAAAATTATGGTGCTAATAATTTCGACAGAATTAAAAAAGCAAGCCGGTTTATCCTTTGCTTTGCACTGATTTGGGGTGGTACAGCGTGGGCATTTCTGGCGCTATTTTCCGGAGGTATCGCATGGGCTTTTACAGACGATTTGGAAATTCAAAATTTGATAAAGCAATTTTTCTGGATCGTACCTTTTGGTTTTGGGTTTCACGGCATCTCACAATTGATCAGCGCATCTTGTAACGCACTTCACAGGCCTTTTCATTCAACCAGCATCAATATCATGCGGCTTTTTCTTTTTCTCATTCCTCTTGTTTATCTGGGATCACAAATCTGGGGTACAACGGGGTTTTTTTTCGGCATCGCCCTGGGAAATCTGGCCACAGGCGGAATCGCCTGGTTTTGGTTCCGGAGTTCGATTTTGCCTGGTGCTCTAGAGCGGGATATTTAAAATGTAATCACCATTAGTTGGAGCTTTATTCAACTGCTAAATCCTGTTGAGTTCCGGCAATGAGGAAAAATGTTTTTCTTAAAATTCCGCCGACTTTCAAATAATATGCACCCGCCGGAAGATGCATGACGATTCGGTTGTCCTGATCGCTATGGTAAGTTTTCCATTGACTACTTTCTTTGCGCAAACGAAATGCGGTCATACCTTCATTTTTCCAGGTCTGTGCTTTTTCAAGATTTATTTTAAGCATTCCAGTCGGAATTTCCTCTGCTCGTTCCTGTGTTGCCATCGCCATACGTGAAGACGTATGAGGAGTGCCGGAATCAATAACCCGTTTAATTTCCGCAAACATCCTGTTTTGGAATTCAACCTCTCCTAATCCTATAAAATCGCGCAAGTCAAGCATGCGTGCTGTTGAAGTAATCTTTGTTAAAAACTCATCGGGATAACGTAAGTTGCGTGAAATTTCCCCTAAACTGACGGGTTCTGATTTTCCTTCGCAATTTGTTAATTTGATTTGCTGTTTATTGCCGCGGCGTTCAAAGGATTGATCAAAAACATCAATGCGTAAATTATCAAAAATATTTCTAATTTCCAGAATGGAAAGATAGTCATAACGCTCAGTATCAAGTTCCGCGAAATTTCCTGCTCTCACCAGCAAATGCATATTTGTAAAATCCCGTTTCAGGATAGAGGACTTGAGCAGTGCGTGATAAGCAGCCAGATCATTGGGAATAATGCTTAAAATTTGCAGAGCCAGTTTTTCCATTTCTGCGATATGCAGGCAGGTGTTTTTACTTTTAAGCAGTTGATTGAGACGTTTCTGCTGTTGAAGATAATCCGCAGACAATTTGTCGGTTTCAGGTACAGCATAAGCAAGTAACTCTTCCGCGGTCATCGGCTGTTTTTCTTTTTCACTCAAATCAGCTAAATCGATCACAGAATTTTCAGCATCGTTCAGAGCTGAGTCAGCTGCTTGCGCCTCAGCTGAATTGGCCGCATCTCCGGATGGCGAGTCTCCTGCAGTTTCTTGTAATTCCGGAATATCATTTGGAAATTTGAGGATGAAAATGTCTTTTGTGAGGTTGCTTAAAGCAATTAATTTTCCGTCCGGACTCAGTGCTGCTGCAACAAGAGGAGTGCTGTCACCATGCAGGATACGCAGCATTTTTCCGCTTTTTACTTCCCAGAGACGCACCGTTTTGTCTTTTGAAATTGAAATTAATGCTTTTCCGTCTTTGGAAAACAGCACTTGATTTACGATGAATCCGTGTCCTTCCAGTTTCCGCAAAGGAGTCTTTGAAATTTCAGGTTTCAGTTTCCACAGGANAATTTGATTGTCCTGAGCACCACTNGCCAACATTTTCCCATCCGGACTAAAAGCCACAGTTGTAACTGCTTTCNTGTGNCCTTTTANTTTTATNANNGGTTCTCCCNGAGGGTATTTCCAGAGAATTATTGAAAGNTCNCTGCCCGCTGTGGCAAANCTCTTACCATCAGTAGAAAAAGCCGTAGTCAATATCTGCGAGGCNTGACCACGCCGTGAGTGCAGTAACTTTCCTGAATCCAAATTCCAGAGTGCCCACTGTTTGTCGGAACCGGCGGAAAGCAGAACCGGATCCTGAGGATGAAAACTGAGGGCATTGACTTTTCCTTTATGAAATTTCAGCTCACGGATACGACTGCCGTCTTTTGCATTCCAAATTATCACCGAACTGCCCGTTCCGGCTGTGGCAAAATCTTGACTGCCGGGAACAAAACGAACGTCCTGCACCCTGTGAGTGCCCATCTCAAATTTTTCCGGAACTTCTTTGCTTTCCAGTTTCCAGATACGTACACTTTTATCCGCAGCAGAGCTAATCAACCGTTTGCTGTCTGCAGAAAATTCCAGCGATTCGACTGTTCGCTCATGTCCGCTCAGTGTTTGCAGATGTAGGGATGCGCCATATTCCCAAATATGCACACTGCCGTTTTCAAGCGCGGAAATAATACGCTGGCCATTGTTATCAAATGCTACCTTAGTAAGTGCAGAATCGAACTTGTTGATATTGTGCAGCTGTTCACCTTTTTCCAGGCTCCATATTTCAAAATTTCCGCCTGCTGTACCAACCGCAATTTCTTGCAGCTTTGGATGGATTTTCAGGTCTGTAACAGCATCTTCAAATTCTATGACTGAACGTTGTTTTTTATTTTTCCAATCCCAGATTATCAATTTGCCGTCCTGGGAGCCTGAAACAAAAACATCGCCACGAGTATTAAATTCTCCTGCAGCAACCGAATTTTTATGCGCGGGCAAAGTAGAAATCAATTTCAATTCAGGAACACTTCGGAACTGCAAACTCCCATCCTCACCTCCCACTGCAAGGATATTTTCCTGTGGATGGAAAGCTAAACTTTTTATGCTGCCTTTGCTGATCAGTTTTGCGGATTTCAGCATTTCCTGTCCCTGCATTTTCCACAAAATAACTGTTCCGTCCTGACTTCCGGAAGCCAGAATTTCTCCGCCGATGTTCAAAGCAAGTGTGGAAACCGTACCGAGGTGACCACGCAGAACTCCCAGTGCTGTGGCCTGTTGAGTGTCCCAAATTCTAACCGTTTCATCCTGACCTCCGGTGATCGCTAATTTTCCGCCAGGATGAAGAACCAGAGAAATCGCCTTTTGTTCCTGACTTGAAACCACGCGCTGTCTTTTACCGTTCTGAGTCCTGTATATTTCCAGAGAAGAATTTCCAGACAAGACCACCACACGCTGATTATCCGCAGAGATAAAAGCTCCCTGAACCGGCTTCTTACCCAGCTTCATGCTTTGTGAGAGCAAATAAATACTTTTATGCTTTCCTGCTACAACCTCCTGCGCCAAACTTGCAGAAGACCAGCAGAAGCAGGCAAAAAACAATAGAAATGTTACCCAGCTGTTCCGTGCAGATTTAGTGAAACTAACAAAAAGTATTTTCACAAATTTTACGTACTGCATAGTGGTTTCGTAATTAATCATTTCTTTATCGTGCAAATAAGAACAGTTTATGGTACAAAATACGTTCGGCGGTTAGTCCTTAACGGTTAATTTCTGAGAGAGTTTTAGAAAATATGGTTGACGGTTTAAGGCAGAAGTCTGTGCGTGTTCAACACATAAAATCAATAATCACGTCATTCTTCGTGTCGTAATATAATGAGCAAACAAAATCCTGAGCAAAAAGAAAAGTCTAAGCGAAAAGAGCATACAGACGACGTACCGATGCCTCTGACTTCTCATTTAGGTGAACTGCGTAAGCGTCTCGTTCATACGTTGATCGTCATAATTGCTGTTTTCGTGGCTGCAACTTCCATCGAGATGGAACTGGATCAACCGATACTTTCTGCTTTCCGTGCCCCGCTGGACGCACGTAATATCCCGCTGGTCTTTCTGGAGTTGACAGAACCGTTTTTCACTTATTTGCGGATAGGCCTTTATGCCGCACTTTTTTTATCATTTCCGTATTTACTAGGTCAAATCTGGTTATTTGTCAGGCCCGCACTTTTTTCAAAAGAACGTAATGCGATCTGGCCTTTCATTTTGTTTTCATATCCGCTTTTTGTCGGCGGAGGCCTTTTCGGCTATTTTGTTGTGATACCGTATGGTTATGATTTCTTTTTAGGTTTTGAAAATAAATTCACTCTGCCCTCCCTGAGCATGGCGAGTTATTTGTCGCTCACTATCCATCTTTTATTTGCTTTCGGACTGATCTTTGAATTACCGACAGTCTCTTTCATTCTGACTAGACTCGGCATCATCAATGCGGCCTGGCTGCGTGAAAATCGAAAATATTCTCTGGTAGTAATTTTTATTACAGCAGCGGTATTGACACCTCCTGATGTTTTCACACAAACTCTCATGGCCGGACCTCTCATTATCCTATACGAAATAAGCATCCTTGTCTCAAAGATGGCCGAACGTAAAAAAGAAGAAGCTGCGTCGGAAACGGCAAATGTTAAGGATGCAAAATCTAAATCATAAAACTGCCTGATTTAAAGAGCAAGGCAAGGCCTATCAAACACCAAAGGGTAGAAAGTCGCAAGTGAGAAGCACAAAATTTTCAGTATCTTGCTGCTTCATTTCGGCAGCAGACCAGCGAGTTCATCCAGTGAATTAACCTGAATATCCGCCAGTTCGGGCCAGGCAAATTCTCCGCTTGGATCAACATGAACCGTTGCTGTTTCCGCGGCACGTCCAACTTGCAGATCATAAAGAAAATCTCCCACCATCAGCGCGTCGTTTGCAGTGACCTTCCACTGTTTCAGCATTTTGTATATACCTTTCGGGGACGGTTTTGGTTCTTCGCACCAGCGTCCGATAACAAATTCTTCCCTGAAGTACTGTGCTAAACCGAGAGCTTCAAGCGTAAACCAGGCATTTTCTCTTGTATTCAAAGTGAGGATACCCAGACTGTAATCTCCTCGCCGCAGGTTTTCCAGTAAGGTTTTAACACCCTGCGCCGGACTCGCGTTACGCGCAAGTTTTTCTTCTATTGCGTGCAGCTTGTTCTGTATACGTCCCGGAGGCGGTTCCCCCCAGAATAAATCCAGTGTCGCCCGCCTCTTCCAGTCGACGGCGTCCCAGCGATCTGATTGCATCGGCATCCCACTGCTCCAGCACTTCCATGTCATCCAGGTTTCCGACCAGA
>NYXK01000113.1 GCA_002685535.1 Deltaproteobacteria bacterium
CGAAATAAATTTGCTTGAAAGATTCTCATTTATTAAGACTATTCGAACATAAATTCATTTGTTTGGAAACTCGTCTTCAAACTAAATTGAGACTAAATTTTGTGCGGCAAGGTGATAGCATTTTTCAGGCTGGTCATTCCGTAAAATTTTGTAAAACGCAGGAAAGCCTTCCAAAGTTTCGGAGTACAAATGGAAATGGTTTATAATCGGCAAAAGTCGCCAAAAGTGATGAGTCGGATCTTCCAAGGCAACGAGTCTCAATATGCTGTGAACTTCACATTAACAGTCAAACTCCGCCAAGTGCCGTTTTTTGTAAAGGAGTGGCGGGGCTGAGGCCTTGTTTACGCATTTCCAGTCTGTTGAGGGCATTCAGGAAAGCAAGGGCACTGGCGATTACAATGTCAGTATGCGCGCCTCTTCCGGTAATGCGCACACCGTCTTTTTCAACACCAACGCTCACTTCACCTTGAGCATCTGTCCCGCCGGTAATTGCTTTGACAACGTATGATGTGAGCGTACACTGCATGCCTGTAATTTCCTTTATCGTATTCAGCGCGGCATCCACAGGACCGTCCCCAAAGCTGGCTTTTTTGATTTCTTTGCCATCAATTTTCATCACAATTGTCGCGGTTGGAACAGCAGTAGTTCCGGAAGTAACAATGAGACTTTCTAAGGAAAATCTGTCCGTCTGTTTACCGATTCCATGTGTTACCAGTGCTTCTATGTCTTCGTCAAAAACCTGTTTTTTGAGGTCAGCCAGACGTTTGAACTCATTAAAAACATGATTCAGATCAATGTCGTTCAGATCAAAACCCAACTCCTTGATCCGTTCTCCAAGAGCAAAACGACCGGAATGCTTACCCATCACCAGATTGCTGGACTTGATGCCTACTGACTGCGGAGTCATGATCTCGTAGGTCAAAGCATTTTTCAACACGCCGTGTTGATGAATTCCTGCTTCATGAGCAAATGCGTTTGCGCCGACAATCGCTTTATTCGGTTGAACATCAACTCCTGTTATTTGTGAAAGCAGTTTGCTTGATGGAAAAAGCTGCTCTGTATCAATGTCGCTTTCGAAACCGAAATATTCCTGCCGTGTTTTGAGCGCCATCACTATTTCTTCAAGGGAAGCATTTCCTGCACGNTCTCCGATACCGTTGATTGTACATTCAATTTGCCTTGCACCCGCACGAATGGCGGCCAGAGANTTTGCNACNCCCAATCCTAAATCGTTATGACAGTGCACCGAAAAAGTGACCTTGTCTCCATTGTANACGTCATTCCGGAGCNGAGTGATTAAGTCAAACATTTCATCCGGAGTGGTGTAACCTACNGTATCCGGTATGTTAAGAATTGTNGCTCCGGCACGTACTACTTCGGACAACACNTCCACCAGGAATTTTGGNTCGCTNCGGGTTGCGTCTTCNGGNCTGAACTCGACACTNTCNGTAGCNTTTTTNGCNCNTTCNACNGCNGCGACCGCCATCGCTTTCACATCTTTCGGCTCCATCTGCAACTTATGTTTCATGTGCAGGTCACTAGTCGAAATGAAAGTGTGAATGCCCCAGTTTTTGGCATCGCTCAAGGCTTCAATCGCAGAATCAATATCATTCTTGGAAGCACGACAGAGTGAAACGACTGTNGAATTTTCAATCTGCTGTCCNATCTCACGGACNCTCTCAAAATCTCCGGGAGACGATGCCGCAAATCCGGCTTCAATCGTATTCACNCCCAGGCGTTCTAGCTGCTTGGCAAGGGTCAGCTTTTCTGTTGCTGACATGGAACATCCGGGGGATTGCTCTCCATCACGGAGAGTCGTATCAAAGAATTTTACCTTTTCCATACATCTCCTTGCATTGGTTTCAGCCTCTGGGCTGCTGTTACAAAATACCTGAAACAATATCGTTCAGGCAAACAANCGGCGGAATGAATTTCCCGTCGAAAAAATAAANTTATGAAAATTACGGACCCACGTCTNAACGGCAGGGAGTCGCCCCGTTTTTAAACCGGAAGGCAAAAAACCATACCCCACCAATTTTTTGTTGCCTATATCAAGGATAATTACTTTGAGATTGAAAATAAAAGTTAAGCTAAATCAAGGCACAATTCATGCGTTTCCTGCAACAAAGTTATCATATTAACAAAATACTTGAAAGCAAATGTTAATTTCTGATTTAAAAAGACCGTGTTCAAAGTGTGCTGGCAGCGGATTTCAGGCAGGATATGATGAATGGGGCAGTATCCAGACCAACTTGCGGAAAACATGTCCGGACTGTTCCGGAAAGGGGCACATTCTCACAGAACTNGGAGAGAATTTGTGGAAATTATATCGCCCGATGTTGCAGGAGTTGATTCGTGAAGAGCTGCAGAATANAAGNACGCTNCAGAAATAGTAAATTTCAAAATCCAAAATCGATCCCTAAANATNCGCTTTCCTGAAGAAAATAGACGATCAATCCACCAATACAAAGAAAAGGTGCAAAGGGGATTTGCGTTTGCAGAAGTTCCGGGATATTTTGATTCGACTGTCTTTGTCTGAGTAAAGAAATTCCACCGATTAAAATTCCGCTTAAAGCAGAAATCAGCAAAACNGAGCCCAACCCCTGCCAGCCGACCCACATGCCGATCAAGCCAAGTACAGCCGCATCTCCTTCGCCTAAACCCTGACGATGGCGGAAAGTTTCATACAAAAAACCGATCAAATATAAAATCCCTGCTCCTGCCAACAAGCCGGTCAGAGAATTGAGNATTTGGTGAGGTGCAAAAAATGAAANCCATANNAANCNNANCNNCANCGCCAAAGCAACCATCCTTCCTTCAATCAACANTGTTTTTCTGTCGATCCAGGCAATCCCTAAAAGTGCTGAGACTAAAACAAGGTCATTCAAAAGTTCAGGGCTCCACTGCCTCCACTCGCAGAGCAGGGCGACCGCAATTGACATTGCCGCGTAAATTCCTAAGCGNGCAAATAANTTTGAATTATTTGCTGAAGTTTTAGGTGCAAATTCGTTTGAATGCTCAGCAGCAAGTTGTTTCAAAAACAAAGCAANCCAGCGCTCCAGAATCCAGGCTATTACTNCTCCAATTACCNCACCTCCGGCAAGGCTTGTTATATCAAACATCAATGATTTAATTGCTGTGACTTAGTGCTAATGGAATAATTGGAAAGCGCAGAATATTTTCCCATTCCAGTTTTTAAGTTTTATTTATTCAGCGTTAAGCACTTATGACAAAGTTTTCAAAAGTTCTATAACCGTGTCACCTCATATTTTTTGTGGACAGTCAATGTTCATGGATTTGCGAATTTTATTTTCAATGATGCGCCCTGCAAATCATCATAACCATATTGATCAATTATTGCGTTAAATGTAACGGTGCCTTCAAACGTACGATCGTCAGAACGGGGCGCTTTAACTTCTATGCTGGCTTTTGCTTGACCGTTGGAGTTAAGCTGAATTGATTCAGGAAGAGTCAGGTTATAGTAGTCACTTGTCAAAAGCACTGGTCCGGAACGTTTTACAGCATGATCGGAGCCTAAACGGACAACCTGAAAGTGCAGGTTTAGTTTTAAAGTTTTATTTGCGGAAAAAAACGGTGCAGAGGGTTCAATCCGGAGTTTGAGTTGATTCGGAACAAGAGTCACTTTTTGCGGTAAAAAATCGGATTTCTGTATGTGATAGAGACGTTGTCCCGCGTGGATTTTAACCGATGAAACTTTGTTAAAGACCTTTACAATTCCGGAAGAAACCGAAATGTTGCTTCCGGTTTTTTTCTTCGTGAATCTAAGTGACGAATCCGAAAGTTGTAAACGCAGACCTCCTCCACCTATTTCTACTGGATTCTTCCCGCGAACAAAATTCCCCCAAAAACTTCCGGAACGCAGCACCAGTCGGTAACGCACCCAGCGTGAGTTGTGACTCTTCCTCGCNCCAATCGTTATTTCAGTTGAGCCAAACAAACGTANTTCGGAACCATCGTTGAAAAAAATTGTTGCTCCTGATTTTTTTTCTGTTCGGACTCTGTACCTGTTACGCAGCATTTTTCCGTTGAAGCCCCCGGACATTTTTTTTGCGGGACCAGCATTTACCTCACCTTTAAGTTGCGAAAGTACTGCCAGAGCCGGAGAAATTTTTGCAAGGGCAGGNACTGGAACTGTGAGACTCAGCAGTGACAAACTGACCGTAATTAAATACCAGCGGAAGAATTGCATAATCAGTTAAGGAACTTCAGTATTAATGGTCCCGACGGGTAAATTCAAGTAGAGGTTTCATAATTAATTCAGAACTCCAAAGACCGTAGTTTTGAAGAATTGTCGGTAGTATAATATATCGTCCATTTCGCAAACGCTTTCCTGCGTCCCGTACAGATAAAAATCGCGGTTCGGCCTTAGAGGTAAAAAGCAAAGTCGCGGTTCCCAGTGATTTCAAGTCGTCACCCAGGCCTTCCCAGTTGAGGGACTCTTCCAATCCAAGGGCATATGCTTCCGGATTNCCCTGCAGAATCAGCTTTTCCTGNTCTGNGGATAAATGGTCTAAAGAATGCCATTGCTGAAGATAAGCAGTTAAATTACCTGAGCGTAACTGNTCCTGTTTTTCCTTCATATATTTTGCTTCTTCNAGCTCCTGATAGGGTTGCGCACCAACTGAGATCAAGGAGCGGATTCTCCGGGGAAATTCTTTGGACATCTGAAAACCGACTTGTGCACCCAATCCAACTCCCAGNAAAAATGTATAATCGGCTTGAACTTCCCGTAAAATATCAAGGATGTGACGTATTCGTGATTTGATTGTGTAATGTGAAGCATCTTCAGGTGCATCGCTTAANCCCTGGCCAAGTGGTTCAATTATCACCAGCCGAAAATCCTGTTCCANCTGTTTTACATATCCACCTTCCTTCCAGGCGCTCATCGGTATCAGATGAGGTGCATGCAGCAACATCCATGGACCTTTATCNCCAGCCAGTTCATAGTGTATNTTTTGCTTATTTGAAACAACGATGGACATTATTGTGCTTCTCTTATTCAGGTTTTAAGTTTCAATTTGCGGACTTTTGCCTTCTGTCCGGCCTGCGGAACTTNGTATTTCGTGTTGCTCCAATTCATTCATTTTCTTTAGCTCTTCTTCAGCAGGACGGTGTCGCCAGCGGCGGTGAAACCAGGCCCATTGCTGGGGGTTTTCGCGTATACGCTTTTCCAGATGCAGATTCATTTTCCTGGTAACTGAATACACATCCTGTTCCATTTTCGGATGTTGCCGGACAAAATTACCCAGCGTTTCAAATCTCATTCTGAAAGTTCCATTTGGCTGCCGAATTACATTNTAACTCAAAACGGACGCACCTGTCTTTAAGGCAAAAACCGCTGCTCCAACNGGAGTTTTTGCCGGAATCCCAAAAAAAGGAACCCATGTACTGAGCACATTTGTGTCCTGATCTATAGCCAAAATGAGCACCTCTTTTTCACGCAGGCAGCTCAGTAATTTTCTGATTGAGCTAGAAGTTCCGCGGCGCAGGATTTCCATGTTTCCATGTTCACGCTGACTCTCGATCAACTCGTTAATACGCGGATCCGGAAAGTTCGTNGTTGCCGCTTTCATCTTAAGTCCGGAGCGTTTAGCGTACGCGGATATCAGTTCCCAGTTTCCAGAATGCATCGCTAAAAGGATTACGCCTTTATCCGCCNGAATTGCTTTTGTCAGCGCCTCTTCATTTTCCACCTCAAGCAAATCAGCTTCATCGCGCAATATTTGCGGTAGGCTTAAAAACTCAAACAGCATTTGCCCAAAATGGGCAAAACACGCCTGCGTCCATTGCTTTCGCTGGGCAGCATCCAATTCCGGAAAAATAAGTTCGAGCTGTTTTTCAACAATCCCTCGGTCTTTACGAAGAACTTTATAAGCAAAACTTCCAACCCCGCGCCCCATTTTTTGCAGTCGCGGCAGCGACAGGTTTTTGCCTAAGAACAAACCAAAACGAAAGACCGCGTACTCCACACCGCGCCTCAGTGAGGCCGTCCACACCGGACGATTTTTNTTGAATTCATCGTAAGTCGGTGGACGTATTTCAGTTTCAGGCTTTAGACTATCGGAGGTCACTCTTCTTTCAGTTTTCTATTTCCGGAATCAGGGNTAANGCNTTTAGCTCTGGGCTGCAAGTGTTTCGAGAATTTCGNTCTTGATTCTTTCTGTAACAGCAGGAATCGTTTTAGAATTTGTTTCCAGTTTTTCCAGTGCGGCTAACTCCTCCGGAGGTTCCGGTTCAGTNCCCAATGCTTTCCGGACGGTTTCTCCAAATTTCGCCGGATGTGCGCATGCCAGACAAATGACGGGTGTCTGAAGNTCAGTTTTTTCTNNNGCCNTTACTCCGACGGCTGTGTGTGGGTCTAATAAGTATCCGGTTTCAAGATGAAAATCACGGATTGTCCTGACTATTTCTTCGTCACTGACATGTGCGGAAGCAAAGTCACTCTGAGCTTGTAACAGCAGATCACCCTCAAGAGTTAATTTGCCGCTACGTTCAAAATCATCCATCCAGCGCTGAAGTGTTTCCGCAGAATTTCCTGCAAGATCATAAAGATAACGTTCAAAGTTGCTGGAAATTTGAATATCCATTGATGGGCTANAAGTTTCTATTAACTCGGTTCGATGGTATTCCCCTTTACTGAAAAAGCGGTGGAGGATGTCATTTTCATTTGTTCCAATAACNAGTTTGTCAATCGGAAGACCCATGCGCTTGGCGTAATATCCAGCGAGTACATTGCCAAAATTTCCTGTGGGTACCACAAAACTAACCAGCTCNGAATNGTCTTTTGCCACCTGAAACCAGGCATAAAAATAATATACAATTTGAGCCAGAATACGTGCCCAGTTGATCGAATTGACTGAACCTAAANAATATTTATTCTTGAATNCTTGATCATTGAAAAGTGCTTTCACAATCGCCTGCGCGTCGTCAAAAGTACCTTCGATGGCCAGATTGTGAATGTTTTGATCAAGGACTGTGGTCATTTGCATTTCCTGCATTGGACTGACTCGTCCCTTCGGGTGTAGCATAAACACATCCACGCCTTTTTTCCCGCGCAGTCCGTGGATAGCGGCGCTGCCGGTATCACCGGATGTTGCTCCGATGATTCTCAAAGGATGATGACGTTTTTCTAAAAAGCACTCAAACAGGTTACCCAAAAACTGCAGGGCNACGTCTTTGAACGCAAACGTCGGGCCATGAAACAACTCCAGAATATGGATTCCACCCAGCGAATTTACAGGCGTGATTTCCGGATGACGGAAAGTCTTGTAGCTCCGTTCAATCAGCGGTTTTAGTCCGNCCCGCGGAATTCTACCGCTTGTAAACAACAGCATTATTTCAAGACTTAAAGCTGTAAAGTCCAATGAACGCCAATCCGGAAGCATGCTCCGCACGTCCGGAAATTCAGTTGGAACCAGCAACCCACCGTCATCTGCGAGCCCCATCATNACTGCCTCCTCAAAGAGAAGGTTTTNAACGTGCCCTCGTGTACTTGAATAGCGTGTCATTTTGTTGTATGTTTATACTTATTTAAAAGTCGGTAGTTTTGATTTTTCCGGACGATTAATGGAATTATTTAGGTTGCCGGAGAAGTTGATTATATCAAAACATACAATGTCATTTCCAAAACAGTTATTATTGTTGCTGATTTTCTTTTCCGGAAGTTGTCCAATTTTTNCGGCATCTTTTCCAATACTTCCTGAGGCACAAGTCTATCATACTGTTGGAAGTAGAGGAAGCACTTACAGCACAGGAGCACTTGGTTTGTCACTTCATCTTTATGATGAGCCTGAAGGTCCAGGACGTTATTTCCACTTATTGGCTTTAAGTATTCCGGCAAAAACTATTGGTTGGAAAAGCAGAGTTGGCGATTTATATTTNAGTGANAGCGGTTCTGGTTTTGAGATAGGTGTGCACGATCAATGGGTAACGCCTGCAGGAAAAGGCGCTACTTTGTCTCTGCGGAAAATCCAGTGGCCTGAAGTCCGACAGGGAGACACAGAATTGGGGGAAGCCTCTTCAGACGTTTTGCACATGGGCTGGAGCTGGGTTTCAGGAGCTCCGATNATTACGGTGTGGTTGATGGGATTGGATATTGCCACATTGAATTTGCCTCGTGACCGGAAACTGGAAATGCAGTTTGCGTTGGGTATGCGGACAGCTTTTTGATTTTTACCAGACAAGCAGGAGTTTAATGACAAAGACTAATTTGCCCGCCAAAAAAGANGAGTGGTTTTTTGAAAGTTACATTCAGGGAGCTGTGTTGGAATTTGGGCCTCTAGAAGTTGATGAAACGGAGNTGCTTGAATTCGCTCGGCGCTATGATCCGCAGCCTTTTCACATAGATCATGAGGCAGCAAAAAAAAGTCCGTACGAAGGAATTATTGCAAGCGGATGGCAGACTTGTTCGTTTGTGATGCGNNCGCTGGTTGATAATTANTTTTCTCCGATTTCAAGTCTCGGTTCTCCGGGAATTGATGAACTGCGNTGGATACTTCCGGTACGTCCGGGAGACAAACTAATGGTCCGTGCTACCATTATTGAAACCAAACGCTCACGNTCGAAACCTGACAGAGGCATCGTGCGTACATTCATCGAAACAATCAATCAGCACGAAGATTTAGTGATGAGCTTTCGTTCAGTGAATTTTATGCTCTGCCGTGATGCTTCTTAGAAAAAGTTCTTAGACGGAATCTCGTCAATTTCAACCTTTCTCAGCAAATCAAGTACTCTGCATTGACCTTGCAGTTTCTCTTAAATAATGCTCCAATAACACGCTGATTTATTATAAAATTTTCATTTTAGAGTTCAATTTTGCTTGATCCCACAGTTCTCATTTTTTTAAGCAGTGGCCTTTTTCTAGGCTGGTCACTTGGTGCAAATGACGCGGCCAACGTTTTCGGTACTGCAGTTGGCAGCCGCATGATTCGTTTCACGACTGCAGCCATTATTTGCGGAATATTTGTGATTCTCGGTGCTTATGTCAGTGGAACCGGTGCGGCACAAACATTGGGAAAACTCGGCGCGGTGAATGCCATTGGTGGATCCTTCATGGCCGCTCTGGCCGCAGGTTTGGCAGTTTACTGGATGACCAAATTAGGACTACCCGTGTCAACCAGCCAGGCCATTATCGGATCGATTATCGGCTGGAATCTGTTTAGTGATTCTTACACGGACATTTCTTCCTTACTGAAAATTCTTTCCACCTGGATTATTTGCCCTTTGCTTTCTGCAGTTATCGCGGCATTTTTGTTTTCAGTAGCCAAGATATTTGTCAGAAAAATGGGGATTGGGCTGATACGTTTTGACGGCTATACCCGTCTCGCCTTAATCCTTGCAGGAGCTTTTGGAGCCTACAGTCTGGGAGCTAATAACATTGCCAACGTGATGGGCGTTTTTGTCCCTGTGGCACCGTTTCCGGATATGCTGTTTGGGCAGGGCTTCAGTATTTCTTCCGCACAGCAATTATTTTTAGTGGGGGGACTGGCTATTGCTGTAGGTGTTTTTACATATTCCAAGCGGGTTATGATGACAGTTGGCTCAGAACTGATGAGGCTCACTCCACTGGCAGCCTGGGTAGCAGTAATGTCACACTCGATTGTCCTCTTCCTTTTTGCTTCTGAACGGCTGGAACAACTGCTCGCGAAGATGTCTCTGCCAACAATTCCGCTCGTGCCGGTTTCAAGTTCTCAAGCTGTGGTCGGTGCTGTGATTGGAATTGGAATGCTGCAGGGAGGCAGGGAAATACAGTGGGCGCGTGTTTACAGTATAGTCAAAGGCTGGGTTATTACACCGCTTATTTCCTGTTTGCTTTGTTTTGTCGGTTTGTATTTCCTGCAAAATGTTTTCCAGCAAACAGTACAACGTGACTCAAATTATACGCTTTCTGCCAGCGTCATCGAAAAATTGCAAAAAGAAGGAATCGAAACGGAAGGTCTGCATGAACTTACAGGTACCGTTTTTCAGAAGTCTGCCGAAGTTGTGCGTGCTGTAAAGGATAAAGTGAGTTTGTCCAGCAAACAGGGACTGAAAGTTGTGGAATATTCTTTACAAAAAAGCCTGATAGTAACTGCTGAAAAAATTGCTGACTTTGAAACAAATGGACTTTCTTCTGCACAATTGGATGCCTTGAGCAAATTAGCAGGTCAAACTTATAATTATCCTTGGCAGCTTGGTGACGCTTTAGCCGAAATCAGTCCGGAATGGATCATGTTGGGAGGAGGCCTGAAGGACAAGTTACATGACCGTGATATTAAACAAAAATTAGCCTATTTATATAGAAAATTTCAACGGAGAGAAAGATGAATCCTTTGAGTTTATTTTTTAAAAAACAGTATGCAATAGAAGAAAAGATTCAACGCCTCTTGCGTTACCTTGAAGATATGGCGCAGCTTTATCAGGCAGCATATGAGTCTTATCTCGATGGTAGTTTTGAAGATTTAGTACAAGGTAATGAAGAGCTGGGAAAAATCGAAAAAGAATTGGATGACCTTGGAAGACAGATTCAAATGTCACTGTTGCATGAGTCTTTGATGCCGGACTCGCGGGATGATCTGCTTTGGTTTTTGACAAAACTCGACAAAGTGCCAAGCAGCTTCAAGCATTCACTTGCTGATATTGTGCTCGAAAAACCTGAAATACCAGAAGATTTTCAGCTATCTTTAAAAAATATGCTGGTACATACTCATGACGCTGTCAAAGCACTGGCAAATGCCACGGATGCGCTTTTTTCTGACTTGAGAGCTGTGCGGCAGCATGTTGAAGAAGTCGGCCGTCAGGAAAGTATGGTTGATAAGATAGAATATAAACTCCTGCAATCAGTTTTCGAAAATGAAAAATTTGAACTGGCGCGAAAGTATCAACTAAAAGGTATATTGAAACAACTTGGAGCGGTCACAAATCTTGCCGAGGACGTTGCGGACGCGGTGCTGATTCTGGCCACCAAACATTCAACTTGAACACCTTCTACGAAAATCAAGACACACTGCTTTTTGGACAGTTATTGAGATTTCCGGCTCAACACAGCTACTGCGAACATATCCGTGTCCGGAAGGAATTTTCAGGTATTTCGATTTTCTGTAAATCCGACGGACAGTGGTTATGCCAGAGCTAAAAGCCCAACACGTTCCCTGGTCTGCACTGACCAAGGAAGGTCACCTGTCCCGCTTGTTGCTACTTTGTTTTGGTGTTTGGCTTTATGCGGCGGATTCTACACTTGTTGCCACTGTGATGCCAGTTGCAGTGGAAGACATCGGAGGGATTCCCTTTCTGAGTTGGACCTACACGCTCTACCAGCTTGGTTCAGTAGTGACTGGAGCCATCGCAGGCTTGATGGTAATTCGCACAGGGATTGCCAAGGCCCAAATCTTCGCCGGATTTTTCTACGTCATTGGCTGTGCAATCAGCGGTTATGCTCCGGATATGACCACCATGATTTTCGGACGTCTCCTGCAGGGTATGGGCGGTGGCGGACTAGTGTCACTTGCATTCATCGGTGCGTCCACCCTGTTTCCGAAAAAACTATGGGTACGGATCATTGCCGTGATTTCCGGAGTCTGGGGAGTATCATCCTTGTGTGGGCCGTTGATCGGGGGTTATTTTGTAGCAGCGGGAAACTGGCGTGGGGCGTTTTGGGCGTTTGCGGCACAGGGATTGGTGGCAGTGCTGGTGGCACCTCCGCTCTTAAGGCGGAAATTCCAGACGCAAAAGGAACAGACCCAGACAATGCCCCTGGCTCGG
>NYXK01000114.1 GCA_002685535.1 Deltaproteobacteria bacterium
CTATGTGATTGCCGATTCAAATCACGGCTACAAAATGCTCGGAGTAGGTAAACTTGTTGCTGGGACAATTATGGGTGAAAAAAGCAAACTGCTGGAGCCGTTTCGTTTTTCACGTTTTGAGGAGGGCAAACTTCATCCTGTCTCAAACAGTCCTTTCCCTTGGAGTTGATCTGATTCTCTTTCCACCAAATTAAAGAGAAAGTGCAAATTTTTTTATGGAAGCAGGGACGATAGAAAGTGACTCCAACCAGAAAAATGAACGACTGCCGATTCAGAATCATTTTATAGGCTGGCAGTGCAGGATAAGGCAGTATGCAATGCGCAACGACGAAGGACGTCCAACGGCCGGGATGCAGCCAGACGTTTTTCTGGAAGATGGAAAAGAGGCGGCTTCTGCTGTAACGCTACTACTTGTTCCGGACCAACTGCAGGAGAGTATCGGGCAATTCCGTTTCATGGCGCTTAAAACTCAGGATCCCCAGGAAAGATACAAAAAAGCGGTTCAGCTTCTATCAGCATCATTTTATCAAAATGTGGAACAATTTAGTGGTCTGCTGACAGGGCTGTTTTCAAGAAGTTCTGAGACAGTCAAGATGCTGGTAAAAAAGAGGAGGTGTGTGCTGAAGTTTGATTACCAGCAACAGAGTTACAGAATTCCAGCTAGTCTTAAAGATTTTCCAAAAGAAGAACAAGCCTATGAATTCACTTACTGGCACAATTTTCTTTTCAATCCTCATCTTTCTCCGGATGTAATCGTTCTAGGTTTCGAACCCGATTGGTCTGACTCCAGTGCAGACCCCACTTCGTTTTAAGCAGAACACTTCGAGAAAAAATCTACTAGGGGCTTGCTGAAAAGTATTTCTTTTATTATCCCGGACTTGATCAGGGATCCAGAGGTTAGATAAGGTTGAGGAAAAGATTTATAGTGGCACCCATCGATTACGGGTCAGCGTTGCACTACGCCTGAAATGACAATAGAGAAGATAATAGAAAACGGCTTTTATTACCCTCCCCAGCTTTGTTTAGAACTTTCCGTAGTTTTCTTTGAGAACAACCATCGGATGCCGTTTTGACATCTGGAATTTGATCAGCAATTCACGGGCAATCATATCTCGATCCTGTTGGTTATCCGGAAGATCCATCTCTTTTGGAACAGTTACCCAACCATTGATATTTCTGTCAAAGACAGCGGGGTGGTCTTCTTCGTATCCCATGTGAACATCTTCCAGCCAGTTGAGATCCTGCCAGTTCATCACTTCCAGATACTTCTTCAGAAAGGGGGTTAGACGCTCATAGTCCGGAACCAGATTTACATCATAGCGGTAGCCGATATGCTGACCAATTTCTTTTTCTCTTTTGGATCCTAAATCTTCTGGAATTAATTCGTTATTTTTACTCATTTCAAGTTTAATATTTTAAGTTTCAAGTATTATTCAAGTTTCAAAGTGCATCAGGCAACAAGGTTTGTTACTCATTAATCAGTACTTCTAACTGCCTAGTGCTCAGTAGCGATTCATGTCAGGTCGTCCGACAGTGTGCTGCGAGCCGGCCAAAGGTACTTGTGCCATAGCTGAGGCTTCCATTGTCAATGCTGCCAGGTCTTCCGGTTCAAGGGAATGAACGTTAGTTTTACCGCATGCACGTGCAAACATCTGGCACTCTATCGCCAAGCAATGTAGGAAGTTGTAAACCCGCTCTGCAGCTTTGTCGGGGTCAAGACGCTTTCGTAACTCAGGGTCTTGTGTTGCAACTCCAACCGGACAACGTCCAGTATGACAGTGATAACAGAATCCTGCTTCGACTCCCATTTCCTTTTCGTAATCAGCTTCCTGTATATCTTTGTTGCAGTTGAGGGCCATCATTGCAGAGTGCCCAATTGCTACGGCATCTGCTCCCAGAGCAATTGCTTTTGCTACGTCAGCACCATTCCTTATTCCACCGGCATAGACCAGCGAAATTTTACCTGTATAACCCAAATCGTCAAATGCTTTACGGGCCTGACGAATGGCAGCAATACCTGGGACTCCAGTTTCTTCGGTAGCGAGATGTGGACCTGCACCGGTTGAACCTTCCATACCGTCAATATAAATGCTGTCCGGATTAGTTTTGAGGGCCATTCGAACGTCATCATAAACACGCGCAGAACCAAGTTTTAGCTGAATCGGTATTTGCCCATCTGTGGCTTCCCTGATTTCGTTGATCTTCAAAGACAAATCATCCGGACCAAGCCAATCTGGATGCCGAGCCGGAGAACGCTGATCAATGCCCGCAGGCAGGGAGCGCATTTCCGCCACCTGATCGGTAACTTTTTGTCCCATCAAATGGCCTCCCAAACCGACTTTGCAGCCCTGCCCTATGAAAAATTCACAAGCATCGGCAAGGCGAAGATGATGCGGATTGAATCCGTAACGGGACTGAATACACTGGTAGAGCCACTTGGAGGAATATCGCCGCTCGTCCGGAATCATGCCGCCTTCACCAGAACAAGTCGCTGTTCCTGCCATCGTCGCTCCGCGAGCCAACGCAGTTTTGGCTTCATAACTCAAAGCACCAAAACTCATGCCGGTTATGTAGATAGGAATATCCAATTCCAACGGACGTTTGGCATTTGGCCCAATAATTGTTTTGGTCAAACATTTCTCTCGGTAGCCTTCAATCACGAAGCGTGTCAGCGTTCCAGGAAGAAAAGTCAGGTCATCCCAGGTTGGAATGTTTTTGAACAAGGACATTCCGCGCATCCGGTAACGTCCCAACTCTGCTTTGATGTGTATGTCATCGATTACCTCGGGTTTAAAAATGAAACTCTGACCGAGGAGAGATTTATTTCTTGGCATTGTATTTCCCTGCATGAAAATTAATTAAAGCTGGAAGAAAGTTAGTTTCCAAATATGTTGAATTCAAAGTATTATTTTCTTTTCAGACGGCTCCAGGTTATCGTAATTCCAAAGTTGTTTGCCAGCGACTATCTTCTGCAAGTTCTTCACACCGTTGGGAGCCTTTATTCCATAAAGCGCAAGTTTGCGCTCAATCCACCCGGCTTCAAGATCCGTCATTTCTCCAGCGACTGCATCCACTCCAAGTGAAGCGATTTTTCCACCGACAAAGATTGTGCCGTCGTACATTGAATCTCCCAGGTTTGGACCTGCATCTCCAAGAATAATCATGCGTCCGCGCTGCATCATAAAACCAGATAAGGTTCCGGTACGTCCGCCGACAATAATTGTACCACCTTTCATGTCAATGCCCGTTCTTGAACCGACATCACCCTTGCAAACCAGGTCACCTCCTCGAATCGCAGCCCCGAATGTTGAACCGGCATTTTTTTCAACAATGATTGTTCCGGCCATCATATTCTCTGCGAAGGACCAACCTACACGACCGGAAATTCTGATATTCGGGCCGTCCACCAGACCACAGCCAAAATAACCGAGGCTTCCTTCAAAATCGAGTTGCAGACGGTTGAGAATGCCTACACCGATGGAGTGTTTAGCACGGGGATTTTGGACAACAATGTGTCCAAAACCTTCTTTCATTAAATCACGTATCTTCAGATTGATAGCACTGCTTTCCAGACTTTGAGCGTCAAATTCTGTTTTTTTGCTGGAATCTACTTCAAACGCATTGTAAGGATAAACAAAATTTTCATCTTCTTCTGCAGAGAAGAAAATTTCTTGAGTCCGTCCGCTGAGTTGTTCAGAGTGCAGGCCTGCGTCAAAGGCTTTTTCTATAGTTGCCATACTCGTACCTCTCCTTCATAGGGATCAAATGTATCAATTTCATGCGGGAAAATACTCCGGATAGCCACCTCTTCTGAGGCCAGGGCAACAAAGTCTTCGCTTTCATAAAGGACCATCGGCTTGGCCGCCATCAAATCTTTGGCCATTCCCAAGCGGTCTGAAGTTGCCACGACGTAAGTAAAAACGCCATCCAGTTCATCCAGCGAGTCCTTCATTGCTGTTTCCAACTCCACACCACTATCCATTTTATCGGCCAAATAAACGGCAATTAATTCTGAGTCACAATTAGACATGAAGCGGTGACCACGATGTTCAAGTGTCCTTCTCCAGTTCCAGTAGTTGGTCAACTGACCGTTGTGCACCACAGCAACATCGTTGAATGGATAGGCCCAGTACGGATGTGCAGAGCGGATATCCACATCGGATTCAGTTGCCATCCGAGTGTGGCCAATAGCGTGAGTTCCGTTGAATTTGCCTAAGTTGTACTGCCCTGAAACAACTCCTGCGTCTCCCAAGTCTTTGACAAGTTCCAGTGCAGAACCCAGTGAGAGGATTTCTGCTCCTTCTACATCCTCAATGTAGTCAGCCAGGCGACGCAAATCGCCTTCTTTGCGGAAAGTATAGCGAAAAGCGTATTCAGTGACCGTATCTTGAGAAATGATTTCTGCACCCATTTCCTCCAGGCGACTGTCCACAATGGCTCGTCGGTCTTTGATTTGCTGATGTATATCAAATCCTGAATTCAGGTCTTCCTGTTCTGCAACTTTGAAGCGCATCACAAACTGATTTTCCTCTGGGACTCCATAAACAGCAAATCCCGTTGAGTCGGGACCACGATGCTTTAAGGACTGAAGCATCGAAGTCATCTCCTCCCCTATGTTTCCGGGATTCCCCCGGCGGATAATTCCTGCAATACCGCACATATAATGATCTCCTTTTTGTTATTAATAAAATCCAAGTACTTATAAAAACAGGGGTGGAAACTTTACAGACCACCCCAAGCCGATTGAATATAGCTTTCGTTCAAAATCAAGGCAGACAATCAATGTATGTTTCCATATCCCAATCAGTTACAGTGTGGTTGAATTTCTCCCACTCGTCATTTTTGTAATGATGGAAAACCCGATACATTTCATCCGGCATAGACGATTTTATGACCTCGTCATCCGCCAGCTTTTCCAAGGCTTCACCAAGTGACATTGGCAATTTTTTGACTTGTTTACCCTCTTCAATTGCTTGATAAATGTTACGTTCTTCTGCTTCTCCGGGATCCAGATCGTTGCTGATGCCGTCATCGAAAGCTTTGAGCAGTGCACCTCCCATCAGGTAGGGATTGACCATCGAATCCACAGAACGGTACTCAAAACGTCCGGGCGCAGAGATCCGTAATGCACAAGTGCGGTTTTGATAACCCCAATCTGCAAAGACCGGAGCCCAGAAACCAGTATCCCATAGGCGACGGTAGGAATTTACTGTGGAAGAACCGATGGAAGTCAAGGCTCCCAAATGTTTCATCACTCCACCGATGCACTGCAAGCCGATCGGGCCGGGTTTGCGTTCATCAATGGAGGGATCGGGCATGAAGGTATTATCTCCACCAACAAGATAAGTAAATGCTCCTGCCATTCCCGGAAGTTTATCGAAGTGTAAATCATTGACTGTGTCGTTTCCGCCGCGCCAGAGTGACATGTTGTGATGACATCCGGAAGCAGAAACGCCCATAAACGGTTTGGACATAAAACAGGCAATCAAGCCGTCTTCACGCGCCACTTGTGCNCAAATTTGGCGGTAAGTCGTNAAGCGNTCNGNNTTNCGCANNACATCNTCAAACATCGTGTTCAACTCCAATTGTCCGGGTGCNTCTTCGTGGTCACCCTGAATAATNTCCAGACCCATGGCCTGTGAGTATTCAATGACTTTCATGAAAGTTGGGCGCAANTCTTCAAATTGGTCAATGTGATAACAATTCGGTTTNGTNACNCCNCCATTTGGCCGTCCGTCCTCACCGCGCTTGAGCCACATCATTTCCGGCTCCGTACCGCATCTCAAGTGCAATCCGTCATATTTATCCTGAAATTCATTATGGATGATGCGCAAATTTCCGCGGCAATCTGAAGTCAAATGCCCACCTGGATTTTCACGTTCTTCACGGTTCCGGAAACAAGTACAGAATACTCTTGCAACCCTCTTGTCCCAGGGCAGTTGGCAAAAAGTCTCAGGGTCAGGGATTCCAACCAATTCTGAGGATTCCGGCCCGTAACCGATATAGTCGCCGTGTCTGTCAACAAACAGGTTTGCAGTGGAACCATACACGAGTTGGAAACCTCTTTCTGCAGTACGCTCCCAGTGGTCAGCAGGAATCCCCTTCCCAACAATCCGTCCGGTTACTGATATAAATTGGTAGTAAATATAGGTGATTCCCAGTTCATTGATTTTCTCTCGTACCTGTTTAACTAATTTGTCTCGCCCGTCGGCATTAACGTGAGCTTCTAAGTCTGTCATATTCTCTCCTCCATTAAAATTTTATCCGAACTTGATAAATACAAGATCGGAAAATTAAGGCTGTAAAAGAAATATATTTTCAGCCATCGTGATTAAACGCCTTTAAATTCTGCAGAACCCTACATTTTATAAAAGTGAGCAAATTTACTGCAACCTTTCCAAGAAGTCAAGAGCGCGGTTTTAGTTTTTCCGGATCATAAAACGGAAATTTCACCACCTGCGCCGGAATACGCTTTTGGTGTCCGTCCAGTTTCCCAACTTCCACTTTCGTACCCAGTTCTGCATGTGCTACATCCATTCTGCATAACGCGATGTTTTTCTTCAGAAGTGGTGAACGCATTCCGCTGGTAATTATGCCAACCTGAGCACGCCCGCTGGAAGTGTGAACACAATCGCCGTGAGCTCCTATTTCGTGTCCGTCCAATTCCAAACCTACGAGTTGTTTCTGCGGACTGGCTTTACGGCGGATCAGTGCTTCTTTACCTACAAAATCATCCTCCTTGGTTTTGAGTGGTACAGTAAANCCAACCCCTGCTTCAAACGGATCAGTTTGGTCAGAGAACTCATAACTGGCAAAAACNAANCCNGNTTCAATACGNACNAGNTCCANNGCGTCCAGTCCAAGCGGTTTNANNCCNTGCNNNTGNCCTTCTTCCCAAACCGCGTCCCAAACTGCAGGGGCGTCATTAGGATGACACCAGACTTCATATCCCAATTCCCCGGTATATCCGGTGCGGGAAATCATCACCGGAACTCCGTTGAGGTCTCCTATGCGGCCGATGGTAAAACGGAACCAGTTGACTTCTTCCACTTTTGGCTGATGCTCTGGAGTCCAGATAATNTTTTTGAGAATATCACGGCTNTTGGGACCTTGAACTGCAATGTTGTGCAATTGATCGGTTGAGGATTTGACCCAAACTTTGTAGCCTTTTTCTTTTGCCTGTTGTCGCATCCACTCTCCACCGTAGTCACTTCCACCCACCCAACGGAAGTTGTCTTGAGAGATACGCAGTAAAGTTCCGTCGTCCATCATCCCACCGTGCGGGTAGCACATGGAAGAGTAAACGACTTGTCCAACTGCGAGTTTTCTTACATTTCGAGTGAGTACCCACTGCATCAAAAGCTCTGCATCCGGNCCGAGAATCTCAAATTTNCGGAGTGGTGATAAATCCATCACCACCGCTTTTTCNCGNCAGGCGTAATATTCTTCTTGTGCTCCTCCATTGGTATAGCAGGTCGGAAGCCANTATCCATTNTANTCNACGAAATTCCGGGTGAGTTTGGAAGTTCTTGGATGAAAAGCAGTTTCTTGAGTCATTTTAGCGTCGGATTCGGGAGTCATTCTAGTTGCTATGGCTTTAGAGAAAAGATTTTTGGCCGGATAAATCCGGACGTGAATATCGGTAGGATTCCAGCCGTTTGCCGAAGTAGTATCGTCTGGACAAGCAGAAGACACGCAAACAATGTCCGTTAAGGCTTTCAATAAAATGTAGTCTCCAGGACGTGAATATGGCTCATCCGAATACATTGCATGATGATCGTCCACTCCTGTGTTAAAGAAAAAATTGATAGCAGGCCAACCTTCCCGTGCTTGAACTCCGTAATGCTCCAGATTAGNATTGAAATTTTCGGAGCAACTGATGTGGCCAAAATATCCCATATCGTCATAATATTTTGGGGCGCAAGCCAAACCAAACGTATCATGCTGTCCCACAGTATCCTGTATCACTTCGACCAACGGTTGCATTTCCTGATCGAAAAATTTTGAATGCAAGCCCGGCTTTGGACACGAAGTCATNGTCAGCGAACGGGTATTTGTCATCTCAATACAACACTCAATCCCTTTGTCCAATTGACTGGTCTTGAATGCTTGAAAATCGGAACACTGCCGTCCAGCGACATCCAAAATTTGAATATACTCTCCTGCTTTGATTTCATAAGCATTGGCGGTACTGTTATNNATGCGGATTTCCAAGCGTGGATCAGCGAGTGGTTCCGGCAAATCTGGAGTCGGTGCGTTTTCAGGATTGGCACGTTGTACAAAGGCCACCAAATCAGTCGGAGGATTTTGTTCTTCTACGATCATGTTTTCGCCCAGTGAGGCAATTACACAGGTGAGCTCGCGGCTTGCCCGGAACGTAACTTCTTCATCCGGAAGGGAGTCTTTCGAAAAGAGCGGAACGGCTTTCATTTTACCGATATTCAGTCCGCCTCTTTTAAGTGCAGCTGTTACTTTGTTGGCGCTTACTGATTTTTGGCTGAGGATACTTTTCAGTCCGGAAGCTTCTTTGGAGGNTTTGGTCCCGAGTGACTCAGCATCTTCACGGCCGCCTTCACCGAAAACCACAAGTTCTCCGCATTGGCGTCCTTCCGGATCTCTAATGGTCAAGCTGTCTTCTGGAGTTAAAGTGACGACTATTGTGCCCATAGCTGGAACTTGATAGCGTTCCATCCCATATGGAAGAAANCTCCGCAAACCAGGTTCCAGAAGGCGGGAAGTTGNTGTATTAGTTAATTCCATGCTTANTTAAATTGTGNTTTAAATTAACGAGAATAAAACTCAAAATGTTTAAGTATCAATGACAATACAATAAAATNTTGTCGCCAGCAACACTCTAAGAGATAGGGATTTAAATACAAATGAGTAGGTTAAATCTACCCCAAAAGGTAGTTGGCTGAAATTTAATTTACCAGTTTACCTGTGGGAAATAACTATTAAATTAATTAATTGTAATAAGCATTTGTTCTAAAAGAGGTAAGTATCGTGTAGTGAAAATTTTATGTCAAGTAAATAATTTCAATAATAATAAAATCTTGCCTGTCCATTTTCCTGGCTGTAAACTTTTGAGGTGTATTTTCTTTTACTGATTACTGGATCGTTTCAAAAAGTCCGAATTCCACCCCGCACCTGAATGAGCAAAGTGGAAATGAAAAAATCCAGAGGCTCTTTAAATGCAGTGTCATTTCGACAGAATGGATAAACTTTGAGGATACAAGTTTAGAAGTTTGTGTAAGATTTATCTCTTTACTCGAAATAACACGTTATTTAGGCTTATTTAGGTGACAATAATCAATAACCAGAGATGTAAAAATGAGTATCAGTCTTGCGGAAGCAGCAAAGGAAAAGGGTATACGATATTTTTTAATTAGTTTCACTGACTTGTTTGGAGTAGTCAGGTCAAAATTGGTTCCTGCTGCTGCGATAGCAGGCATGCAGAAAAACGGTGCTGGTTTCGCCGGCTTTGCTGCGTATCTTGACATGACCCCTGCAGATTCAGACATGTTCGGGCTTCCTGACGCCGATAGGCTGATACAGTTACCATGGAAACCGGAGGTAGGCTGGTTGCCCAGTGATATTTATCTTGGTGGAAAAATTGTGGCGCACGGTCCCCGCACTGTATTAAAACAAGTACTTGCTGATGCGGGAGAAAAAGGTTTTCAAGTGAAAACCGGGGTTGAGTGTGAATACTTTATTTTGAATCCTGAAGGAACAGCGGTCGCGGATTCAGCAGATATTCAGCCTAAACCCTGTTACGATCAGCAGGCACTGATGCGGCGTTATGATCTGATTTCCGAAATCTGCGACCACATGGAGACTCTTGGCTGGGGGCCTTATCAAAATGACCATGAGGACGCAAACGGACAGTTTGAAATGAACTGGGATTATACGGAAGCCTTGACCACCGCGGACCGGCACAGCTTTTTCAAATACATGACAAAGACGGTTGCCGAAAGACACGGATTCCGCGCGACCTTCATGCCAAAACCAATCGCCACGCTGACCGGAAACGGCTGTCACGCACACGTTTCGGTTTGGAAAAAAACCGGAAAAATAAATCTCATGGAAGATAAAAAAGGAGAACTTGGGCTCTCCAAACTTGCTTATCATTTTATCGGCGGCTTGCTTGAACACGCTGAAAGCCTGGCCGCAATCACCAATCCTGTGGTCAACAGCTACAAGCGTATCAACGCTCCGCGCACCACTTCCGGAGCAACCTGGTCGCCGAATACAGTTACTTATTCCGGAAATAACCGAACCCACATGATCCGCATTCCGGATTCAGACCGCATTGAAGTCCGGCTTGCAGACGGTGCGGCGAATCCATACTTGCTTCAAGCAGTCTTAATCGGGGCTGGTTTGTGGGGTGTTGCAAACAAAATCGATCCTGGAAAACGCCTGGATATTGATATGTATGCCGAAGGACACAAAGTTAAAAATGCACCAAAGCTTCCTCTTAACTTACTGGATGCACTGCGCGCCTTCCAGAATAACAAAATTATGCGTGGCATTCTTGGTGCGGAGTTTGCTGATTCCTACCTCAAACTCAAGATGGAAGAGTGGAACAGTTATATGCAGCACTTCTCAGAATGGGAACGACAAAATGCGTTGGATGTTTAAGTGATAATTAACTCTAGTCCGGTACCTCACTGACCAGAATACTGCTCTACTTCATCCTCAACCACAACCAATTCGACCCTGGCCTGCTGGAACATGTCTCGG
>NYXK01000115.1 GCA_002685535.1 Deltaproteobacteria bacterium
AGTAACTTATTCAGTTTTTCATCATCATCGATGATCAGCAGACGGGAATTCACAATTTATTGGAAAATAAAAGGTTAATCATAAAATGTTATTTTCAATTTCGCAGAGCAATTTTTTCAGTACCGCTTATTTTATCGGATCGCAAATGCACCAGCAATTCCAGATAATCCCCCGGATCAGCGATCAAACCTCCCGGTCCCACAGTCGGCACCTCAACTTTAAGACCAGAAAATGAAGTGATGTGTTTTCCCTCAATCAAAAAAAATCCACCCTGATCTGTGAAACTCAAAGTAAACTTGAGAGGGAATTTACCGCCGGCGACTGCTAAAGTTCCGGAAATTTCCGATCTTTGAGCTGCCAACATTTGTTCCCAAACGGATCTCTCCAGCCATTCGGAAACAAAACTAATATTAGGAGTTAGGTCAGCTCGGAGAATTTCCGGCATATGCTCATCGCGCCCTTCAAGCCCCGAGTCCAGCGTATTCACCGGAATACTGACATCGATTTGCGCCTGATCTCCAGACTCATTCCAACGCATTTCAGCTTTCACTTCACAGCTTTTACCAATTACTCCTACACCTGCAAATAAGAAGAACATAGTTTTTTCAGTTTTATAAGCAAGGCAATGTTCATCCGGAACAAAAACATTTTCTTCCGCAAAAGCTGCTTGGCTGCCCAAAGTCAGCAAAATTGCACTTAGTAAAACAATAATAATTTTTTTCATCTCAATTTTTTGTTTTAATTAAAATGAATCGTCGTCTAAGCATCCCAGTTTTAGGTGAGGACAATTAAAACCAGCGTCGTCCCCAGTGCCCTCGACGGCCTCTTTTATCAGCATGTTCGAGGCGGCTTTCAATTTTCTCCACAAGTTCTGTACGTTGTTCTGGAGTCAGGATGGCATGAAATTCCGCAAAATTAGTTGAAAACTTAGCGAGCTTCAATTGTAACTGCTCAATATTTTTATTGAGCACAGCCTCAAGCCTAGCCGCATCTGCGTTGTCGCTCTTCATTTGATCAATAATTTCGTTGCTGAGATTTTTACGCATTTCAAGCAGATCTTCTTTTTCGGCAAACATTTTTTCAGCAATCGGTGAGAATTTTCTAGTTTGATTATCACTGAGATCCAAGTGCGCTGTTACAAATTCAGTCGCCCGTTCAGGAGGGTTTATCTCTTGAGTCCGGCAAGCTGAAATGATCAGCGGCACGGAAACAGTGACTAAAGCACCGATCATAAGATTTCTCAAAGCAGAATTAGATTTACAACTAAACTTTTTCATAATACTCCTATTGCAAAGGTTGATCAATACTGGGTAATTCCAGTGAGAACAATTTTACCCAAAGAAATGTGTAAATGCTTTTCTTAGCAGTAACAGGGTGTATCAGTTTGTATCAATGCTTGTATCTTTAAATTATGCTGAGATAATAGTTTTAACAATGCAGAAAATGTCCTGCTACTCATCCATTTTGCGTCTTTTATTCAGAAAAAATTCAACTTAGTATGATTACAGAATTGACCAAAGCCTTTGAGATTGTTAAACTGCATTAACCCCAATTTATGGGAAATGGTGCTGGACCACATCTTTTCTTTAAATAAAAGTTATGCGAATTACGATAATCGCTGTTGTCGGTATTTTATCTTATCTGCTTGTATTGTTGCCGGGTTATTTTTTGTTTTTTTCAGAAGATGATGCAAAGTCTGAGGTCACTGAATTACTGACAAAGGTGCTTGAGAGCGGTTCTGGAGCTAAATCAGCTGAAAAACTGCCCCTGACAAATCCAGGAGATGCGCCGCCTCCAAAGTAAACAGTCACTTTTATGAACTCTGCATTTCTGTGCTTCACCCAAAATGCCGTTGTTTTCACTGCATTTTTTCAAGTCAATCTTTAGCCAGTTGGAGAACTTATGCCCATACACCTCACTTTCAACAACATCCGCAACTCTGATGCCGTCAACGATCACGTACATCAAGCATTTGGAGAACTAATCAAAATTACTGATGACAAATTTCCCTTTCATGTCACACTGAACAAAGTTAATGATGAATCTTACCATGTGGGCATAAATTGCAGTTACCGTAACAAACCCCTTTCCAGCAAAGCTGATCATGAAAATCTATACAAAGCACTTTCCAAAGGTATTGATTCCATGAAAACACAAGTAATTCGCAAAGCCGAAAAAGTTCGAGGCTGATAACTACCCTGCTCTCCGGGGGGCTCCGGTGGAGCCTCCCACTTTCCTCAATACTGGAGTTTTATGTTTGGACCGGTTTCCAGCCAGCGCAAATATCTTTTGAATGGTTTTTTTGCTGTATCAATTATTTTGTTATTTGGCCAAGATTACCAACTGCAGGCGGCCTGCCGTGGAGAAGGCTTCATGGGGGTTTCCTCCAAAGATCCAATCATGGTCTGGGTAGATTTGACATCTTCTCCGGTTTACACAAGCGCGAGTACGTCCGGAACTTCCGGTTGTAAAAATTGGGATTTCTCGCAGTATTTTGAACATGAGCGGAGACAATTTATTAAGAAGTCTCGTCAGCAATTATTAGTAGAAACTGTACGTGGTCAAGGACCTCATTTGGAAGCATTGTCAAGGTTGATGGAATGTCCGCAATCGTCCTCTGAGGTGTTTGCCGGTATGTTATGGGAGCATCGTCAGCAAACGGTTCAACTTTTTGAAACTGAAAAACAGACCCCGGAATTCATAACTGAACTCAGCAAATGGATTGAGGCTGACCCTGAATTGCGTAACACTTGCAGAATGTCTTAAAGCTAAATTTATCATGAGTTGGAAAACTATTCTACTGCTGACAACTGCGGTCATATTTGGAGGAGGAAACGCCTGGGCCTGTCACAAAGGCGGACCAATGGGTTTCGCGAATAGTGATCCTGGAGCATTTTCTCTCGATATCACACTCTCACCGACTTATACCGGTGCCAGCACATACGGAACAGCCGGCTGCAAAGATTGGGATTACTCACAACATCAACGCAATCATTTCCTGGAGACTCAGTGGGTGTTTTTGAATGAAGATGCCGCCCGCGGCAAAGGTGAACATTTGACAGCGTTTGCTCAAATAATGGGCTGCTCCAAAGAACAGGAAACGCAGTTTGCGGTTTTAGTCAGGAACAACTATTCTTCCCTGTTCCGTAAAACAGAAGCACGCAGTGATTTGTTAACTCAATTTGAAATCCTTATTTCAGCAAATCCTGAATTATCATGCTCAGGTTAATAAATATTCTCCTTTTAAAAAAACGTATGAAAAATGACTTTATGATGCACCTCGTTATTGCAGGTGGAGTAATTTTGCTGTTTTTTCTAATTTTAAAGATTTTTGGAATTTCATTTTAAGTATCACTTTCAGAACTTATGTCGTTTAAAAAATTCAAGTTTATGCTCTTATTACTACTTGAAAACTTAAAAAAAGCACTTTTAATTGATACATGATCTTAACCCTAGTTTTAACTCATTCTATATAAATGCCTTAAAGAACCGTTGCATTCAAATTGCATTACGTTATAACTAAAAAGATAAAAGCTGCAGAGCAAAAATCTGCAATTAATAATTAACAAAATGCCATAACATGGAGGATTGAATGAATTGGCTGAAAAAAACTGTGGGCATATGTGTCCTTTCCGTTAGCTTATTATTTGGCGGTATTACAAACGCACGCGCAGAAACTCTCGAGGTAGTTTTTAAAAGCAGTCTCTGGGGTTCCGCGATAGGCGGTGTTTCCGGACTGGCTTTTTGGGCTCTTCAGGATGAAGATAAAGAAGACAAATTATTTCCAAAATACGTTGTCAAAGGTTTGGCAATGGGCTTGTTTGTGGGAATGGGCTTCGGGATATATGATTCTCAATCAGGCGGTGATATCTTCATGAGTGACGGTAAACCAAAGGGTTTATTTCACTTCGATCTTAACTCAAACGTCTTAGCCTTGCGTCCGGCAAAAATATTACCTCGTCCTGAACTGGATGATAATACGGCTTCCTCTCAATGGCGCCTCGATTTATTGACTGCTTCTTTCTGAAACAGACATGAACTTGTTGATCACAGGTGGTGCGGGCTTCATCGGAGCAAATTTGGTTTTGCACTGGATTCGTAACCATCCTGATGATCTGGTCATCAATTTTGATGCCCTGACTTATGCAGGCAATCTGGAAAATCTGCAGGCAGTAAAAACTCACCCAAATTACCGTTTCGTCCTTGGTGATTTACGAAAACCCTTCGAAATTTCAAAAGCTTTTTCAGCGCATAATGTAGATGCAGTTATCCATCTTGCCGCGGAATCTCACGTAGACCGAAGTATTCATGGTCCTGCTGATTTTATTGAAACAAATATAACCGGTACTTTCAATCTGCTGGAAACAGCACGTAAATTTTGGGGTGCAGAGCTGAGCACACATCGTTTCCTGCATGTGAGTACAGACGAAGTTTACGGTTCTCTTGGTTCAGAGGGTAAATTTTCTGAAAGCACTGCTTATGCTCCAAACTCACCTTATTCTGCATCAAAAGCGGCCAGTGATCATTTGGTGCGTGCATGGCACCACACATATAAAATGAACGTTGTTACAACCAACTGTTCAAATAATTATGGGCCTTTTCAGTTTCCGGAAAAACTACTGCCTTTGCTGATAAATAATTGCCTGCAGAATCTTCCAATTCCGGTTTATGGAGATGGGAAAAATGTCCGTGACTGGCTGTTTGTTGAGGACCACTGCGAAGCGCTGGATCGAGTTTTTCATCAAGGGGACCCCGGAGAAGTATACAACATTGGTGGTGCTAACGAATGGAGCAACATTGACATTGTACGTTTTGTCTGCAAAGAACTGGACAGAGAATTGGGCAGAAGTGGAGATGAGTCCTGTGAAACACTGATAAATTTTGTAACGGACCGTCCCGGGCACGACCGGCGTTATGCTATTGATGCCGGAAAAATTGAAAAAGCTTTAAAATGGACGCCGCATTACTCTTTCGAACAGGGCCTTGCCAAAACCATCCGCTGGTATCTTGACCATCAGGACTGGGTTAAAAATATTACTTCCGGTGCATATCAAGACTACTACGAACGTCAATACGGGTGAACACTNACAACTAAGAGCCTTTTTATCGGTGACCAGTTGTTGTATGTGTTGGCTGACCAAAAGTTAAACATGCAATTAATTCTTGAAAATGCACTGCTTTCCGCTGAGGATGGTTTAGTACAGTCCGGAAATCAAATCTGGTTTCATTTTCAGAAATACCCCTGGCATCTTTCAAATCCGGAAAATAACCCTGCTTCAGGAGAACACCGCCGTCACATTGAAGCACGTCTGAGTCAAGGTTTAACTGATCCCGCAAATGCCCGTCTGCTTAACGGAACCTACCATTTAGGCATCTCTCCTCATATTTACAGTTATTACCACCTGCTGACAGATCTGCTGCCACACTTGCTCGACGCTCCCAGATTTCCGGTCTTGGTTCCGGAATTTATGCCGCTTGTGTTTGTTGATTTTCTCAGAGAAGCAGGTTTTGAGGTGCAGATTTTAGCTGCAGATGTTTTTCGTGTTGAAAAACTCATAATTCCGGAAATGAAANCTCCTGACTGGAATGTGGAAAAAATCAAAAAAATCAGAACTTTTGTGGAAAATTTATACCCTCAACTTTCTTCTCAAAAATCAAANTCTCAACAAAGAATTTATGTTTCAAGAAAATTAGCGGTTAAACGTCACTTGGCAAATGAGTCGGAATTTTCAGGCTTAATGAAAAAGCACGAGTTCCATAAAGTATATCTGGAGCAGCTGAGCATNCGGGAACAAGTGGAGCTTTTCCGCTCAGCTTCTCATGTAATCGCAGCACACGGAGCAGGCTTAACAAATGTTATCTTTGCACCTGCTGCTGTCAAAATATTAGAAATACGTCCTCTTCGTACCAGCGGGAGATTNTGTTTTGAAAACTTATTTTCTCTGGGTTGGCCAAACAATGAGTTCTTAGTTCCGCCTAAAAGTGGTAAATTTTTCCTGCCGGTAGCAGAACTGGAGAAAGTGTTGCAGCGCTGGCAGAATGAGGCTTGAGTCAACTTTTAATGCTCACTTCAAAACCTCTTGGCGACAATTCCGACAATGTGCTTACCTATGTTGAGTGACGAGGTNGCGGCGGGTGAAGGTGCATTTNCGACATTGATCATGTTTTTGTTTTGCTGAATCAGAAAATCATCAACAAGCTTCCCGTTCGGCAGCACCGCCTGTGCGCGAATTCCGGCTGGAGCTTCTTCCAGATCCTCTGCAGTTATTTCCGGAATCAGNCGCTGCAGCGCACGGACAAAAGCNGCTTTACTAAACGAACGCCACATCTCTCCTGCACCTGCACGCCAGTATTTTAACGCTAATTTCATAAATCCGGAATAACTCAAAACTTCTGCGAGTTCCAGAAAATTAACTGTGCTGCGTGTGTAACCCTCACGTGCAAAAGCCAAAACCGCGTTTGGACCGCATTCCAGTGAACCGTCAATCATGCGTGTAAAATGTACTCCTAAAAACGGGAAATCAGGATCCGGAACCGGATATATCAAATTCCGGCACAGATGATGTTTCTCCGGACGTACCTCATAGTATTCTCCACGAAACGGAATAATTTTGGAATCCGGTTTTTGAGTCATGGANGTTATTTTATCAGAATACAAACCGGCGCAGTTAACTACATACTGCCCCTCATATTCACCGTTCTCGGTNTCTACAAGCATGCGTTGAGTTTTCTGGCGGATGGCGGTCACCTTTACTGAACAAATAATTTCATTACCTTCCTGCTGACGTATCTGCTCCGCAAATTTTTCACAAACTTTTCCATANTTCACGATGCCTGCTTCCGGAACATGCACAGCTTTAATCCCTGCAACGTGCGGTTCCAACTCGTGCAGTCTTTCTACGCCAATCATTTCGCAACGTACACCGTTTGTTCTTCCACGTTGATAAATTGTCTCGAGCGCAGTTAATTCATTTTCCGAAACTGCGACAATTACTTTTCCGCAAATTTCGAAATCAATCNCCTCTTTCCGGCAAAACTCTTCCATNCTGGATTTCCCTTCACGGCAATTGAGTGCCTTGAGAGAACCGGGTTTATAGTANATTCCAGTGTGCAAAACTCCGGAATTGTGTCCGGTTTGGTGAATTGCGAGGCTGGGTTCTTTTTCCAGCAGAGTGATTTTCAGGCGGGGATAATCCAGGCTGAATTGGTATGCAGTCGCAAGCCCTACAATTCCGCCTCCGATGATGATGATGTCTGTTTGCTGCATTATTCTTAAGTTCTTTTCTTCATTGNATCAAAAGCACAACCAGCTCTTTGCANCCGTGAACTCCGTAAACCAGNGTTTGTTCAATATCCGCCGTTTTGGAAGGTCCGGAAATAAGCAACGCGTTGGNCGGCATACCGGAATTCCACTGCTCTGTATTGACGGCTTCCCAAAAAGTGTTGAAGATGGTATCCGCATGAAGGACGGCGAGGTGAATCGGTGGAATCAGCGACATAAGCCCCGGTTCATCAGGAGTGGTCCAAAGAATCCGTGAACTGGTTTCAGCAATTTCGTTGCGGTTTTTTCAGGGCAGCAAAAGTTTCTCTCTNAAATTTTTCTGCTGAAAGCATTAGTTTAAAATAGTTTTCAGTTTAAATCCGTCACTGCACCCAGTGAAGCTGAGCTGACGGTTTTTGCGTATTTTGCCAACACCCCACGTGTATAACGCGCTTCCGGACGTTTCCAGTTTGCCTGACGTTTTTTCACTTCATCTGGAGCAACTTGCAGATCAACTTTACGATTCAGGATGTCGATGATAATTGAATCGCCATTTTCAACAATCGCCAGCAAACCGCCTTCCTGTGCTTCCGGAGTAATGTGGCCAATCACGAATCCGTGGGAGCCTCCTGAAAAACGTCCATCGGTGATTAAAGCCACGTCCTGTCCCAGTCCACGCCCCATAATAGCGGAAGTCGGCGAAAGCATTTCGCGCATTCCCGGCCCGCCTTTTGGACCTTCATAACGGATGACAATCACATCTCCTTTAACCACTGTTCCGTCCAGAATACGATCGAGTGCCTCTTCTTCTGAATTAAACACGCGAGCTGTACCTTTAAAATATTCACCTTCTTTTCCGGATATTTTCGCAACTGCGCCTTCAGCAGCAAGATTACCACGGAGAATAACAAGGTGTCCGGTTTTTTTGATAGGATCCGCAAGTGAACGCACGATGTCCTGACCTTCAAGATAAGGTTCCACATTTGCTAAATTTTCACTCACGGTTTTTCCGGTAACAGTCATACAGTCGCCATGCAGCAAGCCTGCATTGAGCAGCATTTTCATCAAAGGCGGTAATCCTCCTATTTTGACGAAATTACTCATCAAATATTTGCCGCTTGGTTTTAAATCAGCCAGCACCGGTGCTTTNTCGCCAACTCTTAAAAAATCGTCCAGTTCCAATTTTACGTTTGCCGCATGAGCCATGGCCANCAAATGTAAAACAGCATTTGTTGAACCGCCAAGAGCCATCACCACTGTAATCGCGTTTTCAAAAGCCTCCNGAGTGAGGATNTCCTGNGGACAAATATTGTCTTCGATCAAANGCAAAACCGCTTCACCGGCTTCCACGCAGTCTCTTACNTTCTCTTCAGAAACTGCTTCCTGCGCGGAACTGTTGGGCAGGCTCATTCCAAGCGCTTCAATCGCAGACGCCATGGTATTTGCGGTATACATTCCACCGCACGAACCAGCTCCGGGAATGGCGCAAGACTCGACTTCCTCAAGTTCATCCTGTGTTATTTTCCCTGCTGCTTCTTTACCAACTGCTTCGAAAATCGAAACAATATCCACATCCTGACCTTTGTGTTTTCCTGGAAGAATTGTACCTCCGTAAACAAAAACAGCAGGTCGATTNAAACGTGCNATNGCAATTAAACAACCAGGCATATTTTTGTCACAACCGCCAATTGCGACCAAACCGTCATAACTTTGACAACCAACTACCGTTTCGATAGAATCCGCGATAACNTCACGTGANACCAGNGAATATTTCATCCCTTCGGTGCCCATNGAAATACCGTCCGAAACCGTAATTGTACCNAAAATCAAAGGCATTCCTTTTGACTTCCTGACGCCTCTGGCAGCATGTTCTGCTAAAGCGTTGATGTGCATGTTGCAGGGTGTGACTGTGCCCCACGTTGAAGCAATACCGATCTGCGACTTCTGGAAATCACCTTTTTTNAAACCTACNCCATAGAGCATNCCTCTGCTGGCGGCACGGGCATTCGTTTCAGTGACTAGTTTTGAGTAGCGGCGGTGTCCGCTTTTTCCTGATTGATTNTTTTCAGACATGTGGTTCCATTACTGGCAAATTTAGGGATTAATGCGGCTGAGTATCNGCTCTCCATTAAGCAAACTGCTTAATTCTGTAGAATTATATAAGTTTAACATATCATCTGTTTTATCGCATCACATAAAGGAACGCAAGAGTCAGCACTCAAAAGATAATAGCAAACTGCAATTAAAGGGATTGCCTTGATGTCCGCTTTTATGAAGTTTCCGCCAAGTTCAGAGCAGGCGCTAATGGTGAAGTGCAAGGTACTTCACCGCTGACAAGGAGGGTGTNCGGTAAAATANCTACTAAAAATTCCTGCATGGCAGAGGACAGTTCAAGCGCAAAACGATGGGAAATTGCCATGATAAAGAGGTATACTAATCCACGGCAGTGCCACATCTGCTCAAGTGTCGTGGTGAAATAAGGATCTTGCTCAACATAAATCACCGCATTTTTTCCGGACAAAAGGTGACCTCCGAACATCAATTTGAAAAAAACGTCCGGATATTCATCACGCTTATTTTTATGTCCCTGGTCAAAAAACGCAGTTCCNATTTGAAAAACACAGAGTTTNTCTTTTTCAATTTCGATGGACTTTGCCTTTTCAACAGGGAGTTGAATCATAAAAGGTAAACTGGCCTGGATCAGCATACTCCACTCTGCTTTACGATCCACAAAAGGCACCTTTTCGTCAGTTGAACGAAAATAGACTGAATCTTCGTCCTGATTATTTTTTGCTACCACACCCCAACGTTCAGCAGCTTTGTATTCCTGTCCACGCTGAATCAGTAATTCCTGCGTAAAATTGTGACTTGCGGCAATTACCTGCAAATTTCCTCCGTGCAGTTGGCGAAAAAAATTTGCAAATTCATCATAATAATCCTCAACTCTGGAACGGAAATAAGGCGAGGAGCATTCCGGCACAGGACTAAAACTCGCAGAGAGCTTTTCCAAAGGTTCAGCGTAANCGGTACAAAGATCTTCGTATGCGGAAATGTTGTCTTTGGAATTTTCCTGAGCGAGTGGCTCAAAAGAAATCTGCTGCTCAGTTTTAGTTTGATCAACAGAAAGGTTCGAGCTTACTAAACTTTCTTCTGCAAGCACTAAGTCTGAATTGTCTTTTTCGGCGGAATCTCCCTGCACAATTTCACGCTCTGCAGTTTGTAAAATCTGGGCTTTTACTAATTGTTCTATCTCACGAAAATCGAGTTGCTCCATCACCTGCTCAAGCCTTAATTCTTCGTGATTTTCAAACTGAACTACGAGTTCTGTCAGACGACTTTGCTGAGCTTTATAATTATCAGGATTCTTTCTAAACTGTTTAAGCCGATTCAAAAAGTAGCGGTTTTTGAGCATCAGATAGGCCCGGTAATTTGAAGAAAATAACGTACGCAANCGTTCAGTAAAAAACTTATTTAGCAGAGCCTGTGTCGCGCCTGAAACCAAGACCATTTTTTCAGCCAGGATATCTTCCTTATACAAATCTTCACGTCTGCATTTGAGAACACGGCTCAAGGCTTCTTCCAGACGAAATTTATATGAGTCCAGAGCAGAAGATTCCAATGAATTATTAGTAAAACGTTCCAACTGCTGAATGACCATTAATGAACGGTAACTTTTTTCTATTCCAGGAAGAACAACTTTGAGACCTTTACTGGCATCGTAATTGACTACGAGACGCATGACTGAACGCAAGTCATAAAGTTGCAGGGAATGCATAAATGCCTGTTGCTCACCAGTGAGAGCTGCATCCGGAACAAACGAAGTAGTTTCGGCAAAAAAATGGTGAATTGTGGTGGAGAGTCTTGTACCGAATTGCCGTAGAACAGTCGAAGCATCCGCTGCCTGTCCAAGCCTGTGCATTTCTGCTTCAATGGACTCTAGCTGTTCTTTCCACTCGGATTGTTTCACTTTAGTGAGTTAGCAACTATGGAAGTTTGNATTGTAACTGTTTGCGAAGTTATGGATCCGCGCNGAGAAAGGGNGTTTATATTTCTATTTTAACATTTCCACAATGTCCAGATGACCTTGTTGTTCCGCGATAATAAGTGCGCTTCTTGCTAACAAATCTAACAACAAAGGATCCGCTTTTGCGTCAAGCAGCAATTTTACTGTATCGGTTCGACCTTCCGCAGCGGATTCCATCAGTGCGGTACTGCCGCTTTTGCTTTGCCAGTTAATATCCGCTCCGTGCTTAATCAACAAGCGGGCAATTTCGGTCCGTCCTTCATTTCCAGCAATCATCAGCGAACTTAAACCTTCCGCATCGGCTGCGTTAACATCTGCCTTCCAGTCCACTAACAAGCTGACCACACGTTCCCGTCCCTCAAGTGTTGCGAGCATCAGTGCAGTCATTTTTTGATTGTCTTCGAGGTTGACTTTTGCACCTGATTCCAGCAAACGTTTTACTACTCCATAACGTCCAAAAGAGCTGGCTTCCATCAGAGCAGTACGTCCCACATCGTCAGTTTTATTAACCTGAGCACCATCTGCAAGCANTTGATTNACGACACTCAAGCGACCTTCAATAGCTGCGCTTATCAATTCGTAAAACGGTTCAGAGACCTTCATTTCTGATGAATCATCTTGAAAATCAACTTCCTCACGGCTGCTGCCAAACAAATTTTCCGGAGTCAGTAGATTATTTTGAATTTCAACCATTTCTGACTTTGCACCTCTGGAAGTCAAAAAATTTACGACTTCCAAATACCCGTTACTGGCGGCGGCTAAAAGGGCAGTGAAGCCTTCTTCATTGACGGAATTTATGTCTGCACCAGCGTCAAGCAGCAAACGTACGATTCCTAAATAACCTTCGAAGGAGGCTACTATGAGGGCCGATTCTCCATAATTTGTGCGAAAATTAACTTCAGAATTATACTCAAGCAACAAACGCACAGCCGAAATTTGTCCTTCCAGTGCTGCAAAAATAAGCGGAGTTGAACCATCTTCCATCGTGCTTTTCACACTTGCGCCGTGTTCCAAAAGAATCTTTGTCATTTCCGTATCACCGTAACGAACTGACAGGGTAAGNGGATTAAAACCAAACCCATCTTTACTTTCNAGATCCGGCGAGTTTGCCAGCAGAACCAGTGTGGTTGCCTGATTACCGAAAACCACAGCCTGCATCAGGGCATTCCTTCCTGAAATGTCTTTTCCTTTCAAGTCTGCTCCGGAAGCAATCATTTCCCTCATCTGCGCGGCATTACCCTCTCTGGCAACTTGAAACAAATCTACTTCATCCCCGGCAAACACAAGTGTGCCCGTCAAAAATAATAATAGATAAAGGTTACAGAGAAAACGCATTTCAGCTACCTAGTTCTTTTTGAATATTGTTTTTGAATTAACTGTTTTTATTAATCTTTAACTTTACGGAACTTGATACTCTCAGGTGATATTATTTGCGAATAATAATGGTTTACCAAGTCAAATCTTTAATCATTTTATTTGCTCACTAAAGCAGCGCCAATTCCTGAGTAACGTGATACTTTGTGCAGTACCGCTCCTTCCAGCACACTTTGTTCACCAAGTATCAGCACAGATTTCTTTGCTCTTGTCAGTGCGGTATAGAGCATCTCACGGCTCATTAATTCCCCAATGCTCCTTGATGCNGCCTCACCCGCCACGTGATCTCTACTTAAAGCAGGTAAAATCAACGCCAGATGATCATATTCTGAACCCTGACTTTTATGAACGGTAATCGCGTAAGCCGTCTGCAAATGATGCAGCTCATATTGATAAAAAGTCTTGAAGACTCCATCAACCGCAAAAACTGCTTTCAGCTCAACTTCTCTGCTTTCAGGATTGATAAATTTCAAAAATATTCCCTGATCCCCGTTGAACAACTGAAGCCTGTAATTATTTTCTGTCACCATCACAGGCTTACCGGGATAGTGTTCCGAAAATGAATCTTTTACACTGTTTTTCGTCAGCCAGCATTCGCTGATATTCTGATTGACCGCCGCGGCTCCGCTTGGCAAAACCTGAGTTGCGGTTAAAATACGGAAATGTTTTAAATAATCAAACAGATAATCCAGTTGAGCAGCACAAGACTCAGGGGCATCGTAGTGAAAGTTCTGTTGAGTTTCGAATANAAATTTTTCATCACTTAAATAATTTTCCACCCACCAGCTAGCAAAACTAAGCAGTTGATCCGGAGTATTTGCCTGATTCAGCAACAACACTTTTTCCTGCCCAACCTCCTCAAGACTTTTCAGCCGTCGGATAATTTCGTGATTTGGCTCTCGCGCAGCAAAAAGCAGTTCCGGCCTTGGATCATCTTCCATTGCTTTGACTGTTTCNGCNACCCCAAGGATATTGCGNCCCGCGGCATCTCCGATCTCCTGCCTGTAACTTCTAAGCAGTCTTACTACATGCAGCTGATTTTCCTCAATATCTGCTGTTTCCGGAGTTCTGGAATTTTTTGTCAATTCCAGCAGCACTGCGCCATTACCAACAGACGGTAACTGTTGAGCATCACCCAGCAGGATGATCCGCGGTACGGACTGCTGGTGCGGCAACTCTGAATTCGCTGCACGCAGTAATGAACTCATCATCTCCTGATCAATCATCGACCCTTCATCTATTATCAGCAAGTCGTGTTCCAAAGGGTCAAATTCGTGATGTTTAAAACTATGTGTGCCGGGACGGTAAGCCAAAAGTCTGTGCAGAGTTTTGGCTTCTGCAGCATCCTCCAGCAATTTTTGCTCAAGCGGCAGCTCCTTCAAATTCTCAAGGGAGTTCAAACTATTAACAACAGCTTCCGACATCCGTTTAGCCGCTCTTCCTGTAGGAGCAGCCAATGTGGGACGTTCCGCCAGACCAAGCCTTTTCAGCACCCTGAGCAGAGTAACCGTAACAGAAGTTTTTCCTGTCCCCGGACCACCTGT
>NYXK01000116.1 GCA_002685535.1 Deltaproteobacteria bacterium
GCCGTTCCAGCAATCCGGCCGCGCTGCAAACCATTTTGGGACCCACACCCACACCCAGCACATTTGTAGGCTGTTTATCTCGGCCGCGCAGGCCGGCAGCGCAGGCCGCGCACCTCGACTGGGGGGGGTTGGGGGGGGGGGGGGGGGGGGGGGGTTACTTCATGTGAAGCAATTTGATGAAATACGAAAGCTCTTATATGTCGTCCGACACAGTCTAGAGCGAAGCAAATAAATGGTTCCAGCGTACCTGTCGTTCTGGATGTATAATGCTGAAAAATCGTTTACGATATGTTTGGACAACGAATGTGTTTATCTGCTCCAGATGGTGATTGTTGTTGACATGTATCTAAGCGACATACAAGGACATCACGTGAATATCGATTTTTGAATTCCAATTCCGGCATTGCTGATAAGACGTACCCGAACCTGACAAAGATCTCTGCTTACTTCGTTCTGAACATAATCGTTGGAGACAGGACTTCACTTGAACCCAGCTCTCATCTGGTCAGATTTTTCTTCTTCTAACCATTTTCGGTTCATCTACGTCTCATTTCGTCATATAAATTGCCCCTTATGCCCCTCATATCCAATAGTCATCGCGCATAAACTTGCACTCCTGAGCTTCTTGTGGGTATAATATACAAAACAATTCCATTCTCAAGTTCTCCTTATTCTTCAAATTGCTATCTCCTGGACTTGTAGCCTTTCGCCTAGCGCCATTTCTGACTTTTCGTATGAAAGCTGGCTTTCGACCATGATGTCGTGATGATATGCTGACTTCGGTACTGCTTAGCTCGGATATGGCTTACTGGTTGCGTTGAAGCTGTGTGCTTTTCGAGCTGCTGAGCCACGCGTGAACTGTCCAAGGCGAGGAGCTTGGAGTGGGGTTCGGACTTTCGGTGTATCCTTGGGGAATCTCTCTTTCCCTGTTTGATCTCTGAGTGTTGTCTGCTCTCCTATACGCAGAGAGGGCTGAGCGAGATTGGACTTGGTGGTGGGGATTCATTGGTGGAAAAGTCGACGTCGAGATCCCCGATCTGCTGCGCCTAAGAGCCTGACTCTCAGTCTGAATTGACAATCCATCAAACAATTGGCTAAGTACATAGAGGCTGACTTGATGCACGTTATCATTATAGAACTGTCTCATGAACTCAAGAAGGAAGTTCATATGGCAGCTCTTCAGCAGGCAATTCTACACGAAAGGTGTCCCCAGATAACTCTAAAGGTAAAGCGGGCAGACCCAAACTAACTTCCGAGAAATTGACCTCCTGCTTTGTGAACTCTTTCCAGAAATCTATGCAATCTGTTGTTGTCACTGAACGTTAGCTCTCTATTTCTATTTCGGGGTTTCAACAAGCAGCCAATAGGACTGAAAATACGTACCATCCGCCTCACAGAACTCTACCACAAGTCCCCTTACCGGCTTTCCAGACCCAGAACCGGACCGTTGGTCCATCCTAGCGTATGCCGGGCCAGCACTCGATTCGAAGCTCGCTATTGTAGCGACACTGCCTTGGGTACTGCGGCGCGAGAGACTTTTGGCGAGGAAGAGGGCTTTGCCGTCCGAGCTGTCGAGAGTGATGGACTTGGATTTTCGGGCGGGCTTCTTAGGAGCCTTGAAGAGTCCGACTGCAAGCGATACCAGTCAGTGTGGTTAAACATAGGGGTTATTATTCCACAAAAAATAGAGAAGTGAGAAGACATACTGGGCCATTCTACAAATCCGTGCTTCTGATCTGGAGTATGTCGAAAGTAGAGAATAGATCTTGTCCGGGAGTCTTCGTCGAGGAGGATTCGGATGGTTCCGAGACGGCATTGGATGTCTTTGTCGGTTGATTTGATGTATTGGACGTCGGCGCCATAAACAACTTTCTTGTTCAGTAGCAGGCTCTGGAAGTCGAGATAGTCTGTGCAAATAATCTGTCAGGGACTGGCTAATGACGTGATGTTTGTTGAGCAGTACTTACCTTCTTTGTTGGGGAATGTGTAGACAGGTGGAAATGGAAAAATTGATGGCTTCTCGTTTTGCTTCGTTATCTTCAGGGTATGCGAGCCTTGAAACTGAACTCGTAGTTTATGCGTCTTGTCGATGTGGCTGTTGTCCAGAAAAGGCTTCATCGACGTCTCGACGGTAGCAGGCCCGTTAATATCGATTGCATGATTGAACTTGATCATACCGTCCTTACTAGTCGTTATTATTGTCTCCACATCGCCATTCTCAAATCTCGTTATTGTACGGATGAATCCCTTGACCGAGTAGTCCAAGTAAGATAATTGCACTGGTATTTGACGTTCCATTCCAATGGACTGCCGCCGAGAGTTCGAAGATGTTGACTGCGTTCTGCTGTGGGCAAAGGGTCTTGGCTGACCAGGCGACGAGGAAAATGAACTCCTGTTTCGATCCGGGCTACCATAAGTCGGTCCAGACCACCCATCACATGGAGATGTCATCGGTGACAGAGAACCTGAGGATCGGGGCGATGGTACAGGAATTGGTCGTGGACGTGTAGGTGTCTGAACAATACCAACAGGAGGATGGAGTCTCTCTCTTTCGATCCTTTCTTCCAACTTATTCCATGCTTCGAGTTCCTGCTGAAGTGCCGTTCGTGGTTCCGTCACCACAACAGTCATATCCTTCTGAGCACTAGAATGATTCAAGACCCCAACTGCCTCCGCTATTTGTTCCCGCATAACTTGCAATCTTTTCAAAAGCTGATGTACAGAGACATCGTGAATTTCTGGATTTCCGAGCTCTGATATGGTATCCATGGTCTCCACCCGTTTCACTCGCATTGAAAGATTATCAAGTCTCTGAGATATGAGGCCGCGAACTTCTGTCTGCTGGAAATTTTCTTGGTCCTGACCGACATATGTTGATGGTAAGATCGCTGCATATTCGTTCTCCTCCAAGGGTGGTCTAAGTTGCCAGGGTAGTTCTACTGCATGCGTGCGATTTTCGATTGCTCTTATCGGTTGAGGAGGGTGGAGCGCTTGTTCGAATTGCCGAAGGATTGGGTAGTCAATTTCCCTAGCCTGATTTCCTTGCTCTAGTGGATATGTGATCAGCTTCAGGTTGAGAGTAATTCGAGATACCAAGTCAAGATGGGAAGAGACTAGGCGAAGATTTGTCGAGAGCAGGTCTGCATGAGAGGACTGTGATGCCCTGGAAAGCTGTTAGATGGTGTGCTAACATTAGGATACTGGATCTCATACTTCATATCACGGACCATAGCATTGGTATCCAATCCAACATCTAGGGCCGCTATATTCAGGAAGAATTGTAGCTTCTCCCGAAGTCTGATTACCGCCTTGCGCTCAGCTGGCCACTGGACTTGTTGGTATAGAGAAACAACTTGACTCTGTGTAAACGTAGCCTTTTGTATCCATGTCGAGCGGCGTGATCGGATTGCCTTGGTGTTGGGATTGGCCCGTTGAATGATCGCCATGTGATTTTTTATAAAATCCGTGCATTGGTCTCGTAGTTCCTGATGGGACCGGTGCAGGCGCTCGTCCTTCGCACACGACACCCTCCGTACTTCCCATTCAGATAAACGGCTCGTAACATGAATGAATTCGTCGAAGAACTGCGCAGCTTCAAATCTAGCGTTGAGTGGACCATCAGAGACAGCTTGCCAGACGTCCCAAACAGCCTTGAGGCCAGCAATAACGTCTCCGGCTGACCAACCGAATGACATAACGATTAAAATACAGCGGGCAGAAAATTAGAGATGAACATATATCAAAACACTTGTGGGGTAGGAGGAGATCAAATCAAAGTTCGATACCCCCCAGGGGTTTCCTTGGGGCGAGACACTTCCTTCGCAGACTCGACCATGTGCAAGGCTGGCACGAAAGTATAGTGACAAATTATATCGTCGACGTTGATCAAAATCAATCGAGTATCTCTCTCTCCGAAGTATTCGATAATAAGGCAATGTGTGTCGCGTGTATGATGGATTCTCAGAAGACAGATGCTGGAATAATTATGACGAACGGGACGGTAGGCAACCGAAAGGGTGCAGTAGCTGGCCTGAGCTCACTGAGCCCTTGCCCTGCCATGAGCTGTCAGAAGATTTGCTGCCGCATCCCAGAACTGCTGATGACCCCTGGGATCCTTGACGCTTCTAGGGACCTCGCAATACCAAGGAGAGGGAACCACAAGGGAACTGAGCGGCTGTGCATAATATCGACGAACCGGGGATCTCATCTGCATCCTCCGGGGATGCCCCTCGCCTTGCCTCGTTCCCAAGATGCCTCCCCTCCACTCAGCGAGCATCAAGCGTAACACATGGGTCGCCCATGAGAATTGATGGAAATGGAACTGAAGCTGGATGTGGAGGCTGAAGCATGCAGGCGGGCGCAGGGTTAATGTATGGGGTTGTCAATATTCGAGAAGTTGGGAAGTTAGCAAGTTACCCTGAAAGTCATCACTGGTCGTCGAAACAAGCGAATCGGTTGACCTCAAATCCCCACGTGTTGGCGAGCTGACCAATGACAACCGAACAGACGTCGAACAACAGCACAAGCTCGGCTAAATTCTCCATCTTAACCTTCATCCACGAGTGGAAGATCTCTCCGCAATTGTTCCACATGACAGCTGCACAAAGCTCATCCTTAAATGACTCGACTGATTCTTTGGAATGAATGACATGATACGAGACGTGCCGTATCAAGTGTGAAAGCGAGGCTGACGACCTGCAGACCGGTTCGCACAAATGCCTCGTTCTTGCGTGCTCTCAGACCAAAAGCGGCAGACACTTCTGCCAGCGATCGATAGTCTGTTCTACAAATAGATGCCAAGCTCATTACATCTCTCATAGGTGTTACCGTGGCCCATTCCCGTTGTCTGGATACGGAACGGGCGGTTGTCAGTTAAAAGACCATTGGAAGGCTGCGCATGGGGCCTGCAAAACGCCACATTGCCCAAGCTCATTTTCAGCCTTGTACGGGAGCCTCAAAATTGAGTCTAGTTCATCTGAACCTGTGTCCTGCGCCTCAGGCTATCCTCACAGTATTCCATATTTACCAACTCCTGCCATCGACATGAGCATCACATCAGCAAGCCGAGACTTCGGAACGACCTTAAATTGAACGCAAACAAAGATCTTATCACAGCTTGAGTTTTTACCGAACTGCCTATCTACACCTACGACGAGTTACATTGTGACCCAACCAAGAGAGCGTGCCCTTTCCAGTCATGGTCTTGTGGGGATTCAGATGGCTCAAGCTTTTTCTCAATCCGTATGCCAACGATGACTTTGAGCATATCAGTGTATCTACACCTTTCCCTTCGCAGGCTCAAAACACACTGAAACTCATAGGAATCCGATCGACGATCATACATCCTAGGTCGACTTGAAGGCGCAGAATTCTCCGAGTGGTCATGGGTGGTAATCGTCGCTGGTGTTGGTTTCTTCACCGATGCCTATTCGATTTTTGCTATTAATATGGTTATGCCTATGATCGATATTATATATTATGATGGGCAAATGCCTCATAATTACGGAATAGCTGTGGGTGTTGTCACCTTGGGGGGCTCGATTATTGGACAAGTTAGCTTTGGACTTGCTGCCGACATTTGGGGAAGACGGAAAATGTATGGTTTGGAGTTGATTATCACGATTGGCGCGACTCTTGGTGTCGTGATGGCATCGAATGGGGCATATGGATCTATGTCCATCATTGTATGGCTTCTGATTTGGAGATTCGTGCTCGGGATTGGAATTGGTGCTGAGTGAGTGCTCCCATTCACCTCTCTCACACATAGCAACTGACCTTTTTGAGTTATCCTCTGAGCGCTGTGATTTGTTCGGAGTAGGTCTAGCTTGCTAAAACAATTCAACCATATTTGGCTAAATGCTCTCCAGATTCGCTCCTACGCATCTCCGCGGCAGAATGTTGACACTCGTATTTGCATGCCAACCTCTAGGCCAGCTGGCTGCCAGTCTAGTGTCTCTTATTGCCATAGTGAGACAACGCAATGGCATTCCCTCGGACTCAACTGCATACACAGATTCGACTCCACAGAATTGCAACGAAGAATGTATGCAGACCTTGGACTCAGTCTGGCGCTGGATAATTGGTGTGGGGGTCATTCCCGCGGTCATCGCTCTATGTACGTTGTTCAAGCAATCCCTTTCTTAGCCCAAGAAGGTTCCGAGACTACACAACTCATTTCCAAATATTATTTGAGTCACCAGTAAATCCTAACTTGCTGACTTCATAACCATTACAGGGTTTCGTCTCACAATCATCGAATCTCCACGATACACCGCAGACGTTGGGCAAGATAGTAAAAAGGCTGCATCAGAGTTACATCGGTATCTCCTCATGCAAGCGGAACCCGCTGGAGCGACTTCCACCTCGCTCAACATACATCCAGACACTACCCGACGACGAATATCTTCTGGCGCAGTATCAGGAGCGATGAGTGACGAATCTGGCCAAGCAAGTCGTTCTCCATCTCCTCGCAGCGTTACTCGCGTCGAATTGCCTGGAGGAGATACTGTCGTTAAAACTGACCAGCAGGAGACTGTTCGCGTGTTCTCTCTTCCACCACCGCCAGGAACCAGTGAGCAGGGACAATCCAACAATCTCGCATCGCCTCAGCAAGGTAATGGTAATGGTAATATCTTATCTCCCTTTGAAGGTCACGATCCGTTCCGCCAGGATCTGGAACAGACCGTCCAAAACGTGGTTCCACCTCCACCGAGCTGGAAAGACTTCAAGAAATATTTCTGGCATGATGGCAATCTTCGAACGCTAATGGCCACCTCACTCTGCTGGTTCTACCTCGATCTTCCATTTTATGGCCTGGGTATGAATTCGCCCAATATCATATCAGTGATCTGGTACGGCAAGTCCGACCCGCCAAGCCAGATATACAAACTCCTGATACACGACATCTGGCAAAGTCTGGTCATTGTGTCACTTGGAGCTCTGATCGGTTGCGCTATTACTTTTGTAGCTATTGAGAGGCTGGGAAGGCGGAATATTCAGATCATAGGATTCTTCTGGCTATTCGTATTGTTCATTATCATAGGAGGTTCATTCTACCACCTCTACGAGATTGGAGGGTCAGCGGCTATTATTTTGCTGTACATTTTATGCCAGATCTTCTTCAACTTTGGTAAGTACTCCTTTATTCTGTATCCTCTCGTTTTTCTAGACCACCAAAATCCTAACAGATTTCTGCAGGTCCAAACACCACCACATACATCGTTTGTCCAGCTCCTCATATAGTCACCTGAGCACAATACTGACCATAATCTGTAGATGCCCGCCGAGCTCTTCCCAACAAGATATCGTGGTCTCTGCCACGGAATATCGGCTGCATTCGGAAAGCTAGGATCCGTCGTTGCCCAGCTTTTTCTAGCCTACATTAATTACGGCCATGGTGTAAACCACACCCGCATCGAAAAGTGGCTTCCATACTCCTTGCTTATGTCCGTTACTTCCCTATATCTCCCTAAATTGCTCAGCTGATACTAACTGTCAATAAGTTTCTCCATTTTCATGCTTCTTGGCCTGATAACCACCATACGCTGGATTCCAGCTCAAGAACATGGCCCTGACGGAACCGTCAAGACTCTCGAGCAATGGGAAGTGGGGCGACCAACTCCGAACGGCTTCTCCAACACCTGGACAGCTCGAACAGTGGAGATAGTGTGGAAATGGCTTGCTAGATTATCTATGAGATTGTATCTGTTTGTCGATGGGTTGGCGGGAGGGGATGCAAGGGAGAGGAGGGACATGGCGAGGTTGGAACGAGAGAGTGAGGAAGAGAGGGAAAGGATGAGGGAAATGGAAGAAGTAGAAAGAGGTAGAAGTGGTGTTCATGACGGGGGAGATCGCATGATGGGGTTCGGTATGGGGGAGGTGCGTGAGGAGCGGGGCCCAAGCCCGTTTGTGAATGGGAGTGCCCATAGGTCCTGAGTTCATGGGATTTGGTCACCATGCGGTATAATGCTCGAAGGGAAAATGTGAACTGAGACATCGGGTATCGAGGCGGTGAGCATTTCCTAGTACTCAATTCGATAGCACTCATGGTCATCGCTTTGTCTCGTAAGATTTGTGCGAACATTCTTGGAAAGCGACATTCAAGTACGCGAGATGGCTCTCAGTTGAAACCGGGCAGCGAGTCGATCACACGTAGCCTCAAAAGGCCCCCCGAAATCCGAGAGTTCTGAGCCATCCCGAGCTCCAAATATATTCAACGTCTTTCGGTCACATAAAATATACCGTATAATTCAATCACTATAATTATCTAGCCCTTCCATAACCTTGGACGCAAGTGGCGGGAGGAGACTAGAAACAGAGAAATGCCTCCAGAAAGCTCGCAGATCAATGTTTCGATGCTGTACCCAGAGACTCTGACGTCCTCTGAACGTATCCATATCACCTGAGCCCATCTTCGGCTTTCCAGAGAAATGGCTTGTTCTCCGCATCAATTCCAAAATTTGCTTCGAGCTTGACCTTATCCGACAATCCAACCACTGGAAATAGTCTACCAAAGACGTTCTCGAATCCATGCGCTACACCATCCAAGTCAGTATACTTTGGTTCCAGCAAGACCTTGAGCACAAACCAAGTAGCGTCCCATTTCTCGTATACCAGATCTTGCCAGTGCCGAAATCAACACCACAGCCGATGACGTCTCCCGGGCCATACGGCTCTCCAACATGCACGGAGTTGTGGCCCAGGTAGCAATAGAATCTACCGTCATCACCGTGATAGGCCCATGACTTTGAAGCTGCCGCTCCCATTTTTGGCCAACCAGGAAACTCGAGCAAGGATTTATCGGAGATCGTACAGAACCCTATGGCCACCTCGCTACTCCACGTCAGCGAAAGCATGTTTCATACCTAGATTTGACTTACGGGTTAGGACGGCCGCCTTCCAATTCTAGGAATGAAATTTCGTAGTAGAACTTCGTCAGCCCAGAGGAGATAGGTCGATTTGCGGGTAAGCTAATTCGGTCTGTGGAATGCCACAGTCAGTCTGAGGCACTGTAATCGGGCTTGTAGGCAAACTTACACTCCCCCGCATGCTCAAGCCCACATCCATCTTCAGTGACTGTCATCTGAACACCTTCCAACTCCCACCGTGTCGGTTTGGTCTGAATACCTAAGTATTCCTCCGCTTCTACATGTCTGAATCGTCTCGCGAGAAGCAACGGCGTCCATCCGTACTTATCTGTCTGATCTAGATCTGCGTTTACTTTGTGTAATTGCTCGAGGATTCTCCTGCTGCCGTTGATGGCGGCAGTAGCAATGAGGATTGAATCCTGGGCAGCTGNAGCTGGATCGGCGTCAATGAGAAGAGCAATCGTGTCCTCATACTTCTTAATGCCTCGAATAGCCCATTCCTGGTGGCAGAGCTGAAGGGAAGTTTTGCCTTCGTGTGTCTTGGTTTCAGGATTCAGCGGACCATCTTTCAGCTTCGTATCAGCACCTTTTTCGAGAAGTTGGGCAACGACTGCTGCATGGCCATGGATGGAAGCGCAATGGAGAGCACTTCGGCCCTGAATGAGGTCGACAGTGTCTATCACTTCTGGGGAGTCAATCATCTTCAGCAGAATCTTGACTACCTCAGTGAAGCCTCTCCAAGCGGCTCTTCGGAGTGGTGTTCGATGCCCTCTTGTCTTCATGTTAATCTCTTGGATGCTTTTACCTTGTTCGATCATCTTGTTCAAGATGTAGAAGGCTACCTCTTCCGATTTTCTGAGCAGAAAGTCAGTGAACGCCTTGTCAAGGCATCTTTCTGGATTGTATCATGCATAAAATATCTCATCATGATTCACAAGAAGTGCATATTCGAGGCAATGGAATGGCAAACGTACCCGAGAGTTGCAAAGAAAAGAGGATTCGCGTCATATTTGTCCACCTTTGCAATGTCCGCACCATGCTCAAGCAGAAATTTGACAGCTTCCAGCTGGCTCCCGAAAGCGGCATTGTGTAGGGCTGTTCGACCTCTCCTGTCGTCGTCGTCAATATCTTTCACATTCCCGATAATGATGTTCATAGCTTCCACCTCGCCCTCCCAAGCACACTCGAATAATGGTCCTACGACAAGTTAGCATTGGAAGAGGGCTCCATGACATGCAACTAACGCTGCGAATCTTTGTCGTCCATATTGACATCTGCACCTTTCTCCACAAATTTCTCCAGCAATTTCGGCGGTATGTCTTTCCTCTTCATCAACTCATGCAATGCCGTTTCTCCAGTAGAGTCGGTGGCATTGATATCCACCTTCGTCCCGTCTTCTTCTTCGTGATCCAGGAGCATTTCCAAGACCTCAACATTCGTTCCTGCATAGCTGAAACAATGTAGGGCATTGTACCCTTGACTTTGCGTCTTCGTGCAGGAAGCGCCATGTTCGAAGAAAAGTTTCACGTCTTCAACAGTTGGCTGGCAATACATCAAATATTGGAACGGCGTGACTCCAGATTTAGGATCTGGCTGGAAGTTGGGTTGTGCCCCATTTTCAAGAAGCAGCCTGTGTGAATTGTTAGTGAGACGAAAAAGGCTGCGAATTGAAAGCGCGACACTGGCAAAGGCCATTAGGAGGAAGTAAAAGTATGCTGACCTGAACATTCCCGGATACTTCTCATGCGCAGCACAGTGCAGCGGAGTCAACTTATAACCCAATTCAGTAACGCTCATGATATCTGCCTCACTCTCAAGAAGCTGAGATGTCAGAGATAGCAACCCAAAATGTGCTGCTACGTGCAATGGCGTGTATGATCCCTGCCATGATGGAAGGCATGTCCTTCTCCAGGCATTGAAGACTTTCTCGTTGCGTGAAAACTTGTGCAGCTCTTCTAGAAGGATTTTCCAGTCATTGCTGTTCTCTCGCTCTACCTTACAAGGCCACAAGCCCTCAGCTTTCCTGACGTGGAAAAACCACTGCCGTAATTCGTAGCGTGTGTCAGCAACTTCCTCCGATATTGGGGAGACACTGGCTTCTTCTGCCTCGTCGTCTTCAAATCTGACGTCGGTGTCATCAGAAGTCTCCGATCCCTCATCTGACTTATCGATTTGTTTGTCCTCTGCGACGAGTTCGGAAACATCGTTAGCATTATGCTCCTCAAGCTTTGCTTCAGTCAACGGGTTTGGATTGACTGAAGAAACAGTATCGGTGGCCCCTTTCTCCTGCTCATCCCTAGCTTCAGTCCTGGACTCGTTGTCATCGGATTGAGAAGTATCGTCGTTCTTTTCTTCTTCCACCAGTGCACTAAGATATCGTTCTTGAAAGGCGGGAGAGTTCAAAGTTTTGACTATGTCAAAATTAGTCACTGGAGGCTTCATCGTATTCGAAAAACTTGCCCATAGTGACAGCCATCAAAAGATGACCATGTTTCTCACTGATCTCCAGCTCTTTAGTCGAGCTCATTTTATTCCTGCAATGGTTGCAAACGTGAATGTCATCGGACTTTCCTGCAACGATCTGCTCGTCTGCGTGCAGAAAGTAACGTCTCACAGCAGCGGGATCCTTGAGCTTGACCAAGCTATGGGACTCTGTTCTCTGGCAGTCGAGGAAAGGACCACCAGCTGCACGAATCTGCTCGCGGTAAAGTGAAGATTCTTCGGTCGATACTGGGCCTTCAAGTTCGGGAGAATCAGTGAGATAGGTACCAAGATGAGCATCCTGATCAGACACTTAGTATGTTTTTCTTGTCATTGCCTTGGGATTCTAGNATAGAGAACAAAGGATATGATCCCAGAATCCCGGACCTTGGACTCCTTAAGGGCAGGAGATTACGAACCATCAATTCGGTCACAGTGACTGGACCATTAGCAAAGAGTGCCCACGTGACTGAGGTTTCGAGAAGAGCTCGGTAGTTAGGTGCCATCTGGCTGATAGCTTGGGAGTATGTTTCTTCTAGACCTCCTGGAAGCTGTTTCAGACGGTTGCTGAGTGGTCGCTGCCAAGGCTCCTCGAGGAAAGGTAGTGCAACTTTGATGGCATACTTGAAATCGGACCCAGCCTTTTCGATAACTGCTTTACGGGCCTCTTCTTTTTCGGCGTCTGACCAGCCTGGCATACCTCGGAGTTTGGACCTTGTCGCATGATCGATATCCTGATGGTCAAGATTAGCATTTTAGAAAACTGAGGAATGAGGATGGGTTGTCCTATACGGACTCATGACATAATTGAGAAGGAAGCTATGTCGCGACGCAAACTTGGACTACTTACTTCACGATTATGTTCACCGAGACTCAAATTGGGTGTGTGATTCTTCTCCAAGGTGCTGTAGAACTTGCATCCCGAGAAGGAAGATACGATAATTCGCGTGTGCATCCCGGTCCTCTTGAGTAAGACTTGGAGGGAATTCGCAAAATCTTCTTCTTGGTCGTCTGAGATCATTTCTACGGCATCGATGACGATGATCACTTTCTTATTCAGGGCCTGGGAAAGCTCTTCGAGTGCTTCGTCAAATTCGGGAAGTTCTTCTGCGACTTTATGCTGTGTGAGAGCTGCGGATGCTTTTTTGCGCTTCGAGTTGTGGAAGACGTCGTTACACTTTTCGAGCAGCGTAGTATCAATCTGGTCCGCACAAGCTTGTTCGTATAAATTACACACAAGCGTGTTTTTAACTCGAGTACTGCTGAGTGACGAGTCATTTCTGGCATCCAGTCCGGTGCTATTTTGCAGAGACTCGCAGGACACGTATTGCAGAGTCCAGTTCGGCTCTTCACTCAGCTCGTTCTCAACACGATTGGTGATAGCTGCCATGAGAACAGATCTTCCAACGCCTAGAGTTGTTGTTTCGTTAGCTCACTTCGGATAGTGTTTCAATGGTAAATACCGTGCTCTCCACTGATACATAGAATACTACTCTTCTCAGAGGTTCGCCAAGAGTCGTACTTCGGATCATTGAAGATCCATTCACATGTTCCATGGTGCTTGACCTTCCTATAAGCATTGTAAGTCGCGCTGGAATCTGGCAGCGGATTAAGTTTCTTCTTGTTCTTCTCGAAGAGCTCCTTAGCCACATCGTCTCGACTCTTTGGTTTCGTCTGTCGAGCAATTTCTTCGACTGACTGTTGGATCGCCTGTTGGGTCTTCTCCGCGGCTTCTTGGCCCTCAATAACTAAGTTGATGGTCTCCTGGACCTCTGATTATATATGTAAGAAGTCTACCTCCTAACGTATGAAGAGTACGTACCATCGAATTTGACAAAGGTCTTCTGCTGGAACGCAGCCTGCGCCGATTCTAGAATCTTGACCTTCAAAGTCTTAATCGAGCCCATCTTCCCCTCGAACTCCCCAGAACTTGTTCCTAGAGCATCCTTAAAAGCATGTCCAATTTTGGCTATTTGAGTTAGCAATTTCTCCAACGAATGAATCGATTGAGAGATACCAACCCAGCTTTCCAGCAGATAAATGCTGCTTGACTGAGAATGAAAAATCCAGAATAGCAGCATATACATCGCGAATTTGCTTGAATAGTTCGGCTACCATGTCACTCGCTTTCCAACTGGAATTGGATCGCTCATCGTACAATTTGCTATGCCAGATTAGCATGCCAGATAAAATCCAGAAAAACCATCGCGCATCGTGGGGGTTAGATCGTCACCTACTCATAAGATCGGATGATAACGAGCATCTCCGTAATGTCGCTCAGCGCACCACCAAAGAATCCGTACAGTTTGTAATTATTCTGAACGGCTCCTAAAACTTGCTTAATCGCCCACCATGCCAATCCAACTGTCTCAGGAGCACCTTTCATCGCGTAGTCAGTAATTTGAACAAAACGTCCAATGTTGTCCATGATCGCCGCGATCCATTTCCCTGGAATTGTCTTCCCGGCGACTTCCACAGCGCCATACTTCTTGCCGCTGTCATGCTGTAGAGCTAATGCCGACTTTTTGGTCTCCTCGGGTGTTGATTTGTCTGCAAGGAAAGACTGAATGACGGTTTCTGGGATGCCGCGTGAACGTAAATCGGACAAGAAGCTGTCGAGACCTTCGTCCCAAAGAGACATAGTTGATATGCCCGGATTGATGCTCACCGCGGGGTAGATAATGTGAATTATAGAGAATTCTAGCTAGTCGGTAAAGCAAATGTCTTGAATCGTGTAACAGGACATCTGATAACTCAGGAGGAAATAAGAACAGTAGGCTAAGAGTGGCATATGTATACGAGAATCTTCTTGCCTCGTAGAGCACAGGACTCTTGTGCATGAGCGGTGTCTGAAAATGACAGGCATCAAGATAAGCTTACCGTTTCCCATGCCCGCTGCTCTTCGGCAGAACGCCACAAATAAGCAGCCAAAAGTCAGAGAGACGCCTACAGTCCATAAATGCTCATCCTTCGTATTGCTCTCCCCTGCCAAGCAATTTGATATTGGGGGCCACAGGCCATCATCACATCCTGAGTAGATTTGGAACTTAAGGTACCGATGCGAGCCTGCAAAGCCACCTATCAGCTTGGAGAAGTAAGCACCAATACCTGGGAGCTGCTACATCTGGATCTACTCGGTGTCAGGGCATCGTGAGATTAATAGACGGATATGGATAATGGTGTGGAGGAGAAAAATAGGACAGGAGGCGGTTGTCACGCAGGCTCACTGGTGGGCTGGCAGGATAGGTTACATGACATCGCTAGCTAGCGCTGACTCTCGAACTTTACAGGGATTCCACCTGTCCCCACCTGGACTTTGGCGAGCCAACACCCTGAATGTCCAAAGGTTCGCTAAATCTCCCCACCATTGGCAGACGTCAACATGCTTCGAATCTGTAAGCAACAATTCTGCTGCTTACAAAACAAAATGTAGAACAGCATGAGCAGATACTTCAGATCGGCCTCCGCGGATTCCTTCACCAGTTGAAAGTATGAAATGATTTGCGCCAGGAGTGGATACTTAAAGGTATAAAAAGAAGCAAATAGTGTTTGGAAAACGAGTACCTTTTTCCCATTTCTTCTTCTTCATCAAACGAGAATTTATACCAGAAAAAGTACAATTCGTATTCAATCTCTCAGAATGACCCGAATTGCAGTCTCTGGAGGTGCTGGTGGGTTGGGAAGGACATTCGTCAAAGCTTTATCCAAGACAAAACATGAAGTCTTCGTACTGAGCAGAAGTGTAAGCCGGAACAATTACCTCTCTGCCTTCCATTGTTGACTATTCCCAGGAACGACAACCATACTCTTCCAATGTCAAATACCTCAAAGTAAACTATTCGGACATAGATTCAATCGTGTCCCTACTTGAAGCCAACAGGATTGACACCGTCCTCTCAACTATTACCATGGAGAGCAGCACAACCTCACAAGCCCAGTTGAACCTCATTTCAGCAGCCGACAGATCATCAGTCACAGAACGCTTCATACCCAGCGAGTTCGGAGTCGTTGCGAATGAAGANACTGCAGCATTAGACCCTTATGCGAAGTATTGGGTCGAGAACGCAGAAGCATTGGCGAAGACGAAAACGCTGCAGTACACCAGAATCTCTACTGGCCAGTTTATGGACTATTGGGGAATGCCAAAGATTGAGACGACCTTGAACCCATTCACCTGGGCCATCGATATCGAGAAAGGTGTGGCTGCTATACCTGGGACGGGTAACGAAAAGATGTCGATGACCTACACGCCTGATCTTGCGCACTTTATCATCAAGATGCTAGATGAACCTGACTGGCCGGTACTCAGTGGATTCGTGGGCCAGGATATAACGTTCAACCAGATATTAGCGTGGGCTGAGAGTGCGACCGGAAGAAAGTTTAAGGTTTCGTATGACAGTATTGAGAAGCTCGAAAAGGGGGAGGTGACCAATCTGACGGAACTAATGGCTAGTGAAAAGTTCTTGAGAGATGCCACGATCATGTTTGGAATTATGGCCGTGAGAGGTCATCTCTTATTGCCTGACGAAAAGGATTTCAGACTGAATGACAGGTTTCCAGATTTGGAGGCCATGACCGTGGAGAATTTAATCAAGGAGACTTGGTCCAGGAATTCCGTTTCTACTTGATCTTGACCATAGCAATCTCTGATCCATAAAAATGATTTTGAACCTGAATCATACTGCTGTGGTCTGTGAAAAGGCTTGAGCCGAACTTCTGGGGGATTCTGAAGAACATGCATGGCTCTTAGACGTACAAGTCTCAAACAGTGGTTCTCGACCTCTATTCCCCCTCCTAATCANTTGTAGCACCGGTTCGACTCTCTGCCAAAGCCTCGTCTCTCAACTTCTTGCTCCTCTCCCAAGTCCTTTCAACCAACCTCCTTCTCATCTCCCCTAACTTCCCACTCATCTCACCCCTCGATCTCCTCGTATTAAGCACTTCAATAACAGCAAACTTCGTTGCATTCAACGACACGATCTCATACAAGTCCTCTCACTTGGTCACCTATCTCGGTAATGATCGTCACCATGGATGCGATGTGAGCTCCACGAGAATAGATAAAACTATCCGTACCATCAAGAGCGGGTCCAATATTGATATTGGTCACGATAAGATCAACGAATGGTGGGCCAGTTTAAGTGCCGATATCGTAGGAGGGACTTTCGAGGATTCCAGTGTGAGGGTTCAAAACTTGGCCGATTTGGATGGGCCGGTTGTCCTTGACGTCCCAAGGAGTGATGTGGCGCTCAACGACTACGTATCGTTAGCTCTTCTACGAAGAAGGCAACCGAGATGACATGCGGTAGAAATTACTCACCGTGTTTGAACTCATCCGAGGACAAGTCGTCGTATGGCCAAGTGCTGATGAATCCAGAGGTTGCCATACTCAGTGGTGGTAAGTAGTATTAGTACTGAGACCCTGCCTAATCAAAAGAATGGAGACATCGTGCAAAATTTTGTTCAAACGAAACTACTTACCATATCTCTTGAAACTTCCAGGATTGCATGTTGTCGTATGAGTGAAGAACGGGTAAAAGCACTCAAACATACCCGTCCTCGGCTAAGCCTACCTCCAATGGGAATGAAAACAACAATCTCTCACCACCAACGAAAACCAACACCAGATATCAGGCTAGGCTGGCAATCGCCGGTGGTATTTGATATCAACACAATGTTATGCGAACTGGCTAGATATTCGACAGCATTGGACCTACAGAGCCTTTCACAGACGTAATTGGATCGCTACCGCCCATGCCATCTCGCTCTCAGCCAAGATTCCAGGGAAAGCCACATAAGCACAACTTCCTCTAGATAGTGAGGGCCTGCAAGCCTCAGCCACATGCAGGAAATGGTGTCCCTTCCACTCACACGTTGGGGCTGCAAACAAGCTGACTCACCCACTGGCAAACATCAGCCCCGGTCGGGTAAGTTTCCATCTGTAACAACGAATTTCAGACCACATGTGTGTGGACGAATTGAGTCTGGGGACAAGAACTGAGCTCCACTTGGCGAGATGGATAGGGATTGAGTTCAGCAAACAGCTATCATTAGAAAAGAGCCGGCCTCGGCTGATCTATACCAGTCCTATGCATTGTCGAAGTACTTTTACAGTCTATGTCCGTTCAGGTACTCCAACAATATACCGTTACCTCCGCACCTATACCACATCTAATTGCTGCAAGCAAGAATTCCTCAACTCCTCCCCTCTCTTCTCCTGGTCTCAGCATCAATCTCCGCTGCACTCGGCAGCGTGACCTGAACGTACAAATCCTTCCTTCCCGCATCTTCAAGTCCTGTACTGACAGTACCTCTTTTCATACCCATAACCACATCTCTCGCGGCTCTCACGCAATCATTGAGTCCCACCCCTGTATAACTATTCCCAGCTACTGCCAACTTGCCCTTGAATTCACGCATGAGGTCGACATGCGCGGCTTGCATTCGCGACTCATGCCCAACAGTATACTGCGGGATGCAGTTGCGCTGAATAGAGACGCGAGTAGCGGCAGGCTTGTCGCTGATCTTCAAGTGTCGGTGGAGGACAGCTCGAGCCATGTTGACACCCTCCTCCTCGTCCGGGTAGGCGTCGAAGGCGTCCCACCAGTGGCCGCCGAGCATGACGGTGACTTTGGTACCGGAGGCTGTGTCTTGGCCTTTTACGGCGTCGGAGTCGAAGACGACGCCGAGTGCACGCTCTGGGTTCTGGGCGAAGGGAATGGAGCGTGGGATCAGGTAGCCGAAGCCTCGTTCTGGGAGGATATGAGGATCCTTAAAGTAGAGGTTCACAACCATTACTGTCACGGAGTGAGTTTCAGCAAGAGTTGGGAGGGCGTTTGAGGTGAGGGTCGAGAGGACACGGCTGGAGATCGTGGAGATAGCTTTGGTGTATTTGGCTGGAGCGTCACCTGTTGTCGAGATCTTTCATTTAAGTCAGTATGGAAAACGCCCGAATCGGTAAGCCACATTACCTTGACACTATCACTCTCGCCATCGTATTCCACGGCAGTGACTCCCGTTTCTTTCTTGAAATCAACATTAGGATTCTCTCTCAAAGCTTTCTCCAGCGCGCCAGACAGGGCTCCGATACCCTCCTTGAAGGAATAAACACTGGCATATTTCAAAGCATCCGATAAATCAGCTTTGATCTTGGGTAGTACCTCCAGCTTGAGGTCCATATCTCTTTTCGACACGATATCCAACTTTTCCGCCATTCTCGTGTATGTAGCCTTCATGATACTGCCCTTCCACGCTTCATAATGCCACAGCATCGGCATCAGACTCTTGATACTCAATTGGTTGATGTCACCTGCGTAAATGCCATGTAGTACAGCCGATACGATGTTGTTTCCCGGGGCTTCGTTCATCATTCTTCGAGCAAGAAATGAGCCTACAGATTCGTCGTCCATATCGTTCGATCGAGCAGGACGATACTGCTCTGTAAGCGAGCCCCAGATCAGACCCTTGAACACAGGCTCTGTCATAACCCTCCATGCTATATCAAAAGGATCTTGTCCCGGTCCAGGCATCTTCACCAGGCGATCGGGGTAGTATAAGAATCGATTCTGGTGGGCTTCAGAAGCTTTCGAGGTAATGAGCAATTCGTCTTGCAGGCTGAGTTCCTGGATCTATTGCAACATAAGCCCATACATTCCACTCAATCATGTATCAACATACCAATTCCAGAGTAACAAGGCCAGCAGGAGTGCCCGGCCGCAGCGTCCTCGGACCAGACTCAAATAGCACGCTCTCCCCATCCACATCCATGGAGTCGCTCTTCAGCCACCCTCCTAACCTAGCACTGCTCTCATATATCGTGATCCTCGCATTAGGATTCTCCCTGGCAAAGTAGTGCGCAGTCGCAAGTCCCGTTATGCCACCACCAAGCACCGCAATGCGCGCCGCTTCTGCCTTTCGTCCACGTTCATCATGCTGGGCAGAGAACGCAACTGTCGATTGACATCCGTCCGAATCTGCGGGGTTTAACCCCGACAAATTGGTCTGGGAGGAGGATTGAACTACATCTTCAGTTCCAGGAAGTGTAGAGAGGTATCCCGCCTGACTCCCTACTCTCGCGGCCTGTCGGTGTCGAGGCCGTGGGCAGGGGCGGATTGTGGAGAGAGCTCTAATGCAGCTATTTGAGAGCGATCGCCGGCGCAATCGTGATGGCTGGCATCTGGGCGTGAGATAGCATTGTCGAAGTAGAGTCACCACGACATGTTCAGGCAATTGAGGAGGCATTGCCTTGTAGAGGAGCGCTGCATTGTAGTAAACATCACCATCTGCCGATATTCGAGGTCACGAGAATCTTAGTGCATTTTCGCTAAACTCCTTATTAAATCCACTCCCCACGATGACGGCGGGCCTTCTTATAGTAATGTTCTGTTTTACATTTTTCGTCAGGTCACAGTCATTGTGGATAATCTAACGCTTCGAGGGCTTGCCTCAGAGTCTTTCCTCTTGAGGTGCCAGTAATCAGAAATTTCAATTCCACATAATCGTTTCTCGAGCTGATATCATGCTTCGAGTATCCCATCCGCAATGTCAAACCTAAACGCCATCCTGAACCCTAGTGACATGTAACGGACGTGGTATACAGTCTTAATCTCCCTCCACTACAAGTGCAACTCCCTAGGAGATCACTTCCTCCTCCTTGATGGTAGAAGCCTGAGCAGGCGGTTCCTCTGTCTTGCCAGGAATAATCAACTCCTCTGGGCCACCTTCCTCCACAAACTTTCTCTCACTGACATGCTCCTTCTTCTCTGCCGTCCAGACCTTATCCTCAAACTTCCCTCTCTTCTGACCTTCAACATGCTTGTATGGGCACGTTGGACGCTCGCATGGGTTGAATTTGCACTCGATCTTCGTGTGGCCGAATTTGCAATTAAGAACCTTGCAATCGGCACCGTTTCGGCAAGGTGTGGGGTGAACGAACGGGCAGTCGACCTTCGTGCAATCGGCTCCCCATCTGCATTGCTGAGCTGTCTGGTAGGAGATTTTCTGGGCGGGCGATGGGTGCTTCCCTACACACTTCTTGTTCTTGCAGGCAGCGCCGAAAGAGCAGACGTCGCTGAAGTCGATGGTTGCTCCTGGAGGTGCAGCTGGAGACTGATGTGCGAACTTGCAATCCGGCATTGTGCACTTCAGGTTGAATCTGCACTTGGTATTCTCCGGGTCGAGTTCCTTCTTCTCCTGCGACATCTCCACATCCATTGATGATGAAGGTGCTTCGCTGCCAATTCTTGGCTGCTGATTTCGTGCACCAAATCTGTCATTCTGGGGAAAGCTTTGGTTGTTTTGTGGTCGTTGGTGTGGTTGGACACGGTCGAAGAGTGATCTACCAGGTTGCTGATGGCCGAAGTTATTGTTCATTCCGAAGCCACCTCTACCCATGCCAATTTGTTGCTGCTGTTGTGGGCTTATCATTGCCGCCATGAGTTTTGACTGCTGCTCTAGCATCTGGTAGAGTTGCATTTGCTGGCCCTGGGTCATGTTCATAATGCTTTGCGCCGCTCCTCCGTGTTGCATTGGCATGCCTCCCATCGCATTCCCGTTCATCCTCGAATTCAAATTTCTGACTCCGCCTCGACCAGGCGCCTGCTGTCGTGGTCCGGTCGGAGGGGCTCGAGAGTGTGTGTTGATCCGCTCGTTGCCATTTTGAGGACGAACTCGATGCAGGACGGAGTCGTTCGTTCTGTCCATTGCCTTTGCGAGTTGGCCAAGCATTCTCTTGTCTCTAGGGCGAGAGACGCCTGTACCATCGCGCATAGACTTTGGACCCGTAGGTCTAGGATAACGTGTTAGTTTAGGGGGTCTTGTAGGAAGACTAGTATCTGGCTGCGAAAGGTCAACTGATGAAAAAGCATACACTTTCCCGTCTCCAGCATCTGAGACGTCTCCCATATCTGCATCCTGCAGGTTTGCCTGCTCATCGGTGGTCGCGGGTCCATTTGTGCCATTTTGCGCAGAGTTCAATATGTCGATCTGCTGAAAGAGCCACTGCGAGAAGTCCCTGGCTCCTGGATCGTCAGGTCCTAAGCCCAGTAAGTCGCTCGAGAGTTCCGCTGCGATTTGTTCCTGGGTTTTGTTGTTGGCAAGCATGAGGAGAATGTACTCCGCAAGCTGACCTTCGTCGCCGCCACCTGAGCTCCATCCCACCTCTACCAGCTTCGGCTGGATGGCAGAGTTGAGAGCTTGCGCCAGAGGCGATTCGATTGAGATCTCAACAGACATGTTGGTACAATTTTGGGGGTTTCGTCGTCAAGGAGCGTGCAAAGAAAGGCAGAGGAAAATCGAGGAACCAGGTGTTTGTTGCCTGAAGGCTGGCTTTTCGCGGTCGATCGAAGTCGCGGGTAGAGAGATCTTCTTTGGTTCAGATCGTAGACCGTGGCTCTTTGTGAGATTCGAGGTGGACAACGCGTTGGGGTTGTCAAAGAGCGTTGTTCCGTCGATGGTCAAGGAGGGCTGGAGAAATGAATCGCGGCTCAAAGAAGGCGTTCAGGCGCTTTCCACATTGTTAATCTAGTCACGTGCTATGGTGACGCAAAGAGCTAGCCTTCTTTTGGACTGGTGGTTAGACTCTCATTCTACTGAAGAAGGACAGGAACAGTTACGGACAAGGGAGCAAACAGGTGAAATACGGGGAGTACGGAGATAAATATATGGAAATTTACACTCGTTTCCTTATGTTGAGGAGGGGTCTAAGAGCATGAAAACTTTCTAGACTTCTCCTCGCCTTGATACAATTAACATGGTAAGCGTAGACATCAAGACCACCAGCAAATTTATATCCGCTTCTAAAGGTTTGGAATGATCACTATCCAAGTGTTTGTACCATTACCGTATACTACTGGGAAACCTGTGTCCTTAGGTATGAAGACATCGCTGCACTTCCACTTGTGGTACAAAAATTCAGAGAATCATTCGCCTTTTGAGGCGTTGTGATTGGCCAACGGCGTTACTATGCTTCTTGCTGCTGCTATGCCATGCTCACCACTTAATCCGCTAATACAGCTGCGAATGCGAACGTCCTCTATTCCATGCCTCATCCCCCTCCAGCCTTCAACATCTAACTATCTCGAGCATCAAAGCCATCCAACTGCGACTTTCTCCAGCCAGAGCAATTTGCGCCCTGCCCTGTTTCAGCGTACTTTGTAGTCTATCTCAAAGTTTTCGGATCGTTTGTTCCACACCAACAGCACTCGTCGCTGTACCCTGTCACCAATATCGAGCCAGTTCAAGTTACGCAGCTCTACTGTCAGCCGAATCGAGACATGGAAGATTCACATATCGTCACTCTCAAATCATTGACTTGAGTTGGTTTCGGAGAAGTCGCCTCTCAGTCCGCCCGGAATCATATTGAATCCATCCAAGGCAGACAGGAGCCGGCAGAAACAACATTTAGGCCTCGCCAGTAGCCTAGGATCGTCAAACTGTATAATAATAGGCCGGAGGTACGGTTTTGACCTTCGGACTCCGTGTCACGATGTGCATTTAAGACGTGGTATTTCTGAGTAACTCCAAGATTGCCGCCAGCCAACGGACCCCAGCCCCCCACTATACACCAGAAAATACAACCCAGCCAAGTATCCTAGCTTTATTCTTTCTTGCTTGATTCTCATCAACATCGTCCTCGACTTTCGCAATCGATATATACCTCTAGTACTTGATGTACCTAACATTCACGCACCCGGTGAACCGCGACGTCAACCCCGCCGAACCCGTAACGTTGCAGGCGCCGGCGATACTCAGCGAATAGTGACGATTGTTGCTTCATCAGGAAAGCGGCGCTGCACTACACGCACACACACGATAACTTTAAGTGTGGATCTAAAGTCAAAATCTGAGCTCAGAGCGCAGCCTCACGTCGCATTTGCCTTTGCATTGCCCTCCTCGCTTTCGTTCAACTCGTTCTTGAATCCCTGCTACTTTTCTTAGCGAGAGGGTAATTCACGACCTATGACATCTTGAACTCAAAAACAATAACCTCATCCTGTACATAAACTTCACCATCTCCTCTTCCATTCTTCCTTCTCACGCCACAACACTTCGTCACTCTCTTTTCGTATCTCAACACTCTCATTCTCATAATCGTAATCATGTTCCGACCTGTATACCTTCTCCTTCTCCTTTCTGTCCAGGTCATCGCGATCTGGCCAGCTCCTCAATCTATTACGACTGGCAGCTCAGTCCTGTGGATTGAGGAAAGCGTGCGTGTTTCTTACGAGCGGGGCGATGTAGGGAATATTCCATTGAATTTCACAGGTTATGATGCTAAACAGATTCCCGGAACACAGTCTTCACTATACTCTCGTGACGATGCCAGCACCAGCTTCTCAAGCCGCTCCATCGTCCAGGGTGCCATTGCCCGGACCATGGACACCTTGTTCAAGCAGAGCTTTGTACCTTGGAAGCTGGTTGCTCGCAATGAACTGGCGAAGTTCGAGCCGGAGGAATATGCAAAAGAGCAATATATCACCAATCTCGCCATTACTCAGACCGGCAACGATAATTCTAGTACATTCAAGCCATTGGCTGGACAGGTCGATGAGTCGTATAACCTCACCATTGGAATGGAAGGTATTGCAAAGCTCAGCGCTGTCTCTTCAACTGGTGTGCTCCATGGACTTCAGACATTCACTCAGGTCAGTATCTCACTTTTGCTCTTTCCGCCCCAAGGCATTAGAGGATCTAGTGGTGGATGATCCTGAGATCGTAAGGGCAAACCTTCTATTCTCGATGTTTTAAGAGCCGACGTCTCTTTTGGTAACCTGAGGAGCAATCTCGAGACCATTAATTAGATAGTTTCTGATGTGTCAAACAGTTGTTCTATCAACACTCTTCTGGTCGCGGCATCTATACAAACATGGCACCCATTATCATCACCGATGCCCCCAAGTTTCCCCACCGAGGACTTAACATGGACGTCGCCAGAAACTGGTTCCCAGTCCCCGACATCATGAGAACAATCGACGCTTTGTCCATGAACAAGTTCAACCGTCTCCACATCCACATGACTGATGCGCAATCATGGCCTCTCGATATTCCATCCATGCCCGACCTGTCCAAGAAGGGAGCTTTCCAAGCTGGTCTGTCTTATAGTCCTTCTGACTTCAAGAAGATCCAGACCTACGCAATCGAGCGTGGTGTCGAAATCGTCGTCGAGTTTGATATGCCTGGTCACACCACTTCCATTGCCTACACCTACCCAGAGCTGATCGCAGGCGCCGATGCAAAGCCATGGGATACGTACTGCAACGAACCACCTTGTGGAACTCTGAAGTTGAATTCCCCAGAAGTTCCAAAATTCCTTGAGAAGCTTTTCGATGATGCTTTGCCAAGAGTAGCTCCATACTCCGCTTATTTCCACACTGGAGGGGATGAAGTCAATAAGCAGGTGTACCTTCTTGACGATACTGTCAAGTCCAATGATACCGCTGTCATCGGACCACTCATCCAGAAGCTGGTAGATCGCAACCATGATCAGATCAGAAAGGCCGGGCTTGCACCGATTGTCTGGGAGGAAATGGCCCTGGAATGGAACCTCACACTTGGCAGTGACGTCCTGGTTCAATCGTGGCTCAGCGAGTCATCAGTCGCAACACTTACAGCTAAAGGACACAAAGTTCTGGCAGGAAATTACAACTTCTGGTATCTCGACTGCGGCAAAGGCCAATGGCTCAACTTCGATAATGGAGCCTCTTTCCAACAATACTACCCATTCCTCGACTACTGTTCTCCGGTCAAGAACTGGCGCCTCGTCTACTCCTACGATCCTCTTGGCGGAGTCCCAGCCAACGAAACTCATCTTGTCATGGGAGGCGAAGTGCATATTTGGTCTGAGCAGACTGATCCTGTCAACCTTGATGACATGGTATGGCCGAGAGCTAGCGCCGCAGGAGAGGTACTCTGGTCCGGACGACAGGATGCCAGTGGGCAGAACAGAAGCCAGATTACTGCTGCTCCTAGACTGGCGGACATGAGAGAGCGAATGGTTAGTCGTGGGATCTCAGCGGGACCGGTACAGATGGTGTTCTGCACACAGAGTAATGCGACCGAATGTGCTCTTTGATGCACCGATACATGAATGGACGGATGAATGATTGGATCTTATCGGCGTTCAATGGTTGCATACTTGGCTGGCGTTTCGAGCGTTGAGTTTCTCCTTATTGTGATATCCTGAGTGATCGATCGCATGGAAAATTCTGCATGATTGGCGTGGACATTCCAAACTAGATAGAGATCGTGGTATACGAAGCATAGCAACAAAAGATCCCTGCTTACATTCTCTCGTTCACTCTCTCCTCTTCGGAAGACCACATTCTATCCGCAGTCGTCCCATCTGTACTGTGGTGTGGTCGGTCGTGTTCTTGCGAGTACGATGGCATAGAATGCAGTCGTCAATCAAATGCGGACCAAACCTCGAAGCACATACCTAGGTACATGAAGGCTTCACGTGTAAGTACTACTCGTACCTTACCTAAGTTACCTGTCTGTCATTTCTGTCGGATAGTTTGATTTCCCCGCTGTCAAGTTTTATTAGACATCGCAATCCTAAATACCGACGCCGACAGCTCGGTTCATGTGTTCTTGACAAATTTCCATGTTTTGTTTTCATGTGCCGAAAAGGATCCAGAACAATTACCAGCCAGCTTTGAACGCTGCTTACCTAATACACTGCAGAGTCCGAGCCACTCCACTGTCCACCCGGCTGGTCTGCAGCCAACAGCGAGGCAAAATCGGCAAGCCCAGCCTGCTTTCAGCCACGTGCAGGTTCCCCTCATTCTCCCCACAGACTAAAATCGCATGGCTAACCGGATGTTGCCCAGTGCGTCCTCTTTCATACCTACCTAGGTTTTCGTTGCCCTGCATCTTCCACACTTGAACGAACTTGAACCTCGCTTCGTCTCATAATGTCTCTCGCAAAGAAATCAGAGCAAACATGTGAAATCCCGGCCGGGCCTTCCTTTGTTCCATGCTCCGTCTGCTCTGCCTCTGCCTTGATAGTTAGAACATCCCACTCATGATTGGTTCGACAAGACAATGCCCAAACATCCCAAGACTGTCGCATTTCCTTCCAGTCAAAAGGCAAGAAGACAAGACCATTTTCAGGTTTCAAGGCAGCCGAGCTAGAATCCATGTGGAGTTCCGGTAGACCCTTACCCCTACCTGTTGTCGTTGCTACCCCTACCTATCCGACCTTCCTGGGCCCCCCCCCCCATGATCGCATGTCGGTCCTTGACAGTGGGCATGGCCCGATTTTCCACCGACCCACCTACTTATTCGTGCTGTGCGCAATGGGTACAAGTACCAGGGTTGTCTCGAGCGTTGAGTTGGAGGGGTATTTGGATAAAAGCTGTGTGTAGACTTCTTTCCAACAGTGTGATTCCACAGAAAGAGCTCCTTTGTTCTTCGCTGCAATACGAAGACGAGTCGCAGGACAGAGAGGATCCGAGGAAAAGCTTCAAGTCCAAGCTAGTGGACGGCAAAGGGTGCGGAAAACTTCGTCTCCAACGACATCCCGCACTGTTGTTCAAAGAGAGCCTACGCAGAATATTCACGTCAATTATAAGGACGCGAAACGGAAACACCCGCCGTCATGATCGAAGATGTCTTTAATCGCGTCTCGCCCAAGACGCTCCTCATAGGCATCGTCGCTATCTATTCTCTCCTCAAAATCACAACATGGATCAACACAGAACGCAAGATCCGGGCACTAGGGGGCCATGCAAAGAAAGTCAACACGAAGTTTCCTCTAGGTCCGTATAATGTCACTGATCAACGTCATTACCTTGTCTAAATCCAAACAGATCTCGATTTGATAGCGAGAGCCATCAAAGCAACCATGAAGCATAGGAACCTCGAAACCTGGAATCGATGGTTTACAACCTCCACAGGCGAGAAACGCTACACCATGGAAGCGAAGCCCGTCGGTCGTCGTCTAGTCTTCACCGCCGATCCCGAGAACATCAAAGCTATCCTAGCCACCCAGTTCACAGACTACGGCAAGGGCGAGCCATTCCACAGAGAATGGAGTGACTTCCTAGGAGACAGTATCTTCACAACTGACCTTGACCAATGGCATTCTTCGAGGCAGTTGATCCGGCCGCAATTCGTCAAGGATCGGGTTAGTGATCTGGATGTTTTCGAAACGCATGTTCAGGTCTTAATGAAGCAAATCATTGAAGGAGGGAAACGATATGATGGCACGAGAGGAGGTGAGATCGATGTTAGCGATCTGTTCTTCCGGTACACATTGGATGCGGCTACGCATTTCTTGCTGGGAAGATCGGTTGGTAGTTTGGAATTGCCGGAACAGGAGTTTGCGGAGGCCTTTGGTGAGGTGCAGAGGGTGCAGAATATTATCGCTCGAGCGGGGTATTACCTCCCATTTACTGCTCATACATGATGCGGAACTGACTTTGAATAGGCCTTTGAACCCTCTCGTTCCACGCTCGTCTTTCCACAAAGGCATCAAGGTCATCAACGAGTTCGTCACGCCATATATCGAGCAAGCACTTAGTCTCTCACCCGAAGAGCTAGCCACGAAGACGAAATCCGAAGAGGGGTATACTTTCCTCCATGCTCTAGCATCCTTTACCCGTGATAGAAAGGTGCTTCGCGATCAGTTGGTCGCTGTGCTGTTGGCTGGAAGAGATACCACTGCCTCGACTCTGTCCTGGACATTCTATGAGCTGGCGAGGCACCCCGAAATAGTCAAGAAGTTGCGTGCCGAGATCGTGAGTCAAGTCGGGCTGGATCGCCCACCTACGTATGCGGATCTGAAGGGAATGAAGTATTTGCAGGTAAGCCAGTGGCAACTCCCCTGAGCCATTGTCATGAAGAAATCGCGAGGCAAAACTAATGCCTTCTAGAACGTGATGAATGAAACCCTCCGCCTCTACCCCGTCGTTCCCTTCAACGTCCGTCTCGCTTTGAAAGACACCACTCTTCCCCACGGCGGCGGCCCCGACGGCCTCTCCCCGATTGGCATCCTGAAGGACACACCCATCGGCTACTCCACCCTCCTCATGCAACGCCGACCTGATCTCACACCCCCAATGCCACACCCAACCTCCCCGTCATCGCCCCCGATCACGGTTCTCGACTTTGTCCCGGAGCGCTGGCAAACATGGCAGCCGAAACCGTGGACATATATTCCGTTTAATGGTGGCCCGCGTATTTGCATTGGCCAGCAATTCGCTCTCACGGAGATGGGCTATACGATTGTGAGGCTGTTGCAGAGATTTGAGGGCGTGGAGAATTTCATGGGGGTGGTGGATGGTGGGGATCCATGTTTGAAGGCCGAGATTGTGCTGCAGCCTGGGCAGGGGGTTAGGGTTGGGTTTGTGGAGGGGGAGAAACACTGAATCCGACTTTGATTCCATTTGTAGGAGGTGGAGGGCTTTTCGGGAGTCATGGATAGGGAGGACGAATTTACGATTCGGGTCGGAATGGGATACGCAGGATCGATTTGTGTCAGTTGACATACGATTAGCTTGGATACCTGTTCATGAAGTCGACAGCGAGACTAAGTGTCTGATGCCTGTTGAGCACTTGATGCAAGGACTTAGCTCTATCATGCATTGTTTCCATTTAACTCGTCATTTTAAAGTACCACAAACATTCTTCATATTCCCTTAAATCGTCAGAGAACCATCAGCACGCTCGCTCCACAAATGAAAAGCACCAACCAGTCAGCCAGTTTTCCATCTTCGATTTGCATTTACTACAAGTAAATGATCAGTCCTTCGTCTCGAAGCTCTTGACGCCTGACTCTCTGCGAAAATAATAGAGATGTCTGATCATTTATCACTCACAGCAACGACAGGCGTGGTACTTAGTCCACACTTCTCCCCAGCAATCGTCAAAGTAGCACCATAATACCTCCAGACATTCTGTATACTCGCATCCGCGCAAGCCAGACAATCCGTGTAGTCAATCAAGAAAGCGACATCCGTGCAGGGCGAGGCACCACGGCTGAGTGTTACGGCTGTACCTGTTCGAAGATGGGGATTTAGCGAACATGACTTTGGACTCAAAGAGGAGTCATTAAGAATATAGCTGCAAAGAAGGAGGGAGGACGTACCACAAGCGAGATGACATGCATAGAGTGGTGTCCCAGGTTCTTGGCGGGCGAGGAGGTTGAAGTGGAAGATCTCAGCTGCTGTGTCTGAGGGGAGGGCGGATGCGGAGGTGAGAGCGAGGAAGCTGGTGAGAGCTAGAAGAGAGCGAAGACAAATCATTATGATGATTTAACTTCGTGGGTATTGGTGGGATATTGAGTAATGAAGAATAGATGACTTCGACAGCGTGAGCAAAGAATGGACTCAATGTTGTTGGAAGACGGGCCTGGTGTTCCTGGGCTTCTTATACTTAAGTGAGAGCACGACCTTCCTTCTACCTCGGTCACTAGCAAGCCATGCCATCCAAGAACAAAAGCAAGCGATCTCGGACTAGGGACTACTCCGATGCTAACTTACTTTCCATTGCATCGGAAATCCATCTCGAATCGATAGATAGCTCCTGACCATATTCTCACCACCTTCCAAGCAAGTCAAAACATCTCAGCACTGCAGCCAAGGCCGATGGTCCTCCGTCGGCTCAAAAGACAGTTCTCTAGCAGGAAAACCTGCAAATAAAGTTATCAGGTGGGATCAAATGTGGAGCTCGAGGATAGATGGCTACAGTACATGGGTCAGAAGGATCAGATTAGATTAGATTCTCGGGGTGGAGACCGGGGTGGCTTGATGCGGAATGGTAGACGAGGTGGATGTACTTGGCGAAGGGGGCTGTAAATGGTTTGTACCGCTGGCGGTGGACTCAGCAATGTATTCGGATGGTCCGGAGGAAGCTTCGTCGGGAGAAGGATTGCCTCGAAGTACGTGTACTGTATGGTTGTGGCTCGGACACGGCGGGGATACTGTGATTACTGAATGATATTTGGAAATGAATTGGAATATTCAACAAAATATTCAATAAATACAATCAAAATTTATGATCCTTTGGACATAAGTGCCACTTTTCAGGAAATCTTTCGTAGGTAGGACTGATATCACCTGCTGCTTGTCTCTCATTGCACTGGACAGGCTTGCTTCGCCTAGACCAATTCTTGCAGCTGAAAACTAATGAAAAAGCTACGTCACCAAAAAAAGTGTGAGCTCAGTTTATCATGGTACCTGCAATTCATCTTATTGATACAATGCTATCGAATATGTACTTGTTAAAGCAATCGAAGAGAGAAGATAGCCTGAATACCAAATATAGGCCCAAGATGATACAGCCACTGCCATTGATTGGCTGGATATCGTGAAATTTTACAGAGGCATCTAGGCAGTGAATGGATATTCAACACTTACGTTTCATGAAGAATGGGGACAAGTCATATGGGATCGCAGAGTCTGCTAGGAGTAGCAGACTAGAAATTGTATGTTGTGAAGGAAAACTAACACCTTCCAGACAAAAGTCTTATCTGCATAGTCGTGAATATTTGACTTGAAAGGTATCATCGTGATATGTGGTACAATCATATAGAACCGACATACCTAATTCCCACAATACTGCAAGAACCCCGGAACTCGAATGTAGCTGTAATCCAGCTCGGGATTAGTGAGATGAAGAAGGTCAGCAGAAAAGTGGGATGACGCTTAATGGACCGGCTCGATTGGCCAGTCCACAAAGTTGCCGCCTGCCATGCTAAACGGTCAGAGTTTTCACTTTTGCTGTTTGGCGTATATCTTGACATAAGCAGTATTTCTGCATCCACTACCCTGCCCGGGTAGCTCAATCGGTAGAGCGTGTGGCTCTTATTACAGAGAAATAAAAACCTCAAGGTCGTGGGTTCGAGCCCCACCTCGGGCTCAATTCCCGAGGTTTCCTTCATTGGAAGCTTCTTCAACTTTTTTGCGATTTTTTTCTGTATCTCAAAATGCGAGATCTTCAAGTTTTCGCCCCAACTATCCCAGGTCCGGACATACTAAGACATACAAGCGACCACCCAGTGAGGATTGAATATTCGTCTTCTGCCTAGTAGGAAGTGCTTATTGCCCCCGGGTGTTGCGTGTGTATTTTTTTTTCTGGTTATGATATAATTTTTCGGGTTCTGGCTTGGTGGGATTCGTGGCACTTCTACCTGGGCTGTTAAGCGAAGCCCCTGAGCCACCTCGCTACTCCCTCACTTGGAACAAAACAAACGTTCCTTCCCTCGTTTGATTCGATAATTCACGGAAAGTCGTACCTGAACAAATGGATAAAGTATAAATAAAGTATAAATAACCAAGATTCCCAGAAGTCACAATTCTACTCAGGGCATTCAAATAACGGTTTGTCAAGCGTATGCCCAAATCGCATGATATCAATTACCTGGTTTCCATTTGCTGCAGGTCGTACTGCGAAGATTCATCTGTCTGCTATTTATGTATTAAGCAAAAGCTTGATCGTAGCGAAGCTATTATCGTTACCACTTTGCAGAAAATTCGATTGCTTCTTTGACGTTTGCCCGCCACTCTTGCCTGCTAGTTATTTGCTCCCAAGTATTTCGGACAACTACAGCAGCACGTGAAGGCTGTAATCACTTGATATAGTTATAGCTGCATAAGTCGTCAAGGCATTTTTACTACTTAAAGCTTATATGTTTCGCTCAATTTTTCGGTTGCTTATCTAGTTTTGTGCTGAGAAGTATTTGCAGTGATACATAATCCGAAGTGTCCTGGCCTCCCTAGGTCCATCCACAGCAACGGATCGTCAATATATCTCATATGTCTTCTTGTCGAGGGCCCATCCATCAGGTCATAGACATGGGCTCCGAAGTTGACTTATAAAAAATGATATAATCTCATCAGGTGGTATTGTTGAACGCGCCAAGGCGCTCAATCACCTCATTGTATACAATCAAAACAAAGGCTGTCGGTACCGGGAGCTTCCTACTATAGTGTCCTACATTAGCGGTCACACCGTATGACTCCTCGAGGGAGGACCAGATTCATTCAGGGCTTCGAGAAGAATACAAAATGGTGCCTGATCACTTGACTCTGATTCTAGTAACATCAACTGCGCTCCTCTCGATAGTCAATTGCCTCATTACAGCTTGTAAGTCTTTCCGTCGATTCAAATAGGATACTTTGCCAGAGGTCTAATATCGTCCCACACAAGGCTATCTATTAAGACTCGATTACTAGACAACAGCATCCACACTCTCACCAACACCTGACAGCCTCCGTACAAAGCTCTAGTATCCAGCACGATCAACTCCCCTCGAGATGGATCCTTTCGCGGCGACGCTACCCGAGAAAGCTAGAGCTCTCCATGGAGACTTAGCAAGAAACTTCCGACAGGATGGAGCAAGATTTGAACAGCTCTGGAGATGCCTCGATAAGAACAAACGAGCCAGGGTTTTCCTTAGCACGGCTGGCGGCAATCCACCCAAAGTTCTGATCAGTCCACAAGACACAAGACTGGAGATATATAAGATCATACCAGGGTTGAAGTTGCAAGAGATATCTGATGATAATCGGCTTTTGGATCTCATGAGATATCGAGCCGAATGCTCTCTTTGGGAACAATACAACAAGGGCGTGGGCGATAAGCCCGGTGATGCTGCTTTCAATGAGCAAAGTATGAAAGTCAACAGCCTCCACAATTCCCACCGCGCGAACCCCCTTCGATACTGGTTGAACATCTTCAGTAACGATGAAGAGTACATCAAGAGAATTCAGTACCCGAACCGAATGAAGTACGAAGAGACACGCGCTCTGTACTCGGGCTCTGCAACAACCGGGACCTGTCTACCGAGGTCAACTGGTGACCTAGTCTTGCGACGACAGCATCACATGCTACAATCCGTCAATGCTTTGTTCGTCAACATCATGGTCGTCGAAGCAGCTTACAGAAGAGCAAAAGCTGTCACGGCTGCGCCAATTGCAACACCAACAGGACGGGCAGAAGAGGCGATGAAACTATTTTCAGCCCTTCGGATCGCCTACCTCCCAGATAGAATATCCGTCCAAGATGTTTTTGAAAATGTAATCCAGCAAAAGGAATCATATGAAGATATCCTCTACCTGTGTCGCACGGATCCTTTTGTGCTTGCATTGTCAGCTCATGGCATGTCGCGAGACCGGAACTGGTGCCAGACCACAAGGGCCAGAACTTGCCTGTTACCACAGATAGGTATATCAGCATCTCAGTCTTCGACATGATCCACGACAAGGTCGCCAGTGTAGCGATCTGGGACTATGTCTGCCGCCTGCGTCAGCTGATATCAACCAGCCTGATGACCAAATACTCAAGGCTATAGTCGTCCAAGAGCTTGCCAACGTCTGCCACACAGAATACCGCCGGGTGCGGAGACATTTCAAGCACAATCTGCAGCTTGGTCCTTGCCAGAAGCACCTCGAGCGTGTGCCTGGAGGATTAGAAGATGGCTTCGCTCTGTTCAGAGTGAAAAGCAAGCCAGACATGAAGAAAGACCCGCACACGCACTACCTGCTGAGTCTTTGTCAGGAAAATGAAGCTGCCGCAGTAATCGAACTGATCAAGAAGACCGACGAACTCCACCAGACCGATCCTGCCACCCGAGGACGAATGCGACAGGCAGAATATGAAATTTTAGCGACCTGGCGGCAACTGCGAGTTTCATCGTCGACATTTCATCGATATTCTCGCTTCCATCGAAGGCTGGCAAGAAAGGTCAGATCTATCAAGCAAGATTGGAAGCTCTGAAAACTGAGCTCAAGCCCTTGAAGGACGAAGTGGACTTATCGGAATTCGTAAACCCAATGACGAATCTGTTTGAGAAGAAGAACACGGAAGGGGCTATCAACGCGATAGACACTCTCATTGTAGAAAAGACAGGAATCAAGCTCGAGATGCCGTACCAGGACATGGTCGAAGAGTGTCTGGAGAAGATTCGAGACTACCATGAGCAGCAAAAGTCCAAAGCTGCCCGGGGAAGCTTGAAGTTCCGCCGTACGTTCCGATAATCGAGACGACATCGCCAGCAACGCAGATCGAGCAGCGTCGGGAGAAGAACAAGAAACGACCGCCACAGCCTTCTGTTTTCCACTCTCCTACGATACCTACCAATGATTCGGATAGCGAAGAAGATATTCCCAAGTTCCAAGTGAGACAAGACACATTTAATACCTTCTCAGTACTGTTTGCCCGAGGAGAAGCGAGAGGATCAATACACTGGACATATTTCGAAGCGGCCATGGCCGACCTGGGCTTTTCTGTAATTGAGAAGTTCGGATCCGTATACACGTTTCTCCCTCCAGCTCGGATGAGCGTACAGAAGTCTCTTACTTTCCACCGACCTCACCAGTCGAGAGTCGAGGGAGTTGTTCTGCTGATATTTGCGAGTCGACTAAGAAGGGTGTACGGATGGGAAATGGGCTCTTTCGAAGTGGTGTAAGGACGATCAGTCTTTGATAATTATGTGGCTGTGCTCCAGATGGGTTTGGGTGGTGTCTGGTTAGCTTTCTGGGGGAACATAGATATTTTCTGGATCATCGGTGGTTGGATCTTGGGTGAATTCTTGGATAGGTACCAAATACTTTGATAGGTTCTAGCTAAATCTGCAAGTGACTTCAACATGGATCTTGTCTTAATCTTGTTCGCAGGCAGTAGCCTTTGGTTTCTAAGATCAACAATTGATCTCGAAGTCTTGATCCTGGTCTTCATTTTACTCGTGGTTTGTTCGATGGGCTTCCTCTTTATATCGTCGTTCTGTCCGTATGCAATACATGGCAATTTCTGACGTAGCATTAGGAGAGGCGGTTCCTGCCTGCTTGGTTGCAGCACAATGAAGGATCTTGTTGAGAGAACCTACAATTAAGTATCCTGGAAATGACAGTCTGTGCATTCGATAAACAATGGAGATTCCGAGATGCTAGAAGCCATTCGCAGCTCAGGCGAATTATTTGGGCATTTCGAGCGGCATAGATCATTTTGCGATTTGCGAAAGGAAGAGTTTCTCTCCGGTGTTTTGATATTCCATAAACGCCCTGGATCTCCAGCAGACGGCATCTCACGACGCCTAGAGAATCGCTAAATCTAACATTGTAATGCATCACAGCTTTCGTGGGTAGTATGCATTCCAGCTGATCTCGGGCAAGATAGCGAGGTAAACACCTTGACTCGCTTGGTCGCACTGAGGGTTTTTGATGCTACAGTACACTCGAGTGCAGTACCTTACCGAAGAGCGGGATGTTCTCAAAGCCAATTAGAGCCTCAAAAGCATGCTATCTACACCCTATCTGATCGTCTATCATGCTGTTCGTCCTATGAAATTGAGTCCCTCCTTTGGCTTGCTGCAGCACGACACCAGACTACAAGACTCAGGTACAGCAGCCAATGGACGGGTGAAGTGGTGGGGTGGCTGGGTGGCTGGCTGGATGGACAGGTGGGGTAAACAATGACCGAATATCGGAGCGTCGGCGTTCGCTTATGCGGCGCTTATCTTCGGCCTATCGATAGCGATAGCGATGGCGTTGAGTTGGCCGTCTCGATAAAACGACTCCGTGACACCGCTCAACCCCTCGAACGCCTTTAGGAGCTCGGAATGTGTGGATTTCCCTACCACAAAGGGCCGTCTATGACTACAAACAAGCATCGAGTGACAGCAGATATCTTTCTAGGTTCACTCCATTCCCTTAGCTTGTTCCCACTTACATGCCCTGTTCCTGTTCATGCCGTGTGCCCTTAGCTCGCAGCATACCGGACTCCGATCGTACAAATACAGATACGCCCTGGACTTGACACTTGGTTGACAGACAGACATCCGTTGTTGATCAAGTGCGACTCCACATTCCGTCATAAGTCTCAATTTCTTTGATACCTCTCCTCCGTCTCTCCTACATATTCATAACCGTACCCATACTCATAATCTCCTTACAACATGGCTCCTCCATCTGCAATCGCACATGGATTTGAAGCTGAAGCCATCACTGACACAGAGGCAATTGTCCTTCCTAATCCTTTGACCGTCAAAGCCGTTGCTGCAAGACGTGTCAAAGCAGGCAGATTAGTCGCAAAGACTGCGGCTCCCACAAGCAGTGACCTGTTCAAGACTCCCGTCGGTCTCACCTTCCTCAATGACAGACAATGACTAACATCTTCAGAATACTGGAAAGCCTAAAGCGAAACGATGGGACCGTTTGTTGCCCACTCCAAACCAACTTCTGATAGATACTTACTTTTCGCAGACTACCTCAGCGTGGAAGCTAAAGCAAGGCAACCCTCCAGCTTGAAAGGAGCAGCCAAATATCTTAGTAAACCAGGACTGATTACCCTTGGAGGCGGCCTTCCAGTGGCAGAGAACTTTCCCATCGAAGAGATCAGCGTCAAAGTCCCAACCGTCCCCCACTTCTCCGAAGCCGAAACAAAACAAGATGGCACAATACTGAAGGCTGGGAAATACGATGTTACCGAGAGGGATGACGGTGTCTATGATCTGTCCATCGCGTTGAATTATGCTTTGGGTACGGGGTCGGCACAGATGATCCGTTTTGTTACTGAACATACGGAAATCGTTTGTAACCCGGCATACGCAGACTGGCAATGCGCTCTTTCTGTCGGTAGCACGTCCGCATTGGATATTGCTATAAGGATGTTCTGCGAGAGAGGAGACTTTATCTTGTCAGAGGACTATGCCTTTGCTTCAGCAGTCGAGACAGCTGCTGCCTTGGGAGTTGGATTCATCGGAGTAGCTATGGATGCTGAAGGTCTGCTCCCCGAAAGCCTAGATGATATTCTGTCGAATTGGGATGAGAAAGCAAGAGGAGCCCGAAAGCCATTCGTCCTCTACATTGTCCCATCCGGCCAAAATCCCACAGGAGCAACTCAGTCGGTTACTCGTCGACGAGAGATCTACAAAATCTCCCAGAAGCACGATCTTTATATCTTCGAGGACGAGCCTTATTACTTTCTCCAAATGCAGCCCTACACAGGTCCTGACTCACCAGACGTGCCTCCACCAGCCAACAATGAGGAATTCCTGAAATCTCTTGTCCCAACCTACCTCAGCATGGACGTCGATGGCCGAGTCATGCGAATGGACAGTTTCTCGAAGGTTATCGCACCGGGTACAAGAGTCGGATGGGTCACTGCTTCAGAGCAAGTCATTGAGCGATTCACACGTGCGAATGAGTGCTCTGTCCAGAACCCTAGCGGTATCTCCCAGATGGTCTTGTTTAAGTTATTGGATGAGCACTGGGGTCACGATGGCTACTTTAAGTGGTTGATCAATCTCCGCATGGTTTATACTAAACGAAGAGATGTCATTCTCGCTGCTTGTGAGAAGAATCTGCCTAAGGAAGTCGTCTCGTGGGATCCTCCCGCTGCAGGCATGTTTGTACGTCTCCCCTCCCCATCACACCAGCTTTTGAGCCCAAAATTGACAAATTTAGCTCTGGCTCAAAGTGAACTGGCACCTCCACCCACACGCAAAGACAAAGACACTCTCCGAGATTGAAGAAGAGATCTTCCTCGCAGCTGTTGATGAAGGTGTTCTCGTCAGCAAGGGTAGTTGGTTCGTTGCCGAACGTGCTGGCTTTGTTCAAACAGAGATGTTCTTCCGAGCTACATTCGCGGCTGCTGCTGNGGATAAGATGACTGAAGCTATTGAGAGATTCGGTGCCGCCGTCCGCGCGAGCTTCGGTGTAAAATAGATGATCTTTCGTTAGCGGGGCCTGGCGGTGAAAATGGTGTTCAATGATGGCGTTAGACTTCTCTTGCAGATCCTAGGAAGAAATAGGCCATGAATGAATGCGGGCTAATTAGAAGCAAGAGTCTCTAGGGCCGTGAGAAACTGGCTCCAAGTCTTCAACACTTCAAGGATAAGCATGCCTCGTTTGTCTGTCATAAGATCTGAAATACCAGCGGGCACAGGCTTCTGACATTAGTCTCTCGATTCCTCGAAGTTCTTGTCGGAATACATGCCACTCTAATCGTGCAGGTTTTACGGAACAGTGGGAGCCTCGAGAATTTTTTAAGCTCATCCCCTCTCAATTGTCGTCGAAATCGAACTTTCCTCCAAACTGTATTTTGCGCATGAATCAAGGTAATCGACCAAATGGGATAGCATATCGTGATACCCCAGACGACAAACCACTCGTTCGATTTATAGCCAAATTAGTTCGATGTCATCTGTTCGTACCCCCAGATAGTGGGCCGAATAGCACGAGTCGTTTTCGAAGTTACAAAGTCGCAAATTTGGAAAACTGCCGATCATACAAGGCGCGCGGCCAATATTCTTATAGTAGCTTTACCATTTTCATTCGATCTAGATTTGAGCTCCCTTTAAACCATCCAAGCTAAGTCCGTTGGAGACAGTTAAGAGGTTTTTGGGATAATCATACTACTTCTAAGGCTGCAACTGATGCGAGGAACATACCACTCGCACGTTATACCGCTGAAATGATGATACACGGAGTAATGTTTTCTGGTCAAAATTATGGTGGCTCGATCAATCTTGAATGCTGAGATGACCAAGGGACTTCATGCAAAGTTGTTCTGGTTCTCAGTCTGTTCATCTGCTTGGTCCTATTCAGACATATCTCTCTCTGTTGCCCTTGTCCGACCTTCCAATCACTTCAAAGAGTACATTTCTCTCTTCTAACTCTACAGTACCCATTTATACTAAAGGTGTTATTGAAGTTCTCCCGCGCATTGCAAGCTGATGAGATACAGTCGACTGGATTTCACGTGATTTGGAGCCCTCCTCAATTCCTCAGACACGAATGACGATTCAGCAAATCGTCCCGCCCTTTGGGAAACTGAAGTAGTTTTTTCTCACCTCAAATACTTGCAAGAGGAAAAATCCTACAAGAGAAGCATGTTTACTAGCCTGTACCAAAAAAAAATTGCGCTAAATAGCCTTCCTGGCTAGGTGGAGATTTGAGAAGGAAAGACGAACAAGACTCGGTCAAGCAACTCTGGCAAATGGCCGAACAAGAAGATATTCTGGTTCAAATACAGCAATATAAAACCAACTACGTTTGAAGAGTAATCATTCCGACCAGTATGAACGACTGCTAGGCGGACCTGGCAGATCAATGAGCAGAACCATTTACCAGCTTGGATGGATGATCCGGCGAATGGAACACGCTCAAGGAGCGGAAATTTTTGGATTTTGTATTTAAGGCTGTCTGGATTTTCAGCGGTACCAAGATGAACTTGGTACAGCTCATTATCTACTCGTGAGTGCTGAGCTCCTGAGCGGGTTGGAGGTCTGTCACTCGCATGTATAATGGCTGAGAAGCGATTAATTATTTCTTTTCTATTGAATTTCTCATACTAAGAACAATTTCCCCAGGATTTTGTCTATTTATCGGGTCATAAGAGCGTGCCAATTCCAATCGCTGTCGCTGTTGGGCTACCGGGCGTGGTCAGTTTTATCCTGTCTCGCTTAAGTCCATTGTTTGTTTACAGTATCCAGAACAACTTTTGGTAGTTTCAAGTGTTTGTAGTGTTTAAATAGATACTCGACCCAACGGGAAGGGTGAGAAAGGCTACTCAAATAAAGCCACACAGACTGCCAATCCGTACATATTGTTCGGCTACATCGTTTTCGGCCTTTATTGGTTCGACTGTTGCTATTGGTATACCCCGAGGGAAGATTTCGTATGAAAGCGCGACAATGTTGTCTCACTACCCTGCCTGTGTCCCACCATGCCGCCCTACCGAGATTTTAGGTGGCTAATATTCCTACTCGCCAGTCCTTTTGGCACTCTCCCACTTCGCATCCCTGTCCTGATCACATGAGAATCAGACTCTATGGTTATCTCTCATCCTCAATTCTTGAAGTATATTTGATCAGCTGAAGGGTCTCTGGACGTCGAGAAGATAGTTCAAAGTGTTGTTATTGATGCCACTCCAGTTCAAAATAAGAGAAGCCTACGGCAAAATCCTGACTAGGGTGTGCGAATAATTCAAGCCAGGTTTCTGAGCACTGTGCTGCCCCTGTGAAGCTAGAATGCAATAATACCGATTACATCTCGAAGAGGTCAAAAACCATAAGGGGAAAAAAGATTCCTCTTCAAGACGATGCCTCCAAATTCTCCCGTCTATGGAGACCAATCAACACGAGTTTTCCCCTTGAGAGTGAAATCTCCTACTCCGGCTCTGCCAATGACAGTAGCGCCCGATATTTCCCACTTCAGCTCAGCTTGACCCCTGCCAATTGTGCCTGTGAACTCTCCGTCATAATCGGTTCGGTGATTGAGAGTGTAAATATGGGGGTCAAATAAGAACTCCTCGATTGGAAACGGCTCGTCCAGCTCGCCTTTAATGTTCCAAAAAGTGTTACCGTGAATCCGTCCCTGGAGTCTCTTCCCATCAAGGAAGAGCCACCCGGGAATCCTCTCCGCCTGTATATTTGGTACATCAGACCATGCCATTTTGCAGAATGGGTTTAGAGTACCGTGGTTGAAACCTTCGAATCAGCCAGCTTGGGATTTGACCGTGAGGTGGTGATATCCACTTGTATGATCGACGTACCAACCTCGTCTTGAGGGCGCGCGACGGCAGAGATGTGAGTCTCGAAGCTCTGTGGAGCAGACCCATAAAGACCTACACTTGTCAGGACAGTCGTGAATTGTTTGACTCACGAAAAAGCAGACTCACGATTGACAAAACTCACATGGCCTGGCACATGTCCATCGAGATTGTGATGACGCGGGGCAGCCGCCGCCAGGCGGAGGCTGAGCAGCAGTGCAGCAGTTGATAAATGCAGTATGGGTGTGTGTAGCTTGGGCAGAACAATTTGAAGAGTGTTAGTGTCTGGCTATGAAATGTCGATGGAAGGAGTGCTAATAAGGCACAGGGAGGGCTAGGGGTGGGTAGAGTATCTGATTTATACCATCTTGATCTACGATCTACAGTGGGTTCGGATGCGTGATTGGGCACGTGAATTACTCTTGATGACCTCGCAGGAGCATAAGAGAATATCGCCGTTCATTCAATACACAGATCAATTCACATATTGAGGTATAGCGCGATCACGATCTGGAGCCGTTTGACTGGGATAGGATTTCCGAGCACAGAGGCTACAGAGCGGTCTGACCTTGCGAAATATTTGGTATCAATAGTGGCTGGCACTTTCACCACTCGAATGATCATCGAAATGGCTATAACCATGTGTAACTGTGGGGAATTGCTTGTGGCACAAGCTCTAGGCTAGGCGCGCAAGGCAAATTGTGGTGATATTCTACATCTGGTGGTGTCCTCTAGATATAGTGCTAGAAACAACGAAGTATCGACAGTAATATATGCATACTCTCAATTCAATTCTCAAAAGTTAGCTCCGTCGAAGACCGAACCAAACAGTCTATTCATCCGCATAGATCCAATGGATCTGAACATGCAAAGAAACTTGTATTCGGAGACTAGCTGTGCAGATCCTGATCGAAGACGTCATTGATGTCGGATCTGATACAGGCCAGTACGAGGTGTTCTCGGTGTAGGTTTCTTACACATTCGGTATCACTGCTTGACTAGGTGGTTCCACGTCGATTTATGGAATGGGAAAGAACTCCCGGGAACAGTGAAACAGATCTTCGGGGAGTCAGTTCCACCATTGCTACCGGGTACGACCATAAAATAACCCATTTTCAAAGTGCAATCCGTGCCTCGTTTTGAACGAATGAACTTATGCAGTATCAAAGTCCCCAAATTGTAATTGCAGAAATTCGACAGAAGCCCAATATTGCTTTAAGAATGCTTTGATATCTGGAATTTGGGTATCGACAAATCTACCTATGCCTCAATATGCTGAGATTGGCGGTCGTCCTACCCCTCTTCTCGGTTCGTACAAGACATTNAGACAGCGTCCGTAATATTGTATACGGTATCTTGATACGCCCTACCTCGGGAATATATTATTTCTAGTTCTATGTTCGTACGAAACTTTGACATTAAATACTACTGGCCGCATACTAATATACCCAAAGTACAGTGGATATAAGAGTGTTCAGCCAGTAAAGTAGATTGTTCCTTTTTTCAGTGGTTTTCTTTTCTTTTCTCAGCTAGAAGAAGGCTAGCTCTACATTATCTTATGCGGACAGTAGTATATTGCAGTAATATTAAAAAAACCAAGAATAACAGTTCCTACGTATTAATACCTCCAAATACGGCGATAGTAGCACACCTAGCGTGCTATTGCGAACACTGCATTTAGGTGCTGCTTGAAACGGACAGCCTGTTTCGAGCCCGCTCATTTATCTCTTAGTAATGACGTTACAGACATTTAGCTTCAGAATTAAGAGGTTTTGTCTACAGTGGGCCTCTGTGAGACACACAAACGTTAACATTGTGTGATACCCGAGCCGCCAACTGGGTATTCGAAGCAAAATGCCGCCCGAACTTCCGCTGGAGTAGCAATCGAGTCATGAATATTAGAGCGACGGGAGTTGACTCCAAGATCTTACCGCTTGTGACCCTTTGGAAATCTCCTCTCACAGTGGGCTACAAGATCCATTCGATGAAGCAACTTTCGAGCCACGCATATGGGGTCATCCGATAGCACGGTATCATGACATGATTGGAATTTGCAGTTTGTATCACGGTCACATCGCAAAATTCCTGCTGGTGCTACAGAGTGCTAGGGAAGCATACCCCGCAGCTTTCGTGTCCTCTCGACGTCCGCCACTAGCCTTTGATATATAGGAGTGTATTGAGGAAGTTAAAAAATACAGGGTAGAGAAACTGGAGCTCTATTGGTACTTTAGAAGATATTATCTGAGCGCTTCGAATTCACAATGAGCACTAACTATCAGCAAATTCCCAATACCAGCTAGCCAACGTCTTTATCAGCGTCTAGCAAGGCTCATGGTCGAGCCTCAGACAGGCTCCGACGAAACGAGACGATGTACTGAGCTTGTTGAACGTCGACGTAGCAGGAAGTGGAGTAGTTAGCTGTTTTTAATCTCAACCGTGACCAAAACAGCCTAGTATATTGATGTGAGACTCTATTGCGTCGAAGAAATACCCTTCGTTGAGTTCAATCTCGGCGGTGTCTTGACAATTAAAGCTGCATTCATACTTTCAAGTCCAAATCCATATCCTCACCTGATACCTATCGCAGGCTTTTCTATATACTCTCCTTTGTTTATTTTTATTCGGATGTCTACAAGAGTAGTAGCAAGCCGTTCGATGCCCTCCTGTATCGCATCAATCTCGTGCCAAGCCCAACACAGCCGAATACAACTAGCGAAGCCTCCAGCTGCTTCAGCTCGTACAATACTGCTCTGGTCGCCTGTAACTGTGAACATATGTCCAAAGGCAATTCTCAGGTTGTGTTCCTTCAATGCAAAAGCAGCGACAGTTCGAGCAACTGGTAAGTCATCCGGAAGTCGCAGGTAGGCGAAGAATCCGCCTACAGTCGCGGTTAAGCTATTCTGAGGTTTGTTGGCTTCGACAACGATCCCCAAGGGTACTAGGAATTTCTCGACAGCTTCCATCAAGGCATAGTATCTTTTTCTATATGTTGGTATCAGAAGGTCCTTAATATGATTCTGAAGCTGGCCGCTGTGAAGCATCTTGTCAACGAACGTAGACGTAAGATGTGACGGTGCCCCGCCTGAGCTTGAAGATCCGCTACAGATACAAATGTCAGTCCCATCTCGAATAACAAAATTGTACATTTGTAGCACATACACTTCAGCCAGCTCTCTAGCAAAAAGTGGTGTACACTCTGTCCAACCGACTCTGACCCCTGGACCGATGACCTTCGAGAATGAGCCATTACTAGCTGTGTTGCCAAAGTCTCTGCAGCCAGGCATGTCCCGATCTATGTCTACCAGTCGAGGGGGGATCGTAGTCACAGAACTCACAGCAGCAGCAGGATTTTGCGGCCAAGCCAGGAAATCGTAAACGTCGTCAGAAACGAGAAGGGCATCGAACTCCCTAGCCAGACTGACCAGCTTCTTTCGTGCGTCCAAAGAAAGGGTTTGAGCACTCGGATTCGAGAAACTGGGTACAAGGTATACGATGTACTTGAATATCTTGGGGTAATTCTTCCCAATTTTGAGTATTGGGGCGTCTGGCTTCCCCGTGTCTTTCGCGGTTCGGATCGCCGCGATCTCGGCACGTTCTAACTCTCCAAGAAGGAAGTCGAAGTCAATCCCCTCCTTCTCCTTTTCGGGTATACCTATCATTCTTCCTTGGAAACCACTGTCCTCAAAGATCGGGCACGCGAGGAAGTAAGTGGGTTCGATCATAAAAATCTTTCGAGTGTATAGAGGGTCGGTGAACTTGAGGAGAATATTGGAGAGATTAGCTGACGCTCCATTACTGATACAAATCCGTCCTTCATCCTCCGATGTCGAGTAGATAGAAGACAGCCATTTCGCAACACTCTTCCTGAGATGAGGGTGTCCAGCGTGTGGTCCATAGATCAAAGCAGCCGCGGTATCGGACTCTGATTTGAGGACTTTATTGGCGCCTTCAAGGAGTGCACTGGCGGCAAATAATCGAGGCGAAGGCCAGCCCAGCTGCAGGTTGATCAATGGTTTCGCGGGGGACTCTACAGTGATACTACCCATCGTGACGAAGTTGTTCGGTGAAGTGCCAAGACGGAACAATTTCGAAAAGAAATGAACGACAAGACTGTCATGGTTATTATGCACTTGAAGTGTTGAGAGGCAACATATTTGGAAGGCCGTCCTATCCCGCTCTTCTTTCACGGCTTAATCATACCGTCGGGCGCTAGGGTCCGATAGACGATCCAAAGAAAACAAGTCCCGACAGGCCCGACGATAGGTACTTCGTCAGAAATACGCCATGTCGCGATGGGCCTGCAGAAGCAGGATGCCCGCACTTGGAGGACTCATGACATCGAAAGGAAGATTGCCATTACAACAACAGTGGGGTAGTTCGCCGATCCCAGAAATAGATAAGCTAGAATGGAAAGCCGATCTCTCCTTCAGTAGAACGATTCGAGCCATTACCTTCTTCATCCGGTCGAAGTCAAGCCGCCACTGTAACAGCATGGCTCAAAAATGGGCAAGCGTCAAATCCGAAAGCAGTGCTTTTGATATGGAAGTGAAAGAGATCGAGGAGTGGTGGAAGACAGATCGACAGAAGCACATCAGAAGGTACGTTCCTTGATCAAAACCATGGAAATACTATTAATGATGACTCAATAAGACCATATACTGCCAGATCTATCGCAGCGTTGCGTAACATCGGTTTCAAGATCGAGTATCCGTCCAGCGCGCAGGGACGAAAGCTTTGGCGACTATTGAAAGAACGCAATGAGAATGGGACATATGAGTTGACCTTCGGTACTACCGAACTGCTGATTGCAAAGGAAATGGCCAAATGCAGTAAGTACACCCATATCGCTATATAATTTCATGTATCCTGCCCCCCAATGAAGTGCAAACAGTCTACGTATCGGGTGCGCTCTGTGGACTGTCTCAAGCATCGTGGCCGGGAGAGGATCATGCAGATTATCCATCTGATTTAGTACCCTCTGTTGTAAAGCGGCTTTTTCACAGCCAATTATTCCACGACCAGCGACAAACACAATTGCGAATGCGCTATAGCGAGGAAGATCTTGAATATCTGGAGTCGTCGACTACATGCTGGCCAACTGTTGCCGATGCTGACATGGTAATTATAAGAATCCTTGAAACCCCAAAAGATCCCAGATATATCCTAACCTTTTTCCACCATGTCGTTGTTTCCGTGAGGTGAAGAATTCTAAGCTGTCATTTAGGATTCGGCACGCTGACCGGATGTATGAAATTGACTCGGAGCTTTGTCGAAGCTGGTGTAGCTAGATCCATATTGACGATCTAGCCATGGGATTAAAGAAGTTCACCAACGGGGAGGGTAGAACAATCGTCCCTACGTCCGAGTATCTGACCAGATTGACAACTGTCAGGATGACTTTCGATATCATGGGGTTTGTTTAGCATATTTTGCTGTGCAAGCGTGATTTGCTGACTGAATACCTCAGTGTCGATATAATGCTACTCGTCCGGTGTGACAGCGATCACGCCGAATCCATCACCAGGTATGCTAGGTTCTCGAATTCTTGTGATGTCGAACTTACTAAATTTCTCGATAGTGTACTTGATCCCAGAGATCACCCGTACGTTCTCGGTGCAACCTAGGCTGTCCCGTCATTTGTCGATGCCGTCCAAGAGGGGACACGAGCAGGAAAAGATTATATGAGCATCAAGGAAGAGTGGCAAGCTCTTGCCAGACTCATGACATTCGATGATGCTGTAAAGACCGCTATTTCAAGCGACCAATACGATGCGTACATCAGGGAGATAGCAGACAGGGTAACTTCGCTGCAGGAGCGAAGAGGAATTGTGAAGCGACTGGCTGGCAATGATGTTGAGTTTGACTGGGAACTTCCAAGAACGCCCCTAGGCCAATATCGCTGGCAGTGGTGTACCAAAGCTGTACTTGATCGATGTGTGTTGGCCGCACCACTAGGAGATGTATCATGGAGCCGACAAGGTATGTTGACAGTCTTCCTCACCGGTTATACCAGCTGCTAATAAGTCTTAGATAAGCCCAGTAAGTTCCAAGACTCCGTTTGCCTTAAAAGAAAATACCATGCGCACCCTTGTTTGGGCTAACATATCTCGATCCAGATAAAAAAGACATGCACGACTTCAACACGGGAATGAGAAACGTCTATCCTGATCGAATATTCACATTTGGCTACACAGGTTCGGCAGACTTCGCCAAAGGCGGCTACTCTCCAGAGGAAGTTGAGACTTTTCCAGCTGATATTGCAAAGTATGGTGTCGTGTGGCAGGTACAGCCGATTTGGGCAACACAGGGACTCAGTTTACGTGCTAAAGAGTTTGCTGAGAATTTCAAAAAGGACGGGATAGCTGGGTATATGCGAGATGTAGCCTTGCCCACTATGGCCAATATGGCTACAGATAAGTATGGGAAGCCCACATCTCGAGGCGGGTATCTGGCGGATGCGTTTTTCGATGTTGTTGCCGGTCGCCCGATCACCGATGTGGCATAGGTGAGATCGTGTCAATGAAATATAACAGTCTGAACAGTGCCAGCTTTTCATTTGTACTACTCGTGCTATTCGAGGTATAACCGTTGATCTCTTGTAACGAGTGTGGTTTAAAACGGCACGGAAGGATCAAACTCCCCTGGAAATCCAAGTGTCATGTAGTCAAATCCATCGGGATCAAGAGTAGACACGTCTGTCTGCAAGAAGTACGGTGTGACTGGCTGGAAGATGTCCCCGTTCATGCTTGTGTTCCAAATAGGAGAGTCTCCACTGGGACATTGGGCGGCACCAGTCCCTCCTTCCACGCTATCTTCCTGGTCCAAGGCAGGTCGGGGGAACTCCGCGGTAGCCATCTCTTTGACCAGTTTCAGAGTATTTCGATGCACAATTATCGGTTCCAGCTGTACCAGCAGGGCCAGCAAAGCCTCCGAGGACTCCGGCCGCATCTTCTTGGGACTATTGAAACCTTTGGGCGGTGAGGCGGTCACGAAGAGCGGAATCTCTCGGGCGAGAATATCAAAAGCATCCCTGGCACATCTTGCTTGTGGCCAGCTCTCCGCGAATATTGAGAGGATTATACTGCATGCTCTGACTGCCTCTGAAGCCTCTGGAATCTCGTAGGCTGCAGACCTCAGATGGGTTGGAGTAGCAAAGAAGCAATAAAGAAGTGCAACTCCGCACTTGAATTGAACAACGAGGCCGAGCCATAATTCAATTCTCTGGGTTTCTCTCTGGAATTTTCGAAATATAAGGCATGCCTGAATGCAGGACTTGACAGTCCAATCTCCAGCAGGCCCAGTCACAGTCGACCGGGTAGGTTGGTAGAGCATGGCAAGGCTATAGTTGTACATCATATTGAGCCATTCGTTGCTAGTGAAAGTCGTGGAACGTGGATCAGAATGTCGATGACAGAGAGTCTTCCAGCGGTCTAGTTTCCCAAGTACGCCATGTCGCCAGTGCGAGAGTCGGTCGAACTGTTTGGCGAAGTCGCGATGCAGAGTCATATTTAGAATCTCGGACTGAATCTGTCGGCAGTATACAACATGTAGCGCATATGAAACGCTAGTCAGGTGAGAGCGATCCTGAGAACTCTCCACATGTTCGGCGAGATTCTCAAACTCATGGTCGTCGATGTTCGCGAACAATTTAACAGTGATCTGGTAGTCGGGAATAGAGAAGGGAAGGTCCAAAGCCGTACTAACAGCTCGATCGAGAGTGTATGCTGACCAGAAGACCCTTCGCCGCATCTGTATTTGAACCTTGGCTGCGACATCTGTTGGTTCTGGCTCTGCATCAGCCTGTGATGATCGGGAAGTCAGCGGTTGTTTATTTTACTCATGACTCAGGAGTGTGTTTGAAAGCAAAGTACCCCCGAGACACTGGATTCGGGTAGATTAGACACTGCCCGAACAACGTACCAGATGGAATTGAGCCATGACACAATATCTCATAGTCGCTGAAGCTATGGATATGATACGTTCTGTGGACGGAGAATAAATGGCATGCATTGCCAGTAGTAAATATGCCTGGATGTGAAGAAGCCGATCGGGTTCGGAGAAAACGTGAGACAGGTATCGCGTGACAGCAATCCGATAGAAAGCCTGGTGGGTTTGAGTAGGATCGAGTCGATTACTTCTCTCTAGCAGAAGACCAATCGAAAATATCATGTTAGTAAAGAAACCCATCCAAATGTTAACGTGCCTGTTGGAGGGGTCTTGGAAACTGGATAAATGTAGAAATGGATACCGACAGTGCACTTTCTGTTGGTACGTTTCGAATAGAGTATCCTCTACGGACTGATCAAGAGTTCCCTCTGCGTCCTTCAATATTGCAGGCGAAGTAACTATGCTACTTTCCTGGGAATTTTCAACTTCCGAGCGAGCAAAAGTAGCGAGGAGACCAATCGCGGGGGAACTTCCAGAGAGAGCTTCAGGCCCATTGTGAGTCGAGAAAGATGATCTAAGTTCTAGAGACAACTCCTTATGGCCGTTTGCGATTGCTTGCAGACCGTGCCCTCGTGAAATAGTGTCGCTCCCACTCGAATTGGGCTGGATACTGCACTGCTCAAGACGAGATAGTCGCTCCTCCAATGATGCAAGGTCACCAAACCATGCAAGTGGCATTTGTGGCGGGACGTTCTGACTGCTGGACTGTTAAAATACCTGTGCTGGAGGAAAGACATAATACGCTTTCACATTCGTGAAGGCAACTCACATCGGCTGCGGAAAAATTGCACGTGGATGAAACGCGGGGGCTGCTGTAGGCTCGTTGCAGTGTTCCCCAGNCCTTGAGCAGTTGCTGCATGGTCTTTGGCCGTCGCATTTTTGCTAGAGCATGATCAATACCATACATAGTCTGACGTAGGACTGCCAACAGTGGGCTGGGTTTGGCACCTTGCGTCGCCTACATCTTGAACACGCTTGAGTTTTGGGCCTCTTCGCCGGTGGCTCTATTTCATTGTTGGACTCATCGTAAAGTGAACGATCTGTGGCGTCATCCATCTCACGAACTCTAATACGAGCGAAAGGAATTAATGTTGTTGGAGAATGGACAGATGCTATGCTATGTTATGTTAGGCTGAAGTGGGGGGCTGGGCTGCTGGGTTGTGATCTTCTCGCTTAGAACGGATGTTATCAGTAAGTTGTGTACTACCTACAGGTGGTAGTAGTTGTTAAATGTCACCCCATTACTCTCAAAGCGGCCACAACTTTAGCCAATCAGGTGCTTTTGTGATTTGGAGATTCAAAGTGGCATGATGCTGCTTTAATAAAAACTGAAATTCCTTACGATCAATTAAAATATCTTAAATTTGCTTAACAACGATTAATATAACGATTATAAATGTTCCTACACTTAAGACACCTACTTATATGGCCTCACGAGATGATAGGCTACGTATTCAGATCTTATATTACTTTGCGGGTTGGTCAATTAACGATATTTTATTGCAAAACCCAAGAATCACGCACCGGCAAGTTCAATACGCTCTCGAGAATCGCCCTACCCCTCAGAAACATAAGTGTGGCCATATTACGAAAGTTGACACACCTCATCGATAGTATCTTATCCATTGGGTTACGCAAAGCTCTTTCCGACGAGAAATACCTTGGGCAGAGCTCTCGAAATGGCTCGAGTGGGAAAACTGGTGCGGAGGATTAGCTATTCGTACAGCTTTTCGGAAAGAGGGTTATACACGAGCTGTAAGAAGAAGGAAACCGCCACTTTCAGCAAAGAATCAAGCGCTACGTCTTGCGTGGGCTGAGGAGCACAAGAATTGGACCGATGAAATGTGGGATTTAATCCTTTGGAGCGACGAGAGCTGAGTCCAACCAGGATACCATAAAAGGCAATGGTATACACGCAAAATAGGAGAATCCGAGCTGTTCCTTCCTGATTGTGTAAGCCATAAATGGCAAAGAAAGATAGGCTGGATGTTTTGGGGTTCGATGAGTGGTAAATATGGTAAAGGCCCTGGCCTTTTCTGGGAGAAGGCTTGGAAGACGATTACAAGCCAAACCTATTGCGAGCATATCTTTCCTGTGGTCTGGAATTACCTTTACAATAGCGAAACACCTCATATGGAGCTTCGATTTCAACAAGACGGAGGGTCGGGACATAATGCGGCGGCGACGTTGATATACATGAAAGATAGGGGAGTTGTACCGATCTTTCATTGCCCCTTTTCCCCTGATCTCTCTCCAATCGAAGCTCTATGGGATAGAATGAAAGATATACTTGCTGTTTTACACCCTAAGGTCCATCGAAGCTCTCCACGCCTTCGTGCAGCTGTAAAAGAAGCCTGGGACTCAATTACAGATGCGGAAGTCCGAGACCTTGTGCATACAATGCACCAGCGATGTCTGGATGTAATTAATGCACACGGAGCCTACACAAAATGGTAGAAATTCAATGAATAACCTCAAGTCCTGCATTTGCCTTCGTGGTGTGACATTAAAAGCAGCGTGAAGTGGCGATTTAACATTTGCTGAACCCTGTGGGGAGTACTCCGTAGTAGCGCCAGAGATAAGAGATAAGAGATGAGGTTTCCCCGTCAACCGTTGAGAACTCAGGTCGGAAGGCGAGTTAAATCCTAAGCGAGGCGAGTAAAGAGACCGGAGTGGACTGTAGTGATTGATGTCAAGTAAACCGCCACAATTGATCTCAAAAATCTGCTCGGACAGCCGATGTGATGGTTACGAATTTCGTACGAACGACACCAATAAATTCTCTCCAATCGGATGGTCATGTATCAAGCATAGTCTAAAACAATATCCGGCTCCTGCGCTTATGCCAAGATGTTGCCACTGAAATAGGGAGTATTTTGAACCCACATTCATGTCTCGCTACATAACCTAGAATTCGAGCCGCCACAACCAAAAGTGCGCAATGTTCTAATGAATTCAAGTTTCGCCCACCTGTTTCGTTATTTAAACAGTCAATTCTCCTTGCCTGCCCCTTTCGACGGGGACTGACCCAAGGCCTTCTTCATTCGCATTCTGTCACATTCTTACTTGACGCCCAGAGAGTCCTGGATTTCTTCGGAACCATTGCTACCTGACTGTGGCTCAGTGTCCCTTGGGTGCTTATCGTCTGTCTTCAAGACCATGTTCTCGGATGGTGGTTGATCAAGATGTGCTTCAGCATCCTGCCTCAGTTGGCGCTTGTGCATGAAATCCGCCAAAACTGCATGCTATCTGTCATCTTCTGTATCTTTCAATAGGATATCATAAGTAGACACTTACGGACGAATACTATGGCCATAAGTGCGAAAGACAAAATTGATGGAAACCCTCGCCTGAAGTTGGGAGCCATTGTTTGGGGGAAGATGAGGATTGGAAGGAAGGAATCTAGCATAAGTTAGCACTTGTATGCGTTTAATTTACGTTTCATCAATGGGCTTACTTGTCGCATAGAATATGCCGTTCATGCTTGAAATCGTCAGAGCTCTTTCTTGTGCATTTCCGTTGTTGATCTCGTTCGCCCAGGTCCATGTAACTGCTGTGACATAACCACCCGCGACGAGAAAGAAGGCAGCAACTTTGGGGGCATCAGCTTCGGGCCAGGCACTCAATATTGAAGAGCCGATGACTGTAGTGAATAGCAATGGACCTGCAATCCATGCTGGCCGATTCCCGGTCAAATCTGACATGAACCCCCACGCGAAGTCGGTAATCATGGAGACCAAGTTGGCACATGCTGGTATCACATTTCGCTGTGTCACGCTGTATCCTTCGGATTCTGTGGCAATGTCAGTACTGCATGTTGACAAAATGAGGCATGTCTGACTCAAGTAGATCGCGAAGTAACTGTTGGCTTGGCACGAATTGCCGTACTGATTGGTAATCATCAGTTATACACAAAGTAACTTCATCTTAGAATATCAACTTACAAAGATATACATCAGTACCAGGATCCACCATCTCCAGTTTCCGAACATCCTCTTGATGAGCTTGAAGTCTAGAATTCCAGTAACTTCGGCTTTCCCCTGTTTGGCAGCACGCTCAATCGCCATTTTCTTGTCCGCCTCTGTGAGATACCATGCGGTCGTATTATGTGGATAGTCAGGAAGCAGCCACCACACAGAGAGTGCCACTGGCAGGGACATACAGCCGCAAACTACATTATCAGAAACACGCTGTCAAAAACAACCGGGGAAACTCACCGATATACAGCCATCTCCACCCAGCTAGTCCAAGGCGACCATCCAAGGACTTGTAGATGCCTGCTTGTAAGAAGCCAGACGTGGCCGACCCAAAGAAGCCTGTGATGTGCCAAATCGCGACACGCTTGGCAAGTTCGGTCTTGGTGTACCAGCATCCAAGGAGGAAAATAATGATTGGGGAGAAGCCGGATTCGAACAGCCCTATCATAAATCTAAAAGCGTACATTTGAGTAGAATTCTGGGCTGCTGCTTGAGCAAAACTGTGGTGAGATTGATCAGTAACAGTTCTCTTGGTAAAATTGAGGGGCGACGTGGCATACGTGAAAGCAGTCCATCCAAGTTCGCATATGACAATACAGATACGTGGACGAATCTTGAGGGCGAGTATGTTCGATGGAATCTGCATGATGGCGAACGCAATTGTATAGCACACTTGATTGATAAGCTTTGTACACAGAATAACATGCGGGGTCACTCACTCAGCATGTACGTGTACTCATTCCCTTCAATATTCAAGTCTTCCTTCATGCCGCTGACATCTAGTAAAGTGTAAGTCTAGCATTTCTTGCCGCTGAAGAGACAAACTGACATGCATTGCTCAGATTGCTCTGGTCGATGTACTTCATCCACTGTGATATTGTCAGAAAATATGCTTTGTTTTGGTGGTGTATCTTTCGACTGACCCAACCCAGTGTTGCACATATCAAGATACCAAAATCAAGTTTTCGGACGTAAGCTCTTTCCTGTTACAGGTGTCAGAACAGTCACCTACATAGTTCTTCCGTGAACCACATGTACCTGGGGACTTTTCAAGTGCTGATCCGCATCCCAGAGATGGTATAGGATCTTCTTGCCCAGGGAAACTTGTTGTGGTGCTGCTTCAACAACTCCAATATTAGACAGGGAGGGCGATGGAGCGGCCTTGATCTCTCCAGTCTTGACCTCTCCGGTCATCTTTTCTGAGTCCATGCTGAGTGTTATTGTCTACTTTAACAATAAAACAAAGTGAAAACAAATCGATTCAGGAACGCAAAGAGTAGTCAAAAGGCGGGTGAAGACGAGAGAACCAAAACAGCGACTGCAGACAGCAAAATATACATACCAAGCATGTAGAATCGCTTAGCAGCAAACAATTGATGCTATGTATCAGCACAAGCACCGTCATTATCTCTGTGGGGATTGTAGGCCGCGATATCTTCGTCTCAGGGGTCGCAAAGTGGGATTATCAGCCCGATGATAACGTGCGATCCGACCGACCCCCATCTTTCGGCGCCGACGTCCCCGAAACTCAGCCAGGCCAAGTGACCAACCATTCCATCTCTCCTGATCAGTATCGCATGAACGCGAGGCCATATATAATGTTTATTCTCAGACTATTTCCAACTTTCCTGCTGGCTGTTCCGATTCCAGATTTGCATTATTCCCTCTATTTCGAATCATGTCCTCCTCAATAGCAGATCAGATCGCACTGGCGCGCGAGCTATGCCGGCCAAACTTAGTCAGGCACTTGATGCTCGAGAATAAATTGGCACATTCCTTCGGGATTCGAGTAGCATTTTCGACAGAAATGCCCCTCGTCGCCAAGCGCGCAGGGTATTCCGCTGTGTTGATGAACCTCGAGCACATGGCGATGAGCATCGAAACGATGAAGGACATCGCGGTGTCTTGTCTGAACGTAGGGTATTTGTCGTAATGATCCTAACAGATGTACGTTGCTGATGATCAGTCAAGAATCACTCCGATGGTTGTAGTGCCTACTTGCGCGCCTGAATGGATATCCCGATGCCTGGACTCTGGTGCCCAGGCCATTATTGTGCCTCATGTCAACACAGTGGAGCAGGCAAAGATGTGTGTCAATGCATCGAAGTTTCCACCTATGGTATGTTTGTTACTTCAGACGGCTGTGTGCAGACAGCGAGAATAGGTAACAGGCTGAGCAGCAATTGACTTGAAAACAGGGCCACCGATCCGTAACAATGGTCACGGCCATGACACAATACACAACCTCCCTATCATACAGTACTATCGCTGAAGTTGTGAATGATGAGGTAATGATAATGCCAATGATCGAGACGAAAGAGGGTGTTGAGAATGTTGAGTAAGCAATCCCTTTCGGCTCGCTTAACAAACACAACATATTCGAAGGCCTCTTTTCCGGACCTCGCTGAAACAACTTGCAGAGCTATCGCAACAGTCCCGGGAATCGACGCACTTCTGATTGGATGCGCAGATCTATCAATGGAGTGAGTACCATGTCCCCTTTATTCATCGCAACGAGTCCTTGTGTAGATTTGCCAGCTAATGTAGACTTCAGGCTCGGCATTCCAGGACAATACGATACGATACTATTCAAATCTACGGTCGCAAGGATCGCAGCAGCTGCGGAAAAAGCCAGTGTTGACGGTCGAAAGGTCTTCGTGGGATTAGGTGGACTTGAGGCGAGACCAGATCTGCTTGAAGAATTTGCAAAGAATTACCTTCCTGTGAGGTTCGCGATGGCGGGAAGAGACCTTGCACTTCTTTTGGCCAGTATGAATAAACAAGCCGCGTCTATGAACGAAATCTCGACACATTTGTGAACAACATCAAATGTAACAATCATCATTGTAGCAAAACTATTGCTTAATATGGTATATTGCCATGTTGAAATGTTCTTTAATTTTGTAACAAGTGCCACGAGAAGCTTGGTGGCCATAATCAGACTGCTCCTGACGGAGCTGACTGGTGACTGCGATGCAGCAGTAATATCATATCAATGATTGTACCTGCTTTGCAACCCACCTCGTATGCCGCAGAGCTGTTTTTAGTCGACGCTGTGGCTTTGTAAGCCGTGGTATGAATGGAAACTCGAGACTGATGTATTTTAATGAGACATCTATTAGACTGACGCGGCGGGAGTAAATAAATAGTTAGGAGAAGTTAGGGTCTCTTTTTTTAGCCGTGGGAGCTCGAGGATAATATGTATTCTGGCGCTATGAGCACATTGATCACAACGCAAGGCAAAGTCCCCCATCAGCTAGCCAGACAACTAAGACCCGGAATCAAGGCTGCCAGCCTACATAGGCAGCTTGGATACCATCACCAAGTACCGCTCAGATCCTCAAGTAGGACCCTGTAAATTTGGTTTCAAGCCTTTTATCTCTTCTTGTAATCGCTGGATCTCAGTCTCCATCTCGAAATGTTTGTTCACTGATCCATGTCAGCTATGCTACACTATCGTCATCAATCACGAAGCAGTATCGCACCATTTGCGTCTATCATTTCAGTAGGACTAGGAGTGTTGGTGCTCGAGGTATATTTGGCTGTGACAACCTATGAGCAGGGAAGTGATCAGTCTGAAAAGAGTCTGACATGATTGAAATGAAGGAAGACAACGTACTACTGCGCATGAGCATAAGGCATCATCGATAGGTATTAGAGGGAGGAAATGGAATGTTTCGGACGCCATGACAAAACCAAGAAGACAGTCGGTGAGAGGTTGTGTATCTGGCTGATGCGTTTGAGCAGGTTTTTTCCCCTTCGAAGAACCGAGATGTGTTATTGAAGAACCCAGCGTCTCGAGACCTCATCAGAGTTGATATACATCCCCAGACCCTACCTTGACACCAAGCTCATCCTCAACCTCTGATCACCGCCAAGTGACTACGGCATTTCCTGTGTTCACCTCACCATTTCCAGTCGTCCAGATGTGAGGGTATTGCTGGAGACGATCTCATTGCCAAGATTTCTGCGTCACGGAATACAAATCCTTTCGAGGCTGCCAAGAAGGTCATGCAACGTAAGAGGGACATGGCGGTCTGGTAAGCCTAACTGACGTTGGTGGAGAAGAAACGGCAAGGACATAATTCTTGTGACACTCAATGAAGGAGATGGCTTGAGGACTTTCTCTGTGACCAGTATATGCCAACTGCTAGCCCAACCTCTGGATCGCAATGCTGACGTACAAAAACACAGGTACTTCTTGACATGTACTGGGGACGCAGAAACCGCGGAGAAATTACGAGAGAAGCGATTCGTGGTAGTTGCACCAAGATTATTACCACACGGTCCAAATACAGTGCCAAGAGACCCGGGCCTCAACTCCGTCGCTGTGCACTGATAGCTAACGCTTAATCAAAACATCTACAAGATGCAAATGATCTATCATCGCGACTCGTCTTCTTCGTTCTCGCTGGCCAAGAGGCCTTGCTCTTCATGCAAGCTTTGTGATTCGCTAGCCTCGGCACTCTTGAAGCCCTCGATGATCTCCGCCAATTTCGCGCCTTCCTCCTTACCTCTGTCCACATCTACGAAGTAGATCAAGGGCGCAGGCAGGCCGACCAGTGCAGCCAGAAACCAGAACGCCGGTCGGATCTCACCAGTTCGATCCACAATGGCGCCTACAATTGCCGGGCCAAATATGCTCGAGCCTTTGTCCGTTATGGCATAGAGAGCGTAGAATGCGGCTTCAGAACCCGGTGGAATAAGCTCCCCAAATAGCGAGCGACAGTAGCTGCTCAGCCCGCCGAGCACGAAACCATAGACGAATCCAAGTGGATACATCTCCCACTACGCAATGGGAGTCAGTGATTGCTTATGAGGAATGTCACAAAGACACGTCTCAGGATACTTTAAACTCCTGAGATAATGAAGTAGATAGAAGAAAATAGGCTTCCCCAATACGTACTGGCTGTTGAAGCCCGATTACGCCCCAGTTCTGGACGAATGGGAGGTAGCCCAATAAGCCATACAGTGGGGTGACTTCGAAGATACAAATACAAGCGAGAATTGTCTGGTGGGGTCGCAGACCAACTTTACGAGATATGTAAGCCCACGAAAAGGCGCCAAGTACGCCCGCCATTGTGGCTATGACATTTATCAGTCCTAGGGATGCTGCTTCCATTCGGAGTTGAGTTTTGGCATACAGAACTGCTGTACCCGAAACTGTGGCAATGGCATCTGATAGGAGGAACCAGGCTCCCAAGAACAGCGTGATATCCTTCAAACGGCGTGCAAGCTTGACAGTTCTCCAAAGAGACATCCACGCATAGGCGATATATGCAATCCAAGATTTCTTGCCTCCATCAGCATTCGCCGGCAAAGGAGGGCCCGGGCGAGGTCTGAGCCACAGTGCTGCAGGAATCGTGAAACTGCACCACCATGCACCAACCATGAATAAGGCCAGTCGCAATGAGAATGTTGTGCTATGCATAGCGTAGACGACGACGATACACACACACTGTAAAAATAGTCCTGCGGAATATCCAATACCAATACCCGTAGATGATATATGTGTAGATAGCTGTAACTCGATAGATGTGCGGTTTTTGGCGGCTGAAAGAGGTTGAGTTGGGTCCGGAGCTGGTGATAGAAGAGGAGATCTCGGGTCTTGCAAGTCTTCCGAGGCATTCAGTGAAGCATCGGACGGCTGATTCTCCAATATCGTCGATGGTAAGTCTGGAGTGAAGTCCGGGCTTCGATATTGTGTTCTTGGATGGTGGCGAACCATGAGCGGTAGGAACGAATTCAGGAGTACGAAACTTGCACCGAAACAAGTATTTGATATCATGGCCAAGAGTGCCGCCAGAAGATATACCTTAGGGACGACTGGGAGGAAGAGCATGGTTGCTATCGAGCCAGAGAAGGCGAAGAATAGCAACAGTCGTTTCCGATAGTTGCCGTGGTCCGCAGCACAGCTTATGGATACCACGAGCAGAGCTTGGAACAAAACGCTCAGGGAAAAAGTGTACATAGCAAAGCTAGCGGTGTTGATCTGTATTCCTAGTACATAAATCACGCATTGTCCGAGATCCTTGATGGCGTTCGGCCCAGGAAAGCTGGGTGGCGGATGCGACGAACTCGATGGGCAAGGTGTTGTGAGGTCAGAAAGTAACACGCCATTTTCGCGTGCCAGTTGTTCGAGGGTGATCGGGATAAACGATCCTACGATCCATGTTAGCATTGTACAGCCGTAGGGCCACAGCCTTGGTGTATGCGCTGCTTCAAATGCAGGTTCTCGAGCAGCTTGCATTTTGCTCCCACAGGGCCTCTTTGAGGCCCTCTACAACAACGGGCTTATTCATGGTTCAGGTGATCCAGCAGCTGGGGCTCCAAGCAGTCGTGCAGCTCAAGTTCACTAGGAAGCTCCGAGCAGCTCGAAACAAGTTTCTCTTGCCCAGCAGTCACTTACCCATTCCACAGATGACAAAGACCTCTGCCGCAAAGCCATATGCGTACCATCCTGATAGCTCCTTTTGACTCGTCAAGCGTGTATCTTCTCCATCGTATTGAGACGGCCCATCTCTGAAGCCATGATTTGGTCCCATTCTCTCGTGGTCGGAGCTCGAGCGCTCGTCATCTGCCTCGAAGGACGAATTATATGAGTGGAACGATCTCTTTGTGCTGTTCGAGGACAACTCGCGTTGCGGTTGATATGGTCGCGGAAGAGTGCTGTGAGCTTGAGATTGAGGTTCGTGTCTTGGTACCATTGTTTAGTAGGACGTCCGCCGACTGGCGATTGCGATTGGGCTGTGCTCCGTATGGAATGGAGACGGGACTGGTAGGTTCATGAGTGTTGGTGTAAGGTGTAGTAAGCAGCGGAGCGGAGGCGCTTAAAACATCGTGCCGCGGTGAATTATGCCTCCCTGATACAACCAGAGAGTGCTTGGCCGCAAAGCAAAAATGTAATTTCGGTATAGTGTTCCAGGTGCAATGCAATGGAACACAAAGCGATGATTGATATATGCACATGCACATAAGAGCGGAAGGTATGGCAGGTTACCGTACTTAGGTAGGATCTGATAACGGTACGTACCTAGGAAGCTGCGCTGCCCACCAGCCGCCGCCGTCCCGTCCCTCCTTTACCTTGCAAGCCCCGTGCCCATATCGAATCTAGGTATATAAGTATAAGTACCCTGGTATCCTGACCCTGGCAGCACTCAGGTACTAAATATTAAATACTAAACCATGGACTACAGATTACACAGAATATGATTGTATAATTGGACTTCAAACCGGATCCGAGTCGCTTCCATTCCGGAGAGAGAACCAATTATTAGCTCACTTGTTTGCTGCGCATTGACATGTAATCATCTCAGAGACAATCTGGGCCTGACGGACTACTTTAGTACTCCGTAGGTACCTACGTCCATCCCAGACCAGCCCAGAGTGCTGTTAGGTCCTGGAAGTAATGTCTTCTTCCGCTTGCGTTCCTCCAGCAGGCCAAATAGAAGTAAGGGAGAGCACGTGTATTTGAATGACAGCAACTCATATTCTTTCTTGCCTGAGCAGACTTCTACCCCAAAGCCAAGACGAGCGAGCCTCTATGAAAGCTCCATGAGGAACTACTCAGGCAATTGCTCAATTCTGACTTGATCAATTTCACAATGACTTTCCATTGTATGTTGCTACAGTGTATGCTTGTGTTGCTAGTGTATGCTTGCATGATACGTGCACGGCAGCCGTGTATACCTAGGTACTGGTAGCAGTAATTACTGTAAGAGACAGAAATGAGCCTCCCCTATCCGTGTACTCTTCGGACTAGATCCCCACTTGAGCGTCAGTTTTTTGGGGGTTTGTTTTGATAGCTTTGCGTACTTGATGCGCTATGTTTTAGGTATCGCTGCCACGGCAGACGTTTGGTGTTCGGGAATCATATTTGCAGATGTCACAGTACTGATCTCGATACAGCTCGTTTGAAGACTGGGCCGGGACAGGTCGTGCTAAATACTCGTATCTGACTGTCTGAGCAAGGCACAGCTTCACTTGTCTATGAGGGTCTTCATACAAGCTGGTATGGTGCCACTGCCTCAGAGAATGGAAACCAATTCATGAAAGGACAGCGTTCCGTCGAGTGAATGGCTCTGTGGTTGAATTAGAATGTGAGTCCGATCAGAGTACCTAGGTACCTAGCCAGCCAGCCACCTCCGGTAGAGACACCTACCTTACCTAGCCTGCTACTGGTACCTTAGGATGCTGGGACAAGGAACTGCAGGTGCAGGTGCAGGTGCATCCACATTTTCGACATCACGTGCACGTGGTCCGTCCCCCGGCTAAATATCCCTGCCTGCTCTGCCGTTCTGCTCTGCACTGGCTGCCCGAACCCAGCCCAGCACTGCGGTGCGGTGCCTTTCTTTGAACGGTCCGTCCCAAACCAAACTAAACCAAACCACTTGCCATCATCGCCGTCGCTGTCGCCTTCGCCTCGCCTTAACCCCAACCTCAACGGCAAGCTCAAGGTCAAACGTCAAACGTCAACAAGAACGCGGAATCGCGGAACGTTACTGCACGAGAGCCAATCCTCCTTGCGCCAATTCTCTGTCTCAATCCTCTCAATCAGCGACCACCGACGCTTTTGTACAGCCCAGTCTCGCCTTCAATCCACCAGCCACCCTTGTATGCAAGGTCGCGTTCTACGATCTCATCCTCACCCTCGAGCACAAAGTCGCTCGTACTATCTGACCGTCCCTATATCCTTGGCGGACATAGCATTCGCCAGTATCGGTGGTTGAAGATTGATCGCGCCGATGCCCTTTGGCCCTCGACGATAGCGCAGGCTCTGCTCGCTGAGCCCTTCTCGAATCGCAATCTTCACCACCTCTCGAGACATCAGCCAAGATAGAGTCGACAGAGCGGATAAAGGCCGAAGCGGGGGCAGTTGGGGGAGACGTGAAGGGGGTGGAGAGACCGCAAGAAGATCGAGGATCAGGGAGCATGCCCGGCGTCATCATGGACCACGGGAGCAGGAGTAGCTCATATACGAACCATGACAGAGACCAGCGGCCGAATGGGATCAATGGGACTTCACATATCTCAGACAGGACCCAAGACAAAGGGAAATCGAGAGAGCCCCAGCAAAGCTCGGCGCCGGCGAGCTCAGCAATGTCAAATGGTGTGAATGGAAAAGTGCCTGAAGGCGGATGGCATGGCATTGGAGGAAATGGTGACTCAAGAGCTTTGCAAGCTCGGGTGAACCGACTTCCTGAAGAAATTGCTCATATAGCAGAGAACTACTTTCCCCTCTCAATGTTGCTGGCTCGACTGGCGCAAAAGACACATGCGGAATTGCTTGGTACTCTTCGCGATCTAGGGCAGATGCCTGCTCCTGCTTCGGTTTTAAATGGAGTTTCGTCGCATCACAATGCGACAGACGATTCATCGCCAGAAAATGTCGATAAGAAGTTGCGATTGATGAATTTTGCAACCTCGTCGCATGAAGCTTGGACAAAAGCTTTAGTTATCACGGGTTGGAGTCGAAAAGCGGAGGAGGTTAGCCATTTGATTGATCTGAGGATCCATCTGGAGGCTCAGAAGAAGCTCTACACAGACGCGATTGACTCAATGGCCGAGAACAAGAGGGCGCTCCACAATTTCCGACTGCCAAATCCGGACTTCAAGACAGCGTTAGAAGTTTTGACGACTGGAAAGGCCTCGTGGATGCCAGATGTAAGTATTCCACCATGCAGTCAAGATAGGTCTATGCTAACAAACTTAGCTGAGCTACATCCGACCCCTACCATTGACCGCTACAGAAGTTTTGGGATCCCTAGAGAAGCTCAACACTCTGCTTTCTATACGACTTAACCTGAACGATTATGAAAGCATCCCATTCCATTTCAGAGACTTCGCAATCAAGTCAGGCCGTGCTACTTTCTCGGTTCCGGGAGAGTTTGAGATAGATCTCACAATTGCAGACGAAGAACCAGAGTCGCAATACTGGTTCATTGATTTCAGATTCCTGTTCCAGCCGTCGTCGGGAAATATGAGCTCTGGTATACGCTGGCACTTGGAAAACAAAGTCAATGAGATTCTTCAGAAGGACGGTCTCTCTGGGTGCTACAAGTACTTGCATGAGCTTATTTTGACTTACAAAATTAATGAATTCCGACGCCAGGCGATCACCCTAGCTAGGTCTACCTGGATTGACACTTTAAGAGTCGAGATCCTCAACAGGCCTATCTCGATCCAATATTGGCTCAATAGATATCCCGACCTCCGAAATCCAAAAGGCGTCCTCATTAAGGGTACGAAAAGCTGGATTATCCTGGGAGTTCACAGCGGCAGACGGAAAGATAGTCGCCCAGACCCAAAAGATACAAGTCGATTGTTCATTAGATGGTTCCGCGAATCTAAAGAAGTCAAGGAATGCGATATCTCGTTCGACGCTACAAATATATCGGCAGAGTCGTTGCTGAAGTCAGTCATTTCTAAGCACGTGGAATATATCCTGACCGCTATCTATCAAACTCTGTTGGTCAAGCCTCTTTTCTCCAATCGCGACCTGGAGTTATCCCTGCACATCTCCCAAGAAAATCCCGCAGAGTCCGAACTTAAGATTCAATTAACAAGCGAACACCGGATTTCGATCAAGATAGACCCTGTTTCCGGCCGTTTTGTTTTTGGGCCGATGTGTCGAGCCTTTGCCAATTTTGAAGCTGGGTTGAATGACCGGGTCCAGGACCCTGCGAGTGAGGGACACGTGTGGATCGAGAGAATTCGTCTCTTCTTGATTACGGAAGACCTCTCAACGCGTGCTCTGAGCGTCGGTTGGACCAAAGTCGGTAATCCAGAGCTCCGACTGGATAAAGTGCAGCAATTCGCCGGCAAGGATCATCTGGCAGTCATTTGGTTCAGAAGATATGGCTGGGCTAAAGATTGGTACCTCGCTGTTTCCCAAAGCATGAGCGGGGAGAAATGGTATCTGGTCAAAACGTAAGTCGTATTCCCAACGTCCATCAAATAGTGACTCACCGATGCAGTGTCCTGGCACCAACTCCTTTGCAGTCGAACAATCGAGAGGTCAATTATGCCATCGAATTGCCGATCAAAACATCCTCGCCCAAAACCACTTATCCATTTCTATCCACGCTGAACATCTTCGCTGCAGCTATCATCTCCCACTACACCAATATGAAACTCCTCCACGCCAAGCATGTACATCATATGTTGGCTAGGGGAAAACTTTCCAAAGCCCTGACATTACCTTCTATATATGCCCGTCTTTCGGATCTTGTCCCGTCCAAAAACAGACTTCCACGTACTGGGAAACCGTGGGCCAAGGACATCATACGAATCACTTTTCAGGGCCTGGAGATGTTCTCGGCGGACTTGGACGACAATAGCGATCTCGGTAGTCCTACCCATACAGGGGTGATGCAGGCACCGATGACAGGCAGTCAGCCTTTGAGCCTCGTCCCCAATAGATCATTCAGTGCCGGCGAACGATCTATCCTTATCACGGAAGCCCAGATGTTGGTCCCACTTCCACAGGCTCTCCTGAACATCAATGAGCATGTCGACAAGGACATAGTATTTAACGCCCAGAATGGATCTTTTGCAATCCGATTGCATGGTAGGGTGGGCGAATCCGTCATTCCTGTTCTGGTCGAGCGCATGGTTCGTGTTGAGCGATTAGTAGAATTCGTCCAGGTGCTCCACAAGCATGAGAAAGCTTTGGTTTGCGAGATGGTCTCTCTTGGCAAAATAGTCTTCACCTATCGGCACCTTTCGTCAGCGACTGAGGCGGAAGCCATAGATGTAGAAATTGCATCTGACGTGTATAGGGCAACAGTTGACTTCAGTGCTACGGACAATGTCATGGCTTTGGTCCTGGAAAAGGGAAATCCGCATCTGCGTATTGCAGATGCTCTTGCAAAGATCTTGAATGGGTCTGAAGGATTGGATGGGATCGCGACCTTTCTACCACTGACTCTTCCCGTTTTACGCGCTCTAGATATCGTCGAAACAGCATGGTGCTCAGACGAGTTGAGCGCAATCGGAGAAGCGTTTGTCAATGTCCGGGCAGCGGACTCGTACCTCGTCAGGTACAACCTCGTCAATCCCTTGCCAAGCACTGGCACTGGCTTGGTACCTCGAAAGATCGCATTCGAAATCAGATTGCGGCAACGGAAAGGAGTGCCCTGGTGGTATGTCCAACGAGCAGACAACGCATCTCGAGGCAAAGGTGAAGATGCACTTGACAAAGCACTAAAACCTTTTTGGAATGCTTCGGGCTTGGGTTGGCAAGGAATGCGAGTCAGCGCAGTGGCGCAGGGTAGTGGTACCGAGACTCTTCTTGTCAGGATGGATGAAATTGTGCGAAACTTCGCAGTAAGCGGGCAAAGCCTGAACGTCATTGCGCCTGCTCAGGCTTCAGTAACGAGCCCCCAGAAGCAAGCGCCTCCTCGACAGCAGCAGCAACAGAGACAACAGCAGCCAACCCCTAACCAAAGTCAAAATCAGGGCCAAGGAAGAAATAATGCACCACAACGGGAGATCGTGGAAATCGATTGATATAGGCGTATTGATACCCAGCAGGTGATTAATGGGTTGATAAGAAGCATGTGAGAAGGGGCAAAGCGTTGGCATGAGGTGGCATGGTTACGATAGTGCAACATTGGTTCTTCTTCTCTCATTCAGATGTGTGTTCTCCTTTGATTTTGCTTTATATCGCGTTGGCGTTCAGATGGACTAACTGTCCTCCGCGGGCGTGGGAAAGGTGTTCTACGTGGTTTCCTGCTTTGGCGTTAGGCTGGCGGATCTGATATCGAAGGGGACAGCAAGTGGCTTCAAAATCGGACGAGAAGTACCTACTTGATAATGGGTGCAAGCGATTGGATGTTGCAGTTGCCAAGGTGTGGAAATTGCGGTAGTGGTAAATAGTTCGAGTGCTTCACGAGGCAATCGGACGATGATCGCCTGTTTCTGCTCGTCTTGTTGGCGTATGTTCTTGGTTCTCGTATGCTTGTAAATAGCATTCTGCCTGCGTCCTTCTCCCCAATGGAAGCCCGCAAGGTAGCCCAAGCCAACCCTTGTTACAAAGACGACTTACAAGTTGGCCAATGATTCCGCTTATCGGATGAGCTTGAACTGACATCAATATCTTTCAATATGGAAGACGCTGAACCTGTTCCGATGACCCTAAATTGGGAGTGGAAGGCAGTATGTATGCCACCTGAGTAAATAGATGACGCAGGGGAGTCTTTACAAGAGCAAAAGGCAAAAAGCATGTACGAGGATTCCATTTCAGCGATGTGAACATACGTTTTGTAGCCCGTCATGTAACAACTTCTGCCTCCGAGTGACATCGGGTTGTGTAGTCTGCTAGCTACGGTACTACTATCCAGTTATCTCCTCCCAGCTTCTACATGGCAATCCGGCCCACTCCCAGAGCCTATTCACATTAATAACCAGCAGACTTCCCCTCTTGGTGCCACTTCCCTCTGGATCGGTAGTTGGTGCATCTTTCATAATCATCTTACCTTTTCGCTTTGCCTTAAGGTTCAGCCTAGCAACTTCGAAAATTGGTGCTTCCAGTCCATAAAATCTGCCCAGGTCGGTTACACAGACCTCCAAAAGTTGCAGCCATATTTGGTCCAACATAGTAAAGAGAGCCAGCGTCTCCGGGGAAGTCGATCGTACTGAACCCCAATACTGAGCTCCGACTCCTGGTTGGGTTGCCTGCAAGAAGGGATTCATTATTGCAAGAGCCCATCTCGATCCGAAGAAATGATAAGGTGAGCCGGGCGGTTGAAGATCAAATGCAATCGTGAACATCGTGAGATATGCCTTGAGGAATCGACGGAAGCTTTTCGTGGTAATATAAGCTTTCGCAGCCTGTATTCACTGTCAATCTATCTCATTTCGCTGACGAATAGTGGTGCTGGTGTCCAGCAGACTTGAGTCATCCAGGTACCCAAGAACATATTTGCATCGGAATACTTACACATTTCTGGAGCTGGTACATATATCCAGACTTGAGATACCATCCGGCAGCTTTCCTACCCTTGATCAGATCCTCGATAACTTCAACTTCCGAGATATCTATACCTAAGAAATCATCCTCGATGAAAGCTTGAACTCTCATGGACAGTCCACCTTGTGGACCAATGTCTCCTTTCTGGCAAAGGATGCAAGTACAGTCAAATCCAAATCCCTTGCTCAGCAGAATCCTTCTTTTGTTGTAGTCCTGGACTATTTGTCTTGTTGGCCGATCTTCCTCGCCATTCGAGTTGTTGGAACTTCTGGAATAGAAATCACAAAGACAGCAATGCAAGGTTTATCGTGAGCGTGACACTTGATTGAGGCAAGATACAGGACATACTGACCAGGTTCATAGTTGTAGGAGTAGGTGGTTTCTGCGCCAGCTTCGATATTTTCCACGGCTGTGGCGACCATTTCCTTTCCATTGCAGAAATAGAAAACATTAGGCTAGCAAGAATGATTGATCAAGGCTGGGAAAGGGTCAAAGAACCAGCCTGTCGCAATCTGCGCAGGCAATTGGCAATCGAGAGTGCAGCCTTGATCTATCCCGAATATCGGAACGTGGGCTGTCCAGGCATAATTTGCCATCTTTTCAAGGAGTACGCAGAAATCAAACCAGGACATCCGCCCAATAGCATGGGTGGACCTTGTTTAAATGGACGCCTCACCGCTATCCCCAAATGCCGAGTGTCAGCTTCCGTAAGGTCTTTGCTTCCCTGTATCCCTCACGAAGGATGCGAACATGGCTGCCTTATTGTTCATGGACGATTCGATTTCCGCTAGCTGATCTCCAAGGTCCTGTGTTATCCTGCCTCTGAACAAGCATCGTATTTCTGTCCACTCGGATGAAACCTTGTTGTTAGCTCGCATAGATGCAAGTCTTTGAGTGAGTCCCGATATACGAGCCTGTAACGATGGGGCCCGGGCAAAGACCTTACGAAAACCACATTCGAATTTATGGTGGTGGTTCCAAGCATCTCTCTGGCACGTCTTTCGTGGCCTTGGAGTCAGTGTGACAACCTGTGTTGAGAAGTTTGGGATGCTTACTGGAGAGCAATACAAGGCAGTCCTACAGACATTGCAAGACATAAATTTCACTCCTGGATTTGGTATTGTCATCACTCCACCATGCTCTTCACAAGCAAAGCAATTGTCGCATATTCCCAGACCATCGTCGGCACTGGGCTTTTTATAAGAACACATGTTACCTTCAGTCCCTCCCAAGGTGATATGCGTTTACCACAGCTACCAGTGGGTCCGGGATTGTGAAGATCACATCACCCATTTTCACTTTCTGCATCGCAAAGACTGCTCTTCCTACTCCACATATAGGAGATTCTCGGACCTGTACTTGGATGTGGCAGCGAATTCGATCGGGAGTCGAGTTCCTGTACACGTTTGTACCATTGAGCGGATCGCTGTCCAGTGGCATAGCTACTGTCGTCAGTTCTACCACTTGTGGTGTTGTCTATTCCGAAACAATATTTATATTATTATGCGGCTTGCACGTAATGCCTGAAACGCGGACAGGTGGCCTCAAAAATGACCTAGCACATCTAAGAGCTCCCTATCTATAGCTACTGAATGCACAAAGAACCTAGAGAATCCCGAACATTTCTTGGAATTCTAAGTGGCAGGCCGAGAATGTTTTGTGAGGGGTTGTGAACACCCTCGCGTTCTGCGTGTTGATGGGTTTGGGTGCCGTATACGCATCCAGCCATCGAAAGCCACTGTAGAAGCTGCATTTTCAGAGCGTCTTTGAGTTTTGAAGCTTGGCTCTGGAATTATGCAGAATAGGAAGTATTTCTGCGACCTGCTTGCAGGTCGGAGCTCGCTGACCAATGATAAACTGTGAATGTGTGATGTTCCTGTACTTCATTGTTAGCGATCATAGATGTACGGGGAAGGATACCGAAGTTATACCTGGGGATTTAGATAGAGGACACTCTGTTGATACGATTTCGTTGATGCTGTGGATGCTCTGGGAGGAAAAGAATGGCGGGATATCTCGAGTGGGGCGGGCTTGAAGCAATAGTCACGTGTCGCTTATCAATTCTTCCAGGTTCCGTGCAGCCGATGTGGTGACGTTTTTAATGTTGAAGATGGCGACATTCAAAGTTGTGCTTCATTTCTCTACACCTACCCAAGAAATCTTGTTTTGAAAAATAAAAGAGAAAGTGGTTGGAGTGGCTATAGGTTTAGTCGAATTGTATAAATGTATCGACAAACCTACGAAGTTCGCTTATTTCAGGCTTGTCCTTCAGGCTGCTTCAGGCCCGGGAGCTGCATCAAGCTGGGTTTCCACAGTATGCTCTGGGGCGTGCTCCAGGGTATTTCAGGGTGCTTCAGCGTGTGTGACCAGCCTCTATCTATCGACTGAACTGCGAACCTTCAGGCATAGCTATCTCATTTCGAGGCTCCGATGACAGGACTTGAAACGATGTATGCTCGGCATGGAACAGTAGTTATGGTACAAATCATTGTTTTCCAAATTCCGCACTGGGCTGCCGAATTAGCGTGTTCAAAAGCGCTTGAATTCATTTGCAACGAAATGTGACTGATCAATTGAAAAGTCTTGTCCCGTATCTTGAATTCTCCCTCTTTGAAAATCCCACAACTTAATATCAACCGCATACCTTACTTATAAGTGGGATTGTAATTTGGGAGAAAAACGAAAGGATATTGAAAACATCGAACTGAAAGGATTTCGAACGAAACCTTCTGTTCATTAGTCCAAGCAAATGTTGAGATTATGTATCAGTTGGAATATTTCAGTGTTTACCTGGCGAATTATGATATTTGTACGCAAATACTGGAATTTGGAGTTTGGTCTGTTCGGCGGCCAACTTGTATTTAAGTTATTTAGCCGGCCTAGGCTGCTGTGAGTTCATCAAAAATTCGAAAATTTGTTACCGCAGTTCAGGGAGAGAACTCATAATGCAGTATGCAGTTCAGCATCAAATGAATGCTTGTTGACTCCAAAGTTACCAGTAAGGAGTCCCCTTCTCTCGCCTGAAACCTTCGAGTCGATGCGGATCAAAGCATTGAACTCGAAAGGCTGCCGGGTCCTAATTTGAAGCTACAAGGGAAAGACTACGGGTATTACTTGGCAGAAAATAGTTCCCAACTGCAGTCTTTAAGAATATTTATGGAAAATAGTACTTTTAGAGTGAAAATCATGAATGAGGAGCCCCTCTCAACGAAAATCGTCTCAGTGGTCCCGTGATCTCGCTTGAGATAGGTGCAGGTGACAGCACAAGCGCCAAAGAATAAAAGACAAGTCGTATCACAATCCACTCCTTGATCTGAATTGCACTTATCTTATCACTCAAACGACATACAATCTTCTGCTGAGCAGTTCACCTCCTCACGTTACCGCGGCTTCAGTCACAATGGATCCTCCCAACTCATTCCCTCAATTCAACCACTTCCCCCTTGAGCTACGCCGGCTCGTTTGGAAGTGCTGTCTTCCTCGTCGCATCGCAGAGGAAGACTTCCCATTCACGCTCCTCGACGGCAAGGAATCTCGTCAAGCCTGCTGGCCTGTCCGCACCACCCTACAGAACGCTCGAGTCCCCCTCCTCGCTTTGGTCTGTCGCGAAGCACGGGAGGTGGTCTTCGAATGGGGCGGGCACCAGATTTCGTACGATAAGACCAGCTTAAGATCGATATGGGTGCAGCCAAAGATAGATAGGGCACTTCACATCAACTGGTAATCATCCCTGCCCTTCGAATCCTACTTATCCGGGATCGATACTGAAATCTTTATCTTTGGATCCCGGATCCAGAGGGAACAGGCGGAACAAAAAGTATACTAATTTCTTGACCAGGACACGCAGAAGAGATGAAGAGTATTACAGAATAAATGATTGCGATGACTCGGAACTTGAAAATTGCACAATGGACATTTTTGTGTACAGAGCAAATGAGATTTACGGTTTGCGGATATCCGTCGATGGAGAGTTTCTCTATCCTTTTGACTTGGGAGAACTGAAACATCCTCACTCTTTGGCGCCGTCGGACACAGACTCTGCAGGTAGTGATGTTATGTCACTTTCCACCCCAAGTATGCCAGTGGGCAAGTCTGAAGATACAAGAGCGCATGATCTCGGGAAGATGGTAGACGGTCTCTACGACTACCAAAACAAAACCGTCTACGCCACTGTGGTCACCATCTCTATTCATGTGGATAGAGCAACCGCTCTAGAATCTGGTCTCTTTGGCTTACAAGCCGATGCCTCGGTGCAAACAGTCGACTATGACGATACGTCTAAGTTCAGCCAATTCTATGAGCTTTATAAGTCTGATCTTGTTCTGAGGGAAGCTGAGCCTCATGCGGAGAAACTGTTTGAGATTATTCTCAGCCCTGTATTTGCCGTAGCTGTGCTTTCGTGGCAAGAGAAAGTCAGATGGCTGCTACGGGTCGCTGTTTGGAGAAGTTTCCAGCGGAAAGCTTATCTCAAAACTTTTGAAGGTACGGATCCAGGGTCGGTGTGGAGACCTCCTGTGCCAACAAAGCAGAAAGTTATGAGGATGGATCACTTTGTACCTAACGAGGATCATCGTTGGTGGGGAGAATATGCTGAGAAGCATGTTCCAAAGGTGGTCCCGCAGGTTATGTTTCGGCTGTGCGATAATCGGTGTTATAGAGAGGAGAGACGACCAGAGATGTTTGGGGAGGTGTGGGTCTCGGCTAATGTGGTTCACAAGTACCAGGAGGACAAAAGACCAGGCCGGGTTATCCATTGGGATGCTGCTTGGGATGAGTAGATGTATCTTGTGCCACTTCTATAAATCAAACTTCCACCTCTGCTCTTACTATGTACGTTCTTATATAACTCATTTACCCAAACACAAAAGGTAGCATTCAAGAACGAGCAATGTTCTTAAATCATCATCGTAACACCAGCCAAACATTCCCTATTTTTTAGCACATGCCGCCGCCAGCTTATGGCCCAATTCAGTCGCCGTGAGGATAGCATCAACGTGCCTCTTGGATTCTCCCGCTGCATTCTGCTCCTTCACCCAGTTCCTCAACTCGTCCGCTTCGGCACCTTCGAGGCCTTTTCCCTTCACAATCGCTTCGGCGTCGATTTGCTTGTACGGCGGCACAAGGGGGCGGGAGATCTCATCGCCCAACACAACTTTATATCCCTTTTCAAGAGCCCAAATTTCGAATGTCTTCAGCAGTTTTGTCGCCTGGTCTAATCGCCGTGCGTTGAGGTGGATCTTGAGGGCATTCTGCAGAGCTTTGTAGCGTCCGTTGGAGATGGGCAGTCCGTCCGAAGTGAGCTTTGCCTGCGCTTGCTTGATGATCCTCTCCGCCTCGCTCATGACACTCTCGAAGCTACCCTTCCGGCCGTCCCAGTAGTAGAATAACGCATCATTATTCACGCCACCTCTGAAATCAGCCTTGTCCATCTCGCTTTTGAACTTGTCTTGATCGAAGGTGTCGCCATCGCCGATTTTTTCCCAGTCCACCTTGTTATAGGTGGGCCTGCGAACCTTTCTTTTGACGCCATCATCTCCTACTTCTGTTACCGGTCCAACTGTTGAGACGGCCCGAGCAAACGACTCTAGATCGCACACGCCGCCGTCCTTGACACAATTGTAGGCCATTTCGGTATTTTCCCAGCCAAATGCGTCGACTTGGTAGCGGTACGTTTCGTAGAAGAAAAGGAGCTACCATTTTCCTGCTATCGCGTTGGCTAAAGTTCCAGAGGCAAAGATGGCCGCCATAAGGAAGGCGTAGCGTAGCATCGTGCTGATCCCACAGTAGTGAGAGCATGGGCAGCGAGCAATGAGAGGTCAAAAGAAGAGAGCAAAGTTCAAAGAGCGATCACCAAGGCCATGATTCTTCGTCCCAACAGAGATACTCCTTTGGAAAAGGAAAAAGGGGGCTTCGTCTTGTGCACAATATATGCGGGCCTTGGTACCTGTTGGAGTAGAGTGACATCGGGTCTCTTACACCATATTGCCGTTAAAATACTCAACAACTCCATCGGAGCGTTTAATCTAACCCGGGTAAGGACGTGGTGGATGCTACATCAACTCACCTAATTTGCATGCTCTGCTTTTTGAGAGCCTCGGTTCAATTGCACATGCAATCAGAATTTCTGACTATAGACCTGAATTTCCGAGCTTCGGGAGGTAGTCCACGACTTTTGGTCGTGGGGTTGCGTCGACCAATGCCACCATGGCGAGCGTGATGCAGATGTTTAGCGAGAATTAGATTTCCTTTCACTCTAAGTAAGCGAAAAATGACAGGAACTAGAGTGCACTCCCCACCAGAAGCTTAAGTAGGCAGGTATCATCACCTTCTCGGCCCGTGATATGGATAAATGTTCCTGGTCAATGGTGCCATAATCCAAGCAGGTTAATTTTGTCTTGCCTTGTGCAGCGATGCCGGCTCCAGCCCTGCCAACTGGACACACATTCATTCCATGTCCGACTTGATCAAATGCGAAGAGCCTCTCTTGTTTGATCTCAACGTCCAGAACAATCAGAACGGGCACGACAGCATCTTCACTTTCCGTACTTGTATGGTGAAGAGTGATCAGGGCGTGGTTTTCCCATCTCGGGACGTGCTCCCAGCCCAAGAGAACCAAGAAAAAACAAGCACTTCGATCCCGCCACTACTCGTCTCCACAGGTTGTGGTGCCAAAACATCCGATATTTTGGTAACGTATCAACTTGGTAGCTTGGCAGACTTCAACAGACGTTCCAGCACATCAACGCTGCCGAACACGGAAGATGTAGCGTTCGCAGCCCAGATGCTGGGTATTTTCATGGAGTCCGAAGCTCAATGCGGAGCAAGCATCCTCTTCGCCAAGTCAGGGACCGTTGTGATTGGCCTCTACTCCGGCGCAGAAGTCACCAAGAAGGGTGCGAAGGACTTTTTGGAATCTTTCGCGGAGTTACCAGGAAGCTCGGCTTCGCAGGTCTGTAACTCAGGAAACGCCGAATTGACCATTGGCACATTTGCTGGCGCTCTGGAGGATCTCTCGGCTGTTCACGGCGCGGTTAGGGACTGGACGAACGGGCTGTGCTTGAATGGAAGCACAGCTGTGGCCAGCGGGACAAGAAAAATAGAGGTGCTCATGTCCAAGATCCAAGACACCAACTCTACTACCAACGCTACTACCAACGTGAACTTGGACTCTCCTACTACTGCTCGGTCTCTGTCCAGACCTCGAGCAGTCACACTCAGTGCTAGGGCGGACTGTAGAGCCATCGAGGTCATTAGCGGAGATAGTTGTGCCTCTCTCGCGAGTCGCTGTGGCGTCTCAGCCAACGACTTCACCAAGTACAACCCGTCTTCCACCCTCTGTTCGACTCTTCAGCTCAAACAGCATGTCTGTTGCAGTGCTGGTACCCTCCCGACATATACTCCCAAACCTCAGTCGGATGGTACACGTGCGGTGTATAAGGTCGCCGCAGGAGACGGCTGTTGGGCCATCGCCGATACACACTACCTCAAAACAACAGATCTTGAAACTTTCAACAAAAAGACCTGGGGCTGGGCGGGATGTGCTAACCTTCAGGCGGGCCAAATCATGTGTCTCAGCAGCGGCAACCCACCTATGCCCGCCATCGTCCAGGGCACAACCTGCGGCCCTCAAGTCCCTGGCACCGCCAAGCCAGCAAGCGGTGTTGATATTTCCACACTCAATCCGTGTCCCCTGAACGCCTGCTGCGATGCCTGGGGATTTTGCGGTACCACAGCCGATTTTTGCACGAAGAGTCCTGCTGACACTGGCGCCCCTGGAACGGCGAAACCAGGCACGAATGGTTGCATTTCCAATTGCGGAATGGACATTGTCAACAATGGGTCCCCTCCTCCGTCGTTCCGTTCAATAGGCTACTTCGAGGCTTTTGATCAGCAGCGCCCTTGTTTGCGCATGGACGTGACGAGAATTCCGTCCGGCAAGTACACGCACGTACATTTCGCATTTGCTACCGTCGACAAGTCGATGGGCGTGGATGTCACAAAGTCGTCTGACCAGTTCTCCAAGTTTACTAAAATGACGGGCTTCAGCAAAATCTTGTCTTTTGGCGGCTGGACATTTTCCACAGACCCCGCTACGTTCCAGAACTTCAGAGATGCTACTAATGCAAAGAACAGAGACAATTTTGTGAACAACCTGGTTAACTACCTGAAGTCATACGAGTTGGATGGACTGGACTTTGACTGGGAGTACCCTGGAGCACCAGATATCCCGGACATCACTCCAGGTAGTCCGGATGAAGGCGCCAATTATCTGGCTTTCTTGAAGTTATTGAAGTCCAAAATGCCCAGTGGGAAGACTATATCAATTGCGTTGCCGGCGTCCTACTGGTATCTGCCGGCGTACCCTGTAAGTAGCATGGCTGCTTACGTGGATTACTTCATCTACATGACATACGATCTCCATGGTCAATGGGGTGAGTGCTCTTCGCTTTGGGCAGGGTAATCATAGAGCTAATGAATAATTCAGACGTAGGAAACAAGTGGGCTATTCCCAGCTGTGAGGGAGGCAACTGCCTCCGGTCCCATGTCAACAAAACGGAGACCCGCAATTCACTCGTCATGTTGACCAAAGCCGGCGTTAGCTCTCAGAAAATCGTCGTTGGCATTACCAGCCACGGTAGAAGTTTCCGCATGTCTGATACATCCTGCTCTGGGCCATTCTGCAAGTTTACCGGGGACAGTCGTCACTCGATGGCCTACCCAGGTCTGTGCACCAACACCGCAGGATATATTAGCAACGCAGAAATCAACGACATCATAGACAACCCGGGTGAGTACACCATCGCAAAAACGAGTGTCGACACAGTCTCTGAATCAAATATCCTCATGTATGGGGTTCCCGGAGCAGTAGACTGGGTTGCATACATGGACGGGAATCTTAAAACGGACCGCATCAACTGGATCAAAGGCCTTAACTTTGGCGGGACGACAGACTGGGCCGTTGATCTCCAAACCTTCGACTATGATGAGGACGAGGAAGATGATGAGGAGGAGGAGGACGAGGACCTTCTCCCAAATGGCTGTCCTGCCAGTGCCAACCCAGGAACTCTCCAAGGTCTCGCCGACAACGCCAGCTCTATGGAAAACAACTGTGCTAGCCTATACGGCCTCGACATCTTGTACAACGAATTGCAAGACGCACTTGCCCTCTTAAAAGTCAACTCGCAGGGCTACGATGACAAGTACGGCTGGTACGTTCGGTGGACCAAGGACCAAATCCAGCCTCGCCTCGACCAATTTGTCACCATCGGCACCGGCAAGGGACTCAAGTACATGACCTGCTATTACACGTTATCTGGTAGCTCCCAGCAGTCTGTCAAATGCACGGATATGCCACTACTTGGGTCTGAGGATAGGTCCTGGAAGGTCCGCTTCCAACTCGACGACGAGAACGGCTTTTTCGACGAGCTCCTGGCTCAGTATGGTATCGAGAAATCGTGGGTGAAGTGGGGAAACCGAGACGACGCGTATAATTGCGCCACTAGTGGCGATCAAGAGCGTCCCGGCGGTGGTGGTGGAGTTTTCGCGCCCTGTCGCCGGCTCACACACTCTTGGGAGAACATCCCGCAGAAAGCCGCGGATAGCAACATCCAAGTCGGCAACCCAAAAGACCTGATCAATGCATCCATGAACAACGTGACAGCGCTGCAGACCTCAATCTTGAGCTCATACCTCGACGTCGGCCTCACATTTTACGACGACGGTGATAACGGCGGATCTCCAATCGACGCTGTGGTGGCCTACTCTATGCCCATCTTTCAATTGGCCGAGGCGATTAGCAGCATGAAGGATATCAAGGATATCGGCGAGAAGGCCAAGGAAGAGTCCAAGCGGAACCTCATTTTCAACATCCTCACTATCGTCTTCATGGTGATCCCGTTTGTGGGCGAGGCTATCGGACCTCTCATCGGTAGCGTCGCTGCTGTGGCGCGTATAGCACTTCTGATCGGTGAGGCAGGTAACGCGGCGCTCACTGTGGCGGATATTATTAAGGACCCTTCATCGGCGCCGTTTCGCTATCTTGGGCCTCATTGCAGGTGGAGCAGGGACCGGATCTAAGAGGCAGGCGGCGTTGCAGAAGGCTTCGATGGCGAGGGGACTGTTGAAGAATACTGACTTGGCCAAGTTTCCGCAGAGGTTCAGAGACAAGGATGCTTTGATACAGAAGATGGTTCAGAAGGCTTGTGCTATTTAAGAATCTTGTAAATGTTGAGAGGGCAGCTATACAGGCGATTGGGATAGCTACTTGTTGTGTGGGAGTCTTCCGAGTCTTCTTGTACATCAATATTTATGGATGAGGTTGAATGAAGACGTTTGGTGAGGTCCTGCTTAACAGGGACATGCCCAAGTATAAATACCTCGACGCCTCACACCTTATGGCAATGTATGCCTCATAGCCTGCCGCCGACCTGAGTACCTACGATATAATAGGCTTGTACGGAGTAGAAGAATACCTACAGATGGGCCTCTGCGGCCAGAATCTGTTCGCAGCAAATATGGCAAGATCCATGGCTCATGGGCTTGTCCAGTTCCTGATTGCCCCAGATGCGAGAACCTCGAAAGTCTACATCTACGGAGGTGCATGCCCAAATTCTTTGGTCCACCGCCTTGGGCAGAACAAAGAATCTAAAGGTTGGATTGGCTCAACCCATGTTCTGCCCAAGGCCGTGAGATAATCATTCAGGTATGCACCTTCGTATAGGCCAATATTCCTTCCTTATCGAGCTTATTAGTGTCTGTTTCGAGGTACTGAGATTTGCTGGCGCGCGCGTAAACTTACTTCTCGTGCGGCGCTTACCTATCTGACAAAGTCTTGGCCATCCACTTTTCCATTATCAGAAATCTTTTGTATCCATGTTTTCTCGTCGTCATATATTCTTGCAGCTGCGAACGCCAGTACTGAACAGATCTCGCCTTATTCCGTTTCCCTTCTCATGTAGCGTAGGCCACGTCACATCGCGCTCCATGTCATCCTCGGCCACTCTGTTTGAGAAAGGGGGGGAGGTGGGCCTCGAAAAGTTCTACCCGATGACCTTGGGCGAAGTTATCAACCAGAGGTATAAGGTCGCGGCAAAACTTGGTTTCGGGTCAGCAAGCACGATTTGGCATTGTCGTGATCTAGTGTAAGTGAAATTCGGAGGTCGTAAGGCGCAGCTTAGCATTGACTAGATATATAGCACGGTTAAATATGCGGTAGTGAAAATTTATACCCATGATTTGGTAGTAGAAGATGAGATCGACAATGAAACTGCCATATACAAACATTTAGCATCGCGAGGAATCCTGATTATCTTGGCAAGATGTTTGTCCGTATTATTCAAGATTTCTTCTTTATTAGGAGCAAAGCTGGAAATCTTTATCAATGTTTAGTTTACGATCTTTTTCAAATAACATATTAAGCTTCCGATATGATTGCTTAGATCGCAAAGTCCTTGAAGCAATGCTCAAGCAAATTTTAATTCATTTGCTACTTGCATTAGCTTTCTTGCATAGTGAATGCTATATCATTTACATAGGTTAGGTCGCTTCCTTTACTATGCTTTTGGAAGCGTTAACCAAGTGCTTAATATAAAGGAAGAAAATATCTTGCTGGTTTTGGTCGACTCGTCTATTGTAAAACAGCTTGACACACAGGAAATAGCAGCATCAAATCTCTACAGAAGCGTAAATTTCGGTATTCCAAAAACTTTTGGCTGCCTTATCCTATACAACTTCTCCCTTGCTCGGAATGGACAAATCGAGCACTGCCATGACATTCAGCCGGATCCTTACCGAGCTCCCGAAGTTATTCTAGAGATGTCCTAAGGCTATGCTATAGACATATGGAACGTCGGAGTTATAGTGCGAGACTTCCTGACTTTGGCTAATAGCGTGCACTAACAAGGGCTTGTAGGTCTGGGACATGTTCGAGAACAGAAGGATGTTTAATGGGCTGGATCCCGAGACTGGCAAGTATGGAAACCGCTTCCATCTTGCTAGTATAGTTGGTCTTTTGGGACCACCTCTTCTTGAGTTCCTCTAGCAAAGCGAGTACAGCTCCGTTTACTTCGATGATCAAGGTGAGTACTTGATCCTAAAGATGTGTATACTCCACTAACCTAATATGCATACGTCAGGCAATTGGAAGTGTCTGAATCCTGTCCTATTAGTGTCCTGGGAAGAATCCGAGAGGAATCTCGAGTCCTCCAATAAAAAAGACTTCCTCGACTTCGTCCGCAAAATGGTCAGATGGACGCCAGAATCCAGAGCGACGCCCTCTGAGCTACTAGAAGACCCTTGGCTTCTGGGAACTGTGGAGGAGTAGAAGTTGGTCTTGGTTACCGTCTATTGAGGTGCCACAAGTTTCTTGAGGCCCTGGACACCAGATTCGATCTGGCAGGGGAAGAGTTAAAAGTAATTTGATTCCTGGAATAGCTGCTGATCATATCACTGGCGTTTTTTCTTGGCGCTAAATAGTCCAATCAACGGCAGAGCTTCAAATCGTAAACAAATCTGTCATCTCCAGCCACATAGCACCAGCCACATCTCACCACTCTCCAAGAAGCGACCTGTGAACTTCTACACAGAAAATTGCATTCATGTCACGGAAGAGGTGCCCAGGCGTGGCTGCAGAAGTCGTCGGCGCTCCAGGGGGATAAGCTGGGGGCAGAGACATGCGTTGGTCTCTGTCCATTGGTATGCGAATATGCTAAACAAGAAGTACGATAGCTGGAGAATGGAGACACGAGGTGACTTGTCACCCTTTGATCGAGCGGCGTGAAAGAGGCAAACAGAGACCAACTTGCACGTTGAGCGATGTGGATAAAGGGGGGGCACCACAACATGGCTCGCCGAGAGCTTGAAAATGTACGGTCACGTGGAGTCAACAAAACAAAGGCGCGGCAGAATTTCGGAGAATTACTAAGATAAGATCGATTTTCTGTGCAACCGCTCAAACTTCCATTAAAACATGCCCGAGGAGCACCTCTTCCGCTTGCGGCCACTTTGAGTTGGAATATACACCCTGCGCGGCGTGGATAGGACAGTTCAACAAACCGAAGGGTTCGGATTCTCCGTAAGCCCAGATCTGCGAGTGGCTACATGCGTGTTTCTCAGGAGGTGCTAATCGTTGGCCATGCAACTCCTGCTCTTATTATCTATCAATCGGGCTGTTATTCGTTTCCTGCCAGAGATCCATTAGTCAATGTTCCGCTGATGATGAGTACGCATGGATCGAACGGGCGTCAATCCTTGGTTTCTATTTCTAAGGTTCTCATCGAGACTTCAGCCGCCTTGTTACCTTGCATATACGAGAAACCCAACAGTGCCCGCTGTATTAATACCGAAATCTTAACCGTGGAAGCCGTTCAATGCGTTGGCATAGTTGTAGGGATTTACAATATCATGATAGGGAAATAGATATAAGATCGTCAGCTGGATGTGAAAGAAGTTTGTAAACGAGGATGGTGCCGCGTGGACTGCAGACCGTGGTGGCCCCGGATTTTGCTGTGTAGGAATAAGCAGAAAAATCGAGCTCCAAACACAATTCACTTACGGCCATTATGCAAAGTAACAAGTCTTTCCAGGCCACGGAAAACCCGAAAAATATGCAAACCTTCTCAATTCAGATTCTTGACTGGTCCTTGATTTGGCTGGGATGCCAAGAATAAAGAACGGTCTGGGCATACTATGAGAACGGAGTCAAAAAGACCACTGGAATTGCATACAGCATCCTTCCTCGATCTTTATTCCCTGGCAAATAGGTGGCTTGAAACAGATCAGCCAACGCAGATGGGTGGGAGAACAGAAACCAGTCAATTACTGTGGACCTCGCTGGTCCTATGATACCTTCAAGTTGATCTTGCACTTGGTCCTTCGCATGATTTACGCAGGAACAAGTATTTTTAGATTTGCATTTACGTCACGAAAGAGGTGCCTAGGCGTGGCTGCAGAACTCGTCGGCGCTCCAGGGGGATAAGCTGAGGGTAGAGACGTACGCTAGTCTCCCTCCTGTAGCATGTGATTCCATGGAACAGAGAGTACGATGCCGTAGAATGGACATATGCAGCCACTCTTTCCCCCCTTGATCTAATCGAGCGGCATGAGTAAGGCAGATTTTGTGGTGGGGAGGTCATATTCGACACCTCACTGGCTACTGAGCTGAGGAGACTATGAATTTGTGAGGGAGACTGGGGAGGTATGAAATAGATGACCCTTTCAAAAACGACGAAGTAGCCCTCGCATGGGCGATACAAGTACTTGAAGATCATAAATAGTACTTCCTAGTACGACACGCACTTTCTCCCCGTGCTTCACCTAGGTATTTACCTTCGATACGAGTATTGTAATTATTACGCTTATCATTATTTATTTAAGTGAATAACATGAGCGTAGTACCTTTCAGCGAGACAGAACTCCCATTAGTTGGTATGTATTTTTACGTGAGTTAGAAGTTAAGTTGGAAACACATATTTATTGATGAAGAAGAATCTTATCGACATGATATTATATCCCTACGAGGCTACGCCTCAAGTAGCAGATGGCATAATGTCTTAGAACAAGTGAGTCTATGATATATAAGCCATGTTAAAAGAGGTATTAATAGTATTTGGTGATATTACGCCGGGTTTTAGGTAATTTGTATTATCAAATAACGGTTTTGTAATTGTTGTGAATTTGGTAAGTGATATGTTTGACTTTCTTTTTACTTTAATGTTTGATATCGCTTAAGGATTTAGTATTAGTTATATTGTGGAGGGGCAAATCCCAAGCAACCACACAACAAGAGAGGGAGCACTCAAGGCATAAGGGTAGACTTGATATAAAAGAAC
>NYXK01000117.1 GCA_002685535.1 Deltaproteobacteria bacterium
GGTCGACTTCGCTGGTCATTCTCGCAGTTGTTGAAATCGGTGAAGACTAGAATACTTTGCCGGTTCCAGGCCCTCGATGGTCTGACATCATCTGGCTGAGACGTGCTGTCTTCCAAGTCCTCGCTGTTTTGCTCCGCCATACGTGGTCGACTTCGCTGGTCATTCTCGCAGTTGTTGAAATCGGTGAAGACTAGAATACTTTGCCGGTTCCAGGCCCTCGATGGTATGCGGGACTGTCTAGCCATTACCCACCCACCACGGACTTTGCTCCTGATATTTTGAGATCGCGTCTGCTCCTGGCTCCTGGCTATTGGCTCTTGAAAATGCTCGTTGGTCAAAGAAGCTAAGGTCGTAGCATTAGAGTTTGGGGGCTGTCGAAGGTTGGAATCCATGGTTGACGGTGTTGATAAGTCTGAATATTGGCGTCAAAAGATCTGTCAAAAGCTGAATGGATCGATGAAGTAAGGAATTTGAATTATCTGAGTCGCTCAGCGTACTCTGTGGACTTGGAGTTTTTGTGATATAGGATTCAAGGAAGGGGTGACATTAAAAGAAGAATGTTGTTGAAAGTCGCGAAGTGCAAGCGGTACTTTTGAGTTAATTCAGATACACATAAATAGCATATGGAGTATGAAGCAAGAAAGTTGCAAATTGGATTCATAGAATGACTCTCCAGTAAGAGTAAGGCGTGCAGTGGAGATATTCGCCATGCCAAGCCCATTATGTCTTAAGTTCAACGTCTACGACATTTTTGATTTTTGAGTCGCGGATTTGTTGGGTCTCGGATTTCCAATGAACGAAGACGGATGACACCTGACGCTGGCACAAATGTATTTTTACTTGAAGTGAAGATACCTCCCCGTACTCTTGAGACAAACGCATGCTCGGAGAACGCACCGTTCGCTTGGACGTAGTCCGGCTACCTTCTCGCCGAGTAATTCTTGAGCAACAGAATCATAATTCATGATGACTTTAATACTTAGAGACATGTGGCTAAACAAAGTTTTCGGGGTCTGGAGGGGAGTTAAAACAAAACCAGCCGCGTCCCCCTAGCAGTGACATCGCGGTCGTCGTTCTACGGACTGACCAGAGTGACATTGACGCGGAGACGCTGGGACCCGAGCATTAGCTCGCCAAATAGACGAGCCGTTCGGCTCTCTACGCTTCGCACACGTCGATAAAGCTTGACTTGAAACTCGCTTCAGAACGGGATGAATGTCACTAGCGGCGGGAGTTCTTTTTGACTTTTTTTACCCGCTCCAAACAGTCTACAGGTATTGTGAAAGGGCAGCGACATTCTTCAATACTCATGTGCGTTTAATTCCGAACTATACCACGCTCATACCAGCATAAAGCGGGGATTCTGTAGACCGCAGATGTTTCAGCTACGGTAAAAGTATTTCGAGAAGCATACAGCCACGTGACGGGTGTCCAGTGACAAACAACGTTCAAGCCTTCAGAGCGCCCGCCAAGATTTAAGACTTGTTCCGAGACTTCTTATGATACAATCTCCGGTTCTTGGCAGTGACAATTGAGATGATCTCCATTGACTATCATTGGTTGCTAGACGCCGGACAAAGACGACCCAGCACCGAATACTATAGGGGGTTCAGTTCAACATATCCGACTCTTGGTTCAATGAGGAAGACATACGAAGATCATGCTACGGCTGTTTTGTGAACGATTCTCTCCAGACTCGGTACTAACGGTGGAAGGGGTGTTACTCAGCCTTGCCGGGCTCATCACCCTCATAGGGTTACGCCGTAGATCCTATAGCTTGGTTTTCTGGTTACAATTGGTATGTCGCAAGTTTCATATAGAACAACAATCAACACCTACCTTCGAAGCGAGATCAGCTTGGTGATGGCGGCATTGGCTTCGGAGCAGAGTCTTTTGTCAACAACAATGAAGAGTAAACCTCTTCATGACTTGCGTATTGCCCGGCAAGACTCGCGGCCACTAGGCTCCATGGACATGTTTCATGTTCTGTCTGACGGAGCTGTCACATCTTTTGGAAAAGATAGTCGGTCTGGTTTACGAACTCACAAGCTTTCATTGAGTCATGGCGTATCCTTTCGATAAAAGCGCTGCTGGTCCTGACAGAAAGGCTCCAGTTCTTGTCCCGAAAGGTACTACAATAGCTTATAGCGTGTACACTATGCATCGACGTCCCGATCTTTATGGTATGGATGCCGATTGTTTCAACCAGAGCGTTGGGACAAGGACATGCCGCTGAAACTTGATAAAACGAACGCAAGATGGGGTTACTTGCCGTTCAATGGTGGACCTAGAGTCTGTCTTGGAAGTGAGCATCGCCGTCCATTATGCATACACTTGCCGTAGACTAACAGATAGTAGTGGACTTTGCACTTGCCGAAGCAGCGTATACGATCGTTCGTATTCTTCAGAGATTTCCCATCATCAAGCTTCAAGAGGGAGAAGAGGTCGAGCTTATTGGCGTAGAGAAGCAGAGATTAACTCTAGTGATATCTATCGCAGACGGTTGTAATATAGAGGTCGGATGATTTGGCATGTGTGTTAATCAAATACCTCGCTCTGGACCGAAGTATGTAGAGTCTTTCACTGACAAAAGATTTTGAAGTGTCTCTGAATCTACAAAAAAAGTATATGAAAAGCTAGATCTATTCATTCGAGCACCATGCTTAGGACCTTAAATTTTCAACGCAACTAATTTACATCCGTTGCGTCTTTTCCCAATAACTCACCTACAAGAATAACGTCTGTCTTGGCGTGGTGGCGGAAAACCCGGTGTGCCGGAAACTTAAATAGATTTCAACACTCAAAGGTCATTGCATAAAAAAACTGGTTGGCAAACCTATATCTACCCCTAAATATAAATGCTTTCTGTTGTAATTGAAATAAATCGAATGTTTATCTGTAAGTTACCTTTGCATTCCTGGCGATGCGGAGGGAGAACTCGACCAAATTATACAGACTGGCACAACAAGGTATCTGCAGGGGCTCCCAAGGGCCTATGCGTATTTCAAGCAGCTAATCGAGCAGCTAATGGAACGACTTATGACCGCACGGTTTCACAACTTGCCAATTCTACTATTGCGACCTACAAGCATCGGACCTGCTATTGCTCAGCCCTACGAAATGTATGGCCCACAGGGATCTTGCCCTATCTCCACACTGTATGCCCGCTTGATGCAGCCAGCAGGAGAAAAGAGTGTCTGGTATTCAGCCCACTCGAATTAACGACACGCATCCTTCCTACCAATCAAAAACGGATCATAGTCATCGCTCAAACCCTTTCTTTCCCTCCTAGCCCTCTCCCTCTCTGCCAATCTCAAGAACCAAGCTTCCTTCCAAGCTCTTCTCTTGAACTCGAATCTTCCCTTCCAACATCTCCAACCTTGTATATAACCCACAAGTGCATCAATTACCAAGCCTAAGAAAATAATGATACCCCCAATCACAACAACTAGCACAATGCCCAAGACATTAAAGTTCTGATGTGTACCGAGATTGCGCACCATTTGATTGTGACACATGTTCCTGATTGCCTTTACAGACTCGGGGCTCATACGAGTGATGTTCTTGGGAATCATGTTTACTGGGTCCGCAGGTATAGATGTGGGTTCGTCTTCGATAGGGAAGGGACTGATTATATATCCTGTTGTGCCCAAATCAGTTGCTCCAGAGGCGTACTCAACGATCGAATATTGCAGTTTGGCAAGGAGAGTCCTGAACCAGGAGTGAGCTTCTAGGTGCCATTGGTTGACTGGAATGGGTGCTTTTTGATGGCGAGCAGAGACTGTTTGTGCCGCTTCACAAGTTTGATCAGTAGTCACCCTTGTGCAGAAAACTTGTGCTAATAGGGATCATCCAAAGACTGAAAACACTTACCTAGGATAGCGGCACTTCCTCTCCCATAAACACTTGCATCCATTGTCAATTTCATCGTCAAATCCAGCATCCTCGCAGCAGTCAAGAACCTTACGGCATCAGGGTAGATCTTTGCGCATTCATCTATTAAAGGTTCCGACCCTGTCAAGCTCGTACAACGGGCTTCTCCAGAGACTGTACAGAATTGATACTGCTCTGCGCAAGCCAAAGCTGCGACGTGGTAATATGGAACATATTTGCCATCTGCAGCACTAGAATTTGCAACAGAAGTGGCTGGTATCGTGGAAAAAAGGTCATCGTTGTTTGGAGCACTGTAGTACACTGCATTTCCTGTGAGAAAAACAAGGGACACATCTGCGTCTGTGAGATTTAATTCTGCAATAGGCGTCCATCCGCTTGGCGATATTCCAGCGTAAGAAACCACACTTCTATGGTATAATGTCAGTACTCTATTGCTTTTTGATAATGTCAACAGACTTACGCGATGTTGTAATTCTCCACCGTTGTTTGACTTCTGATATTATACTCAAAAGTAGATTTATGAGACGAAGATCTTGGTCCAAGATAGAAGTTGGCCATATTCTCTGTTCCAAGCCCTTCATCAACACCGGGCTCATCTCTATAGTAGTCGCGAAGTCGCAGAGGCGTACAAGTAGACACTTTTCGGAAAGCAACACGATTCGAGACAGATGCACTGATACCCAGCATCTCATATGAGTCAATCAGATCAGTATCGATTTGAATCGTGGCTGATCCATTGCGTAAACAAATACTCTGCGCGAAGGGACAGGTGACATTCGTGTTGAGTCGGGAAGGGATTTCTTTAATGACGAAATTGTTGCATTGTCCAAGTTGAGTCGCGGTACCATAACAAGATTTGGCATATTCAGCTGCTCGAGTGGTGTCTCGTAGTGATTTATAACCACTATCATCGATTTCGATTGCGTTTGTTTGGTTCAATGATGACGATGGCGAGGAAGGAAAGAGGTGATATCCACAGTATGGACTTCGGATCAGAACGAAATCACCAGCGCCACTTGCAACTTGAGACACGAAGATGCTTGAGATTGCAAAGGCAACAAGATTCGCCAGGGCCAGAAGACCAAACGGGATAGATCGTAACCACGATGATCTAGCTTTCGCTTTCCAGGTAAAGCCAAGTCGGAGGAGTTCCCACGACGCAGCAGCAGCTGTTTTGGTGTTCCGGAAGATGGCTTGTCGTTGGGAATGCAAGCCATCAACTTCTTTATCGGGATGATACGTAAGGTGTTGATGGAGAATGAAACTTATAATCTGCCTGAATGAGGTTGCGGCTATCGTGACGTATATTGCAAGGAAGACTAGGAGGAAGCTGCCATTGCGTTGGGGGAGGGTGAGGGTCTTTCCTAGAATGGGACCGTGAGACCAGTCCGTCCAGAACCCTTCGTAGATGTAGGATCTCGGATTCGACATGTTTGTACTGATGTAAGTCTATTAAACGCCCTCTGAATTTTGAGGCCATCTGGTGGTCATATATGCCTTAGCATGACAGAGTCTGGCCCCGCTCAACTTTACATCCACAATCTCGTTGAAAGCCTAGCTAACATTCGCCAAGTGCAATCTCTACCCTCGTAATCAGAAGGAGACATCTTAATTGGTTGAGATTAGGTGGTGTTTATGCACGCTGCGCTCAGATACAAATGAACTTGTGGACAATGTGGTTCTCGAGGAAAAGAATGGCTTCATAGGGACTGTTTAAGCGAAGGCTTGCATGCCAACGCTTGGTGTTTGTGACGAAACTGGACAAGGACTCAGCTGAAATCTGGTTCAGGAAGTGATCTACGATGACGAGCAAGACTAGAAGACTACGATAATCAGCTAAAACTGTCAACAAGGAGGGGCTAGAGAATCTTACGTCGGAGAATCGCTTTCCACAGCCACTGTGCTGGCATTGATAATGCCTCTCGCCAGTTTGAGTTCGGAGATGGACAGTCGAACCACTTGTTTGAATGAAACTCCTCCCACAATCGAGTGCTATGCAAGAGTATGGACGGTCATTGGTGTGGATTCGGTAATGTCTCTGGAGATCAGACTTCTTTTTGAATCTCTAGAGCAAGGCACTGTAAGTATGCTCCATGGATCTCAAACCCCAAGATAGTTACTCACTTTGCTGCTGCAATTCTGCCAGTCACACTGGAACCGTCGTACGTATGGCTCATTCTCCACCAACTCCATGACATCCCTTATGAACTCCTTCATAGTGTTTGGGGGGAAACTTCTAGGACGTGGTGGCAATGATCTCGTGGTGGATCAAGACAAGCCCGGGATGATTGGGCATATCCATCAGTCGAGGTGGTATATGCAATTGGTGTATGCAATAGATGTGGGTAAAAGCAGTGATTTGCTTCTAGGATAGCGAGTGGTGTTCAGCAGAATTTTGTGATTGGACATATAAATTACACAAGAGCTGATGCTCTGCTTGGATTGAATCGACTTAGACGGGATATGCTGAGAGAAGTAAAAGCATCCAGCACAGTGGTCGTGGATGCTGATGCTGAATTCGGACGTCGAATTTTCAGACTTTGGTGAAATCGAAAGGTGAATGTTTGAACGTTACAAGATCTGAAGTATACCTGGTCTGTGGAGTGGTGAAATACCAGGACTCACGATATGCAGACATCAACTTGACCTCAAGTCTCGAGTGACGACCAGTATGGTTGATTGCCGGAAGCTCCTCAAGCGAGCTAGTGGGTTGTCTCCCCTGGCAAAGGGCCGTCCTAGGTGCCAGTGAGCTCAGCTGATCATACATGTGGGCCTTGGTGACGGATGTCATGGATCACCCATGGACCAGGAAGTGTCGGGCATCGTATGCGATAACAAGCTGTTGTTCCGTTTGGTAAAGATAAGCACGTCCTAATAACCTTAATGAGCGACGCAGCGGCTGAAATAGATATATACGTTTTGAACATAAGCTGGCGAAGGGCTGTAACATTGCTGTTTCTTATTTGATGGTTTGTCAGGCTTTAGTGGGGGTCATGGCTTTCCCCAGGGGTCAAGATGCAGGTTCATTACTGTACTGACTGCGACTGGTCTCTTCATTTTCCAACGGGATCAGATACTTGAGTTTCAACCTCAGTTTTTGCGCTTCTATTGCGGGGAGTTCGTACTGCACAATGGCCAATCCTAAGAGCGAGTTGTGGTTGGCCAAATACATTTGGGTCAGACCTTGTACAAACTTCCATGACACTGTAGCCTGCCAGGGGAATCGCAAGCATTTCCTTCCCCGCCAGAGAGGAGCTGCATGCTTCTCAAGGCTGAATGAAACGATCCCTGACGAGGACGAGGATATCCTGGGAAGGATGTCCCATGCGCAATCATAACATCAACAAATATCTAGCGGAGAAATCGTGAGATAACACGCACACTGCTATAGTTAATGCGGTTCGAGATGCGCCGCTGCACTGATGAATAGAACGCGAATTCTCCACATCCATTGAAAGCGTCATCGCACAGACGCATGCACCCTTTCTCCACCGTTCTGCTGGTATATTCTCGGACCTCCGACGCAGGTTATCAGGCCTTCCCCATGCCTAAAGCACTGGAGATCCTCTAGGCAGACCCTCTTTTCCAAGACAGTCGAGCAAAAAATGACCAAAAGGAGAATCGCCCTAACCGGACTTTATCAAAAAATTGGTCGAGCCCCTGTGGAAGCCTTTGATAGGAAAGGTAATATGGGCATGGGCATAATGTGGTTATCTTTAATGATTATCCCATCAGTGACTAGTAAGGGCCAGTGGTCGACATTTCAGGGAACTCCTGTTGTAAGGTTTTGTTCCACTGGGAGAGTTTGCGCCGCCATTCGTGACGACTCAGTGTCTATGCAAAATGCTTAACAAGCGAGTCAGCCACTCCAATTGAGTTTCCAAGCCCGCAGGACTTGAAGTACGAGGTCTCTGCTGATACCATTCATTCTTTCCCTAGGCACTCGCGCTCTTGAACAGTTGGAGTCATCCGTCTACCGAGCATCGCCTCCTTTGAGCTGAGTCTCCAGAATCTAGTGTTTGTTTTCTAGTCACCCATGGCGAAAGGGCAAAATTACGTCTCACCGCTTTGTGCCATGCCATGCCAAAAAACAAAAAAAAAAAAACGGGAAAAAAAAGCAAAAATCGCAAAATCGAACTGTTTTTGAACGTTCGGCCGAAAGTGGCAGCCATCGTTGGCGCACGTGCCAACATCAACCCGCTTTTCTTCGCCCATTCGGGCGATCAGAAACAAGACAACTCCCGAAATACCCAGACTCGCAGGCAATGGGAATCAGAATGTTTTCGAGTGGAAATCAAAAATATCAAGGTTCAAGTTCCGCCCCGAATTTGCCTTCCCCTCAACACTTTTGCCTGAATAGGACAAATAGAAAAGTACCCATTCGTTTTCCGGTTGAACAGCGCCAAGTTTCTTTCTTTGGAACGCCTTGCACTTCGCAGCGTCTATTTCAAGTTGGAGCAATACAATCACGTCCAGGGATACTTGCAGTAAGCCCATTCCCAAATTCAGATGCCTGTGATCACGTGAAATATTTCAAAGAGATACTTACCTGACTTGGTTAGCCTCCCACGTTCGATCACCAAAAACCCGGACAAGACCATCCGATACCAAGTCCTTCGGTTTCATCTATACCGCTGTATACTTAACAGTGGCTGTAATAATGGCAGGTAGGGTAACCCCTCCTCCACGTCTGGCAGTCCAGTGGCAACGATGTGATTGTGTCGCTGAGGGCAGGAGATGCGAAATAAAGAGAGTGCACAGTGAGAGTGACCCGAATAGTGCTAGCACTTTGATGTCTATTTAAGCTTTAACTTTCTGACAATGGTCGATTCGTCCTCCCTAAAGATTAGACTGACATTTGGTCTTCAATGGCAATACTGCGTCAGACACGACATATGGGGCTGGAGCGGGGACGGCGGTGCTTGACCCCAGCCCCTCACTAGTCGCTCCAGTTTTGAGGCAGGGGCACTCGGGGCATTTCCGACATCAGCGAAAAATGGCCCGGGTCGTCTATGCTCACGCTGTTTTTAAGTGAAACGAGTTTGCAAACGAAAGGTCACTGGTTACTAATCCACGAGAAACTGACCAAAAACATAAAAACTCTCGGAAAAATGAAAAGCCGAAGGCTCCGCGCACCCACTCTCTCCTCGAAGGCACAGAATTGCCTGTCTCATCCACGGCTAACAATGACCCATAAACGACTGGTTGGGTTTCTTTTTCTGCCAATCCTATTTCGTTATGGCCCCAGTCATCCCCATCTTTGATGCTAGATCAACATCCCTTTCTCGTCATGGCAGACCACTCTACTCCCCGAACCTTCCATACATTCCTACCGGCCGTTTAATACTGTATCATTAAGAGTATGGATTTTATTTTGTTGCGGCTGAGGTTTAGGATCCCGATCACCGGCTTTAGCTACAACGGGTTTGAGGTCAGTTTGTGACGGAGAGTTATGGAGGCGAAGTTATAGAAATGCCAGAGAAAAGAGATGATTCTCGTCAACGGAGGACAACGGACGACGGGCGACGAATAGTAAGACAGAGTGAAAGACAATGCGGTGAGATGTGTTGAATAGAGATCAAACTCGCATAGATAGTTGACTTAGAGAAGCGGGTTGATTGTCGCTGTGATCTAGAGAGGTTGTATTTCTTTCCCTCGGTGAGCCGAGTTTCTTGAGTGGTTGTTTTCTGGGGAGGGCGTTTCCAGTAGCTAAAAAGCATGATTGATTTCGGCCGAGCTGATGTTACTCCAGTGATTCTGATGCATTTGTGTGGTTCGGGAGGTTGTTTTTCTTCTGTTGCGCAGTTGATGTAGTACAGAAATTCGGTGCTTCTCTGCTGCTGAGATTTAGAATCTCAACCAACGCCTTTGGCTGTGACGTAATTTGAGGTTGGTTGTGAAGGAGAGTTGTGGAGGAGAAGTTGTAGAGATGTCGGAGTAAGTGAACATGACTTGGCGCCAATTGCATCAGAGGTATCAAATCAACTCCGCAGATCTCCAAACTCCAGTGATAAGGTGTTTGGGCCTTTTGGAATCGTTATAGAATCTGCGACGCGAATCTGGAGTTGTGGTGGAGGTTGACAGTTGTTCATTGTTGTTGTTATTGAGGAAGAAAAGAGACGAGGCTGCAGCGAAAGCTCAGAATGGTGGGGCGCGTGCACATGTTGGACCATTGGTTGTACCTTTTTTCCACCTTCGTTTGAGACAAATCTTGACCACTCATGCCGCTCGGTTGTTGATGGTGCCGCGACAGCCTTGTGGCAGATATCGTTGCCCCTATATGGTTGGGACCCCCGAGCACCTCGACGTCTGGATGTCTATCATTTGTCGCCGTTGTTCAAACACAGCGAGATTATGATGACGAGCCCAATGCCAGAACGGGTCGTGGTTCTGAAGACGGCTGTAGCCGCCATTCGCTAGAGCTAGGTTTATCGCACCAGTTTCTGTTTCCAACCCTCCACGTCCATGGAGACTCAGCGCGTTGAGCCTGTCTCCGTAACTTTCTTGCCAGACTCTTGGGACAGGAAGGGCACACTCGATAGTGCAACGGGAACCTTGGCATGAGGGCGGTGAGCTTTCCTGAGGTCGACACCCCATGGTAGTGAGAAAATCTAATCTCTTGACCTTTACATCGCTCAGCAATACATGAAGATTTACTTTTCTAACCATCCGACCAGTCTCCACAGCCGCCGCATATACAAATACCGATCACGATCACACATGGGCTGAAGCAGGATGGGTAACAATGGAAGGCAATGGACAAAGAGATTCACGGTTTCACCTGGATCCTGGGAGGGGTTGAGGGTTTCCTCACAGGCGCGATCGTGCAATATACTAGTCAACCGGTCTTCCTATGGTGCCGATGATGCTCGAGGCTGTTGTAGACCAATCTTGAATCCCAAACAGAATCTTTCAAGAGGACAGCCCGTCTGAGGAGCAACCAGCTCGCAATGGCCAGGTGGAGAGGGATGAGCTGACAGCCAGGTATATGGAGGAAGTTGATGCCGAGAGAGCAGAAGGTGAAGCTGGCAAAGCTGGGCCCAAAGGAGGCCGACAACCAACTGTAAAGGAGAGATTCGTCGACCTCCCCTTCCCCACACAGTCAAGCAGACGAACAAGCATACTGGAAAGGCAAGGAAGAGTGGCAAGGGGAATAAACGTGGAAAGGAAAGCAATGTAGGAAGGGGAGTAGTCAGACAGGTGAGCAGTCGAGCCCGGAAGAGGTGCGTGCACAAGCAGAGGATAGATTTGAGTATTGGATGAGGTTGGGGAAGCCACTGTGCAAGTGGTCTCAGCAATACGGGCCCCCTTTCCTGGTCATACTTCCTAACGAGGTGACGCAAACGACGTAGGTTCTTGCTCCAGATAGTGATGGCACTTAATACTGGTTCGCTGATTAATAGTCTCCATGCACTGCGGAAGGGTCACGATCAGGCTATGCCGACTACGTCGACTTCTGTTATCCAGGGTTGAAGGAACAAATTCAGCAATCTGTCAGGTTTCCTTCGAGGTATAGTTGCTAGTGACATTCCAAGCAAACGACCCGTGGTCGAGACAATCCCATCCCACGAGTTGTCAGATTACCCGAAGAGCTGTTCCAGTGCTCTAGTGATCGCAACTCATCCAAAGTTGGTGAACCCTCCTCGAAGGAGCCATTCCAGATGTCGAAAGAAACTATTAACACACCACAGACCGATACGGCCGTCGGGACAACTGACCAGAGGCAATCTAACGATCATGTCCAAGGTACTCCAGAATTAGTTCGGGATACGCAGCCAGACAGTACTCTTGAAAGCCTTCAGTCTTTCTCTCCTAGCACCAAGATCAAAGATGGAAAGTCTATCCAATGGCAGTATAGACCACGGCAAGTCCGCACACCCGTTGATATACCATGAGCAGTCTGATCATCACGAAGAGCTTAGCCAGCAACCCCACGGGCATATAAACAGTGGCTCACCACTCCCGGATATTGATGGGCTTGCACTACCGCAGCCAAGTCTGGATTGGGAAGAACTTGACCCCAAGACTATTATATCCAGGATGATGATTGGGGCGCGCAACCGCCACCATCCTGGGGTGCGATAGAACATCTCGGATCGGAGCAGGTCAGCACCTCCGGTGGGCATGCCGGAACCTGGACACCGCCATGATTC
>NYXK01000118.1 GCA_002685535.1 Deltaproteobacteria bacterium
ATCCAGTACTCAGTATGCCATAGAGTACGGCCAGAGAAAGTTTTCCCAATGGAACCCATCGATGATTCCAATCAAATTAATTATGACTTTTGGAATTTTCTTGATGATTTTGCAAACTTTCTCAACTTTTTTCAAAGACCTGGCAAAATCAAGAGGAGTTAGGATCACATGAGTTACGAAATGATCGGCATGACCATGTTCGGCGGCATGCTCTTGATGATGCTGACAGGTCAACGAATTTTTGCAGCCATTGGCTTTGTCTCGGCTACTGCTGCACTATTGCTGTGGGGAACCGGTGGTGTCGAGATGCCTTTCAGTGCGGCATTCAAACTATTTAACTGGTATCCATTACTGACTTTGCCTTTATTTATTTATATGGGCTACATCCTGTCTGAGTCAGGAATCGCTGATGACTTATACCACATGTTTCACGTCTGGTTCGGTGGAGTAAGAGGAGGATTGGCTATTGGAACAATTGCACTCATGATAGTAATTTCAGCCATGAATGGATTAAGTGTAGCAGGCATGGCTATAGGCGCCACGATTGCGTTACCGGAAATGCTGCGGAGGAATTATGACAAAATCATGATTACCGGCGTGGTACAGGCCGGTAGTTCTTTGGGTATTTTGATTCCGCCAAGTGTGGTGTTGGTACTCTATGGAATGATTGCTCGGCAACCAGTTGGTAAATTATGGCTTGCCGGAGCAATTCCGGGTCTTATGATGGCAGGTCTTTTCATTATTTATATTGCTGTTCGCTGTAAACTTCAGCCCGATCTTGCACCTGCTTTAAGCGAAGAAGAACGAACAATGCCTTTTAGCGATAAACTCAAGGTATTAAAAGCTGGCATTACTCCATTTTTGATCTTCTTTTTTATGACCGGCTTATTCATTATGGGGATTACCAGTTTGGTAGAAAGCTCTGCTGTTGGTGCAACAGCCGCAACAATTGCTGCTATTGCAAAAAGAAGGTTGAACTGGAAAGTAATAGAAGCAACAATGCGTAAAACGCTTGGTATTTCATGTATGTTTATGTGGATTATTCTGGCCGCACTTAGTTTTGGAGCTGTATTTGATGGTATAGGAGCAGTTAAGTCTATCGAATCATTGTTTATTACCAGCTGGAACTTAACGCCTTGGGAAGTGCTGATCATGATGCAATTATCCTATTTGTTAATGGGAACTTTTCTGGACGATACAGCAATGTTAGTCATAGTTGCACCTTTGTATGTACCTTTGGTCAAGGTCTTGGGCTTTGACCCAGTTTGGTACGGAGTTTTATATACCATCACTTGCCAAATCGCTTATATGACGCCGCCGTTTGGTTACAATTTATTCTTGATGAGAGCGATGGCTCCGAAGGAAATTACTCTTATGGATATATACCGCTCAATCGTCCCTTTTGTCCTGATTATGACTCTCGCACTGACCTTGGTAATGGTATTTCCACAAATTGCCCTTTGGCTACCAGAGTATGTTTATTCGAAATAAAATACTTTAACGAGCCTATCGGCTCTAACCCAATCAGTTGAAACGTGGTTGTGACTCTTGGGTTTAATCTTAAAAACCACAATTAGGAGAAAGTCAATGAAAGAAAAAAAAGAGATAATACTTCCTTCTGTTGAACCAAAAGGACGCAGAGAGTTTATTAAAAAAGCTGGTGTAGGAACGGCAGGTATATTGGCGGCAGGAACGGCTCCAATGGCTTACGCCAAAAGCAATCCCATCAAGTGGCGTTTACAAACTTATTCCGGTGCTCCGTTAGGTGCACACGTCATCAAGCCTCAAATCGAAGCTTTTAATAGAGCAGCAAATGGCGAGATGGAAATTGAGCTGTATTATGCAGATCAATTAGTGCCTACCGATGAGCTTTTTAGAGCGATGCAAAAAGGAGTTATTGATGCAGTGCAAAGTGATGACGCGACTATGGCTTCTCCGGTAGACATCAGTGTGTTCGGTGGCTATTTCCCGTTCTCAACTCGCTACAGTTTGGACCTGCCTGTTTTATTCAAATACTATGGAATGAATGAAATCTGGCAAGAGGCTTACGATGAAGTTAAGGGCGTTGAATGGCTTGGTGCAGGTGCTTGGGATCCATGTCATATTTTCTCAAAAAAGCCTATTCGCAGCATCGCTGATATGAAAGGCAAACGAGTATTTGGTGTACCAACTGCTGGAAAATTCTTAGCTCGATATGGTTTAATCCCTGTAACACTGCCTTGGGATGACATTGAGGTTGCTCTGCAAACCGGAGAACTTGACGGTGTTGCCTGGTGTGGGTTCACTGAAGCCTATGAAGTCGGTTGGGCAGATGCTTGTGACTATGCCTTACTAAACAACGTAACTGGTGCATGGTGTGGATCTTATTTTGCTAATAGTAACAGCTGGAAAAAAGTCCCTCCACATCTTCAAGAATTGTTTAAAATTTCCATGGACAGCTCTCACTATTACCGCCAAATTTGGTATTGGGGCGGAGAAGCAAAGTTGCGTGTAGAAGGCAAGAAAATGGAATTGACTACTATTCCGGCTAATGAATGGGATCAGGTCGTAGCAGACTCAGCTGAATTCTGGGATGAAATGGCCAGTATCAGTCCACGTGCCGCAAAGGTTTGTCAAATATTTAAGGATTACACTAAAGTAATGGAAAAAGCTGGTGTTCCTTATCGTTACAGTTGAACAAAAGTTTTATACTCAGGATCAATTGATCCTGAGTATAAATACAGATGACTTTTTGCTTTATTATACAAACTAATCTGTGCAATTATATTANNAAGTACGAATTTTATTAATTTCTGATCAACGTTTGACTTTCCAAAACAAGATCCGCCGGTTATTCTTTTTAGAATCACCGGCGTTTTTATTTAACAAAACAATTAATCAAAAGGAAAATAGAAATGAAAGTATACGGTATGCTGACGGTTGAAGAACTTCAGCAGCAAGTTGATAGTAGAGAAATTGATACTGTTCTGGTAGTTTTTACCGACCTCTACGGACGTTTTATGGGAAAGCGTTTTGACGCAGAGTTTTTTCTGGAAGATGCTGTAGAAAACGGAACTCACTGTTGTGATTACCTGGTGACAGTGGATATGGAAATGGATCCCGTTTCCGGATATGAATACACAAATTGGGAACGTGGTTACGGTGATTTTCACATTGTTCCGGACTTTAGTACTTTGCGTAAAGTCAGTTGGCTAGACCGCAGTGCGATGGTGCTTTGTGATGTTAAAGAGAATAAAACGCATGAACTGACAGAAGTAGCTCCACGTTCAATGCTCCGCAAACAGGTTGATTTAGCAAACGAACTTGGTTTCACTGCAAAAGCCGGTTCTGAACTGGAATATTTTATCTTTCAAAATTCTTTTCAGGAAGCTGCGGAAAAGGGTTACAAAGACCTGAAACCGGCAGGATGGTATATTGAAGACTATCATTCTCTACAGGGTACACGTGTCGAGCATTTTAACGGCGACGTCCGGAGACATTTGCGGGATTCTGGAATACCAGTGGAAAATTCTAAAGGTGAAGCGGCGCTTGGTCAACACGAACTGAATGTAAGATATGCNGAAGTATTAACAATGGCAGACCGTCATGCNCTTTACAAACAATGTCTCAAAGAAGTCGCGGAACAGAAAGACATCAGTGTCACTTTCATGTCAAAATATAAAGATGGTCAACCTGGTTCCAGTTGCCATATTCATCTTAGTTTGTGGAAAGGTGACGAAAACGCATTTCCTGGAGGCTTGAAAGAAGGGCCGATTGAATGTTCCGAAACNTTCCGCTGGTTTCTTGGAGGATGGATTAAGCACATGCCGGAGATGATGGTGTTTTATGCGCCAACAATAAATTCATACAAACGCTATGAAACAAAATCCTGGGCGCCAACTCGCATGGCATGGTGCCATGATAACCGNACCGCCGGATTCCGNGTGGTTGGAAAAGGGNCAAGTTTAAGAATAGAATGCCGTATCCCGGGAGCAGACTGTAATCCTTATTTGGCATACACTGCAGCCATGGCGTCGGGGCTTGACGGTATTCGCAACAAAACCGAGCCACCACCGATGTTTGAAGGTGATGTTTATTCNGCAGATGAACTTCCTGAAGTGCCTATGACTTTACGGGAGGCGTTAACTTTGTTTGAGCAAAGTGATTTTGCAAAAACAACTTTTGGAGATGCTGTGCATAAGCACTACATTCATTTTTTCCTCACTGAAGCGGAAGCCTATGAAGCTGCTGTGACGGATTGGGAATTAAAACGATATTTTGAACGAATATAAATAATTATCAGGAATATAAAAATGAGATTAGAAAATAAAGTCGCGCTTATTACGGGTGCATCAAGTGGAATTGGAAAAGAATCTGCTCTATTGTTTGCAAAAGAAGGTGCTAAAATTGTGGCAGTTGACCTAAATGACACAGAAGGTGAAAAAACAGTTGCGGAAATCAAAAGTGCAGGCGGAGAAGCTGTTTACNCACATGCCGATATTTCGAAAGCGGCTGACTGTGAAGCAATGGTAAAAACCGCAGAGAATCAGTTCGGAAAGCTGGACGTAATGTTCAATAACGCTGGAATCATGGACAGCCGTGACGATAATGCGTTGGTTACAGAAGAAGATGTCTGGGATTTAACCATGTCAATCAATCTGAAAGGCGTCTTTCTCGGCTGTAAATACGGTATCGCGGCCATGCAGCGTGCAGGTGGTGGTTCGATCATCAATACCGCGTCATTCGTTGGTCTGATGGGCGCAGCGACACCACAAGTGGCATATACTGCCAGTAAAGGCGGAGTAATAGCTTTGACACGTGAATTATCGGTGATTCATGCCCGTGAAAATATCCGCGTAAACGCGCTGTGTCCGGGACCTTTGAGGACTGAATTGTTGATGAAATTTCTCGACACTGAAGCCAAAAAACAAAAAAGACTCGTGCATATTCCAATGGGACGATTCGGTGAAGCCAAGGAAATGGCACAGTCAGCATTGTTTCTGGCTTCCGATGAATCATCCTACACAACCGGAACTGAATTTGTGGTGGATGGCGGAATTACCTCAGCTTATGTAACTCCGGAGTGATTNTTTCNATTTATGCTCCCCACTTAGCTTTTACTGCCTCCCGATCAATTTCNTTATTGGTCTGAGGCAGTTCATCCACAANAAACACCTGCCGCGGTTTTTTAAAACCGGCAATCTTTTCTCCCACAAAATCACGTACTGCGTCCAGAGATAGTTTAACACCGTCGCTGCAGACACAAATCGCCTTTACCGCTTCACCCCAGGTTTTATCCGGAACTCCAATTACGCAGCATTCTTTGATTTCAGGATGCTTGAGCAATACGTTTTCCACTTCGCCAGGATATACATTTTCACCACCTGTTTTTATCAATTCTTTTTCTGCTTTACGTTTGACGTACCACAAATAACCGTCTTCATCAAAACGTCCTATGTCACCTGTGTGATGCCAGTTATTACGCTGTGCATAGGCTGTTGCTTCAGGCATCTCCCAGTATTCGAGAAAAATATTTTCCCCACGTACCACAATTTCACCTTCTTCACCACAGGGTAACTGTCGATCAACTTCATCAACAACAGCAACTGAATTAAGCATAGTCGCTTGTCCGGAAGATCCCGGTCTTTCTGCAGCAGGAGAAGCAGTTACAAATGCTGTGGTTTCNGCTTGTCCAAAACCCGTCCAGAAAACCGCGGATGTTTCTTCATGTAGACGTTGAATATTCTGAGGACCTTCTAATCCGTAAACCACCCGCAGACTTTTCAATTCTGTACCGGCTTCTTTTGCGGTATCAAGTACACGTTCCAGAACAGGAGGAAACGAGCCGAAATAAGTTAATTTTTCAGCATCAATCAACTGCACAGCTAGTTTATCTTCAAACTGCTTGAGCAAAACATTCTTTCCGCCGTTGATAAAAGTCGCCCACGCAGAAGTCAGTCCCATCACATGAAAAATTGGTAATGCCACAAGGTGCCCCTTGATCGCTTCACGCCCAAAATGCTGGAGATGAACAGCAGCAGACGCCATCACATTTCTCTGACTCAGCAGTGCGCCTTTTGGAATTCCGTCTACAGCTGCAGTTGGAATTATCAGCCAGCCGTCATCAACTCCCGGTTGAGGATCAGTCAAAGGTGAAGGATCTTCATCAATGAACTGGTCGAAAGAAGTTGACAGTATTGCCGCTTCATCAATGCTGTATAATTGACGTGGAGGCAGCAAATCCCGAAGTGCTTCAGCCTGTTGTTCGTAACTCGTCTGAAAAAGAAGCGCTTTCGGTTTAGTATTTTCCAGCACCTTGCGCATTTCATCTGCACTTGTACGCGTATTCAAGCAAACTGTAATTAAACCGATTCGTGAACATGCGGCCAAAAGTAGCGCATATTCTGCACAGTTATTCAACAGCACAGCTATACTGTCGCCTTTNTCAAATCCCGTGCTCCTCAGTCCACGTGCCAGGCAATTGACGTGCAGTGGAACCTCTGCAAAAGTAAGTCGCAAATCTCCTGAGACTAATGCTGTTTCGCCTGCGAAATTCTGAGCATTGCTCAAAATGCAGTCATAAATCGAGTGTTCTCTTATAGCCATAATGTCCTTTATTTTTTGTTAAAGTNCCTCAAGCAGACGCTGATGAATATTGTCGAATTTACCATTACTCATGATTAAGACAATATCACCNGAANGGCAATTAGCATGNAGATGTNCTATGATCTCTTTTNCTTCAGGAAACTCGTNAGCAGAAATNTTTTGCTTAATCAGTGATTTTAANACCTGCTTAATTTCCAGGCGCTCCTCCGCAGGAATTTTTTCCAGACGATGCAGTGTTGTTAAAATCACCTCATCTGCTTCGCAGAATGAATCAATCAAGGCTTGCTGGTGTATCTTACGTACACTGGTATTACTCCGTGGTTCAAAAACCGCAATCAGCCGCCGTCCTGGATGTTTTTGTCTGATTGCTGCGATAGTTTCACGAATTGCTGTAGGATGGTGAGCAAAGTCATCATAAACTGCAATTCCGTTGACTTCTCCCCGTAATTCCTGCCGTCTGCGAACACTTTTGAATGAATCAAAAGCCGCCTGAATTTTTATGTCGGAAACACCGTTGTGCCGTGCGAGGGCAATCACACCCAACGCATTCAGCACATTATATGTTCCTGAGAGTTTTAGTGTAAATTTTTGTGAATTGGGATAATTTTTCTGTGTTTTATTATGCACCACAAAATTTGTGCCGGATTCACTGGCTTCAATCTTTACTGCTCTCACATCACATGCTTCTCCCAAACCGAAATTAATCACAGGAGAATATGCAGACTTGAGCACATCCTGCACATTATCGTCGTCGCCATTGGCGGCAATCACTCCGTTTTGCGGAATTAGACGCAGCATCTGTCTGAAAGATTTTTTAATGTCTTCAAGTGAATCAAAAATATCCGCGTGATCAAATTCCAGATTATTGAGGATCAGTTGATCTGGAAGGTAATGGAAAAATTTTGAACGTTTGTCAAAAAATGCTGTATCGTACTCATCTCCTTCAGTGATAAAAAACCCGCCGGTTCCATCATGGCAACTTGAACCAAAATTTTCCACAATTCCTCCAATCATAAAACCAGGTTTTTTCCCTGCAGACTCAAAAACCCAGGCAAGTAGAGAAGACGTCGTCGTTTTTCCATGTGTACCGGTTACAACGAGGGAAGTTTTACCACGGATGAAGTATTCTTTCAGTAATTCCGCCATTGAGATATAAGGCAGTTTACGCTCCAGAACCGCTTCTACTTCNGGATTTCCCCGTGAGAGAGCATTTCCGATAACAACCAAATCCGGANCTGGAGTTAAATTATCTGCAGCAAAACCGCTTTGCACGTCTATCTGATTTTGTACCAGAAAATCACTCATCGGCGGATAAACATTTTCGTCAGAGCCATTAACACAATGACCGCGCAGTTTCAATAACACTGCGAGAGAAGCCATAGCTGTCCCGCAGATTCCGGAAAAATAAATGACTTTTTTGTTAGTTTGTGAAGATGACATCAAATTAGAATCTACAACGGATTTTTAAAAAGACGGGAGGGAGCGGCACAGACTTTGAGATTTGCAACGGATTCAAACAATCAGCATAACTGACAAAGTACCGTCCAAATCCACAGAAAACAGTACACCTTGTTAAGCAGATTCAGTTAAGTTCGCGGCCCCAATTAAAAGCGTTCATCGTAAACCTTTTCGCCAATTTTACAAGCCAGTAACGTAAATGTTTGACGTTCAAAAGCACCTTCAAGACCTTCACGCAGTTCATCAGGATTGGAAACCCAACGTCCTATTCCGCCCAAAGCCTTCGCTACTGCCGGAAAATCAGTTGCGCCAAAATCAACTCCGAGATTAGGCAATCCTGAACTACGCTGTTTCAGTTCAATCAGTGCCAGGGATTCGTCTACAAAAACAATAATAACCACTGGCAATTTCAAATCTCTGAGAGTTGCTAATTCTCCTAAAACCATTTCCATTCCCGCGTCACCGACAAAGGCCACAGTCGGACGTTCAGGTTTAGCCAGGCGAAATCCAATTGCCAGCGGCACCGCGCACCCCATCGTACAGAGCGCGGTAGACTGCAGCAAACCGCGGGCTTCATAACATTCCCACATTTGGCTCAGTAAAATTCTGTGCGCTCCGCTGTCCGCTGTTGCGACTCCATTGCGCGGTAAAGCTTTTCGCATAACATCAATCACTGCCGCCGGACCCCATTCTTCGTTTAATCCGGACGTTCCGGTTGCGGAAAATATTGTTTTAAGTTCGCTCCTAACTTTTTGAGGTTCTTTGTTATTCCAGACCGGCTGCGGAGAAATATTTTTACGCAAAGTCTTCAAGCCTTCAGCAATATCTCCGATGAAACTTAAGCTTGCACGGTGCATATAGTGCGTGTTCGGTACAGCGCAAAACTCAAGCACTCTCGCACCTTCATCCCATGGATTACGCCAGCCCACCCGCATCTCAATCGGATCATAGCCTGCGAGGATGATCAAATCACTTTCCCTCAACAACGGAAGCAATTGCTTGTCAGCCAGTGGAGAAAGTCCTGCTCCTCCAAGCGCCAGCGGATCATCTTCCGGAAGAACTCCTTTAGCTTTGTAGGTCGTGATCAAAGGAATCCTAAAATCCCGCGCAAATTCCGCGACAGCTTTTTCTGCGTGTTGATTCAGTACATCTACTCCGGCAATCATCAAAGGCTGTTTTGCCTCCCGCAACCAGTTTCTTGCGCTTTCCAAAGCTGCTCCCTCTGCAGGTGCGGATGGAGAAGGCATATTGCGGACAATAATTTCCCGTTCCGCTGGAAAGTCCTGCGCTGGTTGTTCTTTTGCGGCAACACTGATCGGAACATCGACATGCACAGGGCCGGGTTGTCCATCCAACGCAATGGCAAGCGCTTTGTCAATCGCCACATCAACCGCGCCGTCTGCAACTTTTATACTGGCTTTAGTGACGGATTTGAGCAATTCACTGTGATCAAAAACCTGATGCGTGTAGGTCAGTGCTTCGTCTGCATCAACGCATCCCGTGAGGAAAATCAAAGGTACTCGATCCTGAAAAGCATTCGCCACAACATTCACTGCATTTGCTACTCCTGGACCAAGCGTAGCCACTAAAATTCCCGGAGCTCCGTTTGCGTGAAATCCGCCTTCCGCCATGAACCCGGCATTGTTTTCATGTTTCGTGAGTAGAAACTCAATTCCGGATTTTTTCAGACCGTCCATCAAGACTAAAACTTCACCGCCCGGAATTCCAAATGCTCTGCGGCATCCGGCGTGATACAGACGACTGCCGATAATTTCAGACGCATTCGCCATTATTTGTTCTCCTTTTGCGACAGTTTGAAATGTCCGTCACGTGTTTGCGGAAGTTTCCGGTCGAGCAGAGCGGAAGCGACAACCGTACGTAAAATTTGCGCTGTTCCTCCGCCAATCGTAAACATGCGTGCGTCACGCGACATCCGCTCCAAGGGCAAATTCCGCGAATATCCTGCGGAGCCGAAAATTTGCAATGCGTCATTCGTGACCTTGATTGCAGTTTCTGAAGCAAATATTTTGGCCTGCGCCGCTTCCAGCATGTCCGGGAAACCGTGTCCAGAATTTCTCGCACCGGACGTTCCGGCGGATGCGGCTTTTTGCAACAGCAACCGTGCAGCTTCAAGTTGAGTGTGCATGTCCACCAGCATCCACTGTAAACCCTGAAATTCACAAATCGGACGACCGAACTGTTCACGTTGTTGCGAATATTCCAGGGCTAATTCATAAGCCCCGGTGGCAATTCCAAGCGCCACTGTTCCGGCACCAACACGCTGTCCGTTATAAGCATTCATCAATCCGGCGAATCCGTGCTCTAAACCTTCAGGCGGAATCAGTACCATTTCCTGCGGAACTTCCAAATCTTCAAAAATAATCTGAGTTTCCGGAATTCCACGTAAACCCATTGCCGGTTCACGTGTTCCGATTATTAATCCTTTTGTGCCTCGCAAAGCAATAAACCCAGCAATTCCCCGCGGTTCGTCATTCTCGAAAACACGCGCAAAAATCAGATGAAACTTGGAAATCCCACCCCCTGTAATCCAGTGTTTTGTACCGTTGATAATATAGCGGTCGCCTTTTCGGTCCGCACGGGTAGTCATTTCAGTGGCCGCGCTGCCGGCTCCTGGTTCTGTGATGCAGATCGCAGGTTTGTCACCACTTAGAACATGTTCCGCCGCTAATTTCTTCTGCGCATCAGAACCGAATTTCATCACTGCTCCAACCGCGCCCATATTGGCCTCTACCACTATTCTCGCAGACACTCCACAGGCTTTGGCGATTTCCTCAATCACCAAGACCACATCCAAATACGACATTCCGGGACCACCGTATTCTTCGGGAACTGTCATTCCCATGAATCCCTGTCTGGTCAAAAGTTCCACATTTTTCCATGGATACTGTTCCGTACGATCTATTTCTGCTGCACGTGGTGCAATTTCTTTTTTGGCAAACTCGCGAGCGGTGGCCTGCAGTTGTTTTTGTGTTGCTGATAGTTCAAACATTTTTCTTTTGATTTGATATTATTTTTTTTAGAGTCCGGGTAAATTTATTCTCAACTGCCTTATCAATCTGTATTTTTTGATAATTTTATCCATACTCAGGTGTTTTCGACTTGAGTTAATTCAAGCTTCTAACCGGGGTTTCTCATGGAACGGGAAATATAGCAAGACCGTGGAAAAAGGAATTCAGCTGTTACACCTCACCTCTCAAATACATTTTCCTGCTTGTTTCCGGAAATTTTTCAATGGCGTAACGTAGCATCGTGCGCGGCATTTTCTTATAATGTTCCTGCAAAAATTCTTCTTCAGATTCGATTTCTCTTTTGCCAACCTCCCTCAACATCCAGCCAACCGCTTTTTGAATCAAA
>NYXK01000119.1 GCA_002685535.1 Deltaproteobacteria bacterium
ATATGATGATTCGCGTCACCTCGTCCATGGTCTTCTTCTCGAGCCGGGTCGCTGCGCCATCGACCTGCTGGCACCCTTGCTCTCTGCACCGCACTGCACTGCATTGCACCGTTTGCCAGTCTCTGTTTGTTGGTATTTCCTTTCAGCTGGGAAAGGCCGCAGTACCTTCGACCTTGCATACTCCCCGTCAGTCGGTGAGCATCTTTTTGCGGGTGTTAGAGATCTGATATCTCCCGAGGATAGAGGAAAAGGAGGCAATTGGAAAGGAAAGAGGTGAGGTTGAGATGAGATGCTGCAGGTACACTACACTACACTACACTACACTACACTACACTACACTACACTACACGCCACTCCCGTCCCGCTTCACTAAGGTCAAGGTCAGCCACTTGCACTCCACTTGAAGCCTGGATCTTGGCTGGCAAATCCCAGCCCAACTACTACCCCCGTTCCGTCTTCTCTTCTCATAAGGTACAGGTCCCTCAGTGGCCAATACATTCGGACAGATCGATATACTCGCATGCCATTTCGTACCGCCCAGCCTCTCTCTCTCTCAAGGTAGACTTCCTTTCTCATATCCTATTCAAGGATCCAGCAGGCTCCAAGGCGTCCTCGCCCGTCCTCATGATATACTCGAGTACCCCGCCACAGTGCATGAAACAGCACAGTACAGCACAGCATAGCTTCCTTCCCAGCTCACTCGACGAACCTCTCGCTCTCTCGCAGAGCAGCAATAGGATTGACTTCAAGCACGTCCTTCAGCCAACCAGAAAAAAATTATTATATATATTTCATCATCTTCATCTATACATCTCATTTCCGCTGATCTCTCAACTAAATCGAGCTTAAGAGGGTACCCAGGTAGAATGAATAGAACGCAATCGTCTCCTCGCTTGGAGGTAGAGAAGGGGTCGTGAATGCCATGCCATCGTCAACATACGCATGACTACCCATCGACCGGATTCGTCCCTATCGACGCCGTCCATCCATCCATCCATCCATCCCTTCTCATCAAATTATCAAACCCCGCAGTATCCCGAGATATCCTAATTTCCCAATTTCCACCCATTAGACGGTAGAAACGAACCCAGTTGCGAAACTCCTCGGCTTTCTCAGATAATATAATATAATGTAATATAACTGAAAGCAAGGCCGTCCGTCAATGGAGAAAATATAAATTCATTATCTCAAGACGGAATTTCTATTTCTCTTCTCTTCTCTTCTCCACTCCTACTAGGCATGACAATTCGTTCGATCTACTGTACTTCGTATGCACACCCAGAAGCTCAAGAAGGAAAGGCAAAGCAAGGAATGCAAAAAGATTCTTGACTAGACGTACAAGGTATAGCTTAAGGACTGACTGTGAAAGAACGCACTGCTTGCCAAATGAAAATCTGTCTCTATATCCAGTTCTTCTCTCGTCAACCTCATCTCACCTTCTCTCTCTCTGGTACCCGATACCACATCTCTTATTCATCGATTCGCGTTCGCGTCATATCATCCAGCAAATCATAAACTCCAATCCAACTCAACCCAGTCTAGCCCAATCGTTCCAACTCCCCTCTCGCCCTCTTCCCCCTCAGCCCTTTCCCCACTCAGTCACCGTTTCCCAATCCAACTCCGTCCCTTTCCCTCCCTCAAACTATCCACAATCCTACAAACCCCATGACTCTGACAAACCTTACTCCTCCCCAAATTCTTCCACCTGGGTCCAAACGGCCCATTAACATAATGATACTGCCCGACAAACCGCCACTGTCTCCTATCCCCCAAAGCATAGAACTTATCGCCCCAATGCCCGCTGAACCACCACCATCCCATGGGTGCGTCGGGTGTGTTGGATGCGGGTTGCAGCGCGGAACGCATGTGGGAGATGGGGAGGTTGGTGGTGCGGAGGCGGGCGTCGAGGGAGGGTTTGAGGGTGTTGGGGTCTGTGGGTGAGAGCGGGTCGGTGTCGTTTGCGAGGTTGAAGTCCTGGTTGCTTGGATCAGAGAGATCGCCATCTGGAGAAGGGAATGATTTCGCGTCCGCGCCATGCGTGATCGATGTATTATAATGATATGCCAGATAATTCTGCGCTGGATCCCACAACGGTCCACGATCCGTGACATCGGCTAGGAGGCCGAAAGGTAGGATGTAAGGATGGGAGCCTGGCTGGGCATACATTGCGTGACTGCCCAACGCGCTGTATAATACGGGGCGACCTTCTCGACCTTTGCCTTTGCCTTTCTCGACGGCGGAGTAGGAGTAGGCTAGGCCGCCGGAGTGGGCGGAGAAGAAGACGGCTTTGGGGACGCCGTTGTGGAAGCGGATGAGGGAGTGTTCCCAGTCGCCGATGTGGTTCCCGAAGCGGACGTTGAGGACGGTTGTCCCGAGGTTGTAGGAGTAGAAGTAGAACCAGTAGGCGTCGAGGATACCGGAGCCTTTGTCGACGAGGACGAGGATGGCCGGGGCGGGTGAATATCCGCCTGGCTTTTGGAGGGCGGGAGAGCGGGCGCGGAGGGCTTCACGGTAGGTTTCTTTGGTTTGCTTCTTGGCGGCAGGAGCAGTCTGGTAAGTTGGTGTGATGGGCGCGGCGACTTTGTGTTTGGGACCATAGGGGTCGAACCATGTCTCGAGATCTTCTTCTGAAGGGATGGCCCCGGATGAGACTTCTTCGAGGAGAGGTTCTTCCTCTTCATCAGAGTCTTCCGGTTCTTCTTCGTCATCATCATAGGGAATTGGCTTGTTGCATGCGCTTCCTAACCAGTCTGGGCGCTCTTCTACATCGTCTTTACTGTGCAAGAAGACAAATGCGCCTTTCCTTCCCTCGTTCAATTGGTGTAGGTTGTCAACTGTAGGACGGAATCCAGTGATGTTGAGTTCTGTGAGGTTTGAATATGGCATCACATGTCTCAGATGTTCTCTGATGTCCGATGGCCAGAACTGTTCCCCGGAATAGAGATGTACCAGCGGCGCATGATCGAGTACGAACTGCGGTACTTCTTTCAGAACCATAGTATCACCATCCCAATCTCCGGGCCGTAATTTCTCTCCATCGCCTGGTATTTGCTCCCACAAATCACGATCATCATCTTCCTCCCCATCCTGCCCCTCTTCTTTCAATACACTCTGCACATCTCTTCCATGTCTCTTCTTATCCCTCTTCTTATTCCATGGCCTAACCGCAGGATCCGGATGCCAGTGCGCAAGACCACAGAGACCTATCCACCGACATGCCTGCCTATCTAACCAGTTCTTAGACGTTGCGATCCAGAAGGCATCTTCTCGTAGCTCGTCGGGTGCATGTTCGTTAGGATCGAGGTATTTATGCAGGGCGGTGAGACCGAACCATGATATGATTATGAGGAAGACGGCAAGGCCACCACGGCGGAGGTTCTTCATCGATTCGGTATTGGTATGTTTCTGCCTAGGTATCTCCTTCCTTACTTCATGTACAGACCTTTATTCCGTCGTGTCTCCTGCTCTTCGTGGAATCGTGTTTTTCAGAGCCGTAGCCTATGTCCTTCTTGCCTCCCCTCAACTCCTCAGCATACCAGTGTCAAGGTCGTATATTGTCTGCAGATGTAGTAGGCATGCTCATCGACGCCGGCGGAGAGGTGTAATCGTATGTATATGTCGTCAATCCAATCTAGCCCAGCTCAATCCAATCCAGGAATATCCCAATCGCAATTCCAATAACAACCAATCTTTCTATTCACACACCGACCAGCGAACGTGGCATCGACACAGTCGACTCTGCAAGCAAGTAGTGGTACCGTAAGGCGAAACCAACAAATGGCAAGGCAGCAAGCAACGGAAGAGTGAAGTCCAGGTCGTAAGGCGAAGCAAAGGACAAGGTGAAGTGAGATGGGCAGGTAGGGTAGTCCCGGCTACAAGTACCTATGGCATGGCTGTCTGTCCTGCTGTCATGTCTCTCGCGGAGAGGAGGAGGATGATGCTGAGTCTGACGCTGATAAATCCGAGTCAAGCGTGTTCGTAGTCGAGTCGTCGACTCAAGTGGCAGGACCCGAGTAGTCAGAGCTCTGGCGTAGTACGATTCCGGTCACGGCCAGGGCCAGGTCGTCGCTCAACTCGCGAATCCGGATGTTCCGGTGTAGGAGCGAATCCTCTCACCTACCCTCTAAGCGGCATAGTTAGGGTCGTTGGACCAATTGTGAAGCTTGTCTGATCCTCGATAGTTGGGAGTGATATCCTGTCATAGGTGGCCTTGCACAGCAGAAGTCCGCGAGTGCCGGGGCTGGAATGCCTGTGAGCCTGGGTTTGGAGGGGGAGGATCCCAGGGATGGTTGGGAAGGGATGCGCTGGTGCTGTTTTGGGTCTGGACCAGACAGCTCACAGGCCCAAAAGGCGTCATTGGAAACGTGGATGTGTTTCTTATCCTATGGTGGGGACTTGTTTATCGCGTAGCACGGTCGTATCACGGCATATCTGATGTTTCCTTTTTCCTATCTCTCGAAACAATGAAACAATATACTGTGTCTTGGTATCTTACGTTTATCTTGTCAGTAACTCACTTCCACATCGACACATTTTCTCTCCCATATCTCCTCACCCCGACCACGGACCAAAAAGCCGGTGTGCTTACTTTACCCAGCTGCATGCATCATCGAGGCAAGTGCCGATAGGCGTCCTTGGCGATTCATCGGGCTCTTATCACCACGCTAATCCTCAGCCGCTCGTTCCCAAAGCGGATCCTGACCTGCACCCTAGTTGATCTGACATGTACTCGAAGCTTAGTATATTGTAGAACACGCCGAACTTCCCGAACTCTTCTATTGGGATCCTCGGCTGTGTGACTTGGTTAACACAACAGGATCCAAACTCAGAGAGTAGAATGGTGGTATTTGTCTCCTTAACGTAGCAGGCGTCTTTACGAGGTTGGGGAGAAGGATAACCAATGGACCTTCCAGTCATGTTTCCACATAATACGTGATTCTTATAGGTAAGCCGAGCTGACATGCATCTCAAATGCACAAGTCGGTGAACGAGACGCCACTCTCAATTGACTGGATGGACTCGACTGGACTCTTCAACATCCGAATACAGGCAGCCGAATCGGCTAACACGGCTACGCTACTTTTCTTCCAGATTCAGGTTGTTATGACATGTCAGTCAGCCTCTTGAGAACTGGTGACTGGACTTGCATGTGGAGGTTTGTGATTGATGCGGCCGCCTCACTTTCTAGCATTACATCCATTCCAGCTTCTTCCTTATTTTGTGCTTCCCAAGAGAATTGCGCGGTGATATCACACGATCAGAATCATACTTTTTCTCAGCGGGGACTTCATTAAGAAAGGCTCGGATAGGAAACGTACGAAAACTCGGAGCCTGGTACGGTGCGGGGTTACGGCGCGGGGTGGATCTTCACCTGTCGGGTTGATGAAGTGATTCGGAGAACAAGCGTTTCCGGTCCGAAGAGGTTGGGAATTGTCCTCTTCAGTCAGAGGGTCTATCTGAACTGTTTATTTGTCCTTGCGGTGCCACACTTTATCGCAAGCAACGCGTGCTGTATTCGCAATAATATAGGGCGAGAGTGGGTAAATATGCCGGTGGTGAATCATGAGTATGAACCAGTACCAAATTTTCTTGATCAAATCCAACGATTCACGATGAGGTAGACATTTTCTCTTAGCATATATCCTTTCTACATGGAGAGATATCCAAGACCATAGCACAAGAGTTTCTGAACAATGCACGTATATGTTTCCCGGGCTACGCTTGCTATACAGTTTAAAGATCTTCAGAATAGCTCACCTTCAATATACTTTCACTTCTCCGTATAGGCTTCAATGCTTGCACATCTCTTCCACAGAGAGCTCTCCGGAGGTGCAACCTGAGGAAGTCCTCGGTGCTATATCGACGACGACTAATTCATTGACAGAGGATATGTTATTGTCAACAACGTACCATCGGCTCTGTACCGCTTTTGGAACATCCCTATTCAGCTATATCACTCACCATTCAAGTCTTCTGAAGCTCCTGCAACTTTTCATCAATCATTGGCTATCCTACCTAAGAAACTTAGAAAAGCGAGATCTATTCCTTATGTACTCAGTTTCCGTATCCTCTCTTAGTAATGTTATGAATGATCACGAGCACTTAGGTTCAGATACTCTTATAGACGCGACTACGTCTTCACTTATCGATCTTGTTATTAGCACTTAGCTGACTTTAGGCGGCTCACCGTTATACTCTATAAACTAGATGTTCTTTCTTTACTTCATCAAGAGAAAATAATTCAATGAACAAACCACCTATGATAGGAAGACGAATCCATGGAAACGAAACCTGGACCGTAATAACAGGTTCAACTTGTACCAAGTAGCTGCGGCAATTCATCGCTTTCTACCGTCAACCTCCCAATTTTCGCTCCCAATGTCGCTACTTTCTTTCCAGACATAAGACTTGACAAAAGACAAAGATCTGACAGCGACATACGATGTTCTTAATATCAAACCCCATTACCTCATGTTCACTTTCACTGCTTTTCATTTTCCTACAGATCATGACGGAATGAATTCTAACCACAACTACCATACAAAATCCCCTGGGAAGCCCGACTAAAATTCAACTGCCCACACTACAGTCTCATCCTCACTCTCTGTGTCCTCTTCCTCTTGACGCTGCAAATGGCCACGGAGTATGCTCTCGCGCCCTCGGCCTCGGTCTTTTACGCTCACCAAGCCATCACGTGATGTCCCAGTTCCTTAGGAAAGTAATTCATTTTGCTATAGTTCGACTTGCTTCAGAGGTAGATAGCTGGAGGTTATCCTTGAATGTCTCCTTGAGACTTCTTATCACAAGGCTCACAGAGAGGTGGTTTTCTCAGGCGTAGATATATAAGGCACGGATTTAGTATCACGAACTGCATCACTGATCAGATGGAACAGCATCGAATGCACATGGATCGCGACTTGGTGGGTTTTTGAGAACTGTGTACATTTTGTCTCTGGGTTCTAAAAGAGTGGATGCTGTGCCTTCTGGATATATCATGTAGCTGTCTCATCCTACTCGACTGTGAAAATTGCGTAACCTGGTGATCGACTCGTCAGTTCAGGACGTTAATTTTCGTGGGTCTGCCGAAGGATGGGAGTAATAAGGATCATGACAACGATACTTCTGACAACACAACTGTATTCGCATCCTTGCCTCTTCTCAAGTCCTGGTGATGAAGAGCACGTTCAGTACGTTTACTTAACGCGCAAACATCCACTGCTCTTGGACGTGAAAAGCAATCCTTAGACACCTGTCCATCCCTTAGCAGGTAGGAGGTTGAGCTGCATGGCCTCGAATCGATACCAAATTCATCTCCAGAAAAATAGTGGTTTACATTCTCCACGTTAGGCTCACTTACGGAGATTGAACCCTTTGACCAGTCCATACATTTACCACTACAGCAGCTGCAGAATAGAATATAAACGAGACTAAAATAAACTGTTCGATACTGGTTCTTACACAAATCATTCTTACATGGCAGAGAGAGAGAAAGCGACCTGGACTTCGGCGATCTGGGGGAAGTAGCTCTGAAGAAACGCGTGAGCCCTCTCATGTCTTTCCCTCGCCATGGAAAGTTTCCAAGAAAGCTAGACCAGTTGAGAAGAGCAAAAGCATACCCATTGCCAAGATCCGACTCTATTGTAAGGACGACAGTAAGCCTACCCGATGACAACGAGATATCCGAATATATAAACCGTTTGACAACCCGAAGGTGAAGACCATAGAGTTCAGTCGACTTTACGAAGATAACGATTCAACACAAGCCCGGCCAGAAAGTAGCTTCGTGTGAACAGAAATTTCATCGAACAGTAACGAGAGCATGGAGTCAAAGGTTTGTAGAGGCTGTTCGTGTGTGCTCCCCTTATTGACTCTCTTGGTGATTTATAAGTCGTGGGATGATGAGGTCTGAACCATCAATCAACATGCCACTCAACCGGGCTGAACCGACTTGACAGTGTCCCTCAGAATACCCTTGCCCTTCTCGTGTATTGCTTGTTTCCTTTTTCGAGCCCTCTGGGACTTTACACAGCTATCGGCCTTCTGCTAACATTTATGTAACCCTGTGTTATGACGATACCATCAAGCTCGAATGCCGGCGAAGGATTTGTCTGCTTGTAAGTCAAGGACCATTTCGTTTTCTTGCTTGTAGGTGAATCTTAGCGGCAATTCTTCTCCATCACGTGCATTCGCGCCAGGGATTAAATCATTGGGACCTTGACTATAAAGGTCCTATTCCTTCCAGCCTCCCAGCAGTGTTCGCGAAAAGGATACTGACCAGACTTCGATGCTGAGTGGAACCCGAGTCGAGAAATAAGCGTTTGGAGAAGGTCGTCAGAGGCTGCGTTCAATAGCGCGCCATCACAAATCCAAGTTCGTAGGCTACATCTGCGACATCGAATAGTCATCCTCGGTATTTCTCATGGCAGATAAATGAAGAACCTTGTGATGACAGTGCCAGGTTCGTTAACAACAAAGTTTTTCTCTGTTCGAGAGTATGCATCCCTGATACGGCCTCCAAAAACCCTTCCGAGACTAAAATTGTGCATGGAGCAGGCGTGTATGGACCGTCTGTATGGCTTCACCAGAGTCAAAGATAGTGATAACCCTGTTCTGGCGATCGAAGCACTCGGAACCATGATGACCCCGATACTGTGTCATTGTATCTCCTTACAGAATCCGATCGAAAAGGTGGCTAGCTTACAACTCAAGGGGTAAATGGCTTTAAGCGATGTTGACATAAGTTCACCAAGTGGGGCAACGGAATCTTTCTCCGAATATTGAGGGCAACGCGGGATCTGATAGGCTGTCAACAAAAAGCTAATGTCACTCCCAGGGACCGAGGTCAAAATAACAACAAATCTTTGCTTGATTTCCTCTCCGTGTCCCTCTCCTAGCGGTGGCACAGTATTCGGTTTGGGGTTGGCTCCAGATGTCGCAGAGAGCCGAATGTCGCTAATTGTTCAGTGGCCGACATTTGACATGTAGCATTTACCTATTTTGAAGCCATCGTAAGGAGCAGCCACTCAGATCAACAATTGCAGCATACTACTACTATCAAGCTTCGCCTGTAAGGTTTCCCGCGACTATAAGCTTCCACCATTTGACTAGACAGTCTATCCAAAGCTTGATTGGCGCTAACATGTTGACGGCTCGGTTCACCTCATTTGAAATGGATTATAAATGAACCTGCTATCACGCCAGCATATGTCACCTGGTAGCCATACCTGCTCCAGATTGACATCGGTCTGAGTTTGAAAGTCAACAAGATGCGATATCTCACCATTCTTCCAGTAGTAGCCACTCTTGCGGCTGCAGATGTCATCGCAACATGTGCTCGAAAAAATTGCTTGAGGGCTGTTATAGCTAGCGGCTCCAAACCAGGACCCTCGTCAGCTTCTGAAGACTGCTCGTCCTACCTCCAAGGGCAAGTTAGTCACACTTCCCACGTTATCAGACTTCAGCGTCCAAGTTCGCGAACGCTAACATTGCCTCAGAACGACTTCACACGCAGTCCCAACCTATGCCTCGGCCTGTTCTGGTGCAGCTCGGTATACCTCAGCATGCTCATTCATCGGCATCACCAAGACAAAAGCCACATCAATACTAACACCAATTGCTGACTGTAACGCCTTCTACCTCAAGATCTAAGGAGCCACCAATCCCAACATCGTGTACGCCGTACTCCCAAATGCAGACGACCAATACATCTCCTCATTCACTAGCAACATCGCTGAAGCCGCAAAGTTCACCCTCACTGCCGACAGATCTCTGGCCAGCAACGGACATGTCGCAGGTATGGAGAAGGCAACGAATCTTGGAACTATATTCTTCCAGACCAATCCTGCGGCATCCAATCGAGTCACTTTGAAATGTACTCGCTCTGCTGCGAATATTCTTAGTTGTTATGGTAATATTGCAGCGACGAATCTGTCTGAGGGTTGCCCTGGGACTTGTGGAAGGCTGCCAAACCCCGCGTTCTGTGGTGGTGTGGCGCTGGGGAATTATGTTGATGATAGCTGTGCTCCTTTCACGTTCGAGACGATAGGTCTTTGCACTGTCTAAATAGCGGAAAGGCAATGCTCTAAATTGTACGCTGGCTGGCAATGGCCCTTGCAAAGAACGAATGTTATGACATGTCGGTATGTTCTCCTAGTACATCAGCTACCTCTAGGTATAAAGCCTCTGAGGAAAATTTTCATTAATTGTTCTAGACGATCTCATGTTTATCAGCATTGTATCTACATATATCTCTATTTCACTTTAATCGGCGATGATTCTCGACATGATAAGCTGTCCTGCTCGATTTGGCACTGAGATTCTCACTTCGTCTGGGTCAGAAGCCTCAAGCTTCAAGAGGAGACTTTTGAGGCGGCCAGTGGTGTTTGTACGATTCAAGTCGCTTCAATAAAGGCCCTCTGAAGAGCGGAACCCAGCTTGGGAGAATTTGGTTGCTCTTTGGATCACTTTGACAACAAGAGAGATTATACAGCCATCTGGTCCTTTGTTGACGAGTTCCGGCTCCGAGCTTGGTATAATTTCGTCGGACCGGGGAATTCTTCATGTATTTCTTCATTTTATCGACATATAGACTGATAGTGCTAGTGAAAGAGTTTCTACTCGATCTGCAGGAATGATTTTCGTTGCTTGTGAATTATGGTAATCCCGTAATGGTCTCCGGTTGGCAAAGATGAAGCATCACATCGTTGTTTTAGTGATACATCTTGGTCCCAACCTTTTATATTTGGTCTTCAACTTGAAACGTGGGGATATTACTATTATAAAAGCATGAAATGAAGGAAGGGGTTTAAGTCTCCAGGCGATCACTTTTACGCTCTGTTTACAAACATCTTTCTCATTCGGTTTTCCTCGCTAATGAATTACCCCGCACCGATCCCACCATGGGACTTTTGCGGGGTTGGGGTATCAGAACCCCAATTGCAAACTAACTTCAGCAACCTGTATGAATGTGCCGATCGATGCTAATCTACGGTCAAGGCCTTCTGCCCTCCGGAAGTCCCCCACAAAAAGCATGAAGACCCAGCTAGCCTCTGGGGTCCCCTCGATTTGTTCGCAAACAGTGTAATTGGAGCGTTCAATAGCCCTTCCAATATCTCTGGGCTAAAATTTTAGTGAGCTTACTCTCTTAATATATTTCAAATCGTGAAAAGAAGTTTCTTTGCTCATTGCAGGACATTGCTCTCTCTTGCTTACATTTGCCTCAACACTATTCTGGCGCAGACGACGACGATCATCATGGCTCTCTCTCAGTTTCTCGATCTCCGCATATCTTTCTACCTGGGAGCCTTTGCCTGCCTTTGTGCCATCTCATTCTACCAGCTTCGTTCCCGTGGAGTTCCCAAAGGTCTCAGACGACCTCCTGGCCCCAAAGGGCTTCCACTGGTTGGAAACACGCTTCAATTGGGCCCACAACCACAAAAGATATTGAAAGAATGGGCAGACAAGTACGGGGAGATCATGCAGGTTCAGATCGGCTGGGAGAACCGGGTCTATCTGAATTCCCCGGCTGCTGTAAAGGAGATCATCGACAAACAAAGCGCCGTCACTTCTAGCAGGCCGCCAATGCCTGTCGGAAACGACATTATCAGCGGTGGCATGCGATTTCTGCTTATGGGATATACGCCGACTTGGCGGAAGCTCAGAGCAATTGTCCACAAATTGTTGACTCCCAAGGTTTCTGATTTGTATAGACCGTCCCAGGAATTCGAATCAAAGCAGCTGTTGTTTGATCTGTTGACGGAAAATGAAAACCAGGAGGATTTCTACATGCATATTAGACGTTACTCGACATCTGTTGTTCTGACGTCAACGTACGGTCGAAGAGTTCCGAAATGGGTATGTGTGCCATTTTCTCTCAATGGGCGGTCACTAACAAAGTCAGGACTGTGAAGATGTCAGGGAGATTTACGGTCTGATGAAAGAGTTCTCCGACAGCACCGCTCCTGGAGCTTTCTTGGCGGACCTCATTCCTCCCCTCGCGAAGATTCCAATTTCCCTTCAGTGGTGGAGGTCGCGAGCGTTGAAATACCAACAGCGACAAGTCAAGATTTGGACGAAGCTTTGGAATAATCTGATGGTTCAAATCGACACCAAATCGGCTCCTGAGTGCTTTGTCAAGCAGTTTGCGGAAACGGACTACAAGAAACAGGACATTGGTGAAGTTCAGGCAGCATTCGTGGCGGGCACGATGATTGAGGTATATTCAAACGAGGTGCTGAAAGTTCGATTTTTCTGACAGTTCGAAAGGCCGGATCTGAAACGACTTCATCCTCCCTCAACAGCTTGATTTTGTACCTCGCTGCCAACCCAATGGTTCAAGAACGAGCTCATGCGGAGCTCGACAAAGTCGTCGGCTCATCTTCCTCGCCAACTTTCGAGCACGAGAATGATCTTCCCTACATCCGCGCCATGGTGAAGGAAATTCTACGAATTCGACCTGTCACCAACATTGGAACACCGCACTACACGACTGCCGATGTTATCTACAGAGATTTCTACATTCCTAAGGGCACCATCGTTAGCATTCACCAATACGCAATTCACATGGACGCTACTCGTTACGAGGACCCATATGCTTTTAAACCTGAGCGATACCTCAACCATCCGTACAAAGCAGGAGCGTATGCGAGCCATCCAGATCCATATGCTCGCGATCATTTCGATTTTGGTGGTGGCAGAAGGATTTGTCCTGGCATGCACCTTGCCGAGAACAGCTTGTACATCACGCTGGCGAAGATTTTGTGGGCGTTCAGGATTGAACCGGGTTTCAATCCTGATGGGTCAGTACAGGTGGTTGATACTTCCGATGATGCGTATGAATTGGGAGCGAATACTTTACCGAAACCTTTCAAGGCACGCTTCGTTCCTAGAGATGAGAAAAGAGCAACTGTGGTGCGGGAGGAGTGGCAAAAGGCTCAACGGGATGGCTTCTTCTTGGGTGCAACTAAGGTTGATGTGAATGGTATGGTTACGGGGTCCTAAGTCTTGCTCCAGGCGTTTGCAAAACAAATTTTTATTGGCCATTTCAGGTGTATCAACGATATTGATCGACTTGATTGTGGTCAGTTCCATGCCTGGCTGGCAACCCAGCTGTAGATGTAAAAGTCGAACAATCTCAAATAGCCTTGCTCAATCCATACAGTCTTGTCGGATACATGTTACCGATTGTGATTATCTACCCCACATGGGGGTTCCGAAAGAAGTGAGGTGATGGGGTAAAATTTTGGAGTGACAGTACCCCGTTACCCCGCCCCCGCCTCGAGAAATAGTGCTCGCTTAGCAAGGGGGGAGGAACGGTCTCTTGTTCTTAGTGTCATAACCTGCATACGCATCCTGTTTGAATCAGTACTGCCAGTTTCTATCGTTGATTCCGTTCAATTTAGTGGTGTCTGGAATTCTCATCGTCTTTCTCTATCGGCTCAGCCTTTGAGAGCTTCGGAACACCATGTCAAAACCAGTAGCCATAATTACAGGCGCAGCCTCTGGCATTGGTCTTGCCTTAACCAAACACCTCATCTCCAAAGACTGGCTCGTCATAATGGCCGACATTAACACCAAGCTCGGCACAGAGCTTTCTGCTGAACTCGGCTCCTCCACTCTTTTTGTCACCACCAATGTCGCCTTTTATTCGCAGCAAGCTCAACTCTTCTCCAAAGCCTTCGAATGGGGTGGTGGCAGATTAGACTTCTTTGCAGCCAATGCCGGCGTTGCGAAGACACAAGACTTGTACGAGGAAAATGAAGCGCTGGACGAGAATGGTGTCCCGAAGGAATTGGATTTGACAACGCTAAAGGTCGACCTGGACGCGGTCGTGCAAGGCATCTGGCTTTTCAAGTATTTTGCACGGAAAAACAAAGAGAAGAAGGGCGGTAAAGTGGTCATCACTTCATCCATGGGGGGTCTGTAGTAAGTGCCCACGTCAACATTTTTGCTGGTTGTTGAGAGGCCTGCTTCCATTCAGTGTATTAACCATACGTCCCACAGTCCCATGGAGTCCGATCCGCTATACACAGCCGCCAAACATGCGTTAGTAGGACTCACACGCGCAACAGGGACTCGTTTCCATCGCGAAGACATCACGGTCAATTGCATCTGTCCGGCATTTGTTCCGACGAATTTGGCGCCCAAAGAAGTGCTGGCGATATTCCCGAAAGAGCACATAACGCCGATGAGCACGCTTCTTCGAGCATACGATATGTTCTTGGAGGATTCGAGTCTGTCTGCTAAGGTTGCTGAGACAAGTTTGGATCAGGTGCATTTTCAGGAGCCTCCAGAGTTCTCCAGTGAGTCGAATCGATGGTTGGCTACCGCGACGAAAGAGCTTTGGGAGGACAAGTAGATGAGGCATTGAGGAAACTTCACATGGACTGTGTGTCTCATTGTATCAAGTTAGTTCAACATCAGTGGAAAATAATCTCATTCGTTTTCGCCATGTCATCGAAACTGTTGTCACTGAAAAGGCGTTGCTTGTTTGTAAGCGAGACGTGGATCACTGACGTAATTGCCGATTCTCATGGAAGTACGTACAGAATCTTATATCAACTTCAAAGTCTCTACCAGTCAAAATTGAATTGCATTCAGATTTTGCAATAATGGATTTGCGTTCATCGTTCGAGTTTCAGAACTGGGATATCCGATACAACGTTCTGAAATCAGACAAAAACTCTACCTCCTTTCGCCAAGCCAAATGTGTAGTTTTCGTCCACGGCACACCCTGGTCATCAATTGTTTTCAAACCCACTATTGAAGCACTTCTGGCCAGAGGCTCATACAAGATTCTAGTATTCGACCTCCCAGGCTATGGACAATCGCAGGCTTTCGATGCGAGCAGCAACACAAACACTCCCGAAGATAGCTTTCTCGGCGACACGTCCGTCAAGTTCCAAGCCCTTGCTCTATCAGAACTTCTCAAGCACGTACAGCTAGACGGCAAATCAGGCAATTCAGCACCAGCTATCATCGCCCACGACATAGCCGGAACGATCGTCTTACGCGCTCATCTCCTCCATGACTGCGAATTTGACACGATGATGCTTGTTGATGCCAATTGTGTCCTCCCGTGGGGCGACGGCTTCTACAAACTTGCACGCTCAGAAGCAAAAACATTCTTGCAATTACCGCCAAGTATATTCGAAGCAGTTGTTAGAGCTGTGACTCGGAGTGCGGTTCATGATTCCAACGTGTTACTCGCAGGCTGGGAGGATGCTCTGGCCAAGCCTTGGACGGAAGGTGATGGGCAAGGGCAGCGCAGTTTTGTGAGACAGATCGCGCAGGCGAATGATGGTGATGTGGCGGAGATGCTGGATGCTGATTTGTATGGACGTGTCAGATGTGACGTGAAAGTTGTGTGGGGAGAGCAGGATCAATGGATCCCGCGGGAGAAAGTGGAGGATTTCATCAAGCGGCTAGGAGGGAGATTAAAGGAGAAGGCTTTTATTCCGGATGCGGGACATCTGGTTATGGTGGACCAACCTGTGCGATTTGCGATTGAATTGTATGATTGGTTGACGAGGTTTGGTTCATCGAAGAGCCTTGTTGAATCTTGAGCCCGATTGGGAAGTTTGTTGTGGGAATGAAATGGCGAGCTCGCTTGCCTCGAACACGATACTCGAATGAGGCTCCAACAAATGTGTCTTGCAATAGCGCTTAGATAGCATTATGTATTCAAATATTTGGCATAGAAACACGCGCATCGCACCTCCTCCACTACGGCATCTGATAAATCGGCTCGCCCCCAATCTGCGGAGCATGTGGCTTATGCACCTCCTGCTGTGGCAAAAATTGGCCAGCTTCTCCTGCCATCCCACGCTGATCAACCCTCCTCCTACATTCCTTCCCCGTGACAATCCAGTCCTTCTTCAGCGCCAGAAAGAATAGCGCTCCAAGCAACAATGCCATCCCAACCGCTGCACCAACAATACCCCCAGCAAGCACACCAGTAGAGTATCCACCACTATTGCCAGCCTCCGCAGCCGAGCCAGCACCAGAACTTGTAGCTGGCCGTGTACTTCCTCCACAAGACATATTCGCTGTGATACCTCCATCGTCTTCGTTCAGGATGGCAAAGAAATCGGAGTAGAAAGCCTCGCCGTTGGTGCGAAATTCCATAGTGTAATTACAGCCACTGGAGGGACTGTTGCTGCGAGTTATGGCACGAAGGTAGCTGTCTTCTCGCGCCCGCCAGGCGAATGAGCCATTGTTTGGTGTGGATGCAGATATGACGTGCGCTAGAGTCAGGTTCTGCGACTCTCCTTGCTGGAGAGTGATTGTGACATTGCGATCACCATTTGGAGTCCAAAAGATGTCCCAGTTGGAGTTCGTGACGATGGTGTCTCCTGCTCTTGGTGATACTGGAACTACTGCATCGGCTCGGCGCCAGAGGGAGAACGCGCTGGCCATCGGCGCGAATGTCGCGATGAACAGCAAAGTTTCGAGGAAATACATGTTGGGTCTTTGATAGTCCAATCGGATCGATGTTTTGTTATCCTGTGGAATTCCAAATGGGCGGCCGCGGAATATCCAAGTCGATGAACAAAGTGTCGCGCGGATCCTCCTTCGCGCAATTTTCACTCACATCGATGTCACGAACGTCAATGCCAAATCCAGACATTATAGTAGAAGGATTCAATAATGACGGGTGCCTGTTATGTATATTCCGGGTGTCTCATGTTCCTAGGTAGGCTTTCTAGATGACCCGTCTTGGAATTCGCTAGCGTGACTGCAGCCCTGTGTGGCGTCCACTAACCACAACCCCAAGTTGCCAAGCGGCTCCTTCGTTTTAGCGATCGACACTCTCTTCACAGATTGGAGGAATCTGAAGCTTGCTGGCCGAATGGGCTGCTTGGCACCACATGCCACTTCCTCAAAAGTACCGCTCGACCTTTCTTGAGCGATAATATTGAAAGTCTGAGAATCTGTAGCCACTGCAATTTGTTCGACCTTGAGATTAAGCTGGGATATTCGCGACATCGCCTTGATATGACCTTAAGTTATTGAATTCGCAACGATCTAAGGAAATCGGACTATGATCGTTGCATTCTTGCAACACGATGGCTGCATCCTCTGCCATTGGTTAGCGAGGATGGAGACGCCGGATCTCCATTCTTTCCGAATCAGAACTATATGAAGAGTTTTGTAGAAATCTTGAGAATCTATTCAGTCCTGCATCAATTGTCATTGCTGCCCTCTAGATGATGTTAACGGTTCGGATACCCCATCCATCATCAGCCATACCATTTTCACACGGTATCTCCGCTATGCCCCGACGTCTATATTCCCCCTCCTCGCCAGTCGGTTCTATCATCAAGGCATAGGCGATGGCCAGCTTCTCGTAACCACGATAATAATAGTCGCTACCACCCTCCTCGTCTTTGCGTCCAGATAAGCGATATATCTGAACGAAAGCTATTCTTGTCTCGAATCGGGTCTGATTTTCTTTTGTCCAGTTCTCCGGCCAGTCCTCGTGGTAGTCAAGCTCGCAAAGTATATGTGGAGAATCCGTAACCGGCTTTGTGTAAGTTCTCAACTGGACTAGATCACTGAGATCAAATCTCTCCCCTCTCTTGTACAGCAGTGGAAGTGAATGACGAGAATTCCAATCGCCAGCGCTTTGAATCTTTCCCTCGATGGTGATTGTGCCCGACTCAAAAACACCAGAAACCATTTCCCTTGTTTCCAATTCGACCTCCCTAATTAAAGATCTGCTATGGATGACGGTTGGGAACACATTCCTTGTTATTGACCGAGGACCAGACCACATATCATAAGGGCATTCGACCAGCCGGGTCCTGTAAACACAACACCTGCCCAAGTCCATGAAGGGCACTTGATATTTTCTCGCTTCTGACCAGTGCCATTAGAAGACCATAATAATCCAATGTGGAAATCTTCTTCCCATATTCCAGCTTTGTACTGGCAGTTGAACACAACTGTTTTTTCTTCGTCCCCAGGTCGGTTAGTAAGCTCGCTGCTTCTACTCAGGCGCCAATCACCATCTCCTTACTTAGCTCACTTGAGCAACCTGAGCAACCTGAGCAACCTGAGCAACCTGAGCAGCCCCTGAGCAGTGCCTACTACTCACTCACGCATTTAATTTCCGATCAGGCTGCATATAGACTAGGCTCTTTTTCTTACAATTTTGGCGATGATCCCTGGGGAGCTCAAACAGGCTTTAAAGGATTCTGAAACCAATCCTCGTGAAAATAGATGCACGTAATGTCATGGCTGATCGCCCATGGCGGTTGAGCATGAAGGTCTCAATCAAACAGAAAGGTCTCACGATCCGCAAACCTCAGAAATGTTCTTGGCTTTAATTGCTTTTAATCTACCGGACGAGGCGGAGTAGATATCAGCGAGAGGCCTGAAGTAGCCCTCCCACTACGGTCAGGAATCCCAAATATGTTACTTCATACATTCACAGATACGAGGACAGTAATAAGTAAGGGAGGTTTACCCCGCCCCGTTATATCGCCTACAGTACCGAACATATGGCTTCACTTTCACCTGCAACTTAATTTAATTTGTTGCCAATGTATTCGATTACCCCGATTGAGTCTTACGTGCCACCTTGATGGACTATCACTATTTAGTATTAATTATACTACGCATCCATGTAAGTAGAATAACTAAACCAACATACGACAGAACATCATAACACTTCTAAAAGCGCATCGACACATCAAAGCGTCCTGATTTTTTTCTTTGAAACAGATGCTTTTAAGGATTAGAATACGCCCGATCTAATTTCTTATCCACACTAGTGTTTTCCCCTTCATACCACGCCCTGCTGATATACTTTAGCTACGCTGTGTCCAAATTGTCAAAGACATAAACAGGCACGAAACCTTTCTTTCCCTTCAAATGCTTTGGCTACTCGACTTTTGAGAGTTTCTGGCAGAAACACATATTCTTTTGACGATAGCATTGCTTTCGAGCTTCCACGTGCTATATATGCCACGCCCGTCGTCGACGTGATGATGACTTGAAGTACATGGGCAAGCCAGGTTCAATGAGAGGGACACACACGGCAGATTATATGGCGTCACAAACACCTACCTTATAGGACAAGGCACGGGTATGCTAGTTGAAGAGACGCGAGTAGTAGAAGGAGAAAGGGGAAGGCTAGTTTACACCGGGAGGGATAAAAAGCTTTTTACTTGATGACGGGAATTGGTGCGGACTATTTAGTAAGGAGCGTTTTACAGAGTCAAAAGTGAGGTAGGAGAGCTCGCCGATATTGGTGTGCGTGACGGATAAGAGAGAGCGAGGCGTGACGTGCTAGGAAAGCGTAACGGACCTGGGAAGAGAGCTAGGAGGGTATATGAGAGCTAGGAAAGGGTTACTAACCGTGAGGAGAGCTAGTGATAGTTGACGGACCAGGAAGATAGCTCGGAGGGTATAGCATGCCTTGAAAGTATAACGGACTACGGGAGAGCTACCCAGGCTCTACTGACAACCCAGAAGCATTTACTCAAGCTACACGCGAAAGGAGCTCTTAACAAAGTAGGCTCTCGCGCTTAGAGATAAGATAATAAATGTATAACAAAGCCTCAAAGGAGCTAAAATGGCCCCTTTCGATCTAAATCGGGCTTCATAATGCATGCTCAGGCTAACTCTATTGATATACCCTGATTGCTCAGGCCGTGCTCAACAGTACTCATCGTCGCCTCAGGTTAACGCAGTCGACGCTCACGTCTGGAGACTAAACGGAACCAGCGAAGGAAAGATTTGAGACTAACTTAAGTGGAACATTAAACATGGCTCCTATCTTCCTCGCCGATGTTCTGAACCTTCCACATTGCGAAATCGTCTATTTCAACATGGGTAGGTAGGTCGAGGATATCCTCGTCCCTGAAATACTTCTGGAAGTCCAGACTCCGGCCTCGAGAGGTAACAAGCAACTTGAAAACAACTTTGGTGTGCTTGGTCACCAAACGAGTCAGCCGTCGCATGATTGCATCTATCTCAGCCGACAGGGACGAAGTCTCGTACACGACTACCTCGTCCAGGAGACAAAATATGACAGTGCCAACCGGGAGCTGCATCGTAAGCTCACGAAAGACGATGCAAAGTTTACTCAGTTCCAGGCCCTCCAACTTCTTCCAATCATTTTTGGTCAAGAATGAGATGTCTACCTCGATCCCTTCAGCCAACATCTGGGTGAGCAGGCCGCCGACGAGAGACCCCACCATCCTAACAGTAGGTGTTCCTCTAGAGGAATTTCCTGGATCCCAGTAGAGGCTGGAGAAGTGGCTTATCACAAGTACTTGTTTGCTCCGTTGGAAGGCTCTCACTAACTGCGCATCCACGAAGCTCAGGGGAGATTGACCTTCTGTCGCTTCCATGTCACATCGTCCGTTTACCAGTAGAGAGCTGGAGGTCTCTTTTTCTGCAAGCCAAACTCTCAGTTTGTCGCTGTCGACCATGGCCGACGCTTGTGCCTTTCCTCGGTCGTCCAATTTGTGACCACCTTCCAAGAAGGTTTTGAGAGATTCTGCTATATGAGCAGGGTCATAACGCAGAATCTGTAATAGTTTTTCGGCTGCTGCAAGGTCTGGAATAAAGTTAGCACAATACCCAATTTTCACATACAAGATGTTCACTGTATTTTGCTGGCTCAAGCAAGTGTTTGGTTGTCCCCACAATAGTGTTGTTCGGAGTTCCGTCCCCTCGGAGTTCTGTAACTATCGTCTCCATCAGCTGCGACCTCGCCGATTGGGCAGAGATAACTTGCCATGTCCTTTGTTTTGAAATAGTGGACTGCTTTGCAAAAGTCGGTAGAGCTTTTGAGCAACCTGCTCTCCAATTTCTTGAGGAAGAGTGTCCACTCTCTCTACAAGTTCAATCACATTCTTATCTATATTCGCACTTCGAGCTGCCAGGCATTGTTGAGCCACCTCTTTAATCCTCGAAATATGCTTCCTAACATCTTCGAGGCTTTCGGTAAGGTCAGCCTTGTAGGACTTTTGCTTTGCAATTGGTTCGAAAAACTTTCCTATGCCACTAATTAGGTGAGTAAATAGTGTCAATCTGAGGAGAATACCTACTTGCAGTGCTATCAGCAAAGAACTGCACGACATGATTGAGTGACTTCAGAATGGCAAGATATAAATCAAACGTCTTGCGCTCTAGCGACTGGTTTGGGTAGTCTTGGTAGATCAGTATGTACCTTCGAGCACCTTCCATGATGTCTGGTAGCTCTGCAAGAGCATCAAAAATGCTCTCCTCTACGTCAATATATCTTCCTGCTGCCTGCCTAGGGAGTCAGCGGCTTTCCCAAAATATTTATGAGAACAGGCGGTAAAAAGAGTTATGGGTTGTTTGACTCACACCAACAGCGAGCTTGAAGACCCCGCATATACTAAATGATAACCATCAGCATTTCGCTGGGTGAGGCTGAGGACTGATCTTACCTCGCTCCATAGTCTCCTGCGGGTAGTACTCCGAGCCATGCTTGAAATGCTCCCGAGTCCTGCCCCAACTTTTCAAGGCATCTTCGACCCGTGGACATTTTTCCAGGGAGACCTTTCCAGCTTTGACTGGTAGCATGTACCTCTGACATTACTTCTCCCCAATTACAGGTCTTCAGATCAACTGGCTTGTAAATTCCCTTGCTTTTCTTGCCGAGTTTAACTTGTACTTGCTGCATCAGTGCAAAAAGTTTGTTCTTCTCCGCATCCGCTTCTTTCCAAAGCTCGTCGCTATTCGGTTGATTAGACCCTTCAAATTGCGGACAGGAGAGAGGAATGGCACCTTATCTGATGCAACAGATGTCCTTCCTCTATAGATACAAATCGATCCAGCTGCCCCGCATATACAGGGGCCTGCTGTCCTGCTATCACTACGTTCTTTTCGACAAACATTGCAGCCTCGTTTGCGACTTGCTGATAGCGGGAAAACCCCGATTCTTCTTGATGATATTTTTCCATTTGCATTTCCAATGTCTATGAATTAGTAGACCGTGATTGTCATCGAAAATGGGGTTAATGTAGTATCCGCAGATGTGTTTGCAGAAAAGCCAGCTAGACGATCATTCCAAAACATGCATGTACTCGGCGAGCAAGGCTTTTAAGATGACTGGCTAGGCTGTGCCTTTATCGTGATCTCGAAACGAATCGACCGCCACATAGTTTTCAACCGCACTAGCGGCATATGCATGAGGACGAGCTGGGTGGCACCTCTTTCCACACTCGGCATTAATTCGTCAGCAAATGCAGCCTCTATCTCATTCATGCAGTCCCAGGAACACATGCATAGATAACAGCAGTAACTGTGGTGGTCCTATTGGTTAAACATCGCCCCATGAACTCACGCTCCTTCACGCCATCGGCCTCATTTACGACATATAAGCCGGAGCGTTTGAACTTCGCCAAATTTGAAAGCGTTGTCAGATCCTAACATATTTCACAGAGCAGACATTTTGCAAATCGGAGCCATGTCAGCTCTAGATACCATGAGTGATGTGGCGCTCTCACCGTCTACGATTGTTGACCGGCAGGCTGACGAGCTTGCATTGCTCACGGAAGGGAGAACGGTGCACAGTGTTGACAGTGACCAATCAGCAGGCACTATTGCGATGGGCCAGCTACCTTCGAATGATGACCCCAAGGACCCTCAATATAGCAGTGAAGCAGCTCCGAACGAGGATGCCCAGCTCTTGGATCCTGGAATCAGCGCTGAGATGGAGAAAGAAGCGACGTTCTTCCAAACCTTTACCAAAGAGGTCATGGACCATAAAGACGATCCAGAAAAATCCTTCCGAAAAGTTGGTACAGCTTCCTACCCATCGTTGATCCCGGAGGTGATTGAAGAAGAGAGAAGCAGATTGGAAGCCAGAAGTAGGCAAGCCATGTTACACACAGCCTACACTGAATTTAGAGTCAAGAACCTGGAGGCAGAAGTCAAGAAGCTTCGAAGAGAGGTAGAAGGTTTACCAGAAGATTTTGAGATTGCGAAATCGGTGAGCAACCCGGTATATCTTCATGAGCTGAAGCGATCTACTGGTCCTGAATTCCGATTGACCGAAGCATCGAAAACAATTCTGCCACGTCTACAGCCTGCGCTAGAAGTTCTTCTCGCCCACAAGGATCCTGGTGCAAGCTATACTAAGAGTGGAGAGGATGCCGGTAGCCAACAATCACCACGAGCCATAAGAATTCGACCAATTCTGTTGTCCAGGCACCTTGGAAAGATCTCTGGCCAATCTATAGAGCCAAGATACCACCGCGCACGGTTGGAAGCATCTCAGTCTTCTGCAATCATAATTAGAAGGCCATTCAAGCTCTTCTGCGAATTTGAGAAGCAAATCAGAGCGAGCGTCGCAGAGTTAGAGACTCAAACCGACAAGAACACCAAAGGCAAAGTGCAAGAGATAACAAACACCAAACCTAAGATGGAATATGACGACAAAGATCTTCTTACTGATTTGAAACTGCTACTGGAGTTTCTTGATGTCGACTTGAAATCAACGCTAGAGCTGAGAGGCAAGATTCGGGATGGTACGGCAACCACCATCGAATACGAAGATCTGTGGCATCTGTTCAAGTTGGGAGATAATGTAATACAACAATCTGGAATGTGTAAAGTCTATCGAGTGATCAATTTCACGGTGAGTACACGCCATGTACTTTTCTCACTGGTGTCGAATATTTGAGTTGATGCTGACAACACTATCCAGGGTGGCCGCGAGACCTTGGTTTCTAAGACTCATCCTGAACAGAAGCCTGTCGCTGTTGATGGCTTTGTGATAGATTGTTACAACCTCGGTTTTAATGGATCATCATTTGGACCTAGTTTCATCTCATTTTCTATCCGGAAGTTCGTTTACCTGAATCTTGGACGATGAACTTTGCAGCTGAATATTGATTCGGAAGCTAATGATGGAACAGATATCAAGGCAAAAGACTCATTACTTCTTTGACAATATTTCCCTTGAAACTCGATCCATCCTACAAGGAGCTGGAAAAAGATGTCGTTGACCGAGGCACAAGATACCTCGAACTGACCAAAACTCCATATGCGCACAAGTTGCTAACGGGAACGACGTTGGATGAGCCTGCAGAAGAAGTATTACCGCCCTTCCATGTTTTCAAGAAAAGAATAACATTGTTCCTCCGCAGATTGATGCTCAGATAATCGTTGACACGACCTTCGCAATCAACAGAAATCCGGCATGGGACAAAAGATTAGACTTTGACGTTGACGATCTGACGGCGGGGGACAGCCGTGAGACACAAGCACCGCCCTTCTGTACGCATGGAGAGATGATCGAAGGATGTGAGCAAGTTCAAAAACCACAATTTTGATGGCTGGAGTGGTTCATTTGCTTACGAATCCAGGCTGCGGAAGTGACACCGTTCAGAAAGATCTTGCAATTGACAAAGCAAAAGTTGACGATTATATTCAGAAAAATCTCTATGCCCTGAAGAAGTTTCCAGCAAGTGACCTTGCCGAGAAAGACAAAATACTGCTTCCTTATTGGGCATATGGATTTGTCCTCAGAAGCCGGCAGTGGGGTATGCCATAAGGTACCATTTTAACATTTACTGGAAGCTGATACCAACTGCAGTGACGGTGAACATCAATGATCTCTCAGATGTCGTTTATGAAAACAACTTCGATAGTCTAGTGCTGTAAGTTTTCCAAAGGTTGTCTCTACGATTTCACCTATCTTACACCATCGCAGACCTGATGGACATAAAAAAACAGTAAAGGCACTAGTAAGGATCCATGCAAGAAATTCAACAGATTTGACCGCTACTTCCAAGTTAGGGGCGTCCATGGATCTCGTCAGAGGCAAAGGTGAAGCTGAAAACTCTCATCTTAATTCAGCTCTATGACTAATTTTGGGTTCAGGCAAGGGCTTAATCATCCTTCTCCACGGCGAACCAGGTCTGTTACCACCTGAAATACCACAGAATGAAGTCATCAAATTGACCATGTTGAAGGCGTTGGGAAAACTTCGACCGCAGAATGCGTTGCGGACCTGACACAACGCCCGTTGTTTCCAGTGACTTGCGGAGACATTGGAGAAACGGCCTCAGACGTCCAGACCTCTCTTGACAAGAATTTCCAACTTGCTCACAGATGGGGTTGTGTCCTTCTTCTTGACGAAGCCGAGTAGGTGCAGGTCTTCCCCGGAGTAGCACAATCTTGATCTTAGGCAGCTGAACTACTTGTAGTGTGTTCATGGCCAAGAGGAACAAGACAGACCTGCGACGAAACGCGGTTGTCAGCGTGTTTCTCCGCACTCTTGAGTATTACAGTGTAAGCGAAAGAAACAGTAGAGCAAATAGCGCTAACCTCTTAAGGGTATACTGTTCTTGACTACTAACCGTGTTGGAAGCATCGACCCTGCCTTCAAGTCCCGCATTCACATGAGTCTGTTCTATCCACACCTCGGCCTGCATGCGACCCTCCAGCTGTATAAGATACTTCTTAAGAGGACGCTTGCAGAACAGCAAGAGTCGCAGAAAGTGGACTTCAAAGTCAAGTCGAAGGAGATAACGAGCTTTGCTAAGTCACATTACAAACGTCTGGCGAAGGAAGGGCTCATTACATGGAATGGAAGGCAAGTTTCTTACATATTGATACCTATTACAGCGACTTGATAAGTTGCTAATCAAATTGAATCGAAAGACAAATCCGAAACGCATTCCAAACTGCTATCACCCTTGCGGAGTACAATTCTCGTCAATCTGGAGCGCAATCCACGACTCTGGGCAAGGAAGAATTTCGAGTGGTTGCAGAAGCATCCAAGGAATTCGATACATACATGAAAGAAACACTTGGAGCCACAGAGGCGGACGTAGCCTGGCGAGAGGATATTCGGTACGACAGATTTGGTGTTTCTGATCGAGGCAAGAATTCTGCCTTCCACTCCGCACAGAGTCAAGAAAGGCATCTTCGTCCTGCTAGAAGAAATACTAAGGATCCTGAGAGCGAGGCCGAGGAGTCATCTGACACGGATGACGATGCAAATGGTGACGATGATGATGATGATGATGATGATGACGAAGAAGAGAAAGCTTTGCCCCGCATCAGAGATGCATATGGTTCAATAGCCAAAGGCAAGTCTGTTGGTGTGGGCTCCTCAAGAGACGAAGGTGTTACTGTGTCGAGTCAAATGCAGATGGAAGAGTTTGAAAATTTCAAGAGGTTCCAGGAGATGATGAAGAAGGAAAGACCAAAGTATTAAAAATTTCAAACAGGTCTCCAACTTTTGGTTTCAGAGGCAGGCTATATACCTGTGTTATGGAGGTTTCCGGTAGTTCAGACTTTGCGTGGAGACAGGACAAACACAAGCTTTCTTAGTTTTCTTCCACACCAATCAATCGACTTTCTGTAATACTCTGAGGACTCCTTGATTAGCAGTCGGTCTTAATGTTTGGGAACAGACACCAGAGTCTCCCTGAGCAAAGTTTCTTTGAATTGCTGGCCACAAGTACTCCGCATTGTTTGTTTGCTCCCGATCTACCCGCACCTCGCTTAATTTGGAATTCCGTGAAAAGGCTTGCTTGGACAGCTGTATGTTAAATTCTATTCTTTGCTTATGACTACCTGCTGAGACATTTGCAGTATTCCTATAACGCAATTTCTATCGACTACCTACATATGGTCTTGGACATGACTGGGCTGGGATTACATGAGAAGCGTTTCTGAGACTGCTCATTGGCGGCGCAGTTTCAGTGCTGCTGATGTATAAAAATAAGCGAATGTGGATCTGAAGAAATAGACCCAGGAAAACATCGGAGGTAAGGGAGCTGAATATGGATCCATTCCATAATACTTGACATAAGATGGGTAAGATCTAAGCGACTAATAAGGGAGCCAAAACGGGTCCTTCAGGACCAAAAATAACCCCTTGGTGGTTTCTCAGGCCGACTCTGTTACGTGTCAAGCCGTGCTCAGGTTGCTCCGGCCATACTCAGGAATGCTTACCTTGGGCTCAGGTTAAAGCGGCGGCTGCTCACGTTTAAATACTAAAACAGAACCAGCGAAAAAGAAAGTTGAGTATGACTTTGCTGGTATCCAGTTCGTTCTTGGATTTGGCTGGCAATTCCGGATAAAGCTGGAAACCTGTCTTGCTCCACTGTGAGGCTTCTCTTTACATACTCATTGACTATGAGGTACCCATGGTCTAGGGCTTCCCCAGAAGGAGTCGACATGAAAACCTCAGTGTCCAGCGGATCCCGTTTCTTGTCTACATCGGATTGGCCATTAGGAAGAAGAAAAGATCGCTTCAAATAAGGAAATGCTGCACCTCTGTAGCGTCCCTGGGTGTCTGGAATATCTATTTCCCCTTCAATTATCTTTGTTGTCTGGCATTGCCAAAGAAGCTGGTCCTCGGAGAAATTGAGGCTGCGAACGGAAAGAAGACCCTCCTGCAGTGTCCAATCTCGTTTCTGAATAGGCCCTCTAGGACTTTCGAAGAGCAGAGGTCTGAAATATAGCACTCCTTCTGCCTCAAGACTTAGACTTCTGTACGGAACAGGTACACTGATAGCGGCTTGGTGTCTTTTCAATAGAATGCCAGTATTGGAGTCGCTTGCGACATCAGCTGCAATCGTGACCACGGCAAATTGGTAGATATTTCCCATTTGAGACAAGTGGCTTTGCCAGTCCGTTTGCGAGTCCTGCAGTATGCACAGAGCATCAATCCATAGATACCGGTAACCAAGTGCCCTTGTTATAGTGATCGCGTCTCGAAAGTTAACAGGAAGATATGGCATGGGAAGCACTTCGAACCTCCTGTGAACGTTTGAGCTTAGAGTAGCTGAGGAGATGCCACCTCCCCAGCAATGAGATAAGGCCACCCAAGGGGCTCTCGATTGTTGGTCAATCTTGAGTCGTGGCTCTTCGGCTCCATCGGGAGAGCCAACATCGACGACCCGCAGCGGAAAAAACTCTGGCGGATTGCGACATCGTGGATGCAAATTGATACAGTCTTCAATTCATTTCTTGGCTTTCATGAAAGCACTTGATGATACTTCGGGCTTGACTGGCTGTCCTCTGATGAAATTGGGTCTGGAAGCTGGGTCGTCTGGCCAAGTCAACCCAAATTCGCGTCTGCAGAATCAATAGCATAGCGTAGCTTGACTGGATATACGTAGATCCCCAAACTGGTGCCGAAAGCTTGCAAATCTAGGGAGTCTTCAGGCTCACTCTGATAGAAGAGTATCCTCGAGGCAACGACCCTCAGATCGCCGTTTAGATCATGCACGACACGCGCAAATATCGGTGTCTTCTCCAGGTCGAAAGTGGACTCAAACCCCGTCCCTGAGTTTCCCGTTTCTTTGAGCAGTAAGCAGCACAATTCGCAGCCTGCTTCTGCGGCGTCAACCATACTTGTTGTCGACTGGTGATGACGGCATCTTTCTGCTTGAAAGCGAACTTTCCTGGAACGACAGGAACATTAGAAAGTAAATGACCAGGCTGCCTAGAATTCGGACTGATCTACGCCATTGACAACAACTCTCTTGAAGTGGCCATGGGCCCAATCACCAGAAACAAATATCCCATCAAGAGATTGACCCAAGCCAATGCAAGCGTCGCAGAGCATGTCTCAGAGTCGGTTTATGAGGGACGAGGCAGAAGTGAGATGGCTCAAGATCGACGGGGAGAATTCTCGCTGTGTTGCCTGGTGCATATAGCATCACGGTCTACACCGCTAGCCTCTTACGGACACAGCCCCGCCGTAATAATCAATACGACGCCCCATAAGCGCCTTCTTTCGATCTTCAGTGATAGAATAGACTCCAATGAAATTGTAGATAATTCAACTGTAGCAATCTAAGCCAATGAGGCAAGATCCCGTTCGCCCTCTATTTAGCCGAACGCGGGGTTACTTCGTTATATACCTAGGTAGGTAACGAATACCCCGCTACAGCACGTGTTTATCAAGGACTTTTTCAATAAAGACGATATTCTCAATCTCTTCAATTGCTCAACTAATAGACATTACTCTTGTGATTACTAAATCCTCTGATTCGATTCTCCCTAACATTCTAAGTCGGTCCCATCACGAATAAGAACAAAATGCCTTCTACCCCACCCTTCAGCTCCCTCCCCCTCCAGCGCGACGGCCCTCGAGGCAACGCCTGGGGTCTCTTTGGACCCAAAGACGAACTTGGAATGCTCAATCGTCTGACTCCAGAAACTACCCTGGCTGCCACAAAAGAGATAGTTCACGGAATTCGAATCGCCACAGATTGGCCCATGAACATGCCGAAGGTGCCCTGTTTCGGCCGGCAGAAGTTCCGCCAACATATCTACCAAAAAACGCCCAGAACAGTCAACGATGATATCTTGACGCTAAACACGCAGTCTAGTACCCAATGGGACGGATTCAGGCATTTTGGGTATCAGGATCACAAGGTTTATTTCAATGGGTGTCAGCAGGAGGAGGTTATGAATTCGGAAAGGAACGGGATACATGGTGAGCAACCCTCATACGCTTGCGATCGCTTCTTGTTGACTTGATATGTATAGTTTGGGTTCAAAACGGAGGCGTCGTCGGCCGCGGTGTCCTACTCGACTACGCAGCATGGGCAAAATCCCAAGGACTCAGCCACGCCCTGCGTTCAACCACAGAGATCACCGTCAGAGAACTAGACGCTATCGCCGCATCCCAAAATGTCACTTTCCAACCTGGAGATATTCTCTTCATTCACAGCGGCTTCGTCAAATCACTTGAGCGTCTACCTGAAGAAGAAGCTTCTGCCTACGCAGCTACTAATCCTCCTCCTGCAATTGGAGTTAAGTCGTCCGAGGAGAGTTTGAGATGGATCTGGGAGAAGGAGTTTGCGGCCGTGGCGGGTGATATGCCAGCTTTTGAGGCACTGCCGTTTCAGAGTACGACGCATTGGATGCATGAGTGGCTTTTGGCGGGGTGGGGGATGCCAATTGGAGAGCTTTTTGATTTGGAGAAATTGGCAGGGGAATGTGCGAGGTTGAAGAAGTGGACGTTCTTCTTTAGTAGTGTTCCACTGAATGTGAGTTATTTCTCCTATGACATTCAAGGGGATGATCACTGATATACTTTAGGTTCCAGGAGGAGTTGCTAGTCCACCGAATGGCGTGGCGATCTTGTGAGGTCCTGGTTTGTGAACCTGTAATCTATTTCGAAGAATCTCTATGTCAACATCTATTCCCCCTCTTTCATCGACTTCAAATGACTTCGACCTTCAGCTCTGGTATCTCCATCTTCTCAGGCTCTAGTCCATGACAATAACAATCTCCAACCAATCTATACGTTTCCTCGAGCCCGACTCCCACCTTTCTCAACATGATTGGAACCTTCTCCCCCTTCACTTCAAACACTTTATCCCCCTTCATCGCCCCGGGCGGACACAACCCGATCCACCCGCCTTCCCCTATAAATACCCTTCTTCCTCCGCAGTACCTCTCAATCTGCTGCGTCGTGCCATCTATCTCTTGCAGAATATTATACACTTTCTCTCGCTCAGCTTCTGATTCGGTCTTTGGCCGTAGACGGAAATGTTTCAGTTGCTCAGCCCATGAAGCGAGGCCGATTTTTCGCCCAGTAGCTAAGCAGACGTGGAAAGCTTCCAACAAGGATTGGCGCTCGGCATGAGGATATTGCTCGTGAGTCAAGGCTGAAATGGTGAGGAACTGTTTGCAGTTGGCGTAGTTCTGATAGAGATGGTGCATTTCATCCACGACACCGTTGCTTTCGGTGATCGATGTGTTGAACAGTGATGGCCCGACTTCGGCGATTGCGGTGACTAAGACACCGTCTATGAGGAGTGTATTGTGTTTGCTGATCGTGACGGAAGGTTTGGGCTCATCCTTCTTCCTGCTTTCGATTTTCCATCGGTAATCGAACGTGTCTTCAACTAAGAATTGAGTCAGTCGGTTCTTACTTCCCTTCTCATCGAGCAGCTTCCAATTACCATCTCCCTCCTCAATCTCTGTTATGGCGCCGAGGAACGAGAAAGTAACCTGCTTACCTGGATGCTTAATTCTATCATATTTAGGTGCGTTGGCCCAATCCGGTACCCAAGAAGGAAGTTCGAGTTGGCTCTCTTCCGATCCAACACGATTTCCCATCCCCGCCAGACCAAACAACAATCCCAACGACCTCTTCTCAATAAGTTCCTTTGCTGCAGCCATATACACACTCTCCACACTCGCCTGATAATCAACCTTCAACCCATTCTCCCCTCCACAAATTGACATCAGTCCATACACTTGATCCCTCGGATTCGTCGCCTTGAAATACGTACTTTCCGCCAAAACATGCGTGATCGTGACTTCTTTCACATAGCTGTATTTTTCAGTCGGCCACAAATTCTCTCTGAGCTTATTCATCCGCATGATATTATATAGACTAGAATGCTCTGCATGTCTGATCTGCACATTATGTGACCATTCTAGCCACAATCGAAAGTGCCTGAGATTATGGATCATCTCGACAGCAGAAGCCATGATCCGCCAATCGATCGTCTCGTCGCCGTAACGGACTTGAACATGTGGTGATAGAGCGACTTCTTGAACGACCCACACTCGGGCAAACCAGGGGTGTTGGAGAAAGGTGATGAGGGCTTGCCATTGTTTTGATCTTGATGAGGGCGGGAGGAAGGTCTCGTAGAGATCGTACATGGTTTTGCCGCTGCTTTCAAGAGGAGACTTCAGGATGTTGAATTCATTGAAGGTGGATATCGCCAGCCGAGCGGTTTCGAAATGCTTACGCGTTTGTTCATCTGGTGGGACGATACCGTCAAATTGGTAGGGCAAAATACCATCTGTTCTTTTTGCGACGTTGGATCCTGGTAGTGGTGACTGGCCCAGGAAGACGGTTGTGAAAAGCGCGCTGGAATAGATCTTGTCCATGAGCGGCACCTGTTGTTCCTTTTCCTCGTCATTTTCTTGATCGATACAAATCGCATCTATCCAGAGCAGTCGAGGGAGGAATTGGGAAGTGAGCGTTGCCAGGACTTCGTAGACACTTTTCGTGATCATCATTCGACACCCATCCACCATGATCTCCTCTGACCTTTCAGGACTCCCCCATGTGTAAGATATTGCTTCATAGAAAAGGAGCCGCATGTAAGGTCCATCTACTATGCTACCCGAAACCGGGCGGAAGCCAAAGCGTGGATGGAGCAGGAGTAAACGGATATGGTCCGGCTTCTTCAGCTTTGAGTATTCGTACACCGGGGGATTGGGATTACTGAAGCGAGTGAGCTCCCGGAACCAAATGAAATAAATAGTCGCATAGTGAACCGCATTATCAGTGAAAGGAGAGGATTTCTTCCAGCCGTCAAAGATCCAGGTGGTAAGTTGTAGGATTAGCATGTTGGTCGAGATGCGGCCCATGAGATCTGGAGTGAAGTGTTTGTAAAGCATGTGACCGAGCCACCACCAAGTGTACAGCAATGCCCTTGTGTAGTTGTTGTCGAATTTGCGAGTAATTTTAGACCACATAAGCTCAAGGCCGTAGTCTCGCCATCTGAAGACATTCCAATTCCACCTCACTAGTCGATTTATCTGCCGTTGAAGAAAGAGCTGATAAGCATGATGCCCAAATACAATAAACTCCAGGAACATGTTGAAAGCAAGTCTGGACCAGAACCACTTCGGTAGAAATGCATCTCCGAAGTCATTGATCGCGGTGTAAATTAGAAATGATGCGATGTTGAGTGTCCAATGTCTGCCAAAGGAGTCCGTTTCTCCTTGGTCTGCAGCTCGTGACCTTGCAAGCTCGAATAAAATGTGCGAATACTGTTGTGATTGTAGATAGCCACCGCCTGATACGTAGGCGAACCAGTACATGAGCAGGAGGATATAGGATATTCTGCGTAGAAAGCTTTGGTAGTAGCGAATTGCGAGGACGGCACTGGCGACTCCATACCCTGCTTCGTGGAAGTGTAGAGTCAGTCAACAATACTTCAGTGCCGAGACTGCTTCCCTAAGCTTGTAAATAGGTACATGATATTTATTCCGCATCGAAAAATGCCATTGCTGATATCCGTGGAGGCGGGATACTGGTTGATGAAGCGATACTCACAGGGTACAGCGCCAACACTTGCAAAATCGCTCATGCTGTGACCCGACTGATAGCAGAGCAGGCCACTTCCTCCAATGAGGATATAATACCACATATTGAGATAGTAATTGAAGAAACGAACGAAATCTAAGCCACACAAAATAAATGCATTGATGAAGAGAGACTTTTGAGTCACAGGAAATAAATCGCAGGTATTCCCAAGGCTGAATTGTGGCTTGCCTTGGCTTGCATCTGTACCGCCCTGGAAATAGACACCGAAAAGCGGGTGTGGGGACTTCGCCAATGAGGAACAACCTCAACCGCCACGACTATTGACGAAAGGGCAGAAGATTGGCCGGGCAAACCCTCAAGGCTGTTTTCTATCTTTCATAATACACCAACTGATTTTATGCAACCATTCCTTCAAGATTGTCACCCACCACCGCACCTCTAAATGACATATCTGAATCCGGCCCCTCGAGCCTCACCGCTGACCTGTTCAGGACTCAACCCTTCCGCTTCAGCTCTTTCTAGCTTCTTATTCTCATGGATATGAACCAGCCTTAGCACGAACGCCAAAGCAGCAACGATGAAACAAATGCCCGCCACAGCCGCACCACCAGCTAAATATCTCGGCCCATCAGACTTAGGATACATATACGATCCATAAATCGAAGCCGTGTTCCCAATCATGTTACAAATTGCAATGGAAGCAGATCTCTTGACGTTTGGTCTGATGAAACTGTTTGCGACCCAGGCGACGATGATTTGATAGGCAGAAACTGCACCCATAGGCATCAGGAACATCGCGAAGAAGCGTGCGCCGGTACCAGTTGCGCTGATGACGATGATGTTACCGATGAGAGAAACCATCATCAAGCACATTATATGGATGGAGCGATCTCCAGTCCGTCCAGACGTCCAAGTCACGAAGAGTGAGACAAGGAATGTGGCGAACCATACTGGTGCTGTGAGAAGTAAAGTCGCGATGCGGCCGAAGCCTAGCGTGTTGACGATGGTCGGGAAGAAGTACTGGAATGTTTGGGAGAGGAGTGAGAGGTGCTGGAAGATGATGAAGATATAAAGGCGATAGTCTTTGAGGGCAAGCTTGAGACCAGACATCAGGCCTGTGGCTTTGGCGTCGTCGGACTCTTTTGCATCGTCAATCATCCGCCATTGGGCGTAATGGCGTTCCTCGTCGGAAAGCCATTTGGCTGTTGCGGGGAAATCGGGAAGGACGAAACTGGGGAGGTCGGTAATGATATCTTTGAGGAGAAAGTGACACTCACATTGAGGTGAAGGCTACACCGATAGTGATGACACCTTCAATAATGAAGAGCCATCGCCAGCCTGTGATTCCACGCACTCCGTCCAGATTTCCAAGAATACCGGCAGCAAGGAGGCCACCGAACATGTTCGCCAGCGCATTACCGGAGTAGACTGCATTGTCAGCCTCGAAAGAGTAAACATGTAGGAAGTAGCTTACACCAAGATATACGATGAGCCAATTCGTCTCGAGTGTACCACGAGCTCATGAGCATGATGGCCCCAGGAAAGAAAGGTGCTTCCGTTACACCAAGCATGATTCGACAAGCGAGGAGACCACCGAAAGACTTTGTACCAGCTTGAGCAGCTGAGACAATTCCCCAAAGCGTCATGACAAGACCGAGGTAGATTGACGGGCGGACTCGAGTGATGAGTAGGTTGGACGGCAATTGCATCGTCAAATATCCCTGACCATTGTTAGCGAGGACCGTATCAACACGGCCAGAAGTCGACATACGACGAATAGAATGCTAGTCGCAAGGTTGAAGTCGGTTCCTGTCATACCCAGATCTGCCTCTAGTGATCCGAGTCGAGCTTGGGCTAAATTCGATCGATCGAGGAAGTTGAGGAGATACATCAGAATCAGGAACGGGAGTAGCCGAATGTCAACCTTTCGAAGCAGTTTCTTGTTCTGTATAGCTTTCCATTGCAAATCTTTGGAAGCAAACTCGACGTATATTTGAAGAGTGGGATCCGCAGGACCCTTTGTACCCTCGACTTCACGAAAGGAGCCTTCTTTCTCGGGTAGGGTAGTCATGTTGGCTTGCAAAACTTTGTTGGGATCCAGTGCACAGGATAGTTTGGTTGATTTTGGGAAAGTTCTTTGAGACATAAAGAGAGTTGTAGAGTTCTTAAACCTCGAGGTGTTAATTGCCATTGGTAACACAGTTTGCGGGGACCCCGCTTCGGGTTGTTGATGGCACGATGAGGATCGTCATCACCCCCACTGTAACCGTCAATCGCCTGGGGCAGTCAAGTAGGAACGGAACATGTCCGAGAATATCGGGATAAACACCGACACCTCCATCCATTATAGGTATCCCGATCTCGTCTTCAATGCTCGAGTTCTCGAAGAGAGACAATTCCGTAAATAATACAGCAAGACGTGCATATACCCCTCGGTAAAAGCTGCAATGAGTATATTCTCCATGATACCAGCGGGCCTCAAGGCTTGTGATCAACGCTGTTTGCAGCAGTACAAAGAGCCGTTCAGAACTACCGCACAAACCCAGGAGCAGTGGTCCAGGTTGATAAGGTTGACTCATGAAGTATTGATGTACTGAGCAACATGCTCCAGCCGTTTATCAGCAAGTCTCTGGCTTGGCTGAAAGCTGGCCAAGAATGATCATCGGGGACCATCCGGGCACAGTGGGAAATAAGTATGAAATTGGTTCGCGAAACTTATCGAGACCAGTGTTGGTCTCGGCTAAGGGTAACTCACAAGTGTACATGCGTTGTTTTTTCATTTGCTCGATGTTTGAGATCTTAGGGTTAGGGTGTCACTGTACCTGGCCAACGCCTAGAAGAATTTCCATATCTGATATCAGGTGACCTAGTCTTCCTACTTCCTAGTCTGGACAGGTACTATGTGCTTACTAGCGATGGATTCGCATCCTATCGGGCAGGAGCTGCATGGAGAGCAACAGCCATGTCGTGGATCTTGCCAACGACTTGCGGCGACGAGGGCCCCAGTGGGAAGGCAAACGATCTTTCCAAAAGGCTTGCCATCGAAATTGAAACTGATAGAGACCACAGGTATAGACCCGTATATCCTAGTAAGTAGCTAGAATTACCCCTGAATTGGTTTTGGTTTTTCCTGGTGCCCTGAGTGCTTTGTGTATATCAGGATATTGTTACTTGTGGAATCAGCAGTCAGCGTCATGGTACGGCGACGGGGTGACACGGCCGCCTGGAAGCGAAGCGGAAGGGCGCCCGCTAGCTTGCCGACCTTATTTCATCTCCGAGCGGGCTTGCATGCCTAATTCATCTCCATCTATTGGGTTATTCTCTTCACGAAGATGTAGTCAGAGCGTAAATTTGGCCGTTGAGGTTATCGGGTCGCCGTATCGTGGTTCTGCGAGTAATTCCTCCTGCGTACACCTTATCAGACGCGGCCTCGTCGGGCTATGCCCACATGGAGCGCCCGCCTGTGTGGTCATACTAGCAGCAGCTCTGTTTCTTTGGGGAGCTGATTGAGGTATAGGATACATATGTCAAATTTATTTATAAGTGTTATGTTCCTTCCCCTTTGTGATTGTTTTGACTTCAATAATTTTCAAGCTTATAGCAAACATCTATTACTTCCCAAAACTTCTTCAGCAATTGAACAACCTGCGCTTCACTCTTGCACGTCCTACAACTTTCTCAGAAACCTCTTCAGGCATCATCATGACAGGCGTTTGGCTCATCACTGGCTCATCTCGAGGTCTTGGCCGTGCCATTACCGAAGTCGTCCTCAACGCAGGGGGTTCAGTCATCGCGACCTGCCGCAAGCCATCCCAGCTCGACTCTCTCGTTGAGAAGTACGGCTCCAAAATTTTCCCTCTCGCTTTGGACGTCACGAACAACGAAGAAGTCATCAAAGTCGTCAAAGCAGGCCAAGAAAATTTTGGAAGAATAGATGTCGTCGTCAACAATGCCGGATACGCCAACACAGTAGCCATCGAAGACATCACTATCAAGGACTTCACAGCCCAGATGGACACCAACTTTTACGGAGTAGTCTATGTCTCCAAAGCTGTTCTTCCAATCCTCCATAAGCAAGGTTCTGGTCACATCTTCCAGATCTCTTCCCTGGGTGGCCGTATGGGAACGCCTGGACTCGCACCGTATCAAAGCGCCAAAGCAGCAGTCGATATCTTCTCGACTGTCCTGGCGAAGGAAGCTGGTCCTCTAGGTGTCAAGGTTACTGTCATGGAGCCTGGAGGTATCAGGACTGACTGGGCTGGGTCTTCCATGACCATTCCTCCGGTCAGTGAGCCGTATCAGCCGACTGTTGGAGCTTTTGTGGATATGATCAAGCAGTATGCTGGGCAGGAGCCTTCTCTTCCGGAGAAGATTGCTGAGATCTGTTTGAAGCTCGCTGGGACTGAGGATCCGCCTTTGAGATTGTTGATTGGGCCAGATGCGGTTGAGTATGGTGCCGCAGCTGGCAGAGAGCTTGCCGAGTCGGATAAGAAATGGGAAGAGCTTAGCAAGTCTTCTTTCTGATGGCTTTAACATATCATTAGGCTTTTTACACCACGTGGATAGCATTAGTTGAAATCTGAGTAAAAAATCCCATGGTCGTCTATTTTTTGCCGCATGACCACGTGATGCTAGCCTGCCAGCAGTGCATCTTTTCAGCTGGTTGCCTTCTCACAGCCTTACAATAACCTTGACCTTGACGTCAAAGCGTTTGCAAATATAAGGAATCATGGCTCAGCTATCGCCTACAAAGTACGAATATCAGCCATTACTCGAACCAGACTCCATTCGTGTTCTACAACTTCACCCATCATCGGACCTCACAGCTTCACCACAATGTGACCTCATCGGCATGAGACTTTGTGACAGTCACCAGCCAGAGAGAGCTTACACCGCAATATCCTACGTTTGGGGCGATGAAAGAGACAGTCATACCATCTCTATCGGCTCGTCTGAGCTGACAGTGGGAAAGAACATCCATTCGGCACTGCGTCACATCCGCCGACGTGACCGACCGATCAGGCTATGGGTAGATGCCATCTGTATCAACCAATCTGAGTTGACGGAACGGAGTCATCAGGTCCAGCAGATGTGTGCGATTTATTCGGCAGCGAAGGAGACGACCATCTATCTTGGTGATCAAGATGGCGGTAATACGGGTAAATCAGCGTGGAACTTCTTGGAGAGGAACAGCGAGTGGTCAGTGAATGGTGATGGTGATGAAGACCACTCTATTCCGGCCAAGATGGAGCAGTTATTGGAATTTCGAGGCGATCTGGACGATGTTGAGATAGATGTCCTGGGACGCCCGTGGTTTCGGAGGGTCTGGGTCTTCCAGGAAGTGGTTGTCTCGAGGTTCGTGACAATTCAATGCGGAAATCGGAAGATCGCTTGGGATGATTTCTGCCAGATTCTCCTACTGAGCCCCAGATATCACGACCGATATGGCTTCAGTATCGGCAGGAGTGGAAAGATCGACGTCGTTCGTGATATGTTTCATGCCAGGTTCAGCTACCAAGAAGCACATGGGATGGGAGATCTGGGGCCATCCTGGCACTCAAAGGTCGAGAACTACAAAGGTGGAGACTCATCAATTCTCAATACTTTGTCGAGGACCCGTCAATTGGAAGCTTTTGACCCGAGGGACAAGATATATGCGTTACTTGGTGTATCTACTGGTATCCATTTGAACAGCGATCTGATTGCTGTAGACTATCACAAATTGTGCTCCGAAGTATACAGGGATTTTGCTAGACATGTCATGGAAACGGATCGAAATTACGACATCCTCAGCTACATCGACGACTTCTCCACTGGGAAACCGCACATCTCTCAATGTTCCAAATGCCGGCGCCATTTTGAAGGTTTACGTGACACAGATTCGTGCTCTTCGTCTGCTTCGTCTGATTCGTCTGATGCGTTGGACTCGCCCGATTCNCCTCAATCCNGTTGTTCTGTAGGGACAAATCCCTGGGACGACCGGACACGGGATTTCGTTCTGGAACGGAATTTTGTACCTCTTAAAAAGGAAGCAAGGGGGTACTTGCCCTCATGGGTCCCCAATTGGGATCGCAGCGCTTGGAATACTCCTTCTCCCTGGAAGTTCCGATACACATCTCGGACCATCCTGAGCACTCTCGAGCCCGAGAACCATTTCCATTCGGAAGTACGTAAAGCTTCTGTCAGCAGAAGCCGAATGTGGGCCAGTCAACAGACCCTCGCTGCAGTTGGCGTCATCATTGGCGAGGTTGTAGAGTACGGAGCGAGTATTGCACTACTGGGCAATGATGAGCTTCGCTTCCAAGATATACGGGACCGCTGGTGTGAAGATCAGTCCAGATTGACGGAAGCAATCCTTGAACAATGGCAACATGTTCTCAACCAAGGCGAATTGACCCTGCAGGAAGGAAATTCACTAGAACGGCCATACCCCAACTCTCTTCCGATTCTTGCGCGGCTTCTTAATCGTCAAGCTGATCCTCCTCGAGATTCTGTTGAGTATCATCTCCTGGCCCGAGGACGCAAAAGCATAGCATGGAATGACGACAACAATAAGGCAGTAGCTGTTGTTAGAGACAAGACTTCCATCATCGAGACGAAACGGGTAGCAGCATATCAGCGCTTCAACGAGAGGAGTGAAGTTGTTTCTGAGGGTCTGGCATTACTACCGAGCCGCAAATTGAACACTCGGTATGCTGGCAAGTACCTTATCGTCTACCTGAGAGGTTCTCGGGTGCCATTTCTCGTTCGCCAGACTGGGAGCAGTGCTCATTTAAACGACAAAAGACAAGTCCGCGAGGGACTAAGCTCGGCACTACAGGTTGAGCATTGCGCCATTTTCGGAGAATGTTTAGTAAATGGATTTGATGAGATTGTGAAAGACTGTGAAGAAGCTTTGGAAGAATCCAAACCGTCTGGAGAAAATGATTCAGGAGAAATGCCGCCAGCGTGGACGCCATTCAGTCACGCGAGAGTGTTTCTCATCTCGTAAGGAGGAAGGTGAACTTCAACTCACACGCAAGAGAAAAGCGGAGATCCAGCCGAAAGGCACAAGGTTCGAAATAATTTTGTCTTTCCATATCAGATGCAAACGTCCCAGTTTGCAAATACCCGAGGCAAAAACTGTTCAATCCAAGGGAACCATTTTGACTATCCCGTCCGTTTGCTTGCTTACATGCATCGAGCGAAAACGTCCATAGGATACATGGCTGCCTGAACCTAGCTCCCATAATGCTCAGTGGTCGTTCCTGATAGCCAGCAAAGTATTCGTGGCGCTGTCCAAGCTTCATATAAGTATTGTGGCTTTGTGGCTTTCTCCGGCGCTGCAGCGCACAACAAAGCAGAAGATAAGATAACAAACATGAGCTTCTAAACCTCAATTTCGACTGTTCCGCAAATTCCTTTTCTCGAGATAGTCCTTTCGTAGTTCCTTTGCAGTAGGTTGGCAATCGGACTGCACTGGTGTCCTCAAAGTTGCCGGTACAGGCTCATCCCGATGTCGCAACCTATTGTGTTGGCAACTCTGCACTGGAATATTATATACCATGAATCTTGGAGCCTCTCTCATCTGAGTTCAGCTCAGTTCAAAGTGATTGTATCGAATCGGTCGATATAAACCCCAAAGAAGGCATCAACATGATGGCCAATGGCTCGCCAAGCTACGGCTGAGGGCGAGCACAGCAGATACGATCGGTCCGACAGGTTATATAAGATGTAAGGGGAATAGACCATCTATCCTGTTGAATGCATTGCTATACTCTGATATATCAGCTCAATAGATGCAGCTCGTCGACATCATGCTGGCTGTAACCTCATTTTCGCTTATGGCGATTTCTATCGCTTCACTATCTCAAGCATACGCCCACGACGTCAACATCGAAACATTAGGGGATCTCGTTGCACGCACGCAGACACCCACATATCAAGGTCTTCCAAAGGTACTCGACTCCCGCACCACATGGTGTGGCGATACCACCACAGGAGAATTGTGTCTTGCTGGCAATGGTTGTATCGATGTGCAATGCATCCCAAATTTCGAGACCACTATCGACGACCCAATCGTATATGATGATCCAGTCCCGGGTGACACTTCTGGATCTTGGTCGTGCTCTGCCAGGTGAGTATTGAATTCGTACTTCTTGTCAGAAAAACTGCTGGTGAGAGTACAGCGACTTCGTTTGTCCTGCTGGGTTAGGATGCTGCCCCATCGGGACTGTCTGCGATGATATCTATGGGAAGTGTTGTTCTGCGCATGTACAAACCTCATGTATTGTCTTGCATCTTGGGAATCTGTACTGAGATTGTGCAGTGCCATGTTCTGTGGTGGTGTTTTTTGTAGCACAGGAAACATATGCCTGGGCGATGGAGTGTGCGGGGTTGCTTCTGAGGATAGTAATACCTCAACTCCAGTGACAACCTCGTCGTTGATGGTAGGAAGCGGAAAACCCTCTCCGACCGCAATGGGAAAACCGACTGGATCTACGACTACACTTGCATCAGGAACGAATATTGGAGCAGAGGCAACTCCAGCTACTTCATCTGGCACTTCCAGGGATTTATTCTTCGCATTGTTGGCTATTTCTATTGCTGCTTGTGCTCTATTCCCTTGATGGCAGGAATTCCAGCCGAACTTGGGGGCTGTGGAGAATTCCATTACATCCAATATGATCTTGGCCCCATATTATCTCAAGTGCATCAGTCTTCACTGCATCATGCTGTCTATAGCCATATAGAGTTAGTATTTAAGAGGTTCTCAAGAGGTCTTCGAATGATTTTCAAGTGTTTGGGGACTAAGCGAGTGCTGAATTGCATTCCCCACTACCACACTTTCCTGAAATAAAGGCATCTACCAACATAGGTTTTCCTACAAATCGGTGAGCCTGTGACGTGTAAGCATTTGGGAATTTCATGATCCCTTAATACAACCGCCACAAACGTTTCGCAACAATTTTCATCAACCCGACGCGAGGATATGCCATCAACATCGCGAGTTAGTTGGCAGACCTCGTAACATCACGACTCGGGCTCTAACCACACAACGTCAACCTGGTGCAACCATCGACGTCGGAATAAGCGACAGCTATCCAAAGCTATCAATTGGAAACAACTTGGCTTCATAATTATAGGCTGGTCCATCACGCTCCTGGTCGCAGGATTGAGTCCTGGGCTGCTGGCGGCAATGGCGTTGAATACCTCGTATATGTGAGGTCCGCAGTGAGGCCGTCGAAAGTAGTACTGTGCGACTGGGGAATGTGTCATTTTGAGGTAACGGGGCCAATAAGATGCCTTTATCAGTCGCGCTCAAAGTTATTCGGCTACTGATTGGAAGGTTTTTGTGGGAAATCGCTTTGTTCGAAGTGCCGGTGATCAATTCGAGATGCCGAGTTCAGGCTGAAAGGGAGGGTGCACAGCTTGCATCTACAAGAAGAAACCCTTCCCCGTAACTTTGGCACGGAAAAGCCACGTTGGTCTCCGAGATGCAAACATGAAGCATTTCTTGGTTTTGCTTGCCCTTGCGGCGATCGGTTATGTGGTTGCACAAGATGGTCTGACCATTGAGGTCATTCGCTCGAGTGAATGCAGTCTGAAGACGAAGAGTGGGGATTTGATCTCGGTGAACTATAATGGAACCCTTACAGATGGAACCTTGTTTGATTCGAGTACGTCTTGAAGTGTTCTTTGGAGTCGAGAAAGCTGCTGACCATGTGTACAGGCTATGGTGGTAGCGTTCCAGAACCATTCGCATTCACAATCGGCGCTGGGGAAGTCATCAAAGGGTTCGTGGACTCCGCTCCGGCTCAGACATATTCTAGGATATTGCTGTCTAACAGAGCTTTTTATCAAGATGGGAACTTGGTCTTCTAGATATGTGCATTGGCGATCAAAGGTAAGATTTCCGACGCTGCTCTTTGGAGCAGTTCTTGTGCCCCTTCCCCATCTGAACCCATCGATTCAATATAATTGATCAAGCCTTTGTCCAATATCTGACAAGAATCTAGGAAATTGACCTTGCCACCTGCTTTTGGGTATGGGGATCATGCTGTTGGACCAATACCAGCTAACTCAACGTTGAGTAAGTAATCCTGTCCCAAATCAGGACCTACTCGCTAACGAAGAACACAGTATTCTACACTGAATTGATGGCCATCGGTGGTGGAGCTCGACCGTCTAAGTAATTTTCATGCCTTACAACCGCGGACACTTTGCAAACAAGGTTATCTGGGAAAACAACACGGTAAATGTCGCAACACAGGATGGTCTAAAGTGATGCATGCTTGGCTTGAGAACATTTGATTTGGGCAAAAATATAGATGGTCATGTTCATAGATACATCGATTCTACACAGTCTACTATACTACAACGCGACACAACGCTTTCATGAAGCCGTGCTAACATATTATCCGAACAATCTCGTGCGACAATGGCACACCACACTTTCACCGAACATCCACTTAACGTCAAGGCTGAGGCCAACCACCGAATGAACAACAACATCACCGCTTCTAGATCCAACATCTCCATCAATGATTCCATTACCATCTACAAAGTCATCAGCACGTTCCATAACATCACTTTCATTCAGGCTTACCGCGGGAACGCAGCTCTGAAAATCGTATGACCGTCAACATAACCCTTGATTGTAAAGTCCTTGGCGAATGGCATGTTGTTTTTCCAGAAAGGTCTGAAATGGAAATCGCCATAGTCCAACTGGACTCCCTTATTCTTGCTATCACTAGGATCCCAATCACGCGCAATCGAGATGACGAGGTATTTCGGTAGCTCTGACGACATTCCCCAACCCCACTTCGAAGCCAGCATGTCGCGAGGGACGCTGAGGTTCTCGCCGATACGTTTGCATTCGTTGTCGTAGATGTAGAGTTTGACAAGGTTGTTCCAGGAGGGGTGCGAGATAAGGGTTAAGGTGCACATGTTTGCTTGTTGGTCATTAGGGAAGCAGGGTTGGAAGCCGGTGGTGCCGAGTTGCATCCAGTCCATGCCGAAAGAAGAGCGGGGGTCGATCGTGGAGATGTTCGAAGTGGGAGAGTTAATGATGGCAATAGGACTGCTGGGAAGTTCGGAAGATGCCAAAATGGTTGGGGCCGCCGACGCCGTTCGGATGAGGACGAGCATCACGGAGGCAAACATAGCCGGAATGGCAGAACACTTCATCTGGAGAGATCGAGAGCTCGTTTCGTTGAAATGGATCAAGCCTGTCTCGGTCAGCATGATGCCCAGCAGGGTCATACATAGTAGGGAAGGAAGCTTCCTCCTTGGGGACGCAATACAGTGGGAGAGGCATCCACGTACCAGAAGTAAGCGGTATACTCTGGAATTCGGTATCTGGACGGACCCGTTTCTGTCCTGCAAAGTATCAGTGCTATGAGATACGCAGCTGATTACTGTGGCACGACGTTCTGGTTGTTGTGTCTTCCAATTAAATCTCTTTGGTTATTGTCTGTGTGGAGGAAGGCCAGGATTTTGGACGGGGATGTAGAGCATTTATATTCCCAGCATGATTGTCAGAGTGTGGAACTACAACCGACATCTCAAGCCCATTCACGGCCGCAAAAGTAGTTGGCGGATACTTCAGTTGTCGTGATTCAAGCACTTTGTTCACTCCTTGGCCTGCCACAGCCTGTCGGGAACGGAAGGATTTAGTCGTTGGCTCTTTCCAGTTTCTATTCTTGATGACTCGCTGGACAGGAGCCCACGAGTACCTTATTTATATTCACGGCCACAGATCGAAGCTCTTTTGGGAGTTGAACTTCAACGTTTATGAGGAGAAGTAAAGTAGAATGATTCCCAGCTGTTGTGAACCGTCCATCCCTTGCGTGACTTCTTTGTGCTCCTCGAAATGGATCAATAATTATGGTGGGTATATTGGCAATAACTTAACTTGAAAAAGACCCTGTGGGCTACAGTTATTGCTGAGAGATATCCGTGAGCAAATATATTATCCTTTTTCATTCTGCTCAATTGCCTAGTCCTCGATCGGGTTGATGATTCAACGCCATGGCAACCCAAGCGAAATCCAAATCGCGAAAATATAAATTCGGCAAGGAACGAGCCGCTTCAAGAAGACATTTGAGGACTTTACAATGCACGATCGTACCATTGCTCTGTATCGTGTGCAAGTCAAAGGCAACTGATTTGGAAGACTCCAGAGTAAAAACAAGTTCACGGCGTTCCCCAAGATGGGACGTGAACCACTTGATGGAAATGATGAGTCGCAACTTCTGCATTTGACTCTGATACATGCAATGCGTTGTCAATGGAAAATTGTCCCAGACATTGTACCTGGAATCCAGCAACATAAGCCACGATCCCAGGGGCTCTGGACCCGAGAAATGATCCCAGGGACGATGCAAGCCATGATCGCCATCCAACGTCAGCAGCCCAAAATGCAACAACTCATCGCCTTCTTCCCCGCAAAACAAAGGAAGACGACAAGAATCCGATTTCGGATAGCTGGAGGCTTTGGAACGTCGTTTGCCTAACCTCAATCCAGATCCCTAGATCACCAGTCTGTGAAGGCCGCAACCAGCCTCCGGAATGAATCGCGATACAACCAACGACGAGTAGAGACTTCGAGCCAGCCACGTATCGTGTTGCACGGCGTCTAAAAGCCATACAACTGCAGCATGCTGTGTATTGGTACTCAATCAACACGTTGGCGATCGCGTGAATGGTTGAGATGCGAGAGCTCAAATCGGGCAAGTAGTACACAATTCGCTGCTTGAACGAAGTAGCCACAATCCGGACACTGCATATTCCCATCACGTTGGTGAATAGGTGCCAGCCGATAGGATTCGAAGTCGAAAGCCAATCATTGCAAATTTTCAAAGCACCTCATAACGAGACAAAGCAGCGCAAGCAGTCCAACAAGACGACGCTTTGAGTAGTCTCGCGAGGAAGGACAAGGAGAAACAAAACGTAACAATTGAATTCGTGAATCTGAGGAAAGATTCATACATTTCCGCAGAACATAAACAGGAACTTTCGCAGGGGTACTGAATTGAAATGTCCGTCATGTTGTTGGTGGGACTTTGAGACCCTTACCGTGGCCCAACAGTTCAGGGGAATACAGTCCCGTGCTTGATTTGACGTGTTTAGTGAATAGACAACGGGAAACTGTTATTGATGAGGAAATCTCAGGGTCATCCTTCCATGGAATGAATGTTTTAGGAATGATTGAGATGCCAGGCCGTGCCGTGGCTACCCTTCTGTTCAGATCCGTACCGATGCAACGGCTTGGTATTCGGGTCGCGTTCCGAGGCAAATAACATGACGTAGAGCACGTTGAAGTGAGCTTCCGCTTTTGTCGAAGACTGAAGACTGACATCGAATTCAAGATATCCTCGATACGAGTCTTCATTTCGGGGGTCGAAGCGACGACGCCCTAGACGAGCGGATAAACAATTGACGCTACCCAATCAAGCTTGTTCTGAAAGTCGTACGAATGTGGCAAAGATCATCAAACGGGTTATTCTTCTCGATTGTTCATCCCGACGTGTGCAGGAAAACTCTGCTCAAGGTTCCGAGAGAAGTTTCACATTTTCCTGTGCATTCTACCGCTTTGTTATTCGTGCCTGCATGTTACCTTGTACCTGCATTTCAGCGCTCCTCAGCCTGATCTGCAGCTGCACGGATTGGACATCTTCGCTGGTTGTCTCACGACGATAATTCAGTGGGGTCCCTGAACTGATCGAAGCTTTACGGTTTGCGGGGTTCGTACTAAAAATCTCCGATAATCACGGTCTCCGATGGGGGTCATGAACACGCGATTTCCACACTATTGGATGTTGGCTCGCGAGGTGGACACGAGGCGATTGAAGAATTGCAGTGGGCCTCCGTCTAGTCAGGTACAAGTCAGGAACGCTGTCAGAGAGACTGAACGCCCCGTACGTAGCGGCCTGGTAGTGCTGGACCGGGTCCGTTCTAGAACTTGACTTCTGCATACAGGCTGATTCCTTTCATCCAGTCAGAACAGTCAGACTCGAAAATATCTTCAACGATGGTTTTCGCGATCCTACCAGAGCAAGCCGGTTTTCCGAAAGCTAAATCAGGTGGTTGTTGGCATGTTGTGGCACTATATATTCCCCACACTGATTGGCTGTTACCCCTGAGCCTGCCCTATTCCTATCGTCGATCTCCTATTCTTGGTGCAAAGTCAAGTGTCACCGAACTCTTCCGGTGTGCTTTTGACCTCCTCAATTAAGTTTAGTTTTATTTTGTTTTCGTCCAATTGCGACGTTACAGCACACAACCCTCCCCTGACTAGCCGCGCGACAGCCAAAATAATCCGCTTTACTTCTGCCCAAAACAGCATAGACTATCCCCTATTCTAACCGATGACCAGAGCGTTGGTTCTTTTTCTGCGACTCCCGTGCGCTGGGCCGTCGAGAGGCAGCCTTAATTTCCACTATCGACAAGAGTCCATCCCGCCTGTAATCCTGCAAGTCAATTCGTTGAAGCCCCTGCAAAGCGCCACAATGTTCCTTGACCACATCTTCAGCATGTGTGCCTTGGCGCGGGACAACAGAGCTATTATTTGAATCTCGTATCCTCCCCTCTCGAGCCAACGCCTGTCAAGTTTCCCTCAAAAGTCATTGCCTCCGCTGTTCCCAAGTCACTCTTTGTTCATCCACATACACTCGTTTTCCAACAGTCACTCACTCTTGCAATTCAATCGTTCAATCCACAGGATTCAAAACATCTCTCAATATGCGTACCACTTATATGTCCCTCGGAGCTCTTGCTCTTACTCTTGTCAATGCCAACACCTACCCAGACTGCGTAAGTCATTGATTTCCTCGGAAGAGTAATTGCTCAGAAACTGACTGTTGATTCCAGGAGCCCGACAACTGCTACAGAAACATGATCGACTCTCGATTCACTGATACTGTCGTTCCTTTCTGCTACGGTTATCTCGACGGCTCCGTCAAGGAAGTCCCATCCGATTACCAGAACTGTGGTGGAGACTCCACTGCCATCAGCTCTGCCTGCTCTTGTATCACCTACACAGCCACTCACACTTCGAGTGCAAGTGTCTCATCCTCAACCTCGGAATCCACCAGTGCTCCCTACACCACCACTTCTGAGACTACCTCAAGCTCCTCGGCCGAATACACACCTTCGAGCGAGTCCAGCAAATCCTACGAAGCCTCTGTGACACCAAGCTCTTCATACCCAGTTGAGACCAGCAAGTCCGAGTACCCAGTCTCCTCCACCAGCTCTGAGTACCCAGTCCACACGACTAGCTCCAGCAAGGAGGTATACACCACTTCCACCATCTATGCCATCACTGAGATCACCGTCACATCTTGCAAGCCTACCGTGACCAACTGCCCAGCTGGCCCTCACGTCACTACCGAGACTTACGTTCTCACAACAACCGTCTGCCCAGTTGCCTCTGTCCCAACCTACACTCCTAAGGAGCCATCCACCTCGACCTGCACCTACTACACTACCGAGACGCACATCTCCAGCGAGTACACCTCCACCACCGTCTACCCAACCTCAACTGGCGTTGTCACCATCGTCTACCCAACCTACCCAGTAAGCGAGGTTCCAACCTACACCACATTGGCACCCGTTCCATCCCCAACCTACCCAGGAACCGTTGTTGTTCCATCCAAGACCTCCACTTCTTCCGGTCTGGTCGTCACTGCTGCCGCTGGACGTGTCTCTGGTGGTATTGAGATGCTTGCCGGTGCTGCTGGTGCCATCGCTGTTGCGCTCCTGTAAAAAGGTCGCGCATTTGTTTTGATTCACTTCGGCTAAGGGGCATGGAAACTTGGAAGGCTTTGGTTAAAAAGGGGGTTAAGGATTGGAGTTTGTTAATGTAATGACTTCCGCATGTATCTGATACACGTACAAATGCAACGAATTCAAATATAGCAAAATTATGAGGATGTCAACGCGTGCCAGTCCAGCGAGAAGTGACAACAATCGTGTTGGATGTCGCATTCAATACCCCAATGTCGCATTCGCTTCGGACCGTCTAATAATCATATTGACCGTCTGCGCACTCATGCACAAGTAAATGATTTTGATGTCTCACGTTTCCAGCATCACCGTTACACCTCGCCATCCTCCAGATTCTCGGCGAGCAGCATATTGCCCAAATCCAGCGTATCGCAAGTGCAACCCTCGAAGCCTGTCACTTGCGCGCCACGCAGCGCCACCGTGCTGAACCTTTCTGATTTGTGAAACATCCCGTCTGAACCATGTCCGATGATAAGGTTCCGGGACACAGGGCCTGGGCATGTCCAGATGTCCATGCCCAGATGTCCATGCGATAAGATGGGATGCAGGAACGCTCGGCAAGCACGCCCGAGAAATTTGTGGACATGCGATATTGGTGCCAAGGTAACTTCGATAGATACGAGGCTGATAAGATGCTGGAAATGGACGAGAAGCATTGCGTTGTTTTGAGCGTGGAGGGGATGATCCTTGTGACTCGCGAAGTTGTTGAACGGACTGTTGGTGGCTGCTGTGGCGAGAAGAATGTTGGTCTTCCAGGCTGGATTGGAAATGGTCACATTCTTATTTGGTCATTTTTGCTGCCGATAAATTCGGCAGGGAGGTTGATATTTCCTTTTCTATCATATCGGATTCTTGTTTCATAAGCCATTCACGCAAAAGCTCTCAATCCCACCCATCACTATCAACTCACCCCCACCAACGACTGTCTTACAGCGCCCGAATCGTCAGTATCATCTCCACTTCGTGAGTGCTTTATCTCCTCAACAAGAACACAATGTGCAAAGCGGAAATCTAGCCGTCTACTTAGTCCCAAGGCTTTAGTGATCAGAACAGCATCGACGATGGATTTTGGTAGGCTTGATAAAGAAGTCCAATCTAGCATGGTGTTGTCTGTCGTTAAAGTCGAAAATTTGGAGGAGCCCCAGCAATAGCTCAGCGCAACGTATCGGCCTGCAGATCCATCCTGAGTTTCAACTATCCTGAAGGTATCGTTCCCAGGGTTTATGTCAATAAGACTTGTGGGAAGCTTTGTATCCAGCTGCTGACAAGCCGGGTGCTGAGAAGTACATTGCTCCAAGTTGTCTCGCATAAATCTGAGCGACGACTGTGAAAACGAGCTTGTAGGTAATTCAGCGCTAACCAAACTACCATCCCATACAAGCGGTAGATCTATATTCGTGTCACTAGAAGTGTTACAATGATCGATAATCCAAACTCACCTGGAGGACAACCTAGCTGCACGAAACTTCTACCCACATAAACTAGACATTGGCCGTCCAAATTAATTTGTACTGGTACGTCACGCTCACTATCCTTGAAGGTTGCCTTAAAGACTGCTTCGCAAAGTTTGCAGCCAGATATTCCAGATTCCCTTATCTCGGCCTGTGTGCGGGGCAAGCAAGGATCGAGTCTCTGACAAGCTCATCGCGAGTCCTGCGCTGAGTGCTCGCGTCGAAAGTTAGGCAATGACAAACACCATACAAGTCAAATCGTCAGAAGGAAGAGGAAAGCACCAGAAACACACGAACTGATTAAATACATTGGCTGGATACTCAAAACTCGAGGCACAAATAATCAGAAGGCTGTCAATGGATACATGTATCATTTCGTTCAACCTTGCCCATTCACGATTGTGAACCTAAGTGGACCTCGCTTCGCGCTTGAAAGTAAACAAAGAGAAAAAGATCTCAGCTTCGCTGGAGGCGAAGGAAGAGAAAGAATACAGGAGCATTAGTGGATACGAGAGACAAGGAAACAACAGCCCGAGTGTCAAGCTAAGCGGCAAGTAAATGTAATCAAAAAGNTGTCAGCAATCANGACATCATGTCGTTAGGCAACCNTCTTTGCCCGGCTTGGATCGACCAAAATCATCACTTCTGCGGCTCCCTGAACTCGACCAACCTCCCGCCGTCCAACACGGCAACCCTATCCGAGTCCATAATAGTATCCATCCGATGAGCCACAGTCAAGACCGTGAAATCCTTGAACTCCTCCCGAATAATCCTCTGCATGATCCAATCAGTTGCCGCATCAACATTGCTAGTCGCCTCATCCAAAACCAAGATCTTCGCATTTGATTTAAGCATTGCTCTCGCGAGGCAGAAGATCTGCTGTTGGCCTTGAGACAGAGGATTGGCTGTCATTTCGGCGTCAAGACCGCCGCGTGAGGAGAGGATGTCCCAAAGACCAACCTTGGCCAGAGCAGCGATGATCGTGTCGTCTGTGGCAGTGGATGTTGGATCGGCATTTAGGCGGACGGAGCCGGAGAGTATGAATGGTTCTTGGGGAATGGTGACGATGCGAGAGCGGATTATTTCGCGGGGAATCACTTTTAGATCGATGCCGTCGATGAGAATGGTGCCGGATGTCATGTCGAGAATCCTAAGGAGAACGGAGAGAAGGGTAGTTTTACCACTGTAACCCAGTATTAATTCAGCACGTCGGCTTTCCTTGGCGCCATAGGCCGGGTCGACTCACCTTCCAGTCCGGCCACAGATGCCGATTTTCTCTCCAGATTTGATGTTCATGGATATGTCGCGAAGTGCGGGAGACGTGCTAGGTGAAATATCAGCAAGTTTGTACTTTGCACAAGTTGGAGATTAACATACCCATGAGAAGCCGAGACATTTCTGAACTCAATAGCCCCAGAAGTCGGCCAGTCGTGACTCGGCATAAAGGTCTCCTCTTCCTTATGCTCAGACACAGTCTCTTTCTCGAAGCTCTTGAGTCTCGCAATTGCACCCAGTGAAGTTTCCATCTGAGTCCAGAACATCATGAACATTCCAAGACTAAAATTGAAATTCACAATAGAACTCAAAGAAACACCTAGCCGACCACCCGTCGTGGTACTAGTGAGATTCGTCGCCAAGGCCACAACAATCACTGCTGTAAGCCCAACCAAGAGAAGCAGAACGAGATTAAACCAGCGCTGAATACAATACATTAGGTAGTGGGGTCGCTGAGACTTATCAAGTAGCTCGACATTCTCTCGTAAGAAGTGCTCTTCCCATCCAAATGCTCGGATCGTTGACAGCCCTTCGATGGTCTCAGTAAAGTGTGTATACAAGGGACTTTTGCATTCCAGATCCAAGAATCTCATTTGGCGTGATGTTCGAAGGTAGAAACTCTGTAAGAAGTAGACGCACAGTACAAGTGCGGGGCATGCAAGAGCCATGTAAGTCGAGCCAGTCGCGATAAGTCCAAATTGAGCGAGACATTGGAGGAAGGCAGAGAAACACATTGCCGCGGCACCAGGAAGACTTGCATCGATGAGAGTCATGTCTTGACTAAATCGATTCAGTATGAGCCCGGAATCTGTCTTGTCAAAGAAAGACTGTGGTGCTCCCATGACTGATGTGAGAAGAATCTTATGAAGGCCAGCCCCGGATCTTGGGATGAGCTTCATGTAAAGGTTGCTAGACAAGATAAGTACCATAAACAGCAGCCAGAGAATCTTTAATCACTCACTAGAGAAGACCAGTCGCCGCTGAGAGTGCTACCACTGCGGTCGTGATATAGATGCCAATGAACAGTCCAATCTCTTGTACGGTATGTTTGGCGTACCAAGTGAGCCACAAAGCTGCTGATGGTGAGATTGATAAGTGATGAAAGGTTAGATCTACTTACGAGGAAAGTTCGATCCCAATGTCCAAATCAAGGCTGTCACTACATTTGCCACGGCAATTCTCCAACCGATAGATTTCAGATAATAATTGTATACTGACAAGTCGCCAATTCTTCTTGTCATTTCGTTATCTGAGGTTGGGTTAACTTTGACGGCGACCGGAATTTTGTGTCCATGACCATCCTGTGAGTCGGCGACGTCATCGTCAGTGGAAGGTTGCGGCTCCTGATTCATTACTGAGTTGATCAATTCCAAATTCCGTCCCCGAAGCTCCTGGAATGCTCCTCGTTCGATCATGCCGCCGTCGGCACCAAGAACGAGGATGTTGTCTGCTAAGGGAAGGTGCTTGACTATAAACCTATCAGTCGCTGCGGGTTGTACACAATTGGGTAACTTACTGGCATGCGTGGCGAGGATCACAGTGCTGCCTAGCTTCTTGAAAAGTCCAGATGCTCCAAACAAACGCTCCACAATGAGCGCCTCGGTTTTAGGATCGATCGCACTGAAGATATCATCGAGCACAAGTATCCTCCTTCGTGCGTATACAGCTCTGGCGAGTGCCTGATCAGGTCAGGAACAGCTCATGCTTGGCAAAGGCCACACTTACTAGTCGTTGCTTTTGTCCGCCACTCAGTGTCACTCCTCGACTTCCGATGATCGTGTCATGCTGGTCAGGTAAATCCAACACATCGCGATCGAAAGCGCACGCGTGAAGAACCGAATTGTACCACTCGTTATCATCCTCGAAAGTACTATCGTAACCGGTAACGATCTTTCGAACAGTAGTGTTCTGGAGCCATGGTGTCTGACTGCAGTAGGCCGAGGTCTTGAAGTTTGAGATGATGGATCCAGTCTCGCATTGCAATTCGCCAATGATAGCTTTTATCAAGGTCGACTTACCAGAACCCACTACCCCNACCACCATCGTCAAGGACCCTTNCATGACATCGAGATTGATGTCACGCACAGCTATTTCAGCAGTTGCCGATGGCTTGAAACTGGCGTTGCGAAGTGCCATGACAACACCGGCTGAGTTCTTGGCGAAGCCTTGAAGCTCAATTCCACGCCCAGTCTCGTGCTGGAATGCGGAATTTCCGCTTTCCTGGATGAGACGTTGGTCTTCACACGAATTGGAGAGGAGGAACTTTTGGATCCTTTCCAAGCATCCAGTAGCCATCCCAATCATAGGCAGTGTTTGGAGAAACTCTTCGGCAGGAGATGTAAGGAGTGATATGATCGACAACGAGGAGAATGTCTCACTAGTGGAAAGACTCTCAGATCCCCTCAGAGATGCTTGAATTGCAAAGATCACGAAAGTCACCATTGGTCCTACAGTCGTAGGCAGGAAAGCTGGGTACTGTTAACGATGTCTTGTCAATGTGAGGGGATACATACACAATATCATGCGCCACATCCCCATGACTCTGAACTTTTTCGAAAGATTGAGCTCTCTGACTCTCTGGTTCTGGAGCGTAGTAGATAGAACACCCGAAAGCCCCATCATCTTCACGCTTTTCATGGAGCCTAACATTGAAGATGTCATCCCGACACGAGTCTGGACAGCTGCGATCCAGTCTCTCTGCCTCGGACCGATGAGTCTTGTAACTTGGCCAGCGCACGCAGTTGAGACTACCCTCGTAAGCATCAATACCGAACATTAGGCATGGCAGAATAACTCACTGACGACAATGATGATGGGAGCAACGCAAACCCATCCGAGATTCCTGCTGAGCAGATACAGCCCAACCGCGAGCTCGATAATTTGTGCCCATACTTGGCAAAGAGCATCCAAGCTGAAGGCAAGTTGATCGATGTCGCTGCTCATATGGGTCAAAGCTGCATCTTTATCATCCAAATTGGCGTGCTGCTTCAGTGTCTTCGAGAAGATGAGAGATGCCACAGCCCCCCTGAACCCGACCAATACTCGATTGACTGCATGTTGGTAGTGGGTAGTGGATATCTGGAATCTTTAATTAAACACAAAACAAGTATTGCCCCCGCTGAACAGTACTCACAGCGATTCCAAGATATATAAGTACAGCCGCACCAATCAGTCCATATCCGTCGTTCTGGTTCCGACTCTTGGACGGTTCAGAAACGAAATTGATAGCCGAGCTGATCAAAAACGGCTGGGAATAATTGAAGCCAATCAAACAAAGGCGTGGGAAGATGACTGAGAGGAAAAGCCATCTCAAACAGTGCAAAATCGAAAAAGCAAGTCTAGAATTTCCGCGAGTGTGGTCTGGATTTCATGTCAGCTACTAATTCTTCCGAAAGAAAGATGAGGGTACTCACATCTATCCCAAGACTTCTGCATGCGATTTCGAAGGGGTTCAGTCAGAAGCGAGGCATCAGTTTGAAAGAGATCATCCAAAGTGAGGAGCCTCCGGAACCCAGTCGCAAGAATCGGATTAATCCACCAGAAAACACTTCTGTTAAAGATCCCTCCCGTAGTCTCTGGTGAGTAGGCATTGTACGGAGCTCTCAAGTAACGGCGTTTGCTTCGACTTTCCAAGATGAGAAGAATGGCTTTGACGGCCACGCTCGTCGTGAACAGGCCGAGAATTCCCGGGTCGTCATGGCGAAGGTACAGAGTTCTGGCTTGAACGGCATCGAAGATGAGTGTTGAGAGGAGATAGATGCTGATTATGAGCGATGGTCGAACTGCTCGGCTATCTTCGAGACCAGAAAGAAGGAGAATTGCGATGGCGGCTGCGAATGACAAAGCTGACGACGGTAGCGTGGCTCGAGTCACGCGATTTGATGTCCAGAGGACGAGAAGGGCGAGCTGGATTCCGATGAGCGATAGACACAAGACCTATATACATTAGCCTAGCAACAGGATCCCGTGTTGTTGGTCTTACTGTTTTGATGGAGCGATTTCGCGAGATCCGTGTCTTGGTGTTGGAGCGCAGAAGGGTGACGATGCGGGGAGGGGCGAACAGGAGCAGGATCGCAGCAGGACCAATCGAGAAGATGGTCTGCTCAAAAGTCAGCGTGAAGTCGAAGTCGGAACGACAGCCCTGGGCGATTGGACCGAAAGCGTTGTCATTTGATGGCTGGCATAGGGATGTCTCGAAGTCGCTTTGGTTCATCACGCCGAACGCACCAGACGAGGAGTCGAGCGCAGATTTTACTTTATATTTATTCGCGAGATGCGATGGACTTTCAATTCTTTACGTTATATTCTAATTTGCAGATGCAGCAATTCCTGTCCGTGGACAAAAGATTGTCAAATCTCGTGGAAATGGCAAGATGGAAAGAGAGAAGAATTCTTGGGAGGGGAGACTGGGTAAATATACCGTGAGACGCTAAGGTTTCACTGAGCGGCACAGGATACGGGCTTCTTGGCACATACGGGGTATCTAACCAGCTGCCTAAATGGGATAGCAAAGCGAGATGTAACGCTGCAAGTCTGCACAGTCTCGATCTGAACACCTGATTCATTTGTTCGATATGAGCCTTGAGTTTTGAAACCTCAAACAGTCATTTTGGTTCTTGTTCGTGAAAACGAATGAGTAGTACCTTACAGGTTTCTCTTTCTGTCCTTCGGCACATCGATGCACAGCACAATGAGTGCCATACAGTATCCAATAGTTCCATTATCTCCAGGGTAACGACACTGACGGAAGCACCACACCAGGATTCCCCATGGATGGGTGCTTTTTAAGCAAATTGGTGATTTTCTCGTGTAAATAGTTATAACCACAGAACTTCATCTCGTCCTCAAGGTTGGTATCAAGGCTCCATATCACATTATCTACGGGCCTTACAGCGAAGTGTAACGTCGGGTGCTTCAACCGTTCAAGCGTAGTACCATTCTCTTTTGACGCCCGATATCAATATTTGGATTCGGGTGGGACTAAGCGAGCAAGAAAAGGGAGACCCGCCCCTCATATTTCCCTCCTGGAATGCTTTTATCTACAATGCGAGGCCGACTCATAAGGCCTGAAGATTAGTGGACAAGCTTGAACAGTTATTAGGCTTGCTCAAGTGTGAATTCCGAAGCCAGTGAGTGGACTTTGATCAGGCATGTCTGAATCTGAGTGGGAGCATCCCGGTGACCAGGCTGCCGGGTCACCGAATGAAAATTAGAGCTGGTCGTGGAGACAGACTTTAGTATCGCTTGTCAATACGTGAGATGCTGTTAGTCATACTGAAGACCCCGTAGTAGATATTATTTCCAGATCTTGAGACATTTCGCCAAGATTCTACCCAACCAAATACGACCTTACAGACCGTCAGATGAAGGAGATTGAACGAGCAAGACACAGAACGAATTTTCGTCACAAGCAAAAGAAGAGATCAAATGCCAAAGATAAGATAAGATCCTGCAGAGAACACGCAGCGAAGGAAAAGGAAGCATCTTGACCCCTGGCCAAAGGCGGGCCGAGGCATGCAAACATCAGCTGATTTTACCCTTCCGATCATGCCCGAGATCCACCCTTCTCAAACGTGATTAAAGACATCCAAAATCTTTCTCTGTCATTTATTTTCTGTTCTCCTTTCGTACATTGTTCAAAAGGACATGCGTCGACGGCTTCGAAAGTAATTATCAGGTGTGCTGGCTTGAGTGAACGCGAAGGACAGTTATTCGAGAGGAGACTTGCTTTAATCCGGATTTGCCTTGTTGTCCTTTCTTGAGACTTTTCTGAACCGGTACGCCACCATACTCCCATTCTTAGGTAAAGCTCGTGTGACTGAGAATTTACAGCAAAACTTCACACAAGGAGAAGAAATCCGCGTGATTGTATACTATCCTCATCTACACCACCGCATCAGCAACCATCAAAATGGCAATCGTCGCTCGCCGATTCTCCATCACCAACTTCTTTATCGCCACTTCAGCCCTGGCATTCCAAGTCTTCGTGCTGTATCCTTGGCATCAACAGCTCGACGATGATTTCGCGTCCCTGAAGAAGGAGCATCTGAGTCTGGTGCAGGAGCTGAAAACCGCAAGAATGAGCGATATGTCGGAGATCAAAGAGGCTATCAAGGCTATCAAGAAATAGACTGTACTGTACGGACTACCAAAAGATCGGGAAATGCATGAGACGGTACATGAGAATGGGAGGCGATGCCATTCGCAAAACTGAGGATGAGAAGAGCCCCGAGCGGCTAATTTGAGGGCATTGGAGTATGAGAATGACTTGGTAATCTGCGAAAGAGATTTGTAGGATGTATTTGTGGTCAATTTGAGCGATTAGCTATGTTTGCATTCTGGGGACCGAAGAATGGGGAATATATAGATAGACGAGCGTGGGTTCAAGCCACAGGCAAAATCAATGGACATAATACTGTACAGGAGCTCATGACCGGGCAGTCGGAAATTAATTGAACGGCAAATATCAATTCAACGGCAAATACAAGGGGTATTTCTTAGACTTGCTGCCAGGAGAGTCGATTTCTGGACCCTTCGTATGGCGGGGAAAGGACAACTGCTGACTCAGCGACTGCCAGTACGTCTGGGTTCGCGCTGGTCAAACTTCTTTCCTTTCATGTTGCTGCTCAGCTCCACAAGGATAAATTCCGCCTACAGAGCGCCACTAGGATGCGGTCCTCGCGGATTTTGCGCCGATGTTGGATGTTGGGTTGCAGTGCTGATCATATCATGATCCCTTGATGGATGAGATGACATTCTTGGATGCTTGGTACCTTAGCAGAAGGTAAGATCTTGTCAGCTGTGCCGCGATTTGACAATGGTACGAGCCGAGACTGGACCTTCGAACGAGATGCCTTCCCGATATGCTCGGGCTCTATCACAAATCGCGACGAGTAATGCAGCCAAGTATTTGAGCTCTCGTTCCTTATAAGAATATAACACGAGGGCTGTATACTTGGGCGGATCTCTTCATCGTTCTCCTTTTCCATTCTCGCAATGTCTCAAGCCTCCCTCCTCCCCTCGCCGGAGAGATGCAATGTCATCATCATCGGTGCAGGCATATATGGTCTCGTTGCAGCGAAGACATATCTTCAGATCAATCCTGATATCAATTTGACCATTCTTGATGCCGATACCTCAGTTGGTGGGGTGTGGAGTGCATCTCGCGTATACGCCGGTCTAGTCACAGATCTTCCTTCTCCAGCGTTTGAACTTTCGGACTTGCAAATGTCAGAGGAATTTGGCATGTCAAAATGGGCAGATATCCGAGGAGACGTAATGCACGAATACCTAGAACGATATGCCAAGAAATTCGACATCATTCGCAGGGTCCAGTTCAGGACCGAGGTGTTGAATGTAGAGAGGTCGGGGAACGAGTGGGAGTTGTTTACGAAAGTGGCTGCAGAAGAATCTGACACTGTGAGAGAGAAGACCATGACATGCGACAAGCTGCTTGTTGCCACGGGTTTGAATTCGAGACCGAAAATGCCTGACATCGACATTTCTGCCTTCAATGGAATTGCAATCCACTCCAAAGACCTCCACAAACGATATGCAGATATCACGTCCGAATCAATTCACTCTGTTGTCGTAGTCGGAGGTAACAAGTCAGCAATCGAGGCTGCCAGCGCCTGTGCCAGAGCTGGCAAAACAGTTCATTGGGTCATCCGAGAAGACGGCGCTGGTGCAGGTATGCTGATGAACGCGAAGCTTGCGAGTGGCAAGTCAGCACCAGAAATCTCACTGTGTCGAGTGTTCGAGTATCAAAGCCCTACCCTGTATGGTTACAGAGGATGGTGGGATCGTTTCTGCTTGAGCGGCAAGAACAAGCTGGGGACAATCATTTTCAATGGCTTCTGGAAGAAGCTCACGGCGCAAGGGCTGGGTGACAGATACAAGAAGAGCGAAAATGGAAGATTGCTCGAACCTACAGTTCCCAAGTGAGTGTGCCAATTAAAGGGCGGCAGCAACGTGTTGACCTTCTTTTAGCATATTCTGGAGTCCGACTGGCCTCTCAGTGGCGCATAGGAACGATCTTGATTTCTTCGAACTTCTCAATGAAGACAAGGATATCAAAGTCTCTCGAACCTCGATAGTTTCTGTCAAGGAGAGATCGTTCAAGCTCAGCAACGGCACCCAAGTCGATGCAGATGCGGTAATCTTTGCCACTGGGTGGGAAGGAGAAGGCATCCCGTTCTTCAACGACGCCATGAAGTCAAAGCTCGGTCTGCCGGTACCCAAGTCGACCTTAACGACTTCAGAAGCTACCTACTGGGACCAATTAGATGCCCAAGCCGACAAAGAGATCATGGATTTGTACCCAATCTTCGCGACAGCTCCAAAGACACCTATCCGTGAGCGACCAAACACGCAATTCCGTCTCTTTCGTACCATCATCCCTCCAAAGCTTGCAGCCCAAGGAGATCGCAGCATTGTATTTCTTGGTCAGCTTGCAAACACACAGCATAGCTTCTTTGCTGGCACTAGTACCCTGTGGGCTATTGCTTATCTTGAAGGTCTACTGCCCGATGCGACGCTAGGCACCAAGGAAGATATGGACAGGAAGGTCGCATTGGAGAATGCATTTATGATGAGGAGATATCCTGGCCGTAAGAATATTCCTTGGTGTGTGTTGGAAATTCGGGATTGGATGGATATCATGCTGAAGGAGCTGGGCGTGAGAACGGATCGTGGCCGGGTTGCTTGGAAGAGAAATCCAAACAGGGGATTTGGATGGTGGGGTTGGAAGGCTTGGTTTCATGAGTGGTTTGTGGCTTATGAGCCTGTGATGTACAAGGGAATTGTGGATGAGTTCTTGGAAGTGGTGAAGGTTGAGACAGGTGAAGGTCCGAAAGCATTTTAGACTGGAAACATCAAAGGCATTTCGGGGCAGGGACTTCACGATTGAGAGAAGACAACCCGGGAACGAGTGAAAATCAGAGCGCCGGCAAAAGTCTTCAATGCCTTATCTGACATGCCCTCAGGCACTTCGCATTTAGTCAACTGCAACATTCTCTTTCTAGCGACCAGTCTCATGTCATTCCAAACTGACATTGGGTTGATATGGGTAGCGAATTGAAAGCGGGAAACAAGTGGTGAAGTTCTGAATTTCCTTACTAAAGATCGTCCCAAAGCCACCAGCCTAGAATCGGAGCATTCTAGCAACAGCCATACACCACACGTTTCATCCGTGCTTCCGTTTGATCGATCAATATAATCATGTCACATCTAAGATATGCTTCTTTAGAAAGCTTGCCCCGCGGCCAAATATCACGTGTACTCTCCCGGAGCTCCGAATTCTCGGAGCAGCCTACGACTTCACTCCCATCTTTGAGCTCCGAAAGCTTGATCATGACATACATTTAGCCAGTCCAATACAAAGCTTATCTATCATCCATTTCAGAAATCGCCCATTGCATCTCATCTCATCCTATTTCATCTCATACCCAAGCTCACAAATTGCAGAGATTCAAGAGACGAGAGAACATGACAGGCACCAAGCTCCTTCCCGGCCAAGCCAGCCTACCAACTCCCAATTCCACAAACTCATTCTGGCATAGCCAACCTTCCAAAATCCTACTTGGATATCGAACAACCGAGTCTTTGCCTACTGAAGCAGATCTGGTGATTGTCGGGAGTGGACTATCTGGAACCTCTGCAGCCCATTTCTTGCGTGAGGATGAAGCTGGGAAGAATTTGAAGGTGGTGATGTTAGAGGCGAGAGAAGCATGTTGGGGTGCAACTGGACGGGTAAGTCCACTACCATTTCTTCCGCGACACAAAGAAACAATTCGAGCGATATATTCACGAAGTCATCATAGAATGGAGGCCACTGCCAACCCTTCATATACGGCAACCCGCCAGATGTTGGCGCCTTTGAGATGCGCAACTACCAGCACATCAAAACCTTCATTGCTACCAACAACATCCCTTGTGACTGGCGAACTCTCCGCGTTGCTCACGCTTACATGGACTCCGCTATGTTCCAACGCTCCCTGGCTATTTTCCAAAGCTTTTTGAAAGAAGACCCCTCATACTCAGACCTCGTGTCTGTCATCACGCCAGAATCAAGTAACCCATCGTTGGCTGATCTGAGGATCCCAACCGCCGCGGGAGCATTCTTACAAAAGCACGCTGCGAGCGTATGGCCGTACAAGCTCGTCGCATGGATGCTCGAGCGTCTGCTCGACACCAACGAAAACGGAGCATTAAACTTCAACCTCCAAACTAACACCGCCGTAACCCACCTCCAAAAGTCATCCGACGGATCCTGGATCGTCCATACTCCACGCGGCATGATAGCCGCCAAGAAAGTGCTCCTGACCACCAACGCATATACTTCGCATCTCCTCCCCGAATTCAGCGATCTCATCGTGCCCGTCAGAGGAGAGATGAGCAGTCTGATCCCACCACCTACCATGAAGCCCGGCAATGATGAAAACCCGCCATTCGAGATCTCCTACGGTTTCATCGGGAATGGGAGGCAGAATAGACATCAAGATGACTATCTGATCCAGCGCCCTTACTCCAAGGATAACAGCACAGGTGGCGAACTCATGTTTGGCGGCGGACGCTCGTACGCTGCGAAAGCGGGATTGGGCGTGTCAGACGATTCGTCGATCGATGAACCGTCCGCTGAGTATCTGCGCAGGGAGATCACGGTGGTTGTTGACATCAAGAGTGAGGAGAAGGAGTTGAAAGCTAGTTATGAGTGGAGTGGGATCATGGGGTATTCGCGGGACGATCGGCCATGGGTGGGGGAGCTGACGGAGGAGTTAGGACTTGGTGGGGGAAAGGGATTGTTTGTTTGCGCGGGCTTCACGGGGCATGGAATGCCGAATACGTGTTTGAGTGGGAAGGCGGCTGTGGATTTGATGCTGGGGAAGAAGAGTGAGGAGGTGGATTTGCCGGAGTCGTATTGTTTGAGTAAGGAGAGGTTGGTCAAGGCGAGAGTGTTGGATGAGGTGCACATTGTGGATGCCAAGGGATAAATTCTAGATGCTTGAACTTAGGATAGAACGTTTAGTGTACTTTAGTAGCTGGATTCGAAAGTCTACCCTCGGCCATGTCTAACGGCCACAGGAGGCTCGGCCACTAAGATCATATCCATGACATTGTTTCTTATGCCTAACGAGTTCTGAACATCTCATAATCCGCGATCTTACTCTGAATAAGATCCGCACAAAACGGCCACGAGAAATCTAATCTTCCCGGCGGCCTTCCCCTACTCGTCCCCTTGATCTTCTTCGCAAATGTCGCACCATCAAGCCAAATCTCCTTCGCATCTTCTCCTTCAAATGCCTCATTTTCGACCACTTTCGCACTCTTCTTCACAAGAATATCCTCATCCTGATAAAGGAAAGTCATTCGTGACATCCAAATCGCTCGTTCTTTTGGACGCATTGGATCGCTTGGAAGCCGTCTGTAGAAGACGCCTTTCTCGGGAAGCGAACCAAGTCCACCGTCGAAATTGGAGATCCAGGCATGGACGTCGCAAGTGTGTAGGCGGGGAAGGGCGTGAAATATTGCGGGACTCATGGTGCAGATAGGGTCGAAGTCTTCATCTTCATCGCAACATACATCGTTCCCATTGATCTCGATGTAGAGCTCTAGCAGGGACGGTGGAAGAGCTTTGATAAATGCTAAGATCTTCTGCGATCATATCAGTCCACGTGTCAGAATGTCGCCATATCGAAGATAGTACTCACAGGTCTGTATTCATCGAATTGAGGCCTACCATCGTCGCCGAATGGCCCACCAGAAATATCTTCATCTCCAACTTGCAAGAACTTAAGATTCTTCCAAGCCTTGAAAACCTCACCCGTCTCTTTTGAAAAATGCCCCCCCATATTCATGATTGAGAATTTCTCAATCTTAGCTGTAGCTGGGCTCGTCGTCAGCGCCCGAAGAGCCTCCATGCTTCCCAATTTAGAGCCCGAGCCAAGTCCCAAGTCGTTGCCCAGTACATTCAATTCTCGCAAATTTGGCACCAAAGAGCAGACCTTCAAGATAAAGTCCAGACCTTCTCTAGTCCAGGCGTGAGCACCTCCTGGAATGGTGATTGATTCTAAGCAATGCCCGTACCGCCCCACGACATCTAGGATGAATGTTCTGATCTCCTCATTGCCTGCATGGAAATGAACACGATTCATAATGAACCCAAAGCGCCGGAGCTTGGACAGCCTGGCTTCCGTTTGCTCTAACAGCGCATTGTACTCCGCCATCAACTCGGGAGGGACTACAGTGTCTCTTTCAGGTGGTATAGAATTTGTGTTGGCGAGCTCGATATTGAAGACTTCCATATCCGGGCAGGTAGCTTCGACTACTTTGAGCAGGAGGCGGAGCTCGACAAACATATCCGGCAGCTTATCAGCATAATATGTATATTGTGTTGCGGACTTTTTCCAATGGAGTTTCCTGAGCGAGGTTTTCTCATTCTTCCATATGTGTTTGCTTGGTGTGAATCCATCTAGCGATAAGTCGGTCAATTCCGGATATAATGGCAGCGTTGTGACGACCTGAACGGCGAGGGGATTGAAATTGAAGAGCGCTTTAGAGAGGCAGGTCATATTCTTAGCAGCACCGAGCAGTAGATTTTCATCTATCTCGGTTCTTTGATGCGTAGACAGTCTAGGACGACGGGGTTCCGGATCAGTCACGAATGTCCTGACCTGTGCGCCTGACTTTGGATTCCTGTTGATGTTCAGACTCTTATAGGCAAGAGATTTATGTGCAAGAATCACTTACTCAGCAATAGATTGCATAAGACGAAGTTGTCTCCGCTCTGTCTTTTCGTTCACCTCAGTATCTTGATCATGGTCATACTGCAGGTTGATGTCCCGATAAATGGCTGGCGTCGCAGCATCCCAAAACAACTGACATGCCCGGCTACAATTGAGGAGATCTTTGCGATCCGTATCACGATCGGGTAAGTACGATACGATATCCTGAATGATTTCTCTGGGAAGTCTCTTGATGGCCATCGTGCTGGTTTGATGGTGATGATGGATGAGAAGTTGTACGTGGGATTTATATAAACATGAAGGTTTGATACGGAAGTGCTGTGCCGTCCGTGGTTCCAGGACGATGTCTTGGCGTATTTTAGCGACATGCTGCCTGGAACATCCCTATTCTTAGCGATCGATGCCTGGACCTTGCCCCTGAATATGAACAGGAGGGCTAAGCGAGAAGCAGGGTAGTCAATATCAACTTCACATCTAGTTTAGCAGTGGGTAAAGAGCTGCATTATTCTTGGCGATTTGGAGACCGAATCATGATGAAGTGGAAAAGAAATAAAATCAACCAGATGTTGCAAATTCCTTCCAGATGGATGCCAAAAGTGGATCAGAATCACGTGTCAGTGCACAGAAAGACGGCCACGGAGTTTTAGAACATCCACAAGGTACAAGATGAATGCCTGAGGCCATTAAGAATTATTGAGATCAAATACGAATTCTCAATGTGCTGGCCACTCTTTTATGCATGTCTGCAGATTGAGAGGTGAATATCCCTTGCTTCCGAGTGTCGATGTAAGTCTATCTCAGAGAAAACCTTACGTTCAGTAGCGAGAAGGAAGCCAATAGACATACCTAACCTATCTGGATCCTATCAATGGCACTAGATACTGTCTTGGTCCAGTGACCTTGAAATGGATCATGTTAAATAAAGATTTTGACCTCGCTTAGCAGGTGTTGTTATTTGGAGTTACGCTGGAATATGTGACTGCTGGAGAAACTGAACAAATCACAACAAACTACAAAGTGACGACAGGACTCTTTGACACGATTCACTTTGCAAATTCATGATCCTTATATGCAGATTGAACCCATAAGGTCTGCAACTGAGTGTCATTGATAGGTGGGAATTATCCACTGTCCATCACTCGCCATCTCAAGTCAATTGCAAGAAAACAGGTGGTGAACTGACACCACATACCGATCTTGAGTTTGAATCAATTGCAAACTGGATCAAAATCTACAACTACTGGTACCTGCTTTTATGTAAGAGCGGCACACAAGCCCTCCCATCGAGATCGGATGCGTTCGCCAGGGGTTCAGCCCTCCTTATATCCATTCCTCTTTGTTCGATTTGTGGTGAGTAACACAACACTTGAAATTAATTGAAACTGAGGTGACTTGAAACTTGAGTCCATTTTATCCACGACTATAAGTTATTAGGCCGCTATATCAGGAAGTTCTCTTTTGCACATAAGACATCAGAAGCTGCGAGTGTACCGATATAATGGTCAGTTCTGTATACCCGATATGATCTCAGGATCGAGCACTGAGACATCAAGAGTGTATAGAAACATGCCGAAATTTCTCCTTCTCCAGAACATTCCAGATGGCGTGAGTTTCGGTCTTAATACCATAAATCATGCAACCTTGTTATCGTTGTCAAGTGTCCTGCCGCTGTCGCGCCCACTCGCGTCTCCAAGTTCCTACAGGATGCTACTATTCTTCTTAAGCCTACAAACACTACAGAGGACACCAAAGAGGCAGAATAATGACAACTGTAGACATGGAAGTCATAGCAATTGTTCTGTGATGCGAAGCAAAGGAAATGAGCTTCCACCAACGAGCGGCTCAGCCTTAGGTTATCAACGTGCCATGGACTTTTCTTCATGAGGACCCAGCTCAGCGAGGCGAAGTGCCTTTCTGTATTCAGCACTGGCCTCAGATGTCAGGAAGCATGCGAGTGAATTATCCTTTCCTTAAAGAGATGGCAAATTAGCAACCTGTCTCATGGAAAAATTATCGAGCGCGACAGAGTGACTTTCAGTCTCCAAGCGTGTAGGCAAAACATGTATTCCCCTTCCAGAATCCAGAGGTCTATATAACCAACTGACTGTCCCAAGTGCTCTCACGCCTGACATGGAAAGTGTGAAAGGAAGCGTCTGTCACGAAGATAGAATACGAAGGCTGATCTATGTAGGGCAAGTCATTGCTCTGGAATATTCGATTCGAGTCTTCTTCCCATCGTCAGTTGAGACGGAGACGTAAGTCTAATGCAGTATCGTTGCCGGAATTCATCGGTGCTGCCAGCTTTAGTCCGGCTGTCAAAGTATGGATGTTCTATCCTGCTAGACTTTTGACTTCTTGGAGGGCGGATGTATTCTCCAAATAGCGCCAGAGAACATCTACCGAACAAGACGCATTGAAGCCGTTGAAGAGAAATTGGCGCCGCAAATACCTTCAAATATATCCCTCCACATCTCCCTCTTTCTGCTCGCCTCGATATTCAGTCTGGGCCTGAATCCAGTGGGATGCGAAGTGGTGGTATTTATATGCCCCAGCTACCCTTGTTCTTCACACTTCACTCTCCAGACTGTTAGGACAATGAAAAGGAAGAGAAGTAGCGTGAGCTGTATTGGACATTATCACTACCTCAATATTTCAAACATTATTTACCGGCACGTTCTTCGCCCTATAATCCAACCACTTCGGCAGCGTCCTCCTGAAATCCTTCGTCTCCTCACCACCACTCAACTGAACATCCTCAATCGCACTCGCCCACTTCAACATCGTCCCCTCACTCCACGCCAACCCCATCAATCCCAATCCAAACGGCATTCCCGTCTCACTATTGATCCCCGCGGGCAGAGTAATCAGCGGATACCCCGCCTGAGCAGCCACATTCGTCACCTGGCCAAGATCGCTAGGAACAAGAAGGACATCCACCGGGTTCCCGGAATTGTACAACGCGGCATCGATCCCATCTTCGCGGGTAGCGCGATGCATGAAAGAGAGCGCTTGCCAGTACGTTTCATCCATAACACCACCACTCTGCAAAGAAGCATTGAAACCATCTTGCCCACCAGCAAAAGCGGGATGGACATCCGGGAGTCCGCCTTCTGTCCCGACATTGTCGATATTGTACTGCATGATATCTTCCAGTGAGCGGATATCCGTGTTATTAAGTTCAGATAGATAGGCGCGAATGTCGTTATAGAAATCGACTTTCACGACTGTGTACTCTGATTCATTGGGGTAGCCGCGCGTGCTGCCGAAATCCCAGTCCCAGCCTTCGGGGTTGATAATCTTCTCGCGGGAGGGGAGTTCGGTGCCGTTTATTATGGTGGCGCCATGGGATTCGATGAGGGAGATTAGGGAGAGGAGAGTGGTTTGCTGTTCGGCGGAAGAGTATTGCCAGAAAGTGAGCCAGGGGAGACCGAAGACGGCGCCTTTGAGGGAGGATTTGGAGGTTAGGTACTGGGTGTAGCCATTTGAAGGGGCTTTTTGAATTAGTGTGTAGTTGTCGCGGGTGTCTTGGCCGTAGATTCCGTCGAGGCAGTATGTTGCATCACGAACCGTTCTGGCGAGGCATCCGACGGTATCCTGATTGTGACATTCGGGAATGACGCTACATTGTTAGCTATCATTTCCGATGGGAGGATTGAACTTACCCAGCTCGAGAAGTCAAGCCAACAGTAGGCTTGATTCCAACCAAAGCATTTCGCTCGGCTGGACTGATCACCGATCCGTCTGTCTCGGTACCCAATGAAAACATTCCTATATTGGCAGCTACAGCACCTCCACTACCAGAACTGCTCCCACCCGGGTTCGTAGTCAGGTTGTAAGGCGACCGAGCTTGGCCACCTCTCGCCGAATATCCTTCCGAATATGAGTTCGTCCGCATATCTGCCCACTCACTGAGCGTTGCATGGCCCATCATAACAGCACCCGACTCTCTCAATCGCCGCACAACATGAGCATCTCTTGGAACGACAGAACCCAATAACATCCATGAACCAGCTGTTGTCTCCATCTTGTCTTTTGTGGCTATATTGTCTTTCACCAAGAACGGAATTCCATGAAGTGGGCCGCGAACATGCCCGTTCTTCCGTTCAAGGTCGAGCGAAGCTGCAATTTCGAGGATGTCGGGATTGAGCTCCATTATTGAACTTGGACTGTCAGATTTGCAATTGGCAAATGTTTATTAACTTACCGAATATATTCATCAGTCTGCCATATCCTCTGTATGTAGCACATGACTATCTGAACGGAAGTCAACCTTCCTTGCGACAGAGCTTCCTGCATCTGGTCTATGGTAGCTTCTTCGAGCGTGAAGCCATTGCATGTCGGCATTGGGAACTGCCCACTACTCGCATTGACTCCATCTTGTAGGACAGGGAACTCGTAGGGATATGGCGAGTCCAGGGTTTGAGTACCCAGTATCTGGGTGGTATTGTATAGATGCCTACCGGCAGAGCTTCCAATGGCATTGAAAGCAACGCTAAGGGCGAGTAGTGCCCTACGAGACAACATCTTGTACAGACTGAAGGAAAGAAAGGGTAGAACGAGAGAGAGAAACTGAGAAGGAGGAATGTGAGCTTCTTCCGGATTATGCCTAGATAGCTCCCCGCTGTTGACATCGAGATAGCTGCATCCCACTACTGCAGGATCCTGTTATCAGCTCTCCAATAGAGTTTGCTGCGGGGCAGATTTGCGGATTTTTGGAGGATTGAGTAATTGTTCCTGATAAGAAACCGAGATCTGACGGCTGAATGAGCACTTGCTTGTTCTCAAGGGTTCCTGGAGAAGAGCTTAGACTGGGATAAGGCTGGAAGGTGTCAAAGAGGCTCTTTCTATGCTCGAAGATAGATACAGTTCTTAGAGGCCTTATGTAAGTTTCATTGTAAACCATGCTCGATACCATTACTGTGTAAATACCTTCCAACGGAATTGTAAACAATCAAGCGAAACAATATTTATTTCCATGGTACAAGCGGTAGACTTTCGTTTCGTGTGCTTGTGGTTGTTGAAACAGGAGCGAGGATGGTGGCGGTTCTGAGGTCTCGCGTCGCAGAAATGACCTCACTCGAGTCCCAGCCGGCTTTGACAAGCTGCGGTCAGCACCAAAACATCTCCCTCCGCGTGAAATGTTCTCCAAAGGCTCTTCAACATCACAACTCCTCAAACAATCCTCAAGATGAAGGCCTACATTGCAGTGCCAGTCACACTGGCCATGGTAGTGCGCGCCTACTCGCACAAGTCGCTGACACCAGCTGGAATCGTCGCGGCAGTATTGACAGCTGCTGCGCACGCCGTGCATCCATGGAGTCTGCCTTTCGCGCTTCTTATTGTGTTCTTCCTGGCTGGAACGAGAGTTACGAAGGTTTGTACAGCTTCTGGTATTGATTGGATTCTGCTGACTGGTGTAGGTCAAGCATGATATCAAGGCGAAGTTGACGATGTCTGCAACAGGCAGTTCGGGAGGTGAAGGAGCACGAACACATGTGCAAGGTAGGAGACGATGAATCTACAGAAGATGAACTCTGCTGATGATTGGTATAGTTCTAGCAAATTCCGGAGTTGCATCCATCCTAACCCTCCTCCATGCGTATCAACTATACAAACGAAACGATGGTGTCCTACCTCGGAGCTCGACAGATTGCTATTCGTGGCCTGGAGATCTACTAGTGGTGGGAATCGTTGCGAACTATGCTGCTGTAGCAGCAGATACATTCAGTTCCGAGCTGGGCATATTATCGAAGAGCAAGCCTCGACTCATCACATCCTGGAATCTGCGAGAGGTGCCTCCAGGAACAAACGGTGGCGTCACATTACACGGACTCGCATCAGGTTTCTTGGGCTCATTGGTCATCGTTGCTGCTTCAGTGGCTTTAATTCCATTCTGCGGACCGAAAGTAGGAGGATGGGGCTTGAATGCGAGGAATCGATTTGCTTTCGCCATGGCCATTTGGGGAGCATTGGGAAGCGTTCTGGACAGTCTACTTGGAGGGTGGCTACAGCAGAGCGTTGTTGATACGCGGACGGGACGAATCGTAGAAGGAGATGGAGGCAAGAAAGTGCTGATCTCGAAAGGCGGACCGAATAGCATGCATTACAAGAAACGGGCAGAGGTCAGAGCCAACGTACTGAATGAGGGCGAAGGGAAGGACGCGATTCTATCTCAAGATACGACCAATACCCAAGTCGAACACGAATTAGACCAGAAGATGGGCGGAATGGATAAATACGATGCGAAGAGGAAATGGCGGAAATCTAGCTTTGGAGACGAGAAACCAAGTCGTGTTGTGGAGTCTGGCACGATTGGTGTATTGGATAACAATGAGGTCAATTTCCTGATGGCTCTCACGATGAGCCTGGGTGCTATGGGCGTGGCGAGCTGGTTCTGGGATGTCCCATTTAGCAGCATTTTCTCGGCGTAATGTGGGATCAGAATATATCATTTGCAAGCAAGATATGGATGAGGAAATATAAATCCTGAACTTGTTCTTCGTTTTGCCTAGATTTCATTGCTAACATAAATGACAGAAGATTGCCTAATCCCCACATCTCATCCTTCGCTGGCATCAGTATGCTACTCGCAATAAATCCTTCTCGTGTACTGTTACTTTTATTATTGAGTCCTTTTGTGTTCCGTATGATAAAGCTTTGAATTCCGAACAGCAAATCTTACCAAATCTTCTTTTTTGAGATAATTGCATGAATGCATTCTGTAGACGTCGGCCGGTCGGTCGAACTACACCTCGATTGCCTCTTGTTCTTCCTCTGTTCCTAGGTCTTCATCTTCTTCTCCACCTATGATGTTTCCATCTACTTCTTGTCAGTATATATCCTCACGCTTCTCAGGAGGCACATACCATCGTCAAACTCCGGGAGGTCATTCATCTTATTCGTTGGCTTGACTTTCTGCAATTTGTGCGAGTCGGCCGTGCTCGCAGTTCCAGTGGATGAGGTTCTCCTCATTCCAGCCTGGGGAGCTCTCTTGCTTCCAATTTTGAATCTCATGCTATACCCATCCATTCGCTTCTCAACAAACCTATTTCGAACCCCATACCTGAGCCAGAGACTGAGCACCCTGCGATCAGCATCCGACTTTAGATATTTCTTCAACCCATGAGCTTTGTCTAGGTAGCCTTGAGAAATCTCGCTTTGGCCATGATAGAAGTTTGCTATGCCAGCCCACAGGAATGCTTGAGCTGATAAATCCGGATCGTCGACTTGTTCGGCCTTGTATATTGCATCATCAGCTACGCAGACTGCGGGTAGGGCGTCGTCTGGTTTCATTCCGCGAATGGCGCGAGATGCTACCATATTTGCAAGACACTGCTCAACGCGGGCAATCTTCCATTGAAGCACTTGCTTGATGAACATTTTGGCAGCTTCTTTACCGTTGGGATTTCCTACAACGATTAGTACATCTACCAGTCTTGATGATTTGCGGGAACTATAAACTTACGAACTTGCGTTTCCACTTCGCCTCTTTCGCGCACGAGAATCTCATAATTCTGAATCTCCTTTTCTTTCCGCTCAAGCTCCGCGCGCTTCTCAGCACTTATAACTTTCTTAGTTTTCTTCCTGGTGAGTTTAGCATCCTTTCTCGGCCTCTCATTCTCCTCGGGCCCCTCCATCTCCCTCCGCCTCCTTTCTCTCCTCTCTTTCTTTCCCTTCCTCTTATCCACCCTCTCCTTCGCCCTCTCCTCCAATAATCCCATCCTCTCCTCCAACCTCTTCTTCTTCCCCAGCACCCTGCCATACTGCAAATTGATCAAATTCGCCTCCCGATAATAATACTCGACACTTCTATTCAACGTCTCGATTTCGCGCACCAACTCCTCAATCTTTGCATCCTTCTCATCAAACCTCGTGTACGGACTCGCTACTCGCCTATTCCTGGCCATCCTCACATCCTCTTCCAGCCTCCTCACTTCATCGGTCAGTCGTACATTCTCCAGTTCTAAGAATCGCATCTGCTGGAAATTGCTTGAGATGCCAAGTTTGCTCAGCTCGGCGCCTTGTGAGTCGAGATCTTTGTTGATCTCGGTTACTCGTGCCCCGAGGCCGGCGATTCGTTCTCTCAGTGTGGCTGTTGGAGGGGGGTCGCTGGGTTTGCCTTGATCGCGGCAGTCCTGAAGGTCGGATTTGAGGGTGTTGATAGTGTCCTTCAAGAGTTTATTTTCGTCCTCGAGTTGCTTGATGTGGTCTTGCAAGACCTTCTTCTCATCCTCCAGTTTCTTGGTGAGAGCACTCTTCTGGCTCTCGCATTCCGCGGTCGAGATGCCATCTAGATTAACTACTGAGCTTCCTTGGGCAGATCTCTTCAGCTCCGCAATACGCTTCTCCAGCTCTTGCTTCTCGTTAGTTCGCTGCGAAGCCAGCTTGGCGATGATATCTGTCGCTCCCTGAGAAGCATCAGATTTACGCCTTGCAGTCTCGAGCTCTTCCTTGAGACGATCAACCTCGATCCTCAACTCCTCGCCCGCCGCTTCACGACTCACCGATTTGGCGTCCTCAGCTAGCACCTCATTCTCCCTTCTGAGACTCTCAATCACCGCTTGGAGCTCCTCTCTCTTGGTCTCTTCCTCCGCGGCATGCTTCCAGGCCTTCTCATTCGACTCGGCGAGGTTCTTGATCTCGTCTTTAAGACGTGAAATTTCATCCTCCAGCTTCGAGACCGCGACTTCTTTCTGCGTTGTACATTCTTCCTGTGTGATTAAGCCTCTCGCGTTCTCATCGGTTCGCACTGCATCAAGTTCGTGCGTGAGCTCGGCGACATGATCCTCAAGACCCTTGATCTTCAACTCATACGCGCGATCCTTCTCTTCGCTTGATTTCTGGCAATCTTCCCGTGTCATGAGATTGTTTTCATTATACTCGTCCTGTCTGTCCTGGAGTGCTTGCTCTGCCTTGGAAAGGGCGAGGACTAAGGCGTCGAATTCGGCTTCCCTCTCGCCGTCTGGATGACAGAATGCAGGCCCGGGGACTGAACCTCGTGCTAACTCCATCCTCAACTCATAGATCTCCTCGTCCTTTCTCTCCACCAGCTCCTCCAAATCTCCCACTCTTCTCTTCTCATTCTCACAATCTCCCTCATCATCACCATCCACCTCTTTCTCCTTTCCCTTACCATACAACTCCGTCAACTCCCCTTTCATCCTCCCTAGTTCCTTCACAGCAGAGTTGTTTGCACGAGTCAATGCCTCGACCAGCGCGCGTAGACGCAGGATCTCTTCGGTGGTTTTGTGGGAAGGGTATTGTGCGTGTGCGAGGGCGGCGGAGATGGCGGAATGGGCGAGTTGGATGGAGGGGTTTGTGTTGGTGGCGGCGTGTTGGCGGAAGGTTAGGACTTCTGGAGGGAGGGGAATCTGGATGAGATGTCAGAAGGGCTATGGGGTGAGGATATAAGAAAGTCTTGGGGAGGAGGTGTAGAGCATATGTTATGTCTCCCTCATTTTGATGATAGCTGACACTGAGCCATATCTGTCTCTCAATGCTCTCAGTCCCAGACTTCAGGGTTAGGACTGAAGCTACTGGGCTTTTACCAGTCCAAAGACCATTGCAGACATGTTTCCCCGTCAAGCCTCTTATTCACCACATCTCAGTGCGGGATCGAAGCAATATCTTGGGTCATCTTGAGTCCAGCAAAGCCGAAGCGAGACTTGACTTCAAATCTCTCCCCTCGCTTAATCCAGGGGTTCAGCTTTGGTCCGAAACAAACAAAGCGAGAGTTAGGACACAACTTCCAATCTCATGGCCGTTTCAACTCGACCACTGTCCAAGACCTTTCCAAGGAAATAGGGATGGTACAAACGAAATCCCGAACTCACATCTGTCCTTGGCGCAAGACCACTTATCGAGGTCCTTACACCCAGACCCGAACTCCCAGCATCATGCGGCGCATCCGGCAGCACAAAGGGAGCAACACCTGCACCAGCACCATGAGTATTGTCGTCACCTACAGTCCAGCTGCTTTGGCGTTCCACATTTCCGTCTCCTAGTCCTTGCTCCTCCTCATCGTCATCGCTCACACGCTCGACCAAACCAAACCTCTGCACAGCAACTCCAGTTCCAGCATCATCACCAGTAGTAGTAATATCACCTCCATCCCTAGCACCATTCCCCTCATTGACTCCACCCTCCCGGGTATCTCCTCTCCACACTAAATTGATCAAGTCAGCCCTCTCCCTCACCACTCTCTCCCCATCATACTCCCTCCTCGGAACATCTATACCCTGCGGATGACTAAACATAGCTGGTGCCCTTTCTCCTTCTTTGATTATCGGTAGGCGCTCCTCGGGTGGTACGGCTGGTACGAAAGGGCTTTTGACTTGTTTGGGACTGCGGGGTGGGTTTAGTTCCGAGGATTGAGATTGAGATTGTGGTTGTGGGAGTGGCATGGGTCTCAATGGGGAGCGAGGTGATGATGCTGAGGATTCACTGGCCTGCGTGAATGCGGCCGTGGTGCGTTGTGGTGGTGAGGAGGGGAGCGTGGGCAGACTGGATGGGATGGGTGTTAGTGAGAATGGTGGCGGAGAGGACGTAGCAGCTGCTAGAGAGGCTCCCTCAGCATCTTGGGGTTTGATCGTGTCGGAATATCTGGATCCAGAGGGCTCGGTTTGACCTGGTGGTGTGACGGGAGTGTCTGCAGTCGTAGGTTCAGTTGAATCTGACGGCTTGTAGGGGACAGATGGCTCTGAGGCTGTGGATTGTTCATCTACACTGCTATCTTGCTCTCGGGCTTCTGGTGCTGTGGGTGTAGATGTCTCCTCCGCATCCTCGCCTGTAGCTGTAGTACCGAAAGGCGCAGAAGTCACAAGCGGAAAAGGAGGCATATTCGGCATATCAGCTGGCTGTCGACTAGGCGTCGTAGCCCCTGATCCAGTAGCTTTTCCCTTTCTCTTACGAACTCGCTTCTTCTTCGATTTGATGGTTGTATTCGAAGGCTCTCCTCCCGCGCCTGAAGCGCCGGATGCAGAATGATGTCCATCGTCATCATCATCGTCGTCGTTGCCGGCAGGAGAAATTCCTTGGCCTGGGCTCTGGCTGGGGAGGCTTGCCATACCGACGAAGAGTGGATCTTGAGGGCCGATGTAGTCATCGAATGGAGACTTTACAGGAGTTGAGCCGAGAAGTGTGTCGAGATGGTAGATTGCTTGGTGGGGGACAAGACCTTCTCTCTCCCCCACATTACCCTCACTCACATCAACTTCTCCCTCGATCTTCAACTTCTGTGTCACAGCGTCTTTTTGTTTGTGGTGCCTTTCGTCGCTCTTGTTATGTGGTGCTTCAATCGAATTGAATCTTCCCGGGTACTTCCTTATTGCAGCTTTCAAGTAACCTGGAATGGCCTTTCCTTTCTCTTTGCCCGCCTCATTTTCATTGCAAATCTCTTCATCCAGAACTGCCTCCTCTGAAATCTCAATTTTGGTAAACGATGCACACGAATCATTTGACTGATGGTCTCGCTTCTTCGGAATACAAGGGGACTTCACTTGGAGGGGAGAGACCGCTTGAGCGTTGATAGTTTCGGAACCGGCACGCGGCTCAAGTGCCAATGACGTTTCATGAGACTGTGCAAAAGGCCGGACTAGGAAATATGCAAGCGTTTGATACTGTAAATGGGTTGTTCTCGGTGGTGAGATTGGTGGAAGAGGGACGCCAGGTGATGGACCTGAGGGCGAGGTTGTGGCGAGGTGACTCGAGATGTGAGGACTTGTCGTTTTGTTAGGCAGTTTCCATGATTCGGTATCGATATCCATGCATTCTGCTTCTGGAGCAGTGTGATTTCCTGCGGTATCTACCGATACGATGGGTCGATCTTCACAATGGCCCTCCTTCTCGCTTGGATGATAATTCCCCGCCATGGCGGCTGACGTGGAAGAATTGCTCGGTACAGAAGCAGTCTATCTTGGCTCTATCCTGTGCTGGACAAGCGATATGTTTGAAATTGTCCAAAACTTAGATATTGTGATGCATATGGTATGGTTTATTCGTTGAAAAGAGGGATATGGAATCTTCATGGTGGTTGGGGATGTTCTTTGTTGACACTAAGCGAAGATCAAGATACCGCATCCGGTGGGGTTCTCTTTCACCGTGCAGGGAAGTAGACCTGATTGCGAATGCAGGGTATCTCAAAAAGAGACAAAGTTGCTCTGACGAAGGAAAAGATATGGTTGATTGGTTGATGCGGGAGAATTTCAGTGCGGGTGAAACTTTGGTCTCGGCTAACGTGTATTGATATTATGATTCGCTTCATGAAAATTTCGTAGATCCTTCTCTGGACCACAGTCTGCTGCCACGAGGTCCATGATCATCACAGCGAAAGTCACCAATCCCTAAAAAAATACTTTACAGGAAACTCTCTGCTTCTATGTGCGCCTGTTCATCTGATGCATGTTCCTCAAATGCCTCGTCAAATTCCACTCTCTAGCAAATGATTTCCCGTTTCCCACTACCAGTGGATACTCGCATTCGCCAATCGGACAATAATGGACTTGCTTCTCATGCACATCATTCACGTGTCGATTGAGGTGCGTGATGGTACCAAAGCCTCTATCGCACTGCTGGCACTGGTGCCGTTTGGTATGATATCGCTGATGCTTACTGTTGAGCATTGTATCAGCACGACTCAGGAAGAAACTACGGGGTGGAAAAGAGGAGTTACTTGCCGAAGAGCATTACTGGACGGAAAGCTTTTAAGACATGTTTGATCCTCGCATTGGAATCCCTTTGCTGTGTTTTTCTTGCGCAGTACTGACGCAGTGGGCGTGCGTGCCTGTAACCCGCGGGACGGCCGAGTGGTAACAGAGTCGTCAATTAGTTGAGGAGAGCCGGAAGTAAGAGATCGGGTAGAACGTCGACGAAGGCGATTCAAAGATCCCAACAGTGTAGCTGACTTTCCTCTATGTAACTCCTTCGGTCCCGGAGTTGAACTTCTTGGTGGTAAATGAGGCAAGAATATCTTCGGCTTCTTCGATTCTGGCTTTAAGGTAGCGAATGGTGTCAGATGATTCTAGCCGGACTGTGGTCTCTCTCCCGTCTGGAAGTTGGACTGTGACATCAAATCTCCCATCGCCACCACCGCGGAGTCGTCTGACCAGATGAAGAGTGCATTCTTTTTCGATGTTGTATTTTGCGAGACTTCGCCCGTCCTCGAGCTGTTGACCTGCAAACATGAGACTTTGTGCACCAGGTAGCTCCTCTCCCTTGATGAAAAGCCCTTTTTTTTTCACACGATCGACAGGCTCGACTTCTAATGTGATCGCCCTGCTTGAGGGGGTTTTAACAAAAATCTACATCTTAGACGAAGTGCAGATCGAGTTGACAAGAAATTCTGGCGACTTTGTTCAAAAAATACAATGTCCTGCGTGGAAGAGAGTACTCGTACAGCATCTGCGTTCTGGGGACATTCTGATATACAGGCGAGGCTCTCGGGTAACGTGGAGGTGGTGAGGCCTCACAGTTCGCAGCTTGTGCACCCCGCGCCAGATCTTTCCAGCCACAATGTCGGGGCAACCATGGTGTGATTCGGAGGGGAGGCCTCACAGCCCAAGCCCCCACCAAAAGATGGCAATCGCTATGTGATACGAGCGCTACAAAGGAGTGGCCGGCTCAATACCGTGGCCAACGAATTATTTATCTTCTCAGCTGACGATTTCTAGCACCCCAGATCCTGCGCAGCTGAGCAGTGCTTGACCTTCTTGTTGAAAACCACCTGTCCCGTGTATCGGCTCTACCGATGTACACAAACATCAAAGCTCATTTTCCTCGCACTCGTAATCTTATCCACTGAAAGTAACCTTAATTCCTCCAAAATCTCCTTGCTTTCTTGCTCGTCAATATCACGCATGATAGATTCTAGCTGATGACCCCACGCCCTGATAGTCGCAGCTTTCGCAACCGCTAGCCTAGCCTCCTTCCACCTCTTCAGATTCATCAAACAATACGTGCGATACAGGTGGCATTTCGACACCGTATCCCACAGCTCGTATGCCGTTGCTCTGGCTAAAGAATCGTCGACCAGACTAAGTGCACGGTCGAAAAACTCGGAGTCTGAGGTTCCTGTCCCGTGAGCCATGAGTGCAACGACGCGGAGGAGATCGTTATTGATGCGACAATGCTCGTCATTGTTGCTTTTGTTATTGTAGTACTTTGGTAGGCTTGGATCAGGCGTCAGGGTACAGGGGAACCTATTGATGGGGAATGGTATGGCGGTTTCAGGTGGGTTAAATGGCGAATCCATAGAACGCGGAGGTGTTGACGCTGGCGTCAAGGTGCTGGTTCGTGGATCGGAGAAGATGGGCGAGTGCGGGGGTGTGTAGGTCTCGAGACGATTGGTTGAGTGAGAAGATTGTGGTGGTGTTAAGGGGAACATGGGGAAAGATGTTTTGCGTGTTATCTTGTTTCGTGGTGTTGAAGGGGGAGGTGTTCTAGTGGGTTCTGAATGCATGTTTCTGCCGACAGGTTTGACCTTCTTGATGTGAATTCTGACTGAGTCGACGTGTTGAGTACAGCACGGGCTATTCAGTTTTGACTTCCGCTGACGAGTAGTGTTCTGAGACAATGGGTTGGGTGTGTCTTTGTATAAACATACAGAACAAACAGAGCCGATATTCTGGCATCTATTAGCATTCTGAAGATTGAACTGGGCTGCCAAGAGTGCTCAAGAAGCTGCCTGCGGCCTATATACGTAGGGATGATTCAAAATTATCCATAAAGGGATTATCGCAGCCCTTGAAAGAAGATGAGCCGACAAAATGAAACCGACTTACTTCCCTATGCAGTTATCAATCGGACTCCTGTGGGATTTTGGCTTCGAGAGAGCTATTGAGAGCGTGCGAACATGACAGAACTGAATATATGGGAAGCGTGACATGTGTATTAAGACAATTCCTAGACTTCCAGGAAGATATCCACATTTCAGACATTCCAGTCTGAACCTACATGCCATAGCAACACAATCCTCCATCAGGCAAGCAAGCAAGCAAGCAAGCAATAAAGAGCCTTCATCGCGCCGCGGCGGGGCCTTTATGACCTTCATTCAGCTTGAGGCATCGAACAAAGAAAAGATTGTGACAAGGCATAAGGGAACGATTGGACAAAGATGTTCAAACATTTGAAGCCATCGATACGCGATCGCGATCTAGCGACCGTTGTAAAGACAGATCTGCTGAAAGAGGAGGTGGCAAAGGGTGTTTGTTGGGTAATGTGACCGCGCCAAAATATTGATTCGATAGCGGCACCGCCACAAGTGCTGGATCAATACGAAGTGGCTAAAACATCGTATTGGTGCACATTCCCGGTTTCGAGCGACCCTTCTTTGCCTCGGTGGTAAAATTGGAGGTTGACTTCGATCAAGTGGTTTGTTTACGAACGATAAGAAGTTTGGGAAGAGATCAAAACCCATTTGCTAGGTACCGAAATTGAAGCGAAACCTTGCACATACGCTCGGCTGCGTAAATGTGAGGCTGGAAGCTTGACTAAGTTACCGGCACCAGCCGGTATTGATTTTGATCACGTTGCGTTTTTCGACCATCTGTGTCACGTAGGTAAGGACAAGTACAGTGCATTTCTTATCATCATGTCAACAATCTGAATAGTTGCTTACCGCATAGCTTTTCTAATCGACTAACGGTACGCTTCATTCGAACCTAAGAATCATATTCGTGGCGGAAACGAGCGGGGTCATGGGGTCAGTCATTGTCAGTCACTATTATCTTGATTCCAAAGTCGCCATGATAGATGAATACGATCCGGAATGATAGCAGCAAGCATTACTTTCAGAATACTTCCGACTTTACATGCGTGGTGATCTAAGTTTCCCGGTAGCTCCGCATCGGGTCACATGAACGAGCCGATGCGCTAATCAGAAGAGGAAACCGAGTTGCCAAACGAATAAACACCAGTCCGACGCTTGACTCATAAGTCCGATGTCAAATCTGCTACTGCATCCTCTGGGTAAGTTGATCGGAGGTGTTGTATAAGTATCCTTCATGGCTCTGATGGCAGACTCAGCTTTCGCCACCTTTCTCTGAAGCTTTCAACTCGAACATTTCTCATAAGCTAATCACGATGTCCGAAAACAGGAGAATCGTCTTCATCACGGGGGCCAACACAGGTCTCGGCCTTGAAATCGTCAAGGCATTGTATTCAAGCCCACACTCGTACGATATCATCGTTGGAAGTCGGCTCGTCAGCAATGGAGAAGCCGCCGTTGCATCTGTGCAACAGCGAACTCCATCTTCTTCCAGCAGCCTTAGCGTACTACAATTGGACCTTAGTTCGGACGAGTCCATTCATAACGCTGTCGAAAACATCAAATCAAAATTCGGCCGGCTGGATGTCTTGGTCAACAACGGCGGCGCAGGGTTCGATGGAGCCCTCAGAGATGGTCAACTGAGTATCAGAGAGGCGTGGAACCTGTCATGGGATGTCAACGTCGCCGGCACTCAAGTACTCACGAGCGAAGCAGTGCCACTGCTGCTCAACTCAATAGACCCACGCCTGATCTTCATCACAAGCGGTGCTTCTGCGCTCGCTTATACCGAGAGGTTTGATGCCCCAGCGCTGCAGCGTGTCAATGCATCGCCAGCACCAGGTTGGCCAAAGCCAAAGGAGATCAATCCCATCGAGGCATATCGGAACGCAAAGACTGGACTCAATATGATGATGAGGCAGTGGCATAGGATACTACTCAGTGATGGTGTGAAGGTCTGGGCTATATCTCCAGGATTTCTCGCAACTAATCTGGGGAATGTTGGGGTTGAACAGCTGAAAAGGGTGAGCAAAGAAAATAGACTATCGAAGAACTGATCTTTTGACTAATGCTTGGCAGATGGGAGCGAGGGATCCTGCAGAGGGTGGCAGTTTTGTAAGAGGTGTCATCGAAGGGGGACAAGATTCGGAAGTTGGAAAGGTGGTTGGCCCTCACGGTGTCCAGCCTTGGTAGGATGGACGAACCGAATATTCAATCAATGCCATTAGACATACCGAGGACATCGAACGTCCGACACTGTGCAGTCCATGGAGCAGATTGTCCACTCAGCAACCCATGATAACTGATGATGCAATGTACTGAAGCATACATATCGTTTCTCTTTCCGCAGCCAGCTAAGTTTTTGTTTGCGAAAGAAACGGCGCATTGTCCAAATGTTGCATCAGATCCTCCCAATAAAGCTCCTCAATGCCAGCGCGTTCGCCGAGTTGAAGTCCTTGAAGCCACATGCGCACTGCCTCGTAATCCCTCCTTACCCGCCGCTCACACCACCAGATCCCCTTGTATCGACACATCAGCCCCAGCCAGTACCCAACCAGCCACATCGCCCTTGCATCTTTATTGTAGAGAAGCGTTCTCAATTCTCCATGTATTTTCAGCAGCAACACCCAATTGAAGAGTATCATCGACTGCGGCGGATGGATGCCCCGTAGAACTGCAAGCACGATCAAGGCTGGCCCAAAGATACCATTCTGCTTGGTAACATTTGACCCATAAACAGAGCGGTCACGATTCAGTTTGAATGCTCGAATCCAAGTCTCAGGAACAATATCCAGACGCCTATATCTGTGGATCTCCCTCCAACCCGCTCTCCCTTGACCAAACATGATGGGATCTAAAAATGCCACCGCTTTGTCCGTGTACGCCGACAGAGAGATCGAGAGAGGTCTCAGCCCCGCCTGTAGAGCTAGCCATCCCAGCCGGCCTTCTTTAGAGCTGAAAACCCAGGATGATTTAGGATGATCTTCATCGCCGCGTTCTTGATGAGGCAGTGTGAAAGCAACCATGTTCAGCAACAACGCCGACAGTAGTAGTGCATTCGCTCCTTGCTGACCCAATGATTTACTTGGCGTTTCAAGGGCTGTCTGGAAGTCCTGAATGGCAAGAGATTGATAACGATGTTCTGCGATACGATGCTGCAGTAACCCTGGAGACATATGCCGTAAGTGGCACGCAGTAATGGCAAGTAACGTATTGCGGACAAGCGAATTTGACTGTGAGAGCGAGACTAGCTCGTCACGACCCGGCAGCCGGAATATAGCATTCCAATTTGTACAGAAGTGATGCAGGAGTTGAAGACCAGGGGTTCCGTTCCTGGTCTTGGGATATAGAGTGATTGAGCTGGCGGTAGAGATACTTGTAAGCGCGCTAGGCCCCCCGATGTTATCTTCATGCTCGCCTCCATTCGGCCTCTCATAGGAGTATGCACAAATCCTGCTGTTTCGACGACATCGTATGCATATTGGCTTGTACTCGTCACACTAATGTTACGTGAGTGTTAATGGTCCCAATGAGGATATACGAGCTGATACAGACTTTGACCTTTTTCCTCTTGCAGGGAAGACAGCCAGATCTAGACTTCCTGTGTTGTCTCTGTTTCTTGTAATTACGGGTTTTCAAATCGGAGTTGCCGAACGAGAGTACTTGAAATCCGGCTATTTTGTCCATATCCATGTCCATGATTAATTGGGAGAGGAAAGCGAGGTGACAAGAGTTTACACATCAACAACCCTCAAGGTTTTGTCGGGCGGCGGTAAAAGCCAGATTCACGGGTCTCGCTTGTGCTCGGTTTCCTGTTCGAGACTAGCGTTTGACTTCGGACCTAGAGTGTCAGAGCAGCATTGCAACCCCGGCAATGCCGACCATGAATGCTTCAGCCTTTGCTTGCAATCAATGGGCTTGATCATTGGATAACCACGCGCCGTCATCTTGAAATGTAGGAGAGTCTAGTGATCTGAGTCCATGGCAAATTACCACAGACAAGTATGCTGAACATATTGATCAGCAACAAAGAAGCGTCATCTTGCAGTGTTAACTGACAACTACATTCTTGCACTCTTTCTCGGTCTACTTGTCTCCCATAGATGTCTGCCAACCTCAAATCCACTATCATCGGCGATCTTGTTCATCATGCCTCCCAACCACGCCGATTCTCGACTTCCTGGACAATACACCTGGTAGGCCATCGCCAGAGGAAACAACAGGAAAAATGCTCCCGCATTGGCTCTCTCCTCTCCTAGCTGATACTCCACGCTTCTACAAATCTCCATTCCAATCTCCTGAATGTTCGGCGCAACACCAGGCGCGTACAAGGGACCGTAGACGATGTCGGCTGGCAAGTCAAGAGCAAGAGTCGAGGCGTCAAAGGAACTCCCTATTACCTGGTTTCCGAGTCTGTGAAGAAGGAGTAAGAGGGCATTGTAGAATGTGACTTCATTCGCAATCGTCAGGTCCCTGAAGCGAAAGACGGTCGGGCGAATCTGCTCCTCTGGCGGATCTGACGATGGAATTTCATGCCATGAATCTGGATTCTGTCGGGCCCAGGATGCACGCCATTCGTATAAGGTTTTCAACTGATCAAGAATCTTTTGGGAGAGGACCAGACGTTGATAATCCTTATCGCAATCCGAAGCCAACTTCTGCAAGCTCGCAGTGTCCTCCACGAGACCTGGAATGTCGCATAATTGGTCATGGAGATAGTGAAGGGAAGTCTTTGATTCTGGATCGAGTGACCAAGGTATGTTCTTCCAATCTGGGTGCTCGAGAAAGCAGCGTTTTCGTTGGATCAAACATTCTAAAGCAATGGTTACTCGATTTCCTTCGAGTAGGAACCGATCCATTACCGATTGATGTCTCCAAGGTCCACGAAGCTCAATCAATCGTCCGACACCACCTGCATGCTTCATCCAGCCGTTGTGAGACCGGAAGGCAATAAGCTGCACGTGTTAGCACCCAGAAGCCTCACGGAACTGTGAAGAAAGCAACAAACCTCGTACAATTCTAGAGCCATTGCACTCTTTATCACAGAGATCGACCAGGCCGTTTTACCGTCTTGAAGATCCCAATTCAAAGCGATAAGTGCCTGACCGTACAGTTTATGGCCTCGACTGGCGATCTCGTCTTGGCGGTGGATTCGGCCGAAATATAGGGCCCCGAGGGCTTGGACGCTTTTCTGCCCAGACATACTTGATATGTCTTTCGCATGTTCTTCCAGCCAAGGGAGGCAAACATGTCCCGACAGGAGGTGAGAAACTAAGAATGAGGTGCATATATCCTCCAAAAATGCACCCATGTTCAAGCCAGTATCGATTCTCGGGCGCTTCGTCGAAGCTGTGTGCTTAGCAGAGTGATAACTAGCTTCGGTAGGTTTCGGTAGTTTGGATATGCGGGAAGCAGATCTGATATTGACTGGTTTCGCACTTTTCTTCTTGACTTGTCTCTCTGTCCTTGCATTTTCATCTACAAATCTATGTTCAGGCACGTAACCATCACATAAGACCCTTGCTTTCTCGCAACGCTCACATAGAGGTTTTCTCTCATCGCATTTAACACGACGACGCTTGCACGTGCTACAGCCTAAGGAATGCATTTCAGGGGCCAGTTCTCAACACAAGGGGGACCTGAGACGTACCTCCAGATCGCCCACTTCCTTTCGCTCGAGCCATGGTTCCCAAAGCGTCCGAAAAATTGCGAGCACGACATTATCTTATGTGCCAGCGGCAGTTGAGGATATCATGTCGGAACGGGGCTGTCGTCAATAAGCGCTACGTTTGATCCCACGCTAGCTTCACTTCGGCTTTCCTAAAACCGGAGGTTTTCTGCGAGCTTACAATCGATAAAGTGGGGCATCCGCAGCTGTCGGACTAGTAGTGCTGTACTTGGTAGGTACGGGAGCACTTTGCTACCATTTTAATCCGTCCATCGAATCAGATGTGCCGATAGATGGCCTATCATTGAAACTGTTTGGCCCAAGAACTAAGGGTTCAAGCAGGTCGAATCCGCTTATAAGCTTTCAGCTGTAGAGATTTTCTACATTCCCATTGAGGTATGTATATTGCGAGGGAGGGACCACACAAGTATGTCAAGATGGGATACGAAAAATCTTAAATGAAAGCTCAAACCCGTACTTTTTCAATCATTCCAGATTGTTTCCACAGCAAGCCACTGCATCTATTCTCGATGAAGTCCCACCAGACAGTAGATCTGGACCGTCACCAAGAGTGGTCGCCGTGAGATTATCACCCTTCTGCTTCGATACCGACAAGTAATGAAGATATGTTTTCGTCTCAGCAGCAGCCAGAGCAGTCATTCCCACCGCCATACCCAGAAGACGATAGTCATTTCCATCACGCAAAGTTGTATGAGAGTCTCTCGGCCACACATGGCGTCCCCGAATCACCCTCTGGGCAGCCTAAACCCACCTCCGCAAACTATCCACAGTCCTCTGAGGACCTAGTACTCCTTCAAGCCCTAGCATTCACAAAGCAAGCTGGACGCATCCCATCTAACCTACCACCCATCCCCAAACCGATTGCGATCCCTCAAACCACTCCCGGCACAGGCGAATCCTTCTTGCGCGCCTACGCTCCCATTCTCCAGTCCAAAAACATCTCCCAAACAGACTTCATCGCCTTCATCGACAACCTGAATGTGGTCGCCACCGCCAATCCGCCTCTCCAAGTCCTCGATCTCGCAGGAGGCCTCTTAGGAATGATCCCATACCACTGGGCCCAACTCGCCGGAGGCCTAGTGCAAGCTTCTGCTAAAATCGGCGTCGCTGCTGTCTCGAAAGGCCGCACGGAGATTTACATGAGAGAAGTTAATAAACTGCTTTTCAATCCACGGGGATTGAAAGGCAGCATCGCGAGTAGTGCTGCTACGCGAGAGATCCTTCGAGTGCCGCCAGGCGTCTCCCAATTACAGCCGCTGTCTGAAGAGACACTTCATATGTCGATAGCGGAGAGAGCGTTCCAAGTCCTTGCGCCGTATGCAGCGAGTTTGGATCTCAATATTCCGGATCCTGCAGAGCAGACGACTGTGCTGGCGAAGTTGAGCGCGAGACAAGTCGCGAGTAGGGAGAAGAGGAATCATGAGAAGCTGTTGAAGGCAAGGGAGAAACAAATTGAGAAGGAGGGGGAAAGGATGAGGAAGGAAGAGAAGAAACGGGAGAAAAGAGATGAGAAATGTGCCAAGAAGGATGAGAAGAGAGAGAATAAGGGGCGCAAGAAGAGGAAGGAGGTTGATTCTAGTGAGGATGAGGTCATGGCGCAGAGAGTGATTGTGTCTAAGGGACAGCGTGAAGATAACGAGGCGAAAAGGGATAAAGAGGCCAAGAAGGCGTCCAAGTTGCTATGGCTTGTCATTGAGAATATATAAATTTAGGTTGTCCTCATGTGATGCTTTGCATCGATCTTTGGTGTTGTTTGGTCAAATAGACCTACTTCACTGCTTTGCTAAGGTTCCATGCGTGAAGGATCTGGCAAAAGAACAGACTAATAGAATTTCCATATTCTGAGAAGAAGATCCGAAGTGATTTTACCACATTAGAATCGGGTAGCACTGAAAATTGTCGAGATAGAGTGGCATGACTTGTACGTACCACAGTCGCAAGGAAGCGTCCATTAACTCAGGCTTATACAAGAACCCACCCATCATCTTCAAGAACGAAAGCTCGGTAACATTCCCAACAGTCTTCGTAACCTTCTCGCTCTCCACATAGGCCTCACTCTTCACATGTGTATTCGACCAATACTCCTTACTCTCACAAGCATCAATAGTAAACAATCTCTTCGGCGCAGCAGGATCCGTATAGACACCACACAGCAAAGTCCCCGACTCATTCTTCGCTGCCGAAACCACTTTCTCCAATGCCGATAGACCCTGATCAACCTTTCTATCTTGAAAGTTGGTGTGCCGAACGACGACATAGGGGTCTTTTGTCGTTGCGAGCTCAGGACGGATGGAAACGAGGTCTGGGGATGAGTCAAGGCTGTAGAATTCAGCTGGGCGGGAGTAGATGTTGGCGGAGTTGATCCAGTCGAACATTTCGACTACGGGCTTGCTGGATAGGTGGGAGTTGAAGGCGGCTTGGTCGGCATACCTGATTTCATTGCATGTCAATCTTTTACAATGTAAGAAGGATCTCTTCGAACTTGACTCACTTTTCAATGGAATACATCAATCTGTCGTTCGGCTCCTCGTTTGGAACAAAGAGGCCGAATTTCAGGACTCCAGGCTCATTCGCGAAAGCATTTTGAGAAACTCCTGTCATGAGTCCGAGTAACTCACAGCAGATGTTAGCCTGAACATTCCTCCCAAGATGCGATTGAGAGTGTCACAAACTTTGTCCCTAGTTGCTGTGTCTACACATAGAAGGCTCGCGAAAATGAGAAGCCTCATGACGAAGTCTGAGCAAAAGTTGAGACGCGATCCTCAAATTGGGTTCTGAGTCAACAACAAATATGAGCGACTGCAAGACAATTTTTTGGAATTGCTGTTTGGGCTTTGATCTGCCAGAGATTCAAATGTGCCGTAATGATCGGCTATTGCAGAAGTCATCCATATGGTTAAATGGCTGATCTGGTGAACGACTGGGTGAACTTCGCTCTCGCTTGTGGAAGAAAAGCATTATATCTATGATGTATTCTGCCTACAAAGTACCAAGTTGCTGTCACAATCTCATGATCAACGGTAAAAAGAAATAGCAGAAGAGTATTGTAGAGGGGCCGTCATGTGATATCAGGAGCCATCCTCGAGGAGCACATAAGTCGTTGGAGCATTTGGATACTCATGTAAAGCCTGGACATGTGTGAGCTCCGTTAATCAAAGCTAGTGGTCGTGGAAAGACGAAACCGTGTATTTTGATATTGTAGTCCGAACATCACTTGATGAAAGAACAGATCTAGATGCCCGGCAAGTTTCCGATTCCTCCCCGTCTCCACCACCAAACACTCAGATCCTCGCTGACAAACCTTCCTCCCATCGCACCCAAGTTCCTCGTCTCCCAAAACACTCACGACACACTCCCACTCACCGAACTCTCCTCACCAGGCGCGGTGCCGCACAACCGAGTTCCCATACAAAAATTAGGCGCCAAGCTATATCAACCCAGACATTCGTGCTCCGCCAAGGGGGTCCTGTACTGCTTTATTCGTGGGATTGCTACCCCCCACTAAGCCAAGGATTCTTGGTGGGGCGGTTCTTCAGCTGTTCAGGGATCTCTTGCAGATGCTGCTCATGCGGATGCAACAGCCACAGCATATCAAAGAGTTTCCCGATGACCGACAAGAGAACACAGAATGATGAGATCCGGAGAATGGAATGCTGAGGAATTAGCCAAGTCGGTGTTTGCCCTTGTGGATACACGTAATGCTTGCTTTTAGACAGCTAGAAGATTGAGCCACAGTCCTTTGGTGAGGGGTTATGGAAGGGTAGCTAAACACAAGTCTGTCCTGACAGTTGGACTAGTCATAGAGTTGCGGGCCTTCCCGCATATCAAAACTCATGGTCCGTCCCGGAGCGGCTGATCTTTCCATCCATTCCATACAATACAACACAGATCCATGTTGATTTTGGCGGTTGTGAACATCCTGACGCTCATCCAAAATCGATCTGCTTCCATGCTTGCAGTTCCGAAACCGTGGTCCATGTGAAGCAACAAAGCTCGCAAAGGGAAGAAGAAAGAACTGAGCCATTTCATCTCATTCGGCTAGCATCTGACACGCACTGAGTGCCCAGTCTGCCGTGCATCTACCTGGCCCTTGTCATACCCAGATTATCCCTTGGCATTTCTCCCCTCCATTCACCATTTCCCAATCACTCATACATATCTGCAATCTGTTCCTCTCCCTCCTCACGTACTCTTCCAAACCTTTCACCTTTTCAACAAATCAGACACACCAGCAAAGTATTCCATCATGTCGTTCTTCAGTAAGATGACCAAGGAGTTCGAAGGGATGATGAAGAAAGATGAGAAGAAAGACGAGTCTCCAGCCCCAACAGCTGAAGCCACAAGAGGTACGTTCTTTCTACCCCGCTATCTCAGCCCTGTCTGCACGCCACTGACGGCGTCACCACATAGGTTATGGCGATCAGCCACAGTACGGAGGCTACAATCAAGCACCGCCTCAACAAGGTTACGGAGGAGCACCAGCACCACCCTTCAACAGCCACCCCTCCTACAGCAGTCCCCCTCCAAACCAATACAGCCCAGCACCCAGCGGATACGGCGCTCCTCCCCCTCAACAATACGGCAGTCCAGCTCCAAGTCAATACGGCGCTCCTGCCCCAGCTCCCTACGGCAGTCCAGCTCCCCAACAGTACGGAACACCTGGTGGTCTTCCTCCTACCCCACAGGTTCCTCAAGGATGGCAAGCACTGTGGGATCCAGTCGGAAATCGCTGGGCGTACCTAGAGCAGTGGAACAGCAAAGTGACCTGGACTGTCCCAACTGGCCCTTCATACCCTCAACAAGGCGGCTACGAGAGTCATGATGCCAGTCGTGGTGTAGGTGGATACGGTGATCACGGTGCGGGCGGATATCCAGGTGGTGCTCCTGGCGGCTATGGTGCTCCGGGAGGCTATCAGCAGGGAGGATATCAGGATCCAGCTAAGGCTAAGGATGATGCGAAGAAGAATATGATGATGGGTGCGGCGGCTGGTGTGGCTGTTGGTGCTGTAGGAGGAGTTTTGGTTGCGAATGCTCTTGGTATGTATCAAACCCCTGCTGCCTATCGAACAAAATACGTCAGAACTACGTGAAGCTCTTTTTCTAGGTTCTAGAAAGGCTGCTAATGGGCATAATCTAGATGATGACGATGAACACCATGGAGGCCAGCAATACCAGAGCCAACAATACCAGAGCCAACCTCCTGGAATCGAGAGTGGCGAGCTGCCAGATGAGACTGCTTCCGGAAGCTCTGTTAGCAGTAGTGATAGAGAGGAGGTCGAGGAGGCAAGACAGGAGTACGAGGAAGCTTATGAAGAAGCTTACGGATCTGACTGACAGTGGTTTGGGAAGTGCGATGCTGTTCACGTTGAGGTTTACTAGATGCAATTGCTAGCGACGAATTCAAGCGAGATTTTCATGAAGCGGATAATTGGCTTGACTGCTCTTTATGCTGTGAAGAATTCTATTTTTAGCGTAGGCCGTATAGATGGAATTGTGACGTGTTCTGTTCTGCAAAGTGAGCCCAGAAAGGAGAACTCGGGAGGAGCAATGAAGAGGGCGGGGTCATGGTGCGGGGTAGCTTTGCCACATAACTAAGTCTTGGAACCTTAGTTGGTTTGTTTATGTCCTTTTTGATTGCACCTTTTCTGGTGCTTTACATCCAGACTTTCACTTAACGTGCAAAAAATTTCAGGTGTAAGAAGATTCCATCTGCGAACGGACTCAACACCCCCACCGAACATACCGTCGCATCTTTCAATATGTTAAACCACTGTGGAAAAGTAAAGGATGGGAGAAGACACCGTTTTACGAAACTCTGTCCAACCTCGTCTGTATTGGTTGGCGTCTAGTTTTGATAGTATATCTGGTACCCAGCAACGACCAAGCTCCAGAGAACTCCTAGATGTCTACGCCCAGCTTCACTGCTGTCCAACTCCCATTGCTGCTACGCATCGATTCATCACATCCTCGTCGGTGCCCAGAGTGCATGGCCAATCGTCAGGTCCAATGAGGAAGGGAAGGATGAGAGGATCGCGGTTGATAGCCATCAATTGCGGAATCATCTTCACAGACAAAATTAGCACGCTATAATCCTAATCACTTCAGAAACCACTGAACCTAATCCAACATCCGAAACTCTTCCACAAAGTCAAGAAGTACAAGTGGAAGAAACTGGAAAGGCAACTCACAGCAGGGAAATACACCTCCCTCCACCTCTCCCTATCATAAGCCTCCGCACTCAACCTTAGCACCAACTCCAAAAACACCACATCCGCACTCAACACAAACTTCCACATCAGATACCCCTGCATCTTCGCCCGCACCGCCCTCACTTGCTTATCTCCACCGTCACCTACTGCGTACACCCATTTGCGAT
>NYXK01000120.1 GCA_002685535.1 Deltaproteobacteria bacterium
TGATAGGGGGTCCCTGAGCCTGTAATATCTTTAAATTAAGCGAGCTTTTGTTTATGCCATAAGCGAGGTTATGAAAGCTAAGCGAGGCTAAGCGAGGTGCATATTATATTCTTATAGTTGCAAGGTAAAAAAGAAATTAAAAATACTTACTAAAACATAACTTTCTTTTTTGTTAATGCAATATAAGCAACACTTGGATTTAACATTATCAAAATAATAATCGTAGTTTATGTTGATTTTGAAAGCGTTCATGTATCACATACATAAATAGCGATATAAGGCGATAAAAGCTTTAAAAGAGATTGATGCAAGCACTATTTATATTAGCAAAGATTTTATATTATTAAACCATTGTCTTTAACAAAGAATATTTACTTATAAAGTGCTTAATTAATTTAATATAGATTATAAAAATCAAATAATTAGCCAAAATTTGTTTTTAGCGAAAATCAAGCTTATGCTTACAAGTATAATTATTATTGTTATTGCTAAAAAAGAAATCAAAAATTCTAAAAAAGGCATTATATATACAATTCTTATAACAAGCAAATACAAAATCTTGCTTAAATCAAAGGGGTTGCAAGGTATTTACTTAATAATATTATCCTTCGCTTAACATATCTTGCTATTATTATTTGCCACTACAACATCATTTGCTTTCACCACATCATAACACCTTTATACTGCTATCAATAACGCATCAAGCTATTATTTTTCCTCAATTGCACGTTATTATAAAAAGAAATCATTGCATTAAAGCTTCAAAATTACTTATTGTTTTTTTCGTTATTTAGCATAATTATTTGCTTAAAAGCTGAAGGGGTATTAAAGAGGAATCGGATAGCTTGCGGCTACAATTTTTTTCAAAAAAAGTATATTATTTCTTTTATATAACTTGTTTTATGCTTAATCTATTATTCTTATCTCACACTTTTTTGTATTTTCATTTGATTGTTACATGTTGAAATACGTTATATTTCCATAAATACTTTTACCGGTGTTGATCCACAGGACCCATACCGAGTGTTTAATGTATCCACGCCAAAAGCCGGCTGATAGCTAGAGGGGTTTCAGGGGGGTTACGACTACGGGTATAAATCCTCTTCCTTCTCGCACTCCCTTAGCTAGAAAAAAAAATCTAAAATATATTGAACCACTATTACACTTGTTTTTGCTACTTTTACTATCTTTGTGATATCACATACCGGTGCAAACCCACAGTTATAAATTTTAATTGTTTATTACTATCTAAGGCTTTTATAAAGCCGTCAGCTAATTGTATTATAATATTTATATATAACAAACTTAATTTATTATTAATTATTGTGACGGCCCAGTCGCCTGATTACGTGGTATCTGTGAGAGGCCGAGTACTTGATAACTCAAAAGTATAGGTCCAGAATAACTGTTATTGAACTCGATACCAAACCCATCAGGTTCGGTACTGAGTCGGTTTATATACCTAGCTAGACTATGGTTGCTGTAGTGATACAGAGTGTTTTCTGTCCAGCTCAACCGTAACTGATCCGATACTAATCCGATACTGATCCCATATGGGTCCGAGTCGCCTGAGGCATAGCTTCAGGAACTCAGGGGCTTGACCCCTTACAGTATCGCGCTACCTGACCTTAAGTCACGGGATAAAGCCAACATGCGACATGTAAATAAGGCTAGCGGCCGCCCCCTTTTTACTTAAGCTTAAGGTTTTTTACGAACTTTTTCTTTTGGTGTCTTTTTTACTTTGTATTGTAGCTATTAATAAACTTGTGTTAAGTTGTTATATTAAAAAAGATTAACCTTACTTAAGAAGGTTTTAATATTTATTTGCTAATTTTTTAAGCACCTTTTAGGCGTAATTAAGTTGCCCTTTTAGCTTTTTCCGCTTTTTTATCTCTTATGGTTTGTTGTTTTCTTGAAGCATTTTTTAGCTGTAATCAAGTTGTATATATAATTAATATCATAACTTTTAACTTTTAATTAAATAAATGAACTTAATCCTTTTGAAAAATTTAGCAAGATGTGTTGTAATTCCGTTGAAATTGCGCTTTCTGCTTTATCTTGGACTTCTTCTCTTTACCTTATAATTAATTAATAAAACCTTTCTCATAACAGGAAAGTTTTTCCTTCTTTTAATTTTCTTATTTATATTTTACCTCATCAGCGCCTTAAAGGTTATGATTAGAATGACCTTATTTTACTTAACTTTTATTTAACTATTATATCTTTAATAAACGATTATATTAATGAAGATGTTATGAAGCAAGTGCTGATTATATAACTTAAGCAAATTTAAAAAGCTATAAAAAAGTTGAATACGCGCTAAAACAAGTAAAATAAAAAAAATAAAAAAGAGCTTGACATTTTCAAAATAGCTGCATATTTAGGATTTTTATTTTTAACGCTTAGGTAACGCTTTTAATAGCGATAACAAAAAAGGTTTCAATAACGAAGATTCTCGCGAAAAAGACTCAAGTTCTCCTTATTATATTTATGCTAGTAGATATTTTAATCGCAAAAAATGCTCTTAAAAGCTACGCATTAATAAGTTCTTTGGTAACGTCGAAGGCTTAGAATAATAGTACGCTTGGTTTGTAGCAATGCTTAGTAAATTAAATATTAATGTTAATTATTACTTTGATAAGAAATTTCGTATCGTTATCTTATATAATTATATAAAGAGAAATGCGTAAAATTACTTGCTGTTATAATTCGAATAAGGAGTAATAAAGTCTTTTATTAATGCCGAGGAAATAATCAGCTATTTAAGCAGCATATATAGCAACGCCTTCAAATAACGTAATGCCGAAATAGCCCTTAATAAATTCCAAATGTTTTTAACAAAATCCTTTATAAAATATTATTTACGCTTTTTTAAGCTTGTTTAAAACGCATGTATTTTTTTATTAAATATCTTACAACTTAATTATATGATTTTCTTTACCTAAGCCTTTGGGATAAAGCAATTTATACGTTTATTCTTAATAAAAGCTTTTAAGATTTCATTTTCGCTATGGACTTTCTTGACAAGCAAGTTCGATGTATTTAAGAGTTACGCCATTAGCTTGCTTTTGCCGTATGTATTATTACTTTCCTAACTTAAGCCCCTACTGATGCGTTCTTAAAAAAAGGTTTATTTGCTTTTTTTTAACTAACGTTGCAGCTTCATTATTTTCATCTTTAGCCCCATTAAAGACCTTACCTTTACTATCTTTTGATTAAAAAATCTTACTTCTTATAATTGCAAAAAGCTAGAACATATCGCTAAAAATTGCTTTAAGCTTTGTAACATTGCGAATTTGAATGCTATGAAAATTGAAGTATTGGAATAGTTTTTAAGTAAGGATCTTTTTTAAGAAATTGAAAAGCAAGAAGGCTTGGCAATTAATTTCGAATTAAAAAATTAAAGACTTTAAGAGAAAACTTCTTTTTAAGATAAATAATCAATTTACAAGAGATTAATATGCGTTAGCTAATAAATAGTAAAAGTTTCATTATTTCTTATACCTTATTTTGTAATAGCATTAGAATTACTTTACCTACGTTATTTGATTTTGAAGCAAGCGAATTCGCCTTCATTAATACCCACTTGACTAAAGACCTTGCTAAGAAATTTAATATAATTTTAACTTTCCTCCTTAACTCTACGCAAATAAAAAGATACAATAAGCAAATTAATAACATTGCTTTTTATATGATCTTATTTGACGTACTTATTAATAAGCATATTTAAAATAAATTCCTTTTATATTATTAGATTTAAGTAATTATAAAATTATCTTAAAATACATTCAGATGTTATATTTTAATATTTAGCTAAATATTAAAGATTGTTACTTTATATAGCCACATAATAAGGACGTCCTACTAATATCCCTTAGATTACTTTATATTATTTGCGATGTTATACGACCTTTTAACCCTCGTAATATTTAAGTTGCCGATTAGGAAAACGTTTTTTATCGGCAAATAGCGATAGATAAACAAGATATCGTAATCTTTATTTGAAAGGCTATTATGGTAAAAACAAAAATTGCTATTGCGCTATTAAAAAGCCGCAAACTTTAAATTTGCTGCATATTAAAGAATAACAGTTATCCTCCTTTATTAAAACTTACCAAATTATAAAAATATAGTATGCACCTCGCTTAGCCTCGCTTGGCTTTCATAACCTCGCTTATGGCATAAACAAAGGCTCGCTTAATTTAAAGATATTACAGGCTCAGGGACCCCCTATAAAATCTGTAACTACAGGCTTAGGAACCCCTTACAAAGCCTGTAACTTCGGTAGTTTAGAAGGCTCACAAACCCCTTTACAAGGGTTATTTATAAAGCTCGCAAAGCCTCCTTAAAATAAGAATTATTTACAGCTTGCAATGCGATGCGATGCGAGGCCTTGGTATTAGGCCTAAATAGGCAACTAAAGCGACGAGAGCTAGCCGAGCCTTGGCAATTAGAGTAGTTATAAGGACCTAGAAATCCACCCTCAATAGAATCATCATTCACACCGATCATTACTTCTTTACAAACCTTTGGATTATTATGTTATTATAAAAATAATTATAATTATACTATTAAGCTAGAGCTTAAAGCTAAAAAGTAATTTTAATTGGATTCAATTATCCTTTATATAAGGTATTAGATCTAATAAGTAGAAAAACATTTTGGGTAAGAGATATCAAAATATTATATATTTAATTTATAAATGACTTTAAGATTAATATATTTGAATATTATAAAGAGTTAAATATAGAAGATCTTGTAAATAATAATAATAATAATTAAAGCAGCTCATAGAGCTGAGCTTGGCTACTCTAAGAGAGAGTTTTTCAGACGATTTAGCTTTAATTATTAATGTAAATAATGAGATAAATATGTATCAACAAGTTATTAATAGTATTGATACAGGTAATTGGTTAAACTTTACGAAATTAGAAATAGATGAATTAGAATTACAAAATATATGGAATTTAGTAGAATTACCATTTAATAGGATTTATTTAAGAGGCAAGTGGGTTTACAAAATAAAACCCGATATAAATAATAATATCACAAAATATAAGTCTAGATGGGTAGTAAAAGGCTTTGATTATTTAGAGACTTTTTCAGCTACTTGTAGACCTGAATCATATAGATTAATATTTATATTAGTTATGTTTTATAAGTGGAAACTATTACAATATGATGTTAAAAACGCTTTTCTATATGCTAAAATAGATGTGGATATATATGTAGAATAACTTATAGGCTTAGAAAGATATTATAATAAAAGTAAGGAAAATTTTGACTTAATTAAAATTTTATTTAATTTTGAATTTGTCGGTGTAGTACCGGTATATAGTATCACAAAGTATTGATATATCAAGTTCTTAATAATAAGTTGTAAAGTCTGTTTACTTTTAAAAAAGTAAAAGGGAAAAAGGTAAATATACTTTTTTAAGACGCTACTGAAATTGCCCCGGAAGTAGACCGACACCCTATTCCGTGCCGAAACACCTCTGGTAAGGGCCTGCGGACCGACACTTTCGATATCAAAACAATTCTTATAAAACTTCGAAAATTCCATTTTAACAACTCAACACAACTTAGCCCCCCGGCGTAACTCTCTACTTAACTTAAAACGTTTAAAAATAATCTTAATAACTATAATCACCTTAATAAAAATAAAGAGATAGATAAACACTTAAAGACGAGCTTTTTTTTAAAAAAAAAAAGAGAGTAATATAATAAATTACTAGTTTTAAAGCTCTTAAACCACTTCCCGAATGGGAAGTATTAAGTTTTTAAACGCGATTACTTTAAAACCTCTTATATCTAACCCTTATTTCTCTTTCACCTTCTTTCCTTTATAATTATAAATTTTAAGAAAATCTAGTTTACTTTATTTATCTCTCTCTTAATATATAAAACCTTTATTATGACGCGATAAGGGTCTTTATAAGGCTAGTGTCACAATTTCATTTAATACATTATATCAATAGTGGCAGTCGGTAACCAATCATAGTGCCAGATAATAAGACCGACGGCAGGGGAATCGTGGCGAGACCTTGACTTCCGACCAGAGTCAGGCTTGGAATCATTGTCAAAAGTAGTCTTGTTTGCTTTCAGACAGGAGTAGGGAGATGTTGGTCTGGTTCCAGATCCAAACCCCGAATCCGTACGTCTGGAATGCTGAGGCTAAGTGAAATCATGTGTGGCAAAAGGAAGAAGGGCTTTCATCTCACCATCCCGACTAAGATTATAAGAGCTAAGGCTGAGTTCACAGTTACTCCACTAGACCAAAAGTTCACAATATTCAGCGCAAGCTGAATCTTCCTAGCTCGTATTATGTATTACCGACTATTGACACGTGCCCTTAAAAGCCCGTAGTCCAAAAATAACGCGACCCCATGAAAACATTATCGATCGGCGCATACCCTTGACCTTGTATTATATATTCGCTTGCCTTCGCCTGGGTGCCATCGAGCTGGACGGTCCACGTATAGGTGTACCCACTTTGAACTAGTTGTGTTGTACCTAAAAAGGCCCATGACCATTCTGCATTTTTTTGGCTTGCCTTCCATTTTCCAAGAGCCGGTGTACTCGTACAGTGCAGAGTAAAAGTCATTACCTTCGACGAGATAGTTCACGATCTGGACATATGCGGTACCCATGACGTCCACGCCTGNTATGTCAATCGGCCACCCGTGGGCAGGACCTCCCCCAGAGAGAGTATCGGGCTGTTGAATGCCGATGAACAAGCGTACGAATGCGTATGGGACCAGAACGTCGGCAGTGTAAGTAACGGTGTTGCCATTCTTCGTGAAGCCCGTGTTAACGATTGAACCGTTGGCTGGTAAACTGTTCGTGCTTCCCGAGATCAATCGCGGAATACTTTGACTTCCCGAAGCTAAAACCGTCCGGACTTCGAACGCAAGGTTGAGGGATCCAGGATCAAGCATACCAACTGTAGCACGGGTCATCGAGGCTGGTAATTCTAGAACTTCTACTCCGTTTCGATATACAGCATATCCCAAAGCGCCATTCACAGCGGACCAGGCAATTGTGACTGATGTGTAATCTGAGGAAATGACGCGTGCATCGTTTGGAACACCGGCAACTTGAGAGCCGCTTTCTTCCGCTGGCTCATTAATAGGAGGCTTGCCACCGGCCATAGCACCGATAGCGGCTTGCATGTAGGCGTCGTTTGGCAATGTATCGTATGGGTTTGGATTGTCATCATCGGTGAGTTCAAGCAGTCCTGCACCACGGCTAAGGGCAAGTGCAGCAGCATTTGCCACTTGGTCTTGTGGGACTCTGTACACGATATGCCAGATTTTTCGTGGGTCTTTCGGCGTCCAATCGTTGGGAACGAAGGAGCTTTGATAATTTTCATAGCTGCTCTCGAAAGTCAACAAAGTGTCCATGGTGTTTTCGAAACATTGAGCCATTGGTGAACCAGGATTGAGTACCGTGAATGCGCCGGGGTGTTTCCTCTTGGTATAGTCGTTAATGTAGGCGTATAAATCTGCGTAAACGTTGTTTTCGCCACATTCTGGCCAGCCTTCGTCAAAGAATATACCGCCAAGACTACTGTAAAGCTCAAACCATTTATCGACATCTTGCTCAATTTGAGAAGCCCAGTCCGCGAGATTATGAGAGCCCAGTCGAGTGGTGAATTGTTGTTGACTTACGCCAAGGTAGCCAGTCCGCACATAACCAAGAATTGTCTTGCCTTGAGCTGTTGCTTGGTCAATCACAGCCTTCCAGCTTTCATCAACAATGTAATCTGGACCGTTCAAGACGTTCGCAACTAATACACTGACTTTCTGTGAGTCGTATGCGAGGAGCCGTTGCCATGTAACCGGGTCCCCAAGTGGGTTGATATACGAGGCTATAGCAATCTGCTGCCCCTGGTCGCTCAATGGTACATCAGTCGGCTCAGCGGAGCTCACGTAAGTCGGCAAGAAGGTTGTAGCAGTTGTAGTGCGGACCGGAGTAGCATCACAGCTTGTGATTGTAGCGCATGCAGTGACACAATCATACATGGGTGCCCACGTATAGACACCACAATCTGCAGTGCACTGAGTAGCGGTTTGAGCCTCACACTCAGTGGCTGAAGCGCCGCCTTGCAGAGCTGCCGCGGCAATGATGTTGAGCGAAGAGATAGTGCCGCCCTGAGAAAGGAACATCCACGCGAGAGCAAAGGCGCCCACCGCCAGTGCATGCATCGTGTGAGCCCCGATTTGTGCATTCAGCAGAGTCCCATTGGCAAGCGCCCAAGCAATCACTTTGTTCCGAGCTGCTACTAATGCTGCTTCAGTAAACGGCAGCTGAGCCTGGTCGATTTCGAGGTACCCGGCATAATCCTCCCGGTCAATCCCATCTACTAACAGGTTCTGTGCTGCGCACACCACGTCGGCCATGCTCAGCCCACGTACAAGCATTGCAGCGAGGGCCTCCGTCTCCCAATCTACCCGGCAAGTGTAGTCAGCGCCAGACAGCACCTGTTGGATATGAAGGGCATCGGCTGTGTTCAGCTGAACTCCCACGTCACCCCTCAAGGCTTTGTCAGTGACAGCTGTATAAGTCGTAAGCACCGGCTTTGGGCTAAAACAGAAATTTGGTGGTCAGCTGATGTTTGAAAGGTCAACCGTCGAGATGAAGAAATGGGAGGCAGAAAAACCGCGAAAAGGGATAAACGAAAGCTGGGGTGGTATATATGTAATGCAATTCGAAAATAAGTTAGGCGGAAAAGGAAATCGATCCAATAAATCCGTGAAGATTGACATGTGCAATATCGGATCGCACTGCTGAAGCAAGAGAAAAAGAAAAAAGGTTACAAATGCATCGCATTGGCATAAATGCCGACCCTTTTGTCAGAAAAGAGGTAACTAACCCGGTTGGAGTGGCCCGCTCTGGTGGAGCTGTGATAGTCGTCTGGGAGGCAGTGTTGACGATAATAATGGCGGTAGCTTCCTCCATGCTTAACTCTTCCCACAGTTGCGCAGGAGGAATCACCAAAGGCTGTAGCACTTCCCTATTCCTGCCGTAGAAGAAAAGTGGATATAACAACGCGGCAATCCCAGCCAGGGCTCCCGATACTATCAGATCGAGCCCCCGATGCTCGACATGACGTTGTTCCAGGCTACGAGCTTGAAGAATGACATCGTGCGCCTCAAGAACATCAATGACGGCGCCATAGCATTGTGTGTTGACTCCGAGTGCGCAGTTGCGATTCATCGTGGTAGCCAAACTAGACTTCAAGTCCGGAGACAAGAACATCAAGAATCCATTATCAGCTGGATTGCCTATGGCAGTAACCTTCATCTCAGATCCTGTAAGAGTGGGAGTTGAAACCTAAATTGACATCGTCAGCTTTCAACTTTTGACACTTTGTAATTAATGGAGGGCTTTGGAAAATCACCCACCCCGGTAGTTGAATATTGGCCAAGATCACCCACTTCAAAGGATTGGGTATGGTCATCGCAATTGACGTATTGAGCAAGAAAGCATAATAGGAAAAGAGATGCCAAAAAGCGAGCTCGATGCGACATAGTGCCGAGGGATATGTGAATGTGTTCTCGTTGACGAGATGAGAAGAACTCTTGAAACTCTGCACGATCATCGATAGATGCAATAAAAGTGACAAATACAAGTGCAATAGAGCTATTAAGTATCGATTTCAAAGTGAAAACCTAAAAGGACCTTTGGTCAATTGGCAAATGAAACGTTCGGCTCAAAAGGGCGTCCTGGATTTCAATGCTCCGCTTGTCAGTCTCTATACCCAGGCACTTTCATTTTTAATCGTGACATCTTCGATTCTACCCAGGTATAGATGTTTCTTCGAGGCCGATTATTTCTAATGCCACGACCCCTAAATTTCATTTGGCATAAATCGGCAACCAAGGAAAGTTCAGCCTTTCTTCGACAGCATAACTCATATCTTCTGCCCCCACTCTCTTCCCCCACCTCACTCAGCGCTTGCTGACCAAAAACGTGAAAATAAAGTGCTTTGGAGGAGGTTTTGTCTGGAAAAGGAAGCTGCGCACCCATGCCAATGCAGGAACAAAAATTGCCCATTGATTAGCCCCTCCACCCCAACCCCGCCCAGGGACATCACCCGAGCAATCTAGAGAGTTTCTCAGAGTCCACTTGCCCTAAACAACCAGTCCATGTGACCAACTGAAGCTGCCTGAGCGAGCTGGATCCAATTTCAATTGCTTGGTAATATTCTGCCGTATTCGAAAGGATTTTCTTGAACCGCGTTATCTGTGGTTTCGGATTGAAAGATGATAAAACGGCTGTCGGATCTAGGGAACATGTCAAGATGTGGGGGACGTTTACAAAATTTGGGTTCGAAGAAATACGCTTCTGAGTGGCCAACATATACTGATGCCGGTCTATAGCGACATAACGTAATAGACGGTTCACCTTCTGTGGCTCGGAGCTTGTAAGGTAGACAAACACATGTAATCAATATAAGGTTCGCCTTTATCGCCTCACTGGCATTGTTCGCTCTCTAAAACGTGCGGCTGCNGCGGGCCAAGTGAAAAAACAAGCATTACACAACCAAGCTCCTTATACAAGCAATCTTGTAGGACTTAGCTTTGGCTTGGCTTATTGCTGTCATGGTCNAGANAGGCGCGCAATATCCACACGCTCCACATAGAANGGGCCNGAGCGATACAGTATCCACTTACTTACAGTATTATCGCTTGTAAGCANCAAACCCGGCTACAGTGCCGCGCGCCAAGGCAAGATACATGTGTGCATTGATTAATCTGCCCAATCTTACATTCTTATTGTCAACTAGTCGACTGTCTTCAAAAAAGGAAGAAGAAAACTCATACAGTTGTTCGGCCTATTCAACCCGAAATTTTTTCATCTCAACTCGGCCTCTCAATTCACCATACCTTGTCTCTCTGTGCTGCCTGCAGAAGAACCACCTCTGCGCTGCATTGGACCCATTCCACTACCTGCACCCTCACCATGGCACCACCGATCCCGAGAGAAGAATATGGCGAGACTTTCCTGGATGCATGCGAGTCCGGAGACCTACCACGAATCCATGATGCTATTGCCAGTGGCCAGCTCAGCCAATACTACCTCAACGAGGGACTTGTCCTGTCAGTAGCTAGGGGCATCATGCCAGGCTACGTAGAAGTAGTAGCCGCGCTACTCGCCGCTGGCGCTCGTATTACGCCTTGGGTCAGGACCGCCGTACATGGCGAAGACTTTGAGCAAGACCCTGCTGTGATTCGTCTTTTATTAGACAACGGCTTAGATCCGAATGCGACGCAAATTGCCGACTTCGAGCCTCCTGATAGCACGACCCAAACTGGTGGTGAGCCGCTTATCAGGTACGTGGTGTGAGGATATTTCCGCCCTCAGGGATATTGATTTGGAAGTGTTCAAGGTCTCAAGCTGACAATTATCGAAAAGGTTTATCAAAGACCCTGCGTGTGCTCGAGAGTTCCTATCCCGGGGAACTGATTCAAACGCTGTTGGTCCGAGTGGCAAACCTCCTATTGTGGGTAGTTCCGGCCCCTGTAAGAAACATTCACTAATTTCTTTATCAGTTATCCGCATTGGAAGGCGCCAATGTACCAATGGCCGAGGTGCTTGTTGAGTACGGAGCCAAGCTAGAGCCTGATTACTTATTCATCACTATGTCTCTTCGATGGCGTGGGCAATACACCGGGATTCGAGAGCTCATGACTAAATTTCTACTAGATAAGGGTGTTAATCCAAACCAAGCTATTTCCGAAGTATGGGGCACACCCTTACACCTTGCGGTTTTCCAAGGCAACGTGGATATTATCAAAATGCTACTAGATGCGGGGGCAGATCGTACAGCAATATCAACTGGTCGAAAATTCACGGACCTCACCCCAGAACAGCTTGTTCTGGCTATCAATAGTGAGGGAGATCTCTCGGACAAGTGGCTCTCGATCATGGACCTTCTACAATCTTGATATTCTTGAGTTTTCTCCAAGGGTCTGCATGTAAATCGTGGGGAGCGGAGTGTTAGCTAAGTAGAGAAGGTGGAATAACACCAGTAGCTTGAGTTCATTTCAATATCCCCCTCCCCTTTTCCCCATCTATATGTGAAGCACAGCGCAGTGATTGTTATAATGCAGCTCCCTTGACGTGTCCCTCAACATACTTCATGTTGCGATTCTATCAATAAGCAACGACAGGCACCTACGCTACGTTCTCTGTTCCCCTGAGGTCATTGTATTTAATCGATCATGAAGCAATTATCGTTCCTTCTTTGGCTCGCCTGCACAGAATTTTCCAGCGCCCTTGTCGCTAGTAAGAAAATCCCCGCATACTCAAAGACACAGCTCGTCGTATTGTATATTCATTCTGACAAAAATAATACAGACCCTAAAGGTATCCAGCTTCTCCAGCCGACTCCCGGAAACATTTTCAAGCGGGACGACAATGGAGGATGCGGACCTGTCTACAGTGGTCTCGTGGCCCGAGAAGTGCGCACGGAAACTCTCATTCTTATCCGGCGCAATGCATCTGCTCTTGACAGGCGAATGGAGCTTCCGGATCCCTTAGGAAGACGACCAATGCCAGACTTCTTCCACCAGGAAATGCCCAAGTGGAAACCAGTTGTTACCATAGAGTCGGCTACAAAGCCGAAAGACTTGAGCGCTTCTACTATCCAGGATCTCACCAATCTGGGGACTAGGAAAGACAAGGCTGGCAACGACGTGCCAGTAACGGAGTTTAGTACAGGCATGGCGCATTTGAAAGGCTGCACATCATTGTATATCATCAGTCATAAGGGGGTGTTTGCTGCACATTATTGGGAAAACGTGTCATTCGATCCCGATGACATTTGGTTAACAGGTGGTGCTACGGAATGGACTCCCGAGGCCAAGGCTACGATGTTCAAGTCTACGGTGCTCGATCCACTGAAGAATGGGAGCAAATATCATCCCAAGCTGAGCGCAAAAATACTAGACGACGAATACATCAGGGCGTACATCGTTAGACCTTATCAAACGTGGAAAGAGGAGGATGGTGACGTGGGGTACGTAGACCAGTGGAACCAGATGAAGAATATGGTTGGCTCGATTATACCAAGGCTGGCAGATGAGTCGAAGTGGGACTATATCAGGTACCAGCCAGTCAAGAATGAAGATGACCTGGACAGCAGGTACAAGGCGTCTGGAAAGAATATTTTCAAGTATGATTCTCAGCATCCGGTGGCAGGGACCGGCACCACGCAGCACAAGGCGGCGCTGTGGGTTGAAGATGAGATAAAACCATACTATGACCAGACTTGGTAGAGCCGGAGGCACATGTATTCTGATCAATCGGAAGAAAGTCGGGTTCCTTGGCCGGTGGACGTTGCGATGTATAGTCGGGTGCAATCTGCAGGGGGCGAGACAGGAACTTATGAAATGTCTTCTGTAGCTTTTAGCCAAATTTTTAGAGAGCGGAAACATTACTAATGAACTTCTTTAATCTCTGTATCTGTCCTAATTCCTTCTCAAACGCAAAATTCTTGATACATGAATACAAATTCCTGACACTTTGGGAAGCTCGCTTAATACTAAAA
>NYXK01000121.1 GCA_002685535.1 Deltaproteobacteria bacterium
TGTGCGACACGAATCGGATTACGTCCCTCGGACATGGAAACTCTGGCGATGGAAATCAGTGCCTTCGCGGCGAGCCAATTTCCCGGATCTCCTATGAAGGTTTCTTGGATGGTCAGCAGGCAGCAGAGCATAGATAGAGGTACTGGAACTGGCGAGAGAACTCCCAAACCGATTTACCAAACGAAGCTGTATCGACCGAGGAAGCTGCCCCGAGTGAGGATGCGGTGAGGATACCGGGAATCCTGATACCAAAGGGAGTGCATGGAGCTCAGCAAGAGGTCCGGAAGGCATTGGGACAATAAGGGCAGACGGCGAGTGAAGCTGTGGCAAGCGAATCGATGGAAGAGCATCCAAAAAGTCAAGGAAAAGGGGTCCGCCTGTGGATTTACATCAGGATGGGAAGACGAATTGATGTCGACTTAGCGAAGAAGTTGGACAGTGAGTGGCGCCAGTCATGGGGCTGGTACCATGCAATTTATGGCAATTGAGGTCCTCGAACGCAGCCGCTATACTTATCGGCACTTTCCCGAGTCGTTTTCACGTCCTTATTTGGATGTGCATTCTTCTGATTCAGGATGGATGACAAGATCATGAGTGGGAAGTAGACAGCAGCAATGTGGAAGGATCAACTTTTCGAGAAAGGCAAATGCATGGGCGAGGCGAGTACTGGGCATCAGCATTGCAACAAAGGGTTTGGGAGAAAGCTCTACAATACAATAATACCATAGAAGTGAATGAAGCGTTTGTAAAAGGATCTTGCCAATTATCATAGGTTGCATCNTCTTGGTCTTGCGTCATCTCCCAGGTGTCAGGCGTCACCTCCGTGTCCAGGAGCCCAAGACTGCGAACTTGGGTCCTGGGACCTGGTTCCCTTTGGACGTCGAGTTCAAAGATGGGTATATCTTGACGCACGACGGCCACCCTGAACTTCACACTTTCGATTGTGCATTCTAGCTTGACAAGATGCCACCAACACCTTTTTACGTGAATACAGCCTTGATCTGTTACAATTGTCCCAAAACAGCCGTCCTGAGACTATGCGAGAGCTGGAGAGAGGTTACTCGTCTGGGAAAGGATACAGAGGTTTTGGACGTCATCTTTACTGTATGCGTGACGTGCTTGAAATATCCTCATGTGCACGATCCCGGGACCGCAGCCATTCCCAGGTATCTGGATCATCGCTTTTACCTATATGGCCCGGTTCATCAACTCGTTGAGCTCTTCAATTGCCAACCCAGTATCTACACTCAACGGAAATTTTCCATCACGGCGCTGAGATGTAAGGTCTTGACCCGAATCCGCGATCCCGATGACCTCTTTCACACAAGAGCCATTCCGGATGCAAACATCATGATCCTCTATGATGGGTATGAAATCACGAGAAACTGCCAATTCTTTAGACACGAAACCTCGAGCGTCACTCGGAAGCCTAAGTACAGGCTATTTCCGCTGCTAGTCGGACCAAACGAGGACATGTTCCCCTCAAAAGTTCACGAACTGTTACCGCCAGATCTGATTGAGGATGCCCCACCAAGATATAGTCAAGAATGCTGGATGGCTTGAGATGGCGCAACAACAATTGTGAAGCGACAGGTTGAGGGATGGTCCTTGTTTGCGTATGTATGTGTATGGCTCGAAATTTGATACACAGGAGGATATTAAGGGCAGGCACCTGAAGATGTTTGTGGAGATCTGTGGCTTTGGTTCTAGAATAATTATCATTTTCTGAATCATACTATTGATTTTTGTTGGCTTGTCTATCCTGACTCTCTTGACCGAAGAATTTTATCCTACAGTTACATTTCACAGCTTGTAAATTCACATCTATCATCTCTCTTTCCATCATTACCAAGTCAAAATGATCTGGAGTTGGCCCCAAGTCGATCGCTCTAAACCTTTTCGAAGCGAGAACTTTCCAGCCCTAGGCAAAGTGCCGGGCGCAAAAAGAATTACTACTTTGGTACTCGGGGCAAGACGGCTGTGCCAAGCCCAGATATTTCTTTCAGATAAGGATACCCGGACCATAGAAGATCTACATTGGAGCAGTGCTACCCTTTCGAGGTGGACGGTGGGAAGACTGCAGTAATGACACCCCGATGAGGAGTCTGGCGAGGACCGCAGGCTCCGGAATGCTTCTGGAATCTGAGGTCTGAGATCTGCGTTCTTCGATTCCGGACACTCTGCTCAAGATCCAAGTCGCGCTCTGCATAATGCAGTCCGCGATTCCATCACCCTTCGCAGGTCGTAGAGTGGAGATCCTGGTCAGTTCCAACGAGGTCCTGGCTCTTTTCGAACCTGTGTCCGGATATGGTGACCTATCGTAAATGTCATGATAGGGCAGAGGCCGCTGAATGCAGGTTCTAAGCGCCGACCGTGAAGCTCATACATATGCATGGCTAGCGTTCCGGCGCCTTGGTGGCGAGCCTTGAAATGCTCAGCCACTCCAGAGGCTCAGAACGGTCTTTGTTCTGAAATCTGGGGTCTGAGATCTGAGATCTGGTTTCTCAGAGTCCGGATACCCTGCTTATGACTCACAAGTTGTGCTCTTCGTAATGTAGTCAGCTATCTCATGCATGACACATGCATTGACGCCCTTGGCAATCCGAATCTGGTTCTCAGAGTCGGGGGGTCCTGCTCAGTTACAAGGAGTTCCCGGCACGAAGAGCTGGGATGTACCTAGGACAGCTGCAGATCAGGTTTCCACAATTCCGAGTGTCGATTCTATAGAGCCTTGTTCAATCCCTTCCAATTTCGCGATAGGAAGGTGCAGAGGCCGCTGACTGCAGGCTCCTAAGCGCCGACCGTGAAGCTCATGCACTCGCATGGCTAGCGTTCCGGCATGTTGGTAGCGAGGCAGAAAAGAAGCTGAATCAGGTTAGCCGCCCCGCTTGTGGCTGCATCTGCGACTTGGCGAGAGACCGCTCCGGGGGCTTCGGAACGCTCTCTATTCTGAAATCTGGGGTCTGAGATATGGGATCTGGGTTCTCGGACTCCGGATACCCTGCTCTTGACCTACTAGTGGTGCTCTGCATCATGCAGTCAGCCCATCCCATGCATGAAATATGCATTGACGCCCTTGGCGGTCCGATTTTAGTCCTCATTGCTGGGGTCGTCCTCACTTCCAAGAAGACCCCAGAACAAAAGCTAGGGTATCCCTGGGATAGCTGCAGGACCTGCTTTCGGGCCCCCGTCGGAACGCCTCTCTATTCTACTCCGTAAAATCTGGGGTCTGAGATCTGGGTTCTCGGACTCCGGATACCCTGCTCTTGCCCCACTAGTCGTGCTCTGCATCGTGCAGTCTCCCGACTGAAGCTCACACAGTCAAACTTCACAGTCCAGACACTTAAAATTATCATCTCTACCCCCATCTCCCAATGGCCTGCCCCCGAGGGGATTTGATCTGGAGTCGGCCTCCACGATAGCCGCTCGCCTACCCATTTCTGTCAAGCCTCGCCCTTCCTCTCAGTAGGACAAAGTAAAGAGCGCCTTCCAAAGCGTGTTTGCCCAGGGGTAACTCAATGGCGTAATGCGTACTTGACTTGATTGATCGTGAGATTTGTGTTTCACTCTGGTGGACGCTTTCTGATGTGGCTGCATTCTTGGCGAAAACTCGTTTTTGACTTCAATCTCTAAGGAGTTTGGAACAGCCATCACAGCTGCGGGTACTAAAGGCGATGGATATTCCGTGAATCAGGAACCGTCACGAATTCTAAGAGGCATGCAAAAGGAAATCGACTGAGTGACAGGAATTACTCTTGCAAGAATTATGAAGATTCCAGGTCAACTTTTAGTCTTCCCGCTGTCGCTATTGCTGGTCCATCGACAGCGCCTCGTCAGAGATGTTTCGATGGCCTGCCGTCCCCTCTTCCAAGCTAGAACAGGACCCTTCTCCGGACAATTTCTGATATCCCAGAACCAAGATCTCAGATCTGGGTTCTTGGATTCCGGTTATTTTGCTCAAGGTCCAAATCGTGGTACTGCATCATAGAGTCTGCGATCCCACATACGCAGTACCTTCCGTACTACCTTCGCAGCTCTTAGATTGGGAATCCTGGTTGATTTCAACGACGTCCTGGTTCTTTTCACATCTATGTCCGGAAGTGAGCCTATCATGAATGCCAAGATATGCACCTGCCGCTGACTGCAGGTTCGAAGCGCCCACAGTGAAGCTAATGCACTCGCATTTGGCTAGCATACCGGTGCCTTGGTAGCGAGCCTTGAAATGCTCAGCCGCTCCAGAGGTCTTTGTTCTGAAATCTGGGGTTTGAGATCTGGGATCTGGGTTCTCAGATTCGGATACCCTGCTCGTTGTTGACTCACGAGTTGCGCTCTGCATCATGCAGCTATCTCATGCACGAAGCTGCATTGACGCCCTTGGCAGTCTGAAGATCCTTCTCGGAGCTGGGGGTACCCTGAGAGCCGCTTGAGAGGATCCCAGCCTAAATTGCTGGGATATACCTGGAGAAGCTGCGGGACCCGTCTCCAGACTCCTCGTAATGTCGAGATAGGAAGGTGCAGAGGCAACATGTTCAGGTAAGCGCCGAGCGCAAATGCATGACAGTGCATCGCATCGCTAGCGTTCCACTGCCTTGGTAACAGAAAGAATCATGTGAGGCTGCACGTCCCGTTCTGGTTGGGTCGACAAGACCGCATCTTAGATGAATCGGGCCGACGAGTTCATTGGACCAAAGTATCTCAATTTGTGGTCTTTGTTTCCGAAAACGCAATTTAATCCTTCATCTTCAATAAGGTGCTGGAGTCTGTATGGACAATTGCTAATCCTCTGGCTTGTGCTTGTAATCCCGTCGATTTTTACGTCAAGACTATGCGCAAGGGTGGGCACTGACATCTCGATACATCTTGAGAACGCAATTCCCCGCCCAGCCTCATCGTGAAGCTGTTGGCTGACGCATGGAACACTTTGGTAATCGAAGTAGAACCTCGAGCGATGTTCTCGTAGTTTGGCTATCAGAATTCGATATGCCCTAGATGTAGGCGCTATCCTGCAACGAACCTGTAATCGGCAAAACATGTGCCCAAGTTCATCAAGCTGAGGAACTCCAACCAGCTCAAGGTAAAAGAGCGATGCCAGAAGAGCATTCGTACTTCTACTCAGCAACTCGGCGTCATTCTTCAAACGGAAGTCGGCCATCCATGTGGGAAGGCTCTCGGATGTCCTTGGTTGATTGTAGGGGGGACTGCGAGCTCCTAAAGCGACGAGTATGTCTGGTGATCTGCCATCTCTTTTCCAGATGAGATCTTGCTCTCGAAGAGTAATAGCCGTAGTTTCCTCTGGAAGTTTGCGTTCATTCGCAAGATACCCATGTACGGATTTAGATGAGAGGGCCATTCGCGCACTTCTCCTTGTTAGTATACGTCATGCCGGTTCCGGATTATTAGACTTACCATTGAGAAAGTTGCACTTCGTTCTTAATCTTTGCTTCTCGAACATGCTTGTAAGTCAGTGATCCTTTTCCATCCACGTTATAATTCGAGAGGAGGCAGGTTGCCGAATCCTTGGATCGGCTCACAATCAGACCAATCTTGGTGCCTTCCGGTTGGCATTCCAGCAAGGTCGTGTCTCCAAATATCGCGTTCAGACTAGAGATGATCCTCATCGACGATTGCAGAGACCCACTCCAGCGAGGCAGGGCTTTGAAGGCACCTTCTATCCTTTTCAAAGCGTAGTTCGTCTCATAGCCAGAGAATGTGCTGGCATCGGAGAACCTCGAAACCGGCTCCTCGTTTGGCCCCTGAAGGCTACGTCTTATGTTTTGATAATTGATGTCCACATCTGAATCCCGATCGTCTCTGCAGAATCTTTCCAAGACGACCCAGGCACCAATGCCACTCCCAACTACCATGTCAAAGTGCTCTCGTATGCCCAAAGGCAGTTTCATTTCCTTCTCAAGCACATCTAGCACTTCGAAATCGCTGTAGGACCCTCCATCCAACAACACGCATCGCACTCCTGCCGTGGGGGGTTTCAATAGTATTGAAATCTTCATGGAAGCGTCGCACAGCGGGCATGCGTCAAAATGGAACCTCCATGGCTCGTCTAGCTCCGGTCGACCCTGGAGAACAACGCATGTGTCACATAGCGAATGCTTACAGGGCAGAACGTAGCTCGGTATTCGGGCCAGGCACGATAAACATGTGGAGTTGCTGAACGTATTTTCCCATACTTCAGAAAAGCATTGGAGGTGCTGCTTATGAATCCACGCCGTGTTGTTAAAGTCTGGACTTTCACAGAAGTAGCTTTCGATCTCCTGTATGACTTGTTCTGAATTCGGTACATCAGTCAAAGCAGTCTCCAAAGTCGATAGGTATAAGGATTGGAAGACGAGACGAGGGTCGAAGACTACTGACGTTAGTATCTATATTCTAGGGGACGCTGCAGACTCACTGTGAGCACCCGGTGGAAAGCTGTCTAAACGCAGGGCGGAAGCAATTCCTGTAGCAACTACGTACTGCTGCTCGTTTGAGACGCAGGCCGCGAAGCGTGCCAAGTGTGACGCGAGATCCGTAGGCACTGGGTTAGGGATCCTCGATATTTGTATGAGATCGACTGGTGTGGTGATACTGTTGGCGAACTGGCGGCATGCAAACTGAAAGAAGTATTGAAGATGTCTCGCTGTAAATGCAATTTTGGCTACCTTGCGGAAGTTATGGATCTCTTCGGATTCGCACAGAATTCGTGTTCGGAATCTCTCGAGATGCATCTTATTACTTGTGGACGGAAGAGACAATAGCCGCACCTCAAAAGCAATCTCCTTCAACAGCTTTTCAAACTGAACATCTGGCAGACTTTCATCCGCAAACCGTCCCGGAAAGCTCTTCTCTTCACGAATCATATGTCGAAGCTGCTTCAGGAATCTGGTGGTAGCCAGTTTCTCATCAAACATCCCGTGCCTATCTCTTACGAAGATCATTACTCGAGCAAATGTCGATGACGGAAATACTGGTTGACTATTTCGAACTCTTAACCAAGAAGCGAGTACCTTGGCCACATTATCGGTTCCCTCGAAGTCATCTGCAAAAATGCATACAATGGTGCTAAAGGGAATCAGTAGCTGGCTATATACCAGATGTGCTATTGTGTTTGGTCCCATCGCCCGTGGGATATTTTGGAGCCATTTGAGAGGGTGTGTTTCGATCCCGCTGCTGGATTTCTCGCTAGTAAGGAGCGCAGATGGAGACAGAGCGTTATGTAGCTCACAGTCTGCAATGAAAAGAGGGGTGTCAGACGTGAAGTGGTCAGGAACAGTCCGTAGAACTATCTTTTTGTGTCGTTCTCTTGGTCGTAGTAACAGACTCTTTTCCATGTACAGCCTTTTCGTCTTGTCTCCAATGAAGGCGAAAATCTGAGGTGTCTGCTCCTCTGGATGCAGGAGCATCTGCAGAGGCGTGTATGCCCGTAGATGCTCTCGAAGATAAACGTCCCGAAATCTACAGCATAAGTCAATCCAGACCGTGTCACCAGAATAGTTAGCCATCCTGGCGTTATTCTGGCGAGTGTGAAAGTTCGAATTAGTCGGAGCGATAGTAATATATGTTTCTCTCGCAACCCTGTCCCCGTGCCGTAACGGGTTCTGGGGTAGCTCATGAGATTGATTTGTGGACAAATCTGAGACATTGATGTTTGCGGTTCTCGGAGCTCGGCTCTAAGCTCCCAGTTAGGTGTTCGGTAAACAAACCTTACGTTAGGGCCACCTCAGCTCCACTACCCTTGCTTCCACGATTCGAAGGTAATACCAGCAGGTGATACCATCCCTTGAAGCCGGGAACGTCATAACTCAGTCCCACTTCCCCTATTAGGTACTACTACCAGTAATGCTGCTTAGCATCCCTTGAAACCGAGAACTGAGTATGACCTAGGTAGTACTAACAGGTAATACTACCTAGCACCCCTTGAAACCAAGAACTGAAGGTGGCCTGGGTAGTACTACCAGGTAATGCTACTTCGCATTTCTTCAAACCGGGAACTGAACGTACTTGGGTACCAGGGAATGCTACCCCGCATTTTTGGAAACCAAGAACTGGTCATAGCCTAGTCGTGCTACCCAATCCATTTCCCTAATAGTTCGAGTAGTACTACCAGGTAATGCTACCCAGCATGCCCCTGATACCGGGAACTATTCATAGTCTGGTCGTGCTACCCAGTCCCAGTTAAGGTAGTACTACCCAGCGTCTTCTGAGATCGGGAACTGAACATGGCCAGAGTATGGCCTAGGTAGTACTACCAGGTAATACTACCCAGCCTCCCTTGAAACCGAGAACTGAACATGGCCAGAGTATGGCCTAGGTTGGGTAGTACTACCAGGTAACACTACCCAGCCTTTCTTGAAACCGAGAACTGAACATGGCCAGAGTATGGCCTAGGTTGGGTAGTACTACCAGGTAACACTACCCAGCCTCCCTTCAAACCGAGAACTGAACATGGCATGAGTATGGCCTGGGTAGTACTACCAGGTAATGCTATCTCGCATTTCCTGAAACTGGGAACTGGTCATAACCTGGTCGTGCTGCCCAGTGCAACTTCACCCATAGTTTACGGTATCCCACATCTCCTGCAACCGGGAGCTGGTGGTAGTTTGCAGTCCCACTTCCCTATCGTTGAGGTAATACTGCCAGGTAGTGCTACCTCGTGTTTATTGAAACCAGGAACTGAACATGGCTTGGGTACCACTACCAGGTAATGCTATCTAGCCTCCCTTGAAACCAAGAACTGAAGGTAGCCTGGGTAGTACTACCAGATAATACTACCGTACCTTGAAACCGTGACCTGAACATGGCTTAGGTAGTACTATCAGGTAATATTACCCAGCATCCCTTAGAATCGAGAACTGGTCATAACCTGGTCATACTTGGCCGTCAATCTACACGAAAATATTCGGATGGCGAGATATACTGTAGAGTCGTCCCCACTAGCTTGAACGGAGAAGAATGGATGACGTGTATGAGCCTCAGTCTACTGATGCACCCGGGGTCTATTCCCCTCAAACTCTACTGTCTCAGTGGCAAACATATCTTGATACTACTCTATGGCAAACATCTCCAGATCCTACTCAAAAGTATTCAGATGGCGAGGTGTACTGTAGGGTCCGCTTCTGCCAGCTGGCTGAACTAGAATATCTGCAAGATGAGTGGATGTCGTGTTTGACTGCCTCCAAGCAACGCAATCTCTCATGGCTACTTGAACGAACGAGTTACACTGAACGACTGGATATGCTGGTGATCTTTCAGGGCCTATGGGTAGGGTTTGAGTTAGGAAATATCCGGCAACTTTTCGCACTCCGCTGTGATGAGGAACTTCAAAGGTATTCGTCGGGGATATTCGAAACGTGGAGTAAAATAACTCTATATGACGATGAGATCGGAGCTTCTGTTGATGTGATAACTACTCAAACCTTACAAGGAAGGGCACCTTTTGCCAGTATCTCAGATCGCGAAGCCATAATGAAATACATGGATTCAGGACTTCTTTTCTCAAAAGTGACAAATATACGAACTCGGCAGCGCATCCAAGAGGAGATTTTGGGTCTTGACTTCATTATCCCGACCATCAAGACGCTCCATGAGAATTCAAAGCTTTTGGGGATTGGCGTACAGGTCATAAGAAGAGAGTTGACGCAAGACAGAAGTGGATCTCTTTTCGAGTCACTTTGTAGCATGTGGTCACCTCAAGCCTCGTGCTTTTTGGAAACACAGGAAGGTATTTTTACCGCTGTTGTCGGCGCCAACGATGTTGATCCCGCATATTTGGCCTATTTCCTAGTTTTCATTGCAGCCTTAAGGAAATTTGCGAAGCTCGGCAACGCTCCTCCACGAAGAGATATTAGAAGCCTTCCAGCCCAAGCTCGAATTGAGCCTGTTGACCAGACATTATTTGCCCGAAGAGCGAAATTTCTAGGCTATAACAGCCGTCAGATACAGGAGAATTGCAACCTTATCAATGGCCACCTCCCAGTAACACCCTCTCCACTGACCCCTCATCGAAAACGGAAGCAAGACCTAAGGGCAAGATGTGGTCGGCCCCATAGCTATGCCTATGCAGAAATAGAAAGAAATCTTTTTATTACCAACCTCGCTCGAGCCCGCCGGGATCCGAGCCGGACCCCATCTGCCATGTTTATTCTGCAGGACTTTTTGAGGGCTTTCTTCCGTCCCAATGTCATTTATGCAGAATGGGTGCTTATACCGAGGGGAGTCATCGACTTGACAGACTCATTGCCCATTGGTATTCAAGGCACTGTTAGGCATCATGGATCACCACAGCAGATCATTTCAGAAGCGCATCAAACACGTTCAGTGCCTCCGTCGTCAATGAATCCTTTCCTTCCTTACAGGGAGCCCAACACACCCCTCACCGCCACATCTATCAATTCTCAAACATCTCAACAAGTTTCTACATCTTCATTACCTATGAGAGACATGCAATCATCTCAAGTATTTGATCTTGCCTCCCAACTTGCGAATACGACTATGGAAGTAGACTCAGGAGATCAAATCCACCAATCTCAAAGTCCGCAGAGAATGAGTATCAACTCGAGCCCCAGAGGTGAATTTGGTCAGCAGACTACTACAATGTACATGCAGGAAGAAGACTTTGAATTGGAAGAAGAATCAAGCACCGCATCCACAGCCAATGGCGGTGACGATGCTTGGGTCTCTGACGGCTCTACAGTTGTGGCAAGTGGAGAGAGTGATGCGGATCGAAGTTCACTTGACAAATCTCAAATTAGATCTAACCTGGACCTGAGCCAACAAACAGCTGACACTTCCTCCGCCCGGTCAAGATTCTCCCGCAGACCAGGATCGGCGATCAATCAAGCTCGAAGTGGGAGGCATGGCCAAAGGTCTTTCATGATGGCAAATTTGCGAGTGAACAAACGTCCCAATTCAAGACGAATGGGAAGGTTTCTTGGGGGCCGACGGCAGGCGATCAGACCCTCTCAAATCACTGAACGCAACGAATCGGAGCCAGCCTGTGGGGTGAGGTCTCCTAAGGGGAAAGCTATACTCCAAAACATAGACTTCATTGACGACACTCGACCTGGAGAAAGTAGTCAACCACCTGATCTACTTCAAAGTGAAAGAACCATTGAGGTTGGAAATGGGCGTCGAGTAAGATCGTATCTGGGGCGTACTCAAGACGGAATTGAAAGCTACGAACGAAGACCAGGCTTTATGTCTTGGAGGGATGAAGAAATCGGCTCAGCTGGCAATTCAAGGAGAGGGGGCAGGCCCGCACGATCCTATTTTAGACTACAAACAGGACCTGAAAGCGAAAGTTCTTCGTCATCGACCAAGGGAAAGGAAGTTGTGCGCCTCGTAACGCCAACAGAGTCTCCTGTCGAATTCCTCGAATACAACGGCATGAAACTTCTCACAAAGGACACCACAAATCTCACGGAATATTTGAAACGAAGGAAAGGATGGGTGGGAATGATATTTGTGGACAGTGAACTGAGAACTCTCAGACTCGATCATATCTCTAAATACATGGAGATGAACAGGTTGGAAGATAGCCATCCAAGACTCATCTTAGTGAAACAGCCACACGCCGAGCGTTTCAGAATGAACTACTTTAGATAGCTGTGCAAGAAAGAAACATGTGCAAGCGGAGAAAGAGCCAAGGGTTTGTAACATAACATGAATACATGATTGAGTTAAAATTTGCGCTTGCGAGACCTCGTGATACCCGCATTCGCCCTTCGACGAGACAATGGGCGTCTTCGAACAGGTGTTGTTGGAGATACAAACAAGGGCGGAGACGTATTTGCGGCCGTCTGAAATACGTCCGACAGCCGAAGAGTGCTTGGTCGGTTTGGTTTCTCAGGAGGGCCAAAGGGCTCGGTTGTATGTTGAAGAGCGGGCTGTGGTTCCTCAAGAGGAAGAACGGCCCCTTCTTCACGGGATGTGCCATGGCTGAGAGTCAACAAATCGTGCTGCTGCTCAGCGAGATGACGTTGCTGGGCGTGGGCAGTCTCCATAGGTGCCTGCACCGGCAGTGGTTGTTCTGTATGTCCATTATTGATCTCTGAGCGATCAACCACGTCATCCGAACCTTCCAGGTCCATTCCTGAAGGCAGAATCCCTGCAATGGCCTGTTCGTTGCTAGTATCGAAGGTACGCGCCTGGCGCTGAAGTCTACCCACCCAGTCTTCCGGGGTGTGCAGGTCGATGGTGGTCGCCTACACTGGTTATTATGAGATAAGCAAGACCTGGAAGTGTGCGTACCCTGTTCACATTTGGGAAATCGAGACGGGTTTTGAAGACCCACATCTCATCGTCGTCGTGTGGTAGTATGAAGAGGGCAACCTCAGCTCTGCACTTTGCTACCAACTCGTTCATTTTCTTCTCCACGCATGGCATGCGTTGTTTGAACAGCTTCATTCGTTGACCTTCGGGGGTGAGATTCTTGCTTGGCATGTTTGCTTAATTTGATAGTATGGGTCCGTTGTTTGCTCGTACAGATGTGTGAGGATACGGAAAGTGGGATTCAGGTTGAGAGCGGCATTCTTATGTTCTGTGATCAGGGTGCCCGCCTGCTAAGCGCCGACTTCGAGGATGGTGTTGGAGCATCCGGATCTCGGATCCCAGATCCCAGAATGGGGGAAGACCAGGATCTGGAGGGTGCAGACGCACGACTCACTAGCTCCATGCACACCTCTGGCGCGTATTTATTAGTTGCATCCGCCCTTGTCCGCCCTCGTCAACTCCACCTTCCCGATCTGTTCGCTCTGCAGTAGTACTGTTGGTTTCTTGCTGCCACACCCAACATGATGTTGACCATCATTGAATGGCTCGAGACCATTTTCCCATCAACTTCCATCAGGTACTATGTGATCTCGCTTGCTGCACTCGGAGTCGCATTCGCGCTTGTCCGAGCTCGTCGCCTGCTGGCTGCATGCGTCCTCTGGTTCAAATGGTTCTTCTTGCGGTTTTTTGTATATTTGGTCATAGTTCCTCGCAGGTACTGGTCGAGTGTTAGTATGCTGCAAGCCTTGGTATTTCTTGTGTTTTTAGGGGCCAATGGGTTTTGCATCGGATATCAATCCCGGAGTGATCTGTCAGTAGTTGCTAGTCGATGTGCGATCTTGTCAATGATCAATATGGTACCGCTCTTCATGGCAGGCCGCTCGAATACCATTGTCTCCGTTTTAAGTTTGCCGTTACACGTCCATCACCTAGTTCATCATTGGTTGGGACGTATCAGTATTGTTCAGGCGTTTCTTCATATCATCTTTGTATACACCTCCCGCACTGAAAGGACACAGATCCCTTCAGGGGCAACCGTGAGTCTTGCCTGCACAGGTAGCACCGATACTGACTTGTATTTAGATAGCAGCTACGCTTGGATGTCTCCTCGTATTCTCATTTATTCCTTTTCGAAAATACAGGTTTGAAGTGTTCCTCAAACTCCACTACTTACTGGCTGCAGTCAGCCTCGGAGGTCTTTTATGGCATGTTATAGGAGTGGATCCAACCAAAGTTATCTTCCCGATTCTATTGGCATCATTATGGCTGCTCGGTTTCGTTCCATATCTGTACAGCTGGAGGATAAGGAGTCGAGACGTCCAGATAAAGAAGTTTTATCGTGAGCGCACTATTGGCCAACGTACTTATCGTGAGATCGATGTTGTACGGGTCGACATCGAATTGATGCATCCTGTCGCCATAAAGCCAGGGCAGTATGTGTATCTTCGGGTTCGAGGCCGAGACTTCCATCTCAGTGACAAATTCCAAACACACCCTTTCATGATTACCTGGTGGGATTCAAAGGAAAGCACCCCTCGCGTTCAAGATGTGTCAGGGTCGAAAGCTCCGAGCATTACTATACTCATTCAACCTGCGAATGGGCTGACCAGGCGCATCAGTAACACTGAATTCCTGCAGGGCGTGTCATTTGAGGGACCCAGCGGCCACAGTTTGCCTCTAGAAGAATATGAAAACGTTGCCCTTGTTGCTAAGGGCATTGGCCTTGCCGGGATTCTATCATATGCAAAGCACATTATTGATCTTAAATATGACCCTAAGCGAAAACGTAAAGTACTCACCAGAAAGCTGGACCTGTACTGGGAGTTAGACGATAATTCTCAGGAGGATTGGGGAGGACCTTTCCTAAAAGACCTACAGTCACGGAGCAAGACTGTAAGATCACGGTACTCTCCATGCTGAGAGCAATCGACTGACTTGGGCAGTTATCTGCTTCTATTCTACAGATTTGGTGTTATTTTCCGCACGAGAAAACATCGCCGCCAATTTTGAATGTCGATAGTTATGAGACCGAGTTCATATATTTCTATCCCGATAGTAGTTATTACATCGGCGTGGATGAAGGTATCAGTGGCGTCGCAGCGAACTCTGCAGGACGGAAGATTGTTGTCGGTAAGTTACACCATCTACATTGTCACAACCCTGCTAAGGTTACAGCATGTGGCATTTCCTCCTTCGTCGATGCAGTCAGGACCATCACTCTTAAAGCAATGTCTCCCAGTGGATCGATAGAATTCGTCGAGTCTGAATATCGCCTGAGTGGAGACAAAACTCCAAGAGAGAATGGAAAAGAGACACTTCCCGTGGCTGAAAAGTCCCGAGCTAGATCGATGAAGATTAGCAAACCGAGGGTTACCTTTGCGTAAACTTACGTCTTTTACGGTCTGATCCAAGGGGGAAGGTCATATTTTAGAAACTGGCACATAGACAATTTGGATATTTTGTTCTAAGCCTAAGTGCTTATACAATGCATAGCGTCCATCCCTACGTAGCGGGAAACTGTTGGACCCCAGATCACATGTGGCTGCCTACCAACTACGGTCTCTTGTTTCTATAAGAACACCTAGACAGCCAGCTTCTACAATCAAGCATCTAACGTCTGTCCCTGTGTCCCGAGACGCCCCCTGTCCCGAGACGGATGTATAGTTTTGGAATTAGTATTTTTCTCTTGGCAAGTCTATGAAGCTGTTATTCATATGTTAACGTCCATCCCTGCGTGCCGGAAAACAGTTGAGTGTTGGAAGAAGAAGTGATGGCAGCATGCTTAACTTAATTGACTGGAACTGGGTTCCTCCACGGGACTATATACCCGTGGGCACGTGCTATAATACACTTTACTCAGAGACCAGGATTGCCCA
>NYXK01000122.1 GCA_002685535.1 Deltaproteobacteria bacterium
AGAGAGTGAAGATAGTCTGATAGTATTGCATGATTGCGGTACTGATGTGTGCGTGCGTGCGTGCGTGCGTGCGTGTGTGTGTGTGTGTGTGTGTGTGTGTGTGTGTGTGTGTGTGTGTAGTGATGATAGAGTAAATCTAAAGATAAAATAAAACTCAGACAAGGGTGAGAGCATATTATACATTTGTCAATGGCATTGTTCCATTATCTACGAGAACAATCCCATGTTAATGAACCAAACATTGCCATTGTTCCGATGGGACAACAATAGGCTGTTGTGCGGCCATTTGGAGAACAAGGGTGGGACAATGCGGTTCTGAGCCGGATAAAAGGGGGCCGCCTCGCTTGTTCTACTAAACAAAGAAACCTCGATAGCTGAGTGGCAGGAACAGTCGACATGCCACAACAAAGCAGATTGACAGAGAGCTTGAGACAAGAATAGATAGAAAGATAGACCGAGGCATGATATCTCACCCCAGCCCAGAAGTAACGTGGAGAGCCTCGCTTGCTGCTAGGTCACCAGGTAGCCAGGGAAAGCGACTAGTTAGATACACGTCATGTGAGATGAAGGTATGGAGACAGGATGCAATGGCTCCAATGGAGCAAGAAGCCATCAATGTGTCCGAAGTCTTTGTCTCACGGTAGTTTCGCTCACTGAATGAACTCCTTTGATGGTCTCGTTAGCAATCTCTTCTCAGCGTGAGAGCTCGCCTTCAGTTGCGGTACAACGACGAATTCCAGAGGCTCAAGGCTCACCAGCGTCATCGAAAAAGTGACTGATGCAAAGGGACAATGGGCAAAGGAAATAACTCTGTTTTGCTTGAGTAATCACGACGTGGTTGAAGTCGGCGGATGGAAATCTGTACAACGTACCGGACCTTCCCCTCACGCCCGAAGAGAAATCAAGAAATGAGAACGAGGAAGGGACAGAAAATCATCAAAAAAGAAGGCGAGTTGGTGGACATGAGCACTGGCTCTTGTCTCAAGGCCATGGTTTGACAGATCCAGTCTTTCCTTTTTTAATCCTATCGATGCACCAGATCTTCTCGATGCGCTGCCGTACCGCACAACGTTGTCTTGGGAATATCAAAGAGACCGGAAACCCCGGAGACTGCGAGAGCAACTTCTGGTATAGACCAGTCAGTCGATTGAAGGCACGGTAAGAGCGCGTAGAAAGAAATCAGTTTTCGCATATTCTTGAAGGGCGAAAGAAAGAACTTCTCCCACCTTGGCATGTGGCCTTGGATCAGCTGAACAACACGTTTCGGAGTTCTAAACCTTTCATTACCGCATTCTGCTGACTTTGAGTTCATGATTTGTATTTTAGATGTCTGAGCATGTTGCAAGGAACATGTGCAGGCTTCGAGGAAGCTGCTGTTACGAGCTTTGAAAGACAAAGAGAAACGAGGAGTAAGGGGGATCTGCCGTAGCGAAAAGTCAAATACACATAGTTGGGGCAAACACTAGAGCCAGGAAGTTCCGAGGCCACTCTAAATCATTCGAGCATCGTTACTGCCAAACGGTTTCTAGCCGTCAAGGTAGTACTTCAAATTGATGAGCTCAAAAAGAACAAAAGGGGTCTCTCACGTGACCAAATATAGATCTGCAGTTCATCCATTCTCAGACCTACCTCCAAACACCAAACATCATCTCAGCGACACGCCCATATCTGAAATCTTGAAATTCCATCCCTACCCACTGACGTAGCCAAGCACCATCATCTTACAAACAAGTGCGTTTCAGCTCCTCGCTCTCTCCGCGTGTCGTCGCGAATTAGGTGGGCGCTTCGCGTTTGCATGGTTGAGACCCTTGCATGAAGATCCGCTCAGCCACACCTTGGGGCCCGAAGCGAGCAGGCAAGGCCAGGACATCCAGAGTTAGAAATGCTGACGATCGCTCGTGAGGGTAATTTAATGCTGGAGTTTAATTCCTGCTCTACTGTACTAACTTCTCCTTTTCTCGATTTCGTTGTTCCTTTTGCAATCTTGTTGTTGAACTGCTACGTTGCTGCACTCTCGCAACTTTTGACTTTTGAACTTCTGGATACGGCACAACACATTCCTTTGATACCATGGCCGGCTCGTTCAATTGTTCGGTTGTGCCTACGGAGACGGCGACTGATGCTGGCGTGGCGGGCACAGGGGTGAGTTATCACTCCTGATAGGATTGAATCGGAAGACTATGGCTGACTGATCTCCCCAGGTTCTCCTCTCCTTCATCATCACAGCCGGAATCTCTCTCATCATGTCCATTATCATCGTACTCCACGAAGTACGTCGAGGATCAGAAGCGAAAGTCCTTAGGAAGCTCCTCCTGTCTCTCAGCGATCAGCAGGTCATCACCGGTATTGGTATCCAGAGCGTCGCCCTGGCGAAGATGAAGACCATGGTTCCATACCACTTCTTCATCGTCTGGATGCTGTCACTGTTGTCGACGGCAACGCATGTTGGGACATTGCTGGCGCTAGTGAATGACTTCAAGCGTGATTGGGTGTTGAGGTGGCTGAGACAGTTTTTCATGTTCGTTAATTTGGTCCTGTCCATTGTGTCTGGGATCTTCATCCTCATGTCGGTCATGAGAGATGTCAAGCCAACGCTACCAATTGCTTGTGTCTGGGAAGTCGAGTCCACGGGATCGCCATCCAATGCTGGTACGTCGATTGCGGGAACTATTGCTGTGATGGCTGGCCAAGTCATCTTCTTCCTTGTCGGAGTCTGGTACTTGCATGTGAAGAATCGAAAGTGGTTGAGAGCCGTCCAGTTAGTAGGACTGTTGGTCCTGGGAGCTATTGGGATTGGTGCTGCCATTCGAGTCATTCTGTTGTCGCAGGCTTTCGGATCGCCATCAGTGACTTTGGCCGACACGGGAGAGAAGGATTGGAGTTTTGGACAGTTGCTTCCTCTTCTGTTGCTGTTATTGCCTCTGGTATCGGCTGTGGAGATTATGCGAGGTATGAATGGTCCCAAGTTCTAACGAGGAGAAAACTGACTTGAAGCAGGTGAAATGAAAGTACCATCTCCGGTTGTAGATGACCATTCGGCACCCTTATTGATTGGAGGAGAGAAACTTCCTGGAGATCGGTCATCGTTCCAACCAAATCCATTCTGGGGAAATCAGAAGAGCCGATTCAGCAAATGGTAGTCGGCGCAGGTCAACAAATGACGAACTTGAGCATATAAAGACAAAGAACGCATCAGTGATGTGTCAAGACACTACCGGCTATGAAATATTGGAAGCATCCAAAATCATATAGCACCCGGTGTTCCTTCAACGTCCATCGAGGGAGCTTGCCAAGGCATTCGCTCCAAGAGCAAACCGTGAGGTCGGAGAAAGTGTGAAGGAGCAGAAACAGGGCACGGCATTTTCATTATTGCGGCTGGTTTTGAATAATGGCAAAACGATACAGATAGCCAAACGAAATGACAAGAGTTGCATAATGCAAGAAATGACTTCTCCTACTCATAGTGAAGCATTTGAAGAGAGAAATGAGAGTCTGCTCGAAGCAGCGATCTATAACGTATACAGCTCTAGCAACATCGTGATGTGATACAGCTTGTAGAAATTCAGCTGGTCTTAGACCTAAGAACGTGCTTTGGCGATTCCTGTCTGTTTCGAATGACGGAAGATAGAAAGGAAGCTTAAGCAGAAGCTCTAATAGAAGGACTTGAACCTGGAAGTGAAGCTATCTAGATCACGTGGCCAAGCCGTTTCCTTATCGCGCTGACGCGTCTCTTTTCCCAATCTCTTGCAGCAACACTACCTCCAGCGATAACCACCCAAGATGGCTATATTGAAGAATTTCGCATGCTCTCGCAGCTCCTCTGCGAGCTTTGTGCAACATGATATTCTCTAGTGTCACCAGCTTTGTTTGGTACCTCGTACACTTCATTGTAACCACAACTGCTCTCCAGCAGCAGCCATTACTCGACCATGAACCTGGAACTGTAGAGACAAGTCGATGGAAGCTCAACTTCTCCTCAGAAGCACCTCATTACTTCGCCTCAGTCTACGGACTGCTTCAGCAATGGCCAAACACATTCTTTCCAAACGGACACAGCATCGTACCGTGCGAAATCCCAGCATATACCAAGCTGTACCACGGCAGAATGGACGCTGCGCTGCCTCCAAGTCCGGAATGGTTTGCCTTTGATATGCAAGTCCTCCTGATCCCATTTACAGGCTCTACTGACATTTAGTAGAGGAATGTCCTACGGCATAATGGGCGGCACCCGAAATTCCCATATGCTTACCTACCAAACAACTCGCCGCGTCAAATGCATTTACTTCGACGGCGAGTCCGCGACTCTCTTCGGCACCGGACAATTGGATACACAGATGCTGCATATTTGGGGCAATCTGAGTGGCCCAGGGAAACCAGACGATGGGTTCCGGTTCTTGTGGGACGAATATGCTCGCGCGGAGGGACTGTGCAAGTGGATTGCAGATAGGGAGTTAGGAGGACTGGGTTGGGGATATGAGGGTATTGTGAGGATGAATGCTGGGTTCGAGATGATCTGGTGTAACTTCAGTAGTCCATCCATACGCCTGGTTTCGCATTTGAATGTTTCTGCGCCGCTGCTTCCACCCAAGGAGAAGACGATGGTTGAGCGGGAATTGGATGACAGGAATATTGAGGGGATCTCGAAGTTTCCACTACCTACGAGAACGAAGACCACGGAACCAACGCCCTCCCCGCCTTATATTGACTTCGATTGGGAGATGCTGCGGCGAGAACCTTTTCGACCGAGCAGGAATTGGGGTTGGTATACCAGCAGCACGTTACATTATGGATCGTCTGGAGATGGGCCAGGTATCGGAGAGTCTCGCGTGAAGCCAGATTCTTGTGGGTTCATGAGTTACTACAATCCAATATTCGAGAGTAAGGGAATCGTCCGGACGCTAGAGGAGCAGAAAGCGCTCAATCTTACCCAGGAAGGTTTTTGGATTGGTCCTGGTAGTGCAGGGAAGAGAGTCACTGCTTTGGAAGCTTTGACACGGCGACGGAGATATCATACTTTGCAGAATGTCACATCGTCTGATGCTGCCGTCATGAGAGCTAGTTCTGAGCGTGTGATGAGGGATCGCTTGGCCCACGGCGACGAAAAGTGCAGTGGAGTTGATTGGACGGCTTTGACCACTGATATCGTGCAGACGTACTCTAGCCCATTGCTCAAGCTTTCCAGAACTCTGCAGAAGTACGGAAACCACACAAGTAACAGCAGTGTTCTTCATGAATGGATGGCCGATATCCGTCAACAGACTCACATGTTCGTTCTGCCGTTCCTGGAATATCCCGAAGCCGCAGATGATGAGACGTGGAAGAGGGACTCGCCACTGTTCAAGAAGACATATTCGTACTGTCGTTATCAACACACTCGTCTCCTAGATCCGGAAGAAGGCATCATGCTCGGACCTGAAGAAACACTTCTGAAATGGTCGGTTGAAGAGACGATGGGAGGAATCTGTTCCGTCATCGTGGAAGTCAGTCTGGCAGTCGAAGGACTCTGGCAATCCAAATTCAACCAAGCGCCCAATCCCACAACCCTCTCTCTTACGATGACTAGAACATCCAAAGTCCAGGACTGGACGAACGGCATAGAAGAAGTCATGGCATGGCTAGGCTGGGCAGGAGAATGGATTGGCTGTGAGAAGAAGTGCGGCTGGGATGAAAGCTGTTTCATTCCCATGTGGCCATTACTTCACCGCGGCGATGGTGGATTCGATCGTCGGCCACCAGGCAATGGGACAAGCCCCGGATATCCTGGAGGAAGATATCCACGTCCGCCTCCTTACTATGGACATCCAGGAAACGGGACGGGACGTCCTGGCGGTGGATTCGGTCGTTGGACGCCGAGTGAAGCGGATCTCTGGGAGCCGAAGTGTGTTAAGTCGGATTATCTTTGATCTTGAAGTAATTCGCCAGTTTCGTGAGTTCAAAACTGCAAGCGAGACACTGTCGATACGATGCTTTGGGCCAAATCGGCCCACAGAGACGGCACAGCCAATATTCTCTGAATGATGTGATGATGAAAAATCAGATCGCGGCCGACGTCTGCAACATGTGCCGCTTGAATACGAGAATACCCACTTTTCGAGATCGATCGATAAGATTGATCATCAACCTTATTTTGACATCTGTTGTTTGTGGGACGAGACTTCATGGGCGAGTGAGAAGCTTGTAATCTCTTGGCAAGGTTATCATCACGGGGTAAGTGTATGCTGTCCGCATTCGCCATCGAATCGTATTGTTTGCGACTACGAGACGACGCCCGCCGTCATGTTCGCTGCTTAACAACGAGGCCGTTTACGCTCATGCTGCCACGGACGCCTCAGATACGAGAACTTCCCCATCGCGAGATCCATTTCCATTCGCAGAAATCACATCATTCAGAGTCTAAACAGTTGGCACATGCAATCAGATACCAAGTCATAGATTCAAATGCATCGTCTCTCATGAAAGCCGTCTATATGCTCCGCTCCGCCTCTCCACCATGCAATATTCCCCAAGCAGCAGCACCCATGAAAAGTGTCAAAGTGACACAGATCCCATTCACCCAACCCAGTTTTTCAGCGGTCAATGGTCAATTCTCCAATCACAGTCTCAATCTCCATTGCGCTCTCCTGTTGCGTTTCCACAGCTGCTGAACGCAACCTCTCCTTTTCAAGACGCATCTAAGCACGGTAGGTGTTCCACATGCTAAGCATACGGGTCGCCTGGTTTGGCGTGAAGTTATCATAGCAAGAACTACATCTGGTCAGCCCACACTCTCAACTTCCAAGCAAGTCTCAAGGCAAAAACTCACTCATAAGAATAATCCATGTAGTTATGGATGGGATCCAAACCGGCAGCATTAGGGCACGAGTCACGACCAGTTGGGCACCCGCTGGTTGGGGACAATTGCTGCGGCGTGTCGGCGATGCTGTCGCCTGAGCCGGAGCACGAGCTGCCTTGGAAGGTGTGGAAGAGTCCCATCCAGTGGCCGACTTCGTGGGTGGCGGTCTTGCCGAGGTTGTAGTTTGTTGCGGAGCCGCCTGGCGCGGTGGAGTACAGGATGGAGCAGCCGTCATACTATTTATATGTCAGTCAGTCACTCCATCTCAATTTCCTCACTTTTCAAATTCACTCTGAGCTTCGGGGTTCGGTGCTGAAGTTGAGTGAGGATTGGAGACTTACGTAGAAGTTGTTGGACCCGGCAGCGGCGTTGGTTGGGAAGTAACAGTATCCCAAGTTACCGCCGATTGAGTACTGGAAGTAAATGTTCAGATCCTTGTAGGTTCCCTTGCGGAGAGCCTTCTTCATGGCCAGCTCGGCGCCGTCACTTGCCCAACTGGTGTTGATGGTCCAGTCTGTACCGGCATTGACGAACTGGAATCCGGAAGCGGCTTTACTTCCCGTCAGTATTTTTCTTCTGATTTCATCTCATATCTGAATCAGGACAAAACCTCTTGAAATCTACTCACCATAGTTGTTGTTCAGAACAGCCAATTGCTGGGTAATCTGAGCTGCAGTCACATACCCGCCGCTGGCAGCTGTGGATCTTGCAACGACGTGGAAATACACATTGACGGTGATCGTGGCAGCAGCTGAGATAGCTCCATCGGCAGCAAGAGCCGAGACGCTTCCGAGCGCGGATTTCGAGGCTGCTTCTTCGGCAGCCATGTCCTTTGCGACAGCGAGGAACTCGGCAGTGGGAACGACGCCGCACCCGAATTTGGTGTNGCGGGGTCCGTTGGCGGGGTGGGCCATGATGGGGGAGATGGCTGCCAAGAGTGACAGCAGGAGGGTGAAACGTGCCATGATGGGCGGTTGATGGGTGAAGTGACCGGGGATTGGGGAGAGCTGTTTATTGTGTCAGTACGAATTGAGTGTTTGGAGTAAAGATTGACGATTGACGACTTTGGATGAACTACCCAGCTCGATAGCCAGAAGGCAAAAGAGTTCATCCAAAGTGCTCGCCTCTCCAACATGCAGGAAGAGCACTTACTGGCAAGTATGAGATTGGACGGAGACTGGTTGGGTAAATTGCTCGTTGGATAGTGCCCTGGATATTGCCAACAAGGTGGTTATGAGGTCTTATATATATCCCTCTCCTGTCTCCTCCTCTCCCTCTCCTTTGCCCCTCCTTCAGCTTTCCTATCTCCATGTCTACCGCTGTGAGACGAACGTGGTAACCCATTCCTGAACCCATGCCCCATGTCCCAAGTCCGCCGAACGATCAGCGCTCAATGAGACACATTCTAACCAGTCCGGATGTAGAAGCTGCCTGTCACCGAACAGCACCAGATGCACCGTGCAAGCAAGTGCACTTTCTTTGCGAAAGGGCCAAGAGCCTCAGAGGGGCAGGTAATGGGTAGCTCATCCATACTTTGGTCGAGCGTCGGCGTCCTCCTGCCTGTTAGGAAGCCTAGCTGCCTCGTGCGAGTGAAGTGCACGCGGAAGAGCAGTATATTACTTCTTCTTGGCGACAGGTAGGCGGATGCATGTGTGCCTGTCGATGCACCAAGGTGCCGAAGAGGAAGGAGTCTGGAAGGCTGATGGGATGGAAATGTCGATCTATTGGGTGGCGGATAGTGGGGAGGAGGAGATGGGAGTGAAGAGGGGAGGTACATGCTAGGAAGTACCGTATCTAAGCTTTGAGATTCGATTCTATATCGGCGCGTGCAGATTGCAGGAAGTTACTGGGCTGAGACTGCGGCTTGGCTCTTCGGAGGTGGGGGCGGGAAGAGGTAGGTGTGAGGCGTAGCGTGAGTGTGGATAGGAGGGGAGATGGCTTGCAGCCGTGTTGGTTATATCTACCGAGGGGAGAGTAAATCTCGGCATTCCTTATCGACAGACACGACTCCGCTCTTTGCCACTACAAATGGACACCGGTTGCTACTTCGAGGTAGATACTTTTGGGAACTCGGTTTATGCTAAGTCGCCTTCCTCATCAGATGCTCCATCGCCGAAGCAATGCTCAGGAGAAGGTAAACAAGAAATCTGGTATTTCCCCTCATCGGCAGGTGGTCGGGACCGTGCCCCTAAAAGAGCGAGTGCCGCTGCAATACCGGTGTGGTGCAGGAAGGGCAAATCTACCTCCGAGATCAAGGACTGGAGTCGTTGATAACCAAGGTACTAGTTAGCCAGTAACCAAGGTGACATCTTTGACAGGATTGACCTTCCTTTTTCTCGTTAATTCCTTCTAGGCTCTCGAATTAAGGAGATCTACAAAATAAGGAATGTGGAAGCTTGCGGCGCTTGGCGCTTGATCGTAACCGTGGACCCCACGATCAACAAACGTTGATGTTCATTCCATGCCTCTTCTGATTCTGACACATACACCGTCCTATCTTTTAGTAGGCTGACTGATATTCTTACTGATAGCCAAGCATCTCATAAGACCATCAGGTGAACCATCCCATGCGTTCAAACATCAGACGCTCCCACCCATCTTCTCTTCTCCCGCCATTACACCTCACCTCATCCCACTGCCACAAGGCTTCGGCTCCTGAACTCTACCCCTGTGTACCAAGCAATGCCAAGGTGGATGGATCGTCACACCTTCCCGAAGCGAGAGACAGATAAGAGAAGCAGACTTGGCATGCAAGACACGTATCGAATCATCAGCTCGACATCTCATCTGAAAGTGTGAGAATCAATCACGCTTGTTTATGTGGAGGGAGGGGCTAAGGACATGGGACGAGGCGCAAGGCGATTCAGGCGAATCGATGGCACGTGCTTGTTTATTTGTTCTGCCCCTGTCTCGCCTCCCCTGATCGTCGCTTGCGACGCGAGATCTGGTTGGCTGCTTCGAGTAATTGGAGGGTGTGCCATCCTCGCCCGTCAAGGAGTATAGCCCATGCCAGTAAAAGGACGATCATGCGAGGTACTGATCTGGAAAATTACTGGTTCGGTGGTCGTTTGTGGCGTTTCTCTGTCTCTCGTTCGTTATCTTTGCCATTTATGTTTTAGTTAGGTGCACTGACAGTGGTCGAATTACTTGTCTATGACCTTCTTATTTTACTCATATACAGCCGTTCGCCACATTCGAACGGGTCTTTGTGGAACCGTGCCGTTCGAACGTTGTTTCCCGCCTTAGTATTTCAAGTGCGGTACTGAGAGGATCAACCTCGTATTTCGTCTTGCTATTGTACAGACGGCACGGGAGGAAAACATGAGATGACGATGACGCAGACCGAGGCGTGCGTGCACTTTGGATGCCACGATGCAGTCGTCTCTCCTCTGGGCTAAACTTACGATCTGGTCACCGCTTATGCCTTGTTCCTTCATTTGATCTTCCCGTCTGCTTCGTAACGCCATTATGCCCGACGATTGAGCCTAGAGGACTCAAGGTGTTGCCACTCTGGAAAAGGCTTGTCTAATCATATCGGGAAGGAAAGACACATGAATCTTGCATGTAAGACCGAGCTCTGAGCCCTGAGCTGAAAAGTGGCCATGGCAGAGATCGTCCCCCACGGGATGAACGACGGCCCGAGCCTTATCTTCCCTTGTCTTGTCTTGTCATACGTGGAGTTGATTGCAGTCACAAAAGCCCAGGCTGTTATCTTTCATTCATCGTTATCTCACAAAGAACTATAGCTGACATGGTACAGGTGGGATCATGAAAAATTCAGGTCGACCTAGAGGTCTATCCGTGCTGCTGGACATTTGCAAGCTCTCTGAGTTGTGACGCCTTACACCTTCTCTGCATCTGCGTCCGAAAGGCCCGTCAATGGCTTTGGTCAAGATCAATTACTCTGAAAGAATTCTGTGCTATCCCGTGATCGAGCTTGATCCATGCTCGTACTCCATTCCAAAGGTTCAGGACTAGAGAGCGAGGCAGGGAAATTCGTCTCCCGTGAGGTGATGGTTCTGACTACCAAAAAGGGGTCTCTTCCCGGCGACGACGTTCGGAAGCCTTGGAGCTTGAAGCTCATCCGCTCATGCAAAATAGAACCATATACAAATTTCAGACGCTCGATAATTGGAATCGAAAGGTAAAGAACGTGGAGTATCAGGCCCAAACAACCCTTCATTCATCTATTCACGTCAATTTACCACTCGAACTCAACTGATCCAAAAGGACATACCTGTAAGTCGTGGGAGGGCCCATTCCATCCAATTTATGCCGCTTTCGGTAATGATACGAGCCTTTTGGGAAGATTTACCAATCTGGACGTCGCTGCAAGTAAAATGAGCTACGAAACACTGTGCGTCGGTTTAGGTTCCTTGAGAGGGGTGTAATTAGGACGTCTCGTCAAGAAGCATTATCGTGGCCTAGCTGTCATCGGTCGCATGACTCTGTACTAAAGCCGAGCTTGGACTGGCTCAACGCTGTCTTCCTCGACCGTTCAACTATTCAGGTTGACCGATGGACACTGATATACATCTACCGGCATTTCCTGCTGGGAATTGTTGCAAGCCTTGGTTTACCTCGCCGTTATTGTCCCGCTGCCCAATTCCGTATCTTGTTCAGATGCCCCAGCCAAGAACCTTGACGTTACCAACTATTAACCTACATGAAATTTGCCTAGTCTTTCGTACAGACGACATTATCTATTTAAATATGGTCAGAATCAAACTCGAACTCCGGGAAGTTGCAAGTACTTTGCACCTCCGATGGCCCAGAACGTGGAATGCATCATGGCTTCGTCTGAGAATAGGTTCCCTTGATGAGAGATTTGATTGATTGCTACGAAGTCCAAGCTCATAATGAATGGATGGAAGATTGCATTCATCTTTGAATGCAGGATGCTACAGTAGAGAAGCTGCATCGTACAAGGTCTGGTAGAGCCCAGCCTTACCCCGACTCTTGCCATAGACAGACTTCTACATAAAAATCGTCCTACTCGTTTCTGCGAAGAATGGACCGAGACTGTTAACGAGGCCAAAACAACTACCATGGGAAAGGAATTCTCACTACATGTGAACACGTTGCAAGGTATGATAGCCCCTCCTTCTTGTAGGGCATATACATATAAGCAACTGACGTGGGAGACAAAAGTCAAAAGAATGCAGGCATCTTCCACCCCTCGCTGATCTACAATTCCTCTCAGTGCTTCCCATATAAAGGCAATATTGGAAGGAAAAGTTGATCAACAAGAGAAGGAAAGCTCCTGCACGACGGGAAACCCACTATTTTGTTACAAGGTCGCTCAAATACCGGCGAATGACAAGTGTGTGGCCTGTAACTAGGTGGAGCCCCTGGAGAATTGGACGAAAATTTAGATCAGATTGTTGTTTCTAATCAAGGGAAAAACATCCGAAAACAAAGGCAGAGCAGCATATGATTTAGGTAAGAAGACAGACTGGATGGTCGCCTTCTTCCTTGGCCTAGCCAAGCACGAACAACAGCCCAACAAGCAGATGCTGGGAGCAGCGCAGGCAAGGAACAAGAATTCAATCATGCATTGAACAAACGATTAATTCAATAGATGTTGTCTCAAGAACTTTGTGGGTGATGCTGTGCGCTGCTGTCTAGAACTTCCGACATCTCGGCTCGAGGTTTAGCCGGATCCAGATGAAAAAGTCAACAAAAACAATCCAAGGCCTTCCATTGACCATTGTGCTCCTGCGACACGTCAGCCACTCAGAATAATCCATGCTGACACTTTTATGTTTGGGGGAGCATTCAGAACATTCTTTAATGAGAGTGCAAGAGCAGATCAGAGGAATGAAATAAAAGGATTCACCAGGATGATTATGTACCGCTATTCTTCCAGACTCCTTGTTTCCTGAGATAGTCATCAAGGAGTGGAGAAAGATAGCGGGACCCAATCAGCGGGTACACGGTCTAGTTTCTCGTACTTAAATACTTGCATAGACAGCTTCTGTGTGTGGGCATGCGTTGATGTGATTTACTGTGTCGGGGAAAGGGTGGAGTGTCGCCTCAAAGATCTGCCGAGGAAAGCAGCAAAAAGAGACGCAATTTTCCTGTTGAGTATTCCACCTACTCCTGTGTTGCCTTAACAACATCCCTAAAAGAAAAGAAGACAGTAAATGAGAAAAGCAAAAGGATGTACTTATTACTTCAACATCTTCTTTCCCACCATCAATACGATCCTTTCGTTGGCTTGGAGTAAGCAGAACCAGCGCAAGGATCATACCGATGGTACGAACTTAGATGTGGAACTATGAGTACACGATAAGTAAATGCTTAATTCGTTATTTGTAGCCCTCGAATCTGTGAATGCAGACCCACTTGGTTTCAGGGCTTTGCTATAGATGAATGCCCCCACCATACAGAGACTCTTTGCGGAGGCGGATTTTGCGTTGAAATTTACTTTCCTGTAAGTAACAACAAGAACTCGGGACTTGCAAGTATGAGTATCAATATATCTGCAGATGATACATTTCACGCTGATCCAAGATTGCAACTCTTAATGAACGAGCGCCTCTTTTGCAGCCGTTTTTCTCACTCAATGTACTCAACTTATTTCAGGAAATAGAAAACCGGGCTTTTTGAGGATCTGGATATCGGTCCTAAGATCCGATAAAGTCACAATCAAAAGTCATTGGGAATTTAAATCACAATTGTATTGATCGACAGGAAAGGATCATGTCCTCCGTCTCGTTACGCGCGTATAACCATTCCCTATCTATCTCCCCAAAGCAGAAAGAGCCCTCATGAACGTCGAACCTCCCTCTCTCAAGCAATGTTATGCATAGACCGATACAAGATCGCTGGTCTCGCATCATCACCATCCCTCTCAACACTAAAGTGCGTATCACGTCTCCGATCATCCCATCTACTCTTCCGATCCTCAAACTCCGTACTATCCGTTCCCATCGTGGTATCATCTCCACCAAACGCACCACCACTGTTACCATTTCCATTTCCGTTTCCAAAGCCGGGGATACCGCTGACGGAGTCACGAGCGCGATGAGCGAGGCGGATCAGGCGGTGGCGCAGGCCGTGGTTGTGGTTGAAGACGCCGTCGTCGGTGATTTCCAAGCGTGTGTTGGAGAAAGAGCGGAGGTGGAAGAGTTTCTGCAGGAGTTGCCAGCAGCAGACTATGTTAGCGATGAGGATGGATATTGAAGCTTCGCGGATGTACCAGAGTTGGTAGGTGGTTGTGAAGGGGGAGGTGAAGTTGAGATACCTGTGTGTAGTAGGAGGAAAAGGTCAGCTTGTGTGCTTGAGAGACTCTGGGCACGGAGAGGAGGGAGAAAGGGAGTCTGGGTGACAGCGTGGTGGAAGAGGATTAGGAGGGGAGTGGACTCACTTGTCCAATACAGCAGCCATGATCGTGAATAGAACCAGACCAAAGATGAAACTCAAGATCAACTTCCTCTTCATAGGTAGCTGCGCTTCCGAGACCATTGGAATCGGAGTCAGAATTAAGACGACATTAGAAGAGATATTGAACACCATCTGGACGATCGAGTAGTTGTGGTAGGTAGCACATTCGGGGTTTGTGACTGGCAAGGCCCAGTATTGCGAGAATGGCATGCAGAAACCGAAGAAGTAGATCATCTCGATGATGAAGAGTCCGACCCAGAGATAGCCGAATTGGAACCAGAGGATGATTTCGTAGCGAGGGAGACTGCGACTGTGAAGAGTCAGACTTGAGAAGAACAAGACGCTTGAGATTGAAGCAGAGAAAGAAAAGGGAGAAGGGTAATCTTTAGGGAGCGGAATTAAAGAACTTACTGGAGGCGAAGCAGAAAGAACCAAATACAGATCTTGACAGTCCAGGTGACGATCAGCATACATTGTTCAAGCGCAACAACGATCTTCGAGCCGAAAACGCGATCGGCGACATCAACAGGGTTGGCGAGTATCTCAGCTTCCATCTCCTTGGGGTACAGATTGGTCTTAAAGTGAGCAGAGACATTGACCAAAACCAAGAGAGCAGTGTAGCAGACCTGTTCATGATATTAGCTGGAGTTGAGACGAATTTTCATAGAGAGGCTAGCTTACCATGGCAAAGCACATGAGATAATCCTCAAAATGGAATTTCTTCAAGACCCAGGCACGGTTGATTCTAGCAAATGTCAGTTCTCGATCTCGAGCTTTACACCAGCAATTGATCTCAAGGGGGGGATCTCAAGGCGAAACTTACATGCGAGCAACGAATGGAGCATAAGCCAGAATACCAAACGAAACCGTATTCCACATCATCTCAGCATTAGAAGCCGACTCAATACCACGCTTCACAACTCCACCTGCAGAAGCAGCCGCATCCGCAGCAGCAGCCGCAGCCTCCTCACTGTTAGTCTTCGGAACACAAAAAGCGAAACCAATACCGACAATCATAATCGCAATACCCAAGACCGAGATCGCGACGTACGCGAACATGTTGAGACGCTGGCGACACGCGACGTTGTACTCTGTTCCCCGGCGCGGCTGGGTCATCACCTCGACGACGGTGGCGCGGAAGTCTTGCGTTGTTTCTCGAGCGAGACGGAGAGGCTCGGTGATGAATTTCTCCTTGAGTCTGCTGAGGGAGGGAGTCATGTTGAAGGCAGGGGCGCGTGGGAGCGTGATTTGAAGGAGGGAAAGTCGGCTGTTGTTTGAGGGTGTGAATGTAAACAATGGGTCGAGAATTGTGAGGAGAAGCTCTGCTTTCGAAAAAGCAAAGCGAGATGTGCTGAGATCGAATCTCAGACTTGAACAAGCGTGATGATGGAAGGAAGAACCATGCAGGTGGAGGTGTGCTCTTTTGTGGAGTTGAGATTGAGGGAGAAGAGATGGGAGGGGAAGATAGTCCGGTGGTCTAGACTAGTGCCGTTATGTTGTTGTCGTTGCTGGCGAGGCTATTTGAAACTCGAACGTGTGATTTGGTAGGTGACGGGCGGAAATTGGCCGGGTTGCGGCTCACCTTTCGAGAGAGCTTTTTCTCAATGTCATGATGACAGGATGAGATTTATATTCACCATTCTTGTTATTTGACTCCTTGGAGGGGCCAAAAGTGGGCAGCGCAGAGCGGAGCTCACAGACTCTTGACTCGAGGAAGTTTCCTTTGGAAAGGAAAATCCGAAACAAGCAGGAATAGGACAGGAAATAGCTATTGTGCAATTGGCACGCCGTCATCTGATCTTGTGCCACCATCTCACACAACTTGGCCATGTCATGCCCTTTTCTGTCGATATACCAGACGACTGGACATGAGCTCTTGTTCATGCAGCGTGGCAGTTGAACATAAAATCCAAATCAGCAAGGATAGCCTCAATTGAGTACAAGATATCCCAATTCTTCTACAAACGCCGTACTCTGTACCTGAGATTAATCTGACATATTCCACGCAGCCTAGAAAGGATACTTTCCCCAGTCCTAGCATCCTTCCTCAGCGACATGCCTTGGACTCAGTAAACCCAATAATGGCTACCTGCCTGAACCATGCCAACCTCAACCTCGCACAAGCATAAACGACTCATAAATTCGTCGGTAAACAGACGTGCTCCGTACTCAAGTCCCCAATTCCAAGGTCCCTATGTCGAAGCTCCCCATGTCGAAGCTCCCCAACGACGAAGATCAACACATTAGAACCAGCAGACCATTTCACACCATGCCACGCTACCACTCAAGCGACGGAGTACATCTTAAAGCCAAGCAAGCAAGCACGCAAGCTATGAATATTTGCATTGTCTGTCCCTGTGCAAGGTACATATGTACGGTACCGCCGCACTATATCCTTTCTTGGGCTCTGGTAGCGAGTGGATATGCCAAAGAGTGAGAGGGACGCTTGAGAGGGTGGGATAACTAACAGGAGAGAGGAATGAGATGTTCATGCGGCTTTGTCTTTTGTCTGGCCGTCTGTGTGGTGTTGGGAGGGTGCAGGGCTGTAGGACGAGGGGAGGAGATAAAGACGGCAAGGAGAGGTTTTGATTGTGGGGTAGGCTGGGGAGTTTGGCATGCTTCCAGAGAGGGTCTTTGGTATTTCTGGCTGAATCTATACACGTTAGATCCTGTGCTCTCATAAGAGATTAGCGAGACCTTGGCAGCACTTTCCAGGCCTGGCACGATAGATGGGTAGAGATTTGGATTTGGTAGGTTTTGATTGAGTACCTTTAACTGTTGAAAAATTTCCAAGCGTGGGAGCCCTGGACATGGCTGCCGATGGTTGTCTTGGTGTACCGTAGGCGTGATGTGGTGGCAAGTAACAGGAGGCAAAGCAAGCAAGCCAAGAGCAAGCAAAATACGGACACCAGACAGTCGTAAGCATACACGCAAGCTATCCTGACAAGGCGATCAAATGGATGCAACGAAAGCTTGATAGAATAAAGAACTTGCAATAGTCCTTTGGTCCTGTGAGAGAGAGGAGAGGGTGAGATTTGGTGGCAGTTATCGAGAGAACTTGGAGAGACCGATAAATCTTATCTTAACTCTGCCTCTCATGAAGCGCTGGAGATTTGACTTCCATTGCCATTGACAGACTTAGAATCTCGCCGTCCAAACTTCATCTAATTATACCAGCGTATGCCTTCCCTGGTGCCAAAGCCAGCGGCAAGTAATAGCAGCTGTGCATTTTCTTCCCCCATAGGCTATCCCCACGTTCTGCAAGCATTTCGCCTTTACTTCTTCGTCAGGCCATGTTGTGTCAATACAACCCCAGAACTCCATTGCTATGCCCATTCCATGCATCCATTTTAATTCATTGTATCTTTTCAGTCGCTTTGAGCAAGCAATCTGCTGACTGTGACCGCAGAATTCCATCCTCTAAGCTGGAGTGATATATGCTCGCAATGCTGCCTCAGCATTCCCGTCATGGGCTTTCAGCAGATCCGTTGCTTTTGGTTTCGTCAATTCCAGCTCATCAATCTGCAGAGAGAAACATTAGTTACTGGTATCCAATAGAATAATAATTGAATAGTGGGAGCTTGGTTGAGTAGAATAGAGGGGTAATTTTGGATATAGGAATAACACCTCGCCAATTGACAAAAGCGCAAACTTCTCTTTGTATCAAGCATCATATACCAAGTATTGAGTTGCTAAGAGGTCTTCAGTTGACTTACCAATAAAGTAACATCCGCAGGATCAACCTTGACCGTCTTCTTCACCACCTTCTGCTCATCCTTCTTCGCAACAGCACCATTTGTAGCCCCCGCACCCCCTAACCTCTCCATTGCCTTCCTAACAGCTTCCTGGTCGACATCTTTGCCTGCAGACTCGTCGTCTCTGGGAGTATCGAGGGAGGAGAGAGCTGCAGCAGCTTTTCTGTCTTCTGCGGACTTCGCAACCGCGGGGATCTCGTCGTCGACATCGCCTGTTGTCGCGCCTTCGACAATTGTAGGGGGTTGTGCTTCTGCCATCGTGAAAGACGGGAGTATTTGGATTGTTTGATTAGATTCCGAGGACTTTGTGGATAGAGAGAGCGTAGAAAGACAAAAGATGTCGAGGGAGGACGTCAGAATTAGCAACTTTTGGTGGGGGACTGGATCCGATTGAAGTTTGGGTCCTAACCCACTCGGCAGCAACACCGGTGTCCACTAACAAGATAGATTAAAGCAGCGTCCAGAAGGCGGCGTGCATTTATCCCTGCAGACTCGGTTGCCCACAAATGACTCCATTCTGAAGTTGACTTTCTCTCTCTCGAGCAGCTCTTCCTTCAACTATTCTGGACTTGATATCTTGGATACATAGCACCCATATTTGATCTATTATCAATCTCTTCTCCCAGCATCTTTTGCCCTTTCAATTGCCTCTCAAACTTCTTGTACATCCCTTCAAAATCCACAATGGCACAGCTCAGCGGCCCCACCAAGTCCACTGACTCAACCACGACCCCTCCATGGACTCCCAGCTCTTGGACCAGCAAACCCATCAAGCAAGACGCCATCTACGAGGACCGCAAGAGCGTAGAGAAGTCCCTCTCCAAGCTAGAACGCCTTCCACCGATCGTCACTCCAACTGAAATAGAAAAACTCAAAGCCAGTTTGCGAGATGTGGCCCTTGGCAAGGCATTCCTTCTCCAGGGCGGCGACTGTGCAGAACTCTTCGACTACTGCGAGGAGAATGCCATTGAGTCCAAGATCAAGCTGCTTCTACAGATGAGTTTGGTGCTCATTTGGGGTTCTAACAAGCCCGTGGTCAGGATCGCGAGAATGGCTGGCCAGTATGCTAAGCCGAGATCAAGTCCTACTGAGCTTGTTGACGGTGTTGAAACTCCGTCCTTCAGAGGAGATATTCTGAATGGCTTTGAAGTTGGTGAGAGGGCTCTTGATCCTGCGCGTCTTGTCAGGTAACCTTCCTTCCTCAGCAGTTTCATCGATTTCTCAGTCCTCCTTTCCGTCCCCACTGCCATTCGCCTAGCAGGATCTCCCCAGCTGACTTCGGCAGTGCCTACTTCCATTCGGCGAGCACTCTGAACTTCATTCGAGGTTCTATCGCGTCTGGAATTGCTGATCTGCATCGTCCCCTCGATTGGGGTCTTGGTCACGTACGAGATCCAGAGCTGCAAACCAAGTACTCTAACATCGTCTCCTCTATCACTGACTCCCTGCGCTTCATGCGAACAGTCGGCGCAGATACAGCAGGCCAGCTTCAAACCGTTGATCTCTTCACAAGTCACGAAGGTCTTCTCCTTGAATACGAACAGCGCCTCACTCGACTGCTCCGAAATCCTACTAAGTCTCTAGATGCTTCACGTGCACCTGGTACAACAGCAGATGATACCAAGTCGTACTACAACACCTCCGCTCACTTCCTCTGGGTAGGAGACCGCACGAGACAGATTGATGGCGCCCATATCGAATACTTCCGTGGTATAGCCAATCCAATCGGTGTCAAAATTGGTCCAACAACCTCCCCGTCTGACCTGCTCGCTCTCCTCCGCACGCTCAATCCTTCTGTTGAAGTCGGCAAGATCACACTCATCACCAGATACGGCGCATCGAAGGTCAGATCCCTCCTCCCAACGCACATCAAGACAGTCGAAGGCAGCGAGTACGCACGCAGCGTCGTCTGGCAATGCGATCCCATGCACGGCAACACAAGATCTACTTCTACCGGCATCAAGACCCGGCAATTTACAGATATTCTCTCCGAGTTACAGGAGACTCTTGCAATTCACAAGGAGGAAGGAAGCTATCTCGGCGGAGTCCATCTTGAACTTACTGGAGAAGCAGTCACTGAATGCACTGGTGGCAGCGAAGGCCTAAACGAAGATGATCTCTCTCTCAATTACACCAGCTTCTGCGATCCCAGACTCAATGAGAAGCAAGCTCTGGAGCTAGCATTCCTGATTGCGGGTCATTACCGAGGCGAGGAGAAGCAGTTGTAGGGTCAGCTGACTGGTCGCGTCTTTCTGCCTGATTCTCGAAGATGAATCTGTTTTTAGCTGTTCATCTTCGAGTGGGTCTTCTGCATTTCACAATAAGATTATAATTTGATTCTGTCCCTCCACCATCCTCTTCAACTCAATCTTCTACAATTTCCTTCCCATCCTCGCGGCTGTGCTTGCCTTCCTCCTTGCACATTCTTCACCATCATGTCTTTCTACTGGACCTGCACAGATAGACCCCACAGACGGACCCATTTTCTGTCTTGCAGCGTTCAATCTGCAATTCAGTTTGCACTGCTTCAGTATTCCCAAGGACAGTATTCTTCTTTAAGCTTCCAACTTGCTTCCCCTACTGCTCTCAGCACTTCTTCACACCAAATCCCACTCTGATACCTTCGCCGACGCTTGAACGGTTCAAACCTTCAAGCTCATTCAGCCCTAAGCATCTTCCACTGTCCTTGAAAGGCCGCTTGATCAAGCTTCTCCTCAATCGCACAAGACAAAAGAACATCGGCGCAGCTACAGTCTCAATTGTTCTCCGGGTGTGAAGTCGTTGATTTGACGCGCTCACCTCGAATTGCTACTTTCGCTTCGCCAGTCACTGCAGCTCGAAGCTGAACACCTCGAAATTTCACCGCCGATCCGCGACACAACAAACAGCTTCGAGGTGAGAACTCTGCTTCAGTTGTTCCCTCATGCTAGCAATTGAGATCTCTGGTAACTATCTCCAATCTGCTACCTTTGAGCACTGGCTGATCCAATTGAATGCAGAATTTGAGTCTACATCCTCCTTCCACTTTTCGTCAACGACTGCCCTGCGCTCAACATCATAGTCCAGCATGAGCTATCATTCTACCACAGAATCTGAGGAGCAGTTCTACTCCAAGCTATTTGCCTGAAGACAAGCTCTCGAGCTCCGGGGTCATGTACAAGCACCATAGCTGCACTCACTAAGAGAACCAACTACCTACCTTGGGATCACGTTGTAAGTCGCGATGTCTCTTCTGCAATCGTCTTCCCCGCCTCCCTATAGGCAGCTCTCTCAAGTAACTGCCGCCTTCTCAAGGCAAACTGGCCTAGATGATCTGCTTATTTGTAACTCATACACATTGGAAAGACTGCTAATCGTTGCCGCAGACTTTTCCGCAGCAATGCATCCCCGAGCCCTTCTTTGCAATATACGCTCGCAATCTCGCAGGGTATCAATCACGAAAATGGCACTCACTCAGCATACGGCCCCGAAGCATACTCTCAGACTGTTAAGATGCAAAGAGCAGAAGGCGGGCGAAGTGAACCAACTTGATCATCAACAACGCCATCATTCAATACCATGATCTCCCTATGATTATCTTTCAACAACAGCAACATGGCTTCTGGCCGTAAGTCCAACACTTCCTCTGTTCTTCATCTGCTAAACCATTACCAGAAATTTGACAATCGGATTGGCTACTTGAGTTCATCGAGCACACGATTGCGCTCCTGGCTTTGATCCGGACTTCATCCACTTGATCTTTCGGTAGATTCCCACAATCAGATCTGCAAAATTACTTTGAACAATAGGCTTACACCAATAACAGGTCGCTCTAGTCACCCTGGTCGATTTGGTAACATGGGTCTCGTCTTGCCACCTAGTTCAAGGTTTCTCAAAAGGGTGCTATCCGCATCAAGCCAATCAAGCATCTCGCGACTTCTGCTCGCTGTTGAAGCTCGTGGATTTTGCTACGGACGAAGTAAGCCAGAACGGCGTCCTCACTACCACCACCACCACTACCACTTCAGCAACTGACTTGAACATTGCAGGCTTCCGATACATCGCGCCACATCTTTGAATATGACCAGTAATAACCGATGAATGTCCTGGCTCCCTCACACACCCAGTGAAGGACATGTGGCTCCCCAGAAGGAAAAACATGGCCATTCTTCATATTTGCAGCTTTGATTCGTTTCAGCGCACCTCCAAAGCTGTACACCGACCACCACCACACTTGGAACAACAGATCGACCTGGCTGATGAGGTTGACATTTCCGTTATCGAGAGGATGGAGAGTCCTAGCCACCTTGATGATGCAAGATTCCTTGTGCCAGATAAAGGGGGGGCTGGACTCCTCCATCCTGCCGGCAACGGAAATCTCAAGCCCAATCGCCAGGTCGATCTGCTACTCCCAGGCCCCCAGGACTGCGCCTCCTTCAAAAAGCATCAGGTAAGTATATCATTTCTCGGCTATTTAATTGCAGGGCTGATGAACCTGCAGACCGATACCCTCAGAGCCAGAACTTTACACGCTCCACGATGGCCCCTGCCTTCAGTCAAATGCCTGTCCTCAGAAACCTAGAGTTTCGCGACAAGGCTGGACACCGTCGATGAAACAATGAGTTCTTCGACGAATAGCTTGGAGATGGAAATAGTATCCGAGACGGCCGAACTTTCGCAGATGAGCAAGATCAAAAACGTGCCTTGAGCGAGATGCAGGGTGTCTGCAGCGAACGCTTCCTGTATTTTAACCCACTCAGCGACCTTGACTTGTGAGCATGTTCGGAATGCAGCAACCTTCCATGATACAATCAACAAGCTGAGCTCCAGATCAGCAAAGTTTGATTCGTCTGGAGCTCGCACGTTGATTATCTCAACCAGTCGCTGAGGACTCACCTCTACAGCCTGCAGCATATCCAAGTCTTGTAGCTCGCGAATGGACAAGATGCTGTTTGAGCTGTCATATAAAGCCTTTGCATTTTCGAGATGGCTGTCTCTATTACCGCTTTCGAGCGAAAGCGAAGATTGGAGATGAAGGATCTGTTTGATCCTTGACGGTCGCCTTCCGCCTGGCTTGAAGATTCATTGCTGTGCTGGGTCTGCTCTTGCGGAATGGGCCAACAAGTGGTGAAGCTTATGCTTAGAGGAGCTAAGTGCTTGTCTCGTTTGTTTCAATTCACCCGAACTTTCTTCCCTTGCTAAGTCCTCTACTCGTTAGCTAGTAGCCTTTTCTTCTTAGCCACTCCTCAAATATCTCCAGTATCCACGCCTAGCCCATGCAATCTTTATACTTCTGCGGATACCTACACGAAAGATGAGGAGGACGGCAATACCGGAGAAATACATGTGTTGATTGCACATTCATTTAGGTCGACTCCAATCGACAGGCCGCGGCAGCATTCAAAATTTGACAATCTTGATACAGAAGATCAGGATCCTCAATCGTCAAAACTCGAAAGTGACTGCCTGAAGGAAGGTGTCCATCAGTGGCATACTTCCTAAGGCTGGCGCTGCTGGCCGTTCCCATCTTCCTCCAGGAGATCTGTGTCGCTCGGGACTCGATGAGTGGTTGGAGTTGATCTGCCAGTCCTTAATCAGTCAGCCCGCTGCCAGGCTCAGCTTTTTGCCTTAATCGAGTCGCCCCACCGAGTCTCTTGTGGTGTATTGTTTGTTGATGCAGCAGGGGCTGGTGAAAGCTCTGCACATTCCGACGAGGGCTTTGAACGGGGACATCTCTTGGCAGCCATCGGGTGATACGAACACAGGTAAGGAGCATCTCCGCTCGGAAGCAACAGTATATTGATATCTCATAGGACTTGTTGACGGGCTAGAACGAAACGTGGTACCTCACGAGGAAATTCTCAAGCTCGAGAGGAGTGGTGATCGAATATGGAATACCTGTCGAGAACGATTTCAACGAAGCACCACAGAAGAGCGACTGGTAAGTATTAAATCGTCCCTCCCTGTTCTTCCTCTTGTGCTGATCCTACTCCAGAAACACAGTGCTAAAGCATGAGATCCTGAGATCCAATACAAGTTCCGCGCTACGTCGCTTCTATCACGAGCTATTCTCGAAATGGCTTTTGGCAGTCCTGGTGGCAGAGCTAGAGCCTCTATACTCTCCCTATGTACTCCTACTCACCTGGAACCTTTCCCTGTTTCAGTCCTCAAAGTTCTCATTTGGGTATTTGCTACTACCACCAAGATCTGCACTCGAGGTCGCTCTACCTGGGATCTTCGTCTGACGAGCCGGCGGGGAACGGCGTGCGGTACCATTCCCAGCTTGCCAATGACCAAACTATTGCAAGAAGCAACCAACGTTTGAAAGAGGAGGCAGGGCTGGGTTAGATGGATGGTTCCTCTCCTGAATCAAAGAATGAGGGTCAGATATGTTGTACTGGTACTTGAAGGTGGCAAGTTGTGTACAATTGCTTGTGGACAGATGTCTGAGGTCTGTAGCACCGCAAAATCCGAAACAATGACCATTTAATGATATGACTTCCCGGAATTTCTAACCTGGTATCGATGACGGGCCCGGCTCTTTTCTAGGTCGTGATGCGTTCGTTGACGACCTAGAACTTCCTATCTAAGCGACACCACGTGACATTCTCAGCACCTATTCCCAAAGATATCCACCCTACTAGCCTTGATAGACCTTTGAACTGGAGTAGCAGTACCACATCTCTCCAAAGCGATCATGAATACTGCTGATTAGTATCGGGTACTGAAAAGTCAAGACTCGGTCCCGAACTGACTCACTTCTCATCCTTCCGCCGCACTTGATCCTTCATCCTCCGTTGCCACATACCCTGTAAAGTCTTCTTCAGACAATTTCCATTCACCATTCTCCAGCACAATATCCGCAGTGTCATATACCGGACCTTGAAAGTCTCCTCCTGGCACTCTAGGCGGAGAGGGATTCTCCTCTATTCTGCGCTTAACAGCATCCCAATCTGTGAGCTTGGACAACCGTTTCTCGTATTCATCATGACCATCGTCAGAGTCTCCCGCATAGTCAGACCCAGTGTCCTCGTGATTTCGAGTTACACCGAGTCCATCCCAGATACTGTTGGTTTGTTGCTCGAGGTCATATCTGTCTTCAATCTGCCACCAGAGACGGCGATATTTCGATAGGTCGGCTTGGGTGAGAGTCATGGGATCATAAGCCTCCATATGTTAGTAGAGAGTGTTAAGGGCGTGATGGGCACGACGGGATTTGATATGGGGGCCAGGGCCGCGGTGATCAGTCAGGCACTTGGAACATTCGACCTGTGGCATTAAGTGTGAGCCGATGAAATTCAGCTGGCGATCAAGGAACTATCAATATCAAACATTGATCCTTGGTGATAACTTACATTGAACAAGAATATCCAATCAGCGCCATTACGGATTTTGCTCCCATTATACATGTCCTCCCATGTCTCATACACCTAAAAGAGAGGTGTTGTGGCATCTGCTCCGAGCAGCCCAGCCATCATGACTCGGAGACGTGGCTTTAAGACCGGAGATGGTGTTCGGTTCGGTCGCGTTGGCGGGGACAGGGGACGTTTCGGAGGCATCTTCGTCGGCTTGGAAGACAGAACGGTCGCGAGTGAGTTTTAGAATGGAGGTTTCGAGCGTCAAGGGCTACGTGGGTAAATACATAGATTTACGAAGACCGGTGGCCAGTACATCGATGTAATCGACAAAAAACTCATTGTTATGCATTGCGGACGCAGACAGCCAGCAGAGTGGCAAAAGGCAACGATTGTCTGAAAGAAATAGTTCGCCTGGTTTATCCTGTGGAAGATTTTATTATCTTTCCAAGAACAGCCCTCTTTCGCGAAGCTACGGTCCCCTTCTATTTCATTATCCACCCACACGGGGGCCCTGAGGCAACCTAGTGTAAACGAGAGAAGATGAGTATATTCCTTCTCTATCAATGATTCGATGAAGGACTCTCTGGTCCCATTCAACAGTCGAGAGGAGCGCCTGCTGTTTTCTCGGTTTACAAGGGGTACGAACCTCACTGCGGCTTCTGTGAAGCCGAAAGGCGCTCGTAGGACAGACATACGATGAGGAGTGACCTTAAGTGATAAATGCGTACCGTGCTGGCGAATGTGGTAGTCCATGGATGCAACGACACACATGTATTGCAATTTAGATCGAGATTATTTCATTTACATAAGTACCAAGTCCTGTAGAGACTGCTGCAGTCAGTGATTACCACAAGACCGTAATGCTTGCACACAAGAAAGGAGAATCCCGAATTGTGTCTTGCTCCCTCCCAGCACCTTGCCAGGATAAGAAACCATCGTCCACATGTCATTTCATGCCCAAATCAAGCCCCCTCCCAGAACGTGGACGTGAATATAGCAACTCTCAGCGGTATGACGCATTGAGAGGAAGACCCTGTATAAAGTCAGTCCGGTTCACAGACAACGAGCCGCCGTAAACAACTTACATTGGATGGAACGACAGGTTAGTCCCGCGGCACAGCTTCTACAGCCATTTGGAGCAGGGTTCCAGAGACCGCAAGAGCCACCTTCGCCAAGTGGGCAGGATGCTGCCGCCGTGGTGGCAGGTGGTGTTGCTGTTACGGTAACGGTCCGTGTGCTCGTGCTTGTGCTCTTGGAAGTTGTGGGCTGAGAGTGGGCACCAACGTTAGTTTCGATCCTGCGATCAAGAAATAGTATGACTGCAAGAAACTCACAGGCTTCCCTGACGCAGTCACGGTGACTATTGAGGTTGAGGTCGTCAGAGGGGTCACTAAGGACTGCGGCGAAGATCAAGAATGATGGCTGTAGGATCCCGGAAACATACCAGTCACAGTCACGATAGTGATAGTATTTAGAAATTCGTCAGAAAAGAGCTGCCTTGCTTGGGGCTTAGTACCTACTGGTGACAGTGACAACCACTTGCTGAAACAAGCAATCTCCATGTTAGCACCCATGACAAACTCCCTAGTGATCTAGAACGACGAACGCTAGATACGAAGCCGAAAAACGCAAGAACTGAAGCAGCTACAAGACTAGAGAACTGCATAACGATTTCGAGTCTTGAAAAGCTTGGTATGTAAGGAGACTTGAGATTCCGAGGTTTCAAGCGAAGTCTTAAGAACACGACATCAAAAGTCCTGGGGTCGAACGTCTCGACATATAGCACCAAACTAGAAACATCTGATCTTCAATCCTCCCGGTGCCATCCGCCGACAAGCAATCACCGATACTGCCTATTACAGGCAGTATCCAGTTTTGTTTCTTCCAATTAACATCCAATCAAATTCTGATATAGTTGTCGGGCCCTACGAGCGGGAAGCTGGCTAAACAAACAAAACACGGCCCGTATACTCAAATACATCCCTGCTCGCTTCAGAAAGAGCGGTTACACATGGAGATCATATATAAGATGCAATCAACTTTCCAAGGGTGAATTCTGGATCTGTCACTTGAATGCTTATTGCATACCCGGCATATATTGGAATATGGTAATGTGGGGTATCTTGTGTAACTACTAAGCTGCCATGGACGATAGGGACGAGAAGTCTATCCGGTCCTCTGTAGAATCGATGTTCAATACATAATGTTATATATTAACGTTCAGCAAATGCAAAGGTCCTGGAGGTCCAATTATAGCGTGCAAATGCTGATAAAGCCCTCTCGTCGACCATTGGAAGCCTTTTGGGGGAGCGACCGGAGCTTCAGCTGCCGTTGGGGAAGTCAAGAGTCAGATATATGATTACAAACTAGTTGACGGTAATGCTTTTACTGCATGAAGTTAAAGTGTTAGTGGTTTCGAGTATGCTATCTTGTATCTTGCCTGGCAAATACTGGACTTGTTTAGGAGTCAAAAGCTGATATTCGGGAGCTATGAAGTCGGGTGTGATTCTTATATCAAAGCGAGGTCCCTCGATTCTAGTTGCTCCCGTCACTTTGATGGCCTCTGGGCATGTTCTCAAATACTATTGGACAGCCGTATCAAGACCCAATGAAACCAGGTCCCCTAGACCTCCGAATTCGCTCAAAAATAGAGTCTGTTAGCAATCGTCTACTACCTACAGGAAAGAGGTTGCTGGATCCGATCATGGCGTAGGATCAGCCAAGGAGGGGTACATCACTAGAATCATACGAGAATCAAAAAGAGGAAGAATCTAGAGAAGAGATATCGTTAATTGATATATGCAGACATAAGCGCACGTTTTGTACAAAGAAGCGGGACATCGTATGAGAGATTTCAATGCCACTGTGGATATCAAATCTTCCGCTGTATTGATGTCAAGGTTCTTGAACTCTCACGCTCGAAGTGGTGATCGAAGGCGATCTTGCATCACGTGTTTGGTCCATATTGGGACGACCTAGCTTGTGCCTCTCTCGCACGGCCGACCTCTGACTCGGTAGCCTTGAAGTTTATATCTTTCGAGCAATATCCTCGAATTGGAAACTCAATATGCAAAGGTACCGTGGGAATTGCCCGGTCCCACCGGCTTTACCAAACAGTTAGATACGATTCCGTCAGCGGTTGTAGTGGTTCAGCTATCGGACAGCCATGAATCAGTCACCAGCCACATCGAGTATCTAGTCCTAATGACTTATCGCAATGAGCCACGTTCATTCGGGCTGAACTCGGATGCAGATAAATGAGCCGAAAATGACTTCGGGCCAGATGCGGAGGCCTTGTTGATGATCACAAACGATGCCTCAATCTTTGAACGGTGAAAGTAACGGTCCCTAGTGCAGCCTGACGTATGCCACAGTGTCAATGGCGTTGCGCCATAAAATCAATAGAGTTTGTTGGCTTGTTGATTATTTGATGGCTCGCATCTTTGGCATTCATTAGTCTCAGGGGAACCGCGAGCCGGTCCCAGACACTAGCCGACTTTGAGCTGCAGTCCCCTCGACCCCGCGGCAAGAGCCTGGTTCCTGCACTAGCTGAGAAGTAAATAAAAGCCGTTTGCTTGGGTCACATCGAATTGGGATGTGCTCGGATCCCCCTGTTCCGAATTGGGAAATAGAGCTGTTATCTTCGAGTCCGAGCGCATGCTTTTCCCCAAAACTCTCGAGCTCGACAGGCCCCATCGACAGGACGAGGCAGAAATAAAGTTCAGCTATATGACGGGTTCTCCCCCCATTGATAGTTGTTTTGTTGGTTTTCCCAAAGGCAACCCAGCTTTCCCGGGTTGTCCTGGCTATTGCTTAGTGGAGATTCATATTTCTTTCTGAAAATGGCTTGGCTGCCAGTGATGTCAGGAAATGATAGACACAAGGTGGCGCGAGCAGCGCGAGAGCCCATGAATAAGTCCCGTAATTATCAGAGACTGGCCCTGAGGAGGTCCCATTTATATGCACAACATGATCGAGTAGATCATTCCTGTATCATAAAGTTAACTCCCGATCATTTTACATGACAATTTTTGGGATCTTACTTTTGATGTCTGTTTTCCCCACGACAATCTACCTTCAACCTCCTTCTAGACCTCAATGCGTTCCGTTCGAGGCCTTCTAAAGCGTAAGAAGAGCTCTCAAAAGATGAACGAAGAATCATCGAACGCGAGAAGCGCCGCGTCGACGTCTTCCAGAGACTTAGGTTCAGCGGAACGAGTTTTCCCCATTCGTAACTTGAGGAGCAATGTAGATCTATACCACCAGGCCTCTGCCGACTCGAACAGTATCAGAGAAGGTGTGGTCGCAACTGTATGTTTCAACCCTGGTATAGCTTTTAGAAAGAAGAACATCAGCTCACACACAGATAGGCGCAACCGAGACCTGAATCCTACAGAACAGAACACTATCGTATAGCTCCATCGGTCGCAAGTGACGGTTCCAGGACTCCGAGACAATCAAGTAGTGGGGGTTCCATATCTGGCGCAGGATCACCACGAATATCAGCAAGATCGCAATTTGTTTCGTCGAAGTCAGGGCCTCCCAGCGTACTGCAGAGCATTGATCCAGATATGGAGCAGTACAGAAACATACCTGGGTACCGCCGGTGTGAAGATGAGGTATGCTATCCAACTCTTCCATATATGTATCCAGATTCAAGATGCTAATTCTGGATCTGCCAGCCAATCCACACACCGGGCGCCATTCAGAGTTTCGGCGCAGTCATCGGACTGAAATACAACGATCTCGGTGATCTTCAAGTTCGAATCGCAAGTGAAAACAGTCGTAAGATCTTAGGATGTGGTCCTGAACAACTGTTTGCCCTCACATCGTTCCTCGATGTCCTCAAAGACGAGATCCGCGACGAAATGGTCGCTCGTGTGAACCACACTCTACATGCCGGCGCTAAAGCACAAGAGGAGACCCGTTTGGATGTCTTCAAGATAATTCTCACCTTCCCATATGAACCTGAGATTCGGCTCTGGTGCGCGATCCATTTGGCACCGAAACCAGAAGGTCTCATCATCTGCGAGTTCGAGGAATATCTAGATGCATTCTTTCTGAAAGATATTCGAGCTACCAAGATGCTTCCAGAAACTCCGATCAGTTCTATGGAAGTCACGCCTGAAGAGTTGAAGAAGAGTACAACTTCGAAAAGTCAACCTTTACCGGTAATTGAAGTGGCGCGGCAGAGGAAAAATAAGGAGTTTTCTTCTTTGGATTTGTTCAATGCACTGGCTCAGGCCCAAAAACAGATCACGAATTGCTCTACTGTGCATGAACTCCAAGAGGTTGTCGTGGGACTTGTCGCCGAGTTGACGGGGTTTCACCGAGTCATGTTCTACAGATTTGACTCACAGAAGAATGGTCGTATAGATGCCGAACTGCTAAATCCAAAAGCTAGCACTGATGTTTGGCTCGGTATGTTTTCAATAATTCAGATTGGTTGAGTATGCGTCAATATTGACTTGTTTTTAGGTTTGAACTACCCCGCTTCTGATATTCCAAAACAGGCTCGAAATTTGTAGGTGTCATTCGTGGACCCAACCCGTCACTTCAATTCCGTCTGCAATCAGCATGCACTCTATTTACTCTTGATGATTTTGAGCAAATGCGCTGACTCCCCGACCATCAGGTATATCATCAATCGTATTCGTCTCCTGGTTGATCGTGAAGCAGAGACCTCAAGACTTGTTAGTCCCCTTATATTCAGTCAGCATTTCTCAAGCTAATCATCAGCAGGTTTGCCGGGAGGCATCGGATTCAGAGAGTCCCCTCGACCTGACTCATGCTTATTTAAGAGCCATGTCTCCAGTTCACAACAAATACTTGGCAAATATGGGTGTTCGATCAACGATGTCCGTTTCGATTGTCATTAACAACGACCTCTGGGGCCTGATCGCTTGCCACGGATATGGTGACATTGGTATCAGAGTCTCGCTTCCAATCCGCGAGCTTTGCCGGAGTATCGTGAGCAAAATAGTACCCTTCCTGATCTCTGCATTTTTTGACAACCATGATAGGGCGAATGTGCTGCATCTAGAATCCAACAAATCCTCATGCAACAGCGAATTGACGCACGTCGAGCGCCTACTGCTACTTCATCTTCCCAACACAACGCAAGTTTCATCGCCGCCTCCTCCAGCGATCTCCTCAAACTCGTCGAAGCAGACTTTGCACTCCTCAGTATCGACGATGATGCCCGTGCTATTGGTCGCCTAGATCCGTATCCCGAAGCAATTGCCATCACTTCGTATTTGCAGACGTGCAAGTTCACCGAGATCAAGTCTAGTGATAATATCAATCGCGACTTTCCGCTAATATCGCAAAGACATGAAATTAAGACCATAGCAGGTCTGCTGCTAATTCCGTTGAATTTTGGCGGTGGAAACGATTTCTTGGTATTTCTCAGGAAGGGCCAGATGAAGCAGGTTAAGTGGGCAGGGTAAGGCGTTTGTTTACTTACTCGTCGCAAAACGTGCAGTTACGTGCTTTCCCATCCCCTGCGAGGCTACCCGAAGCTTGTAGCATAAATGGTCACTGCTAAAATCTGAGATTACAGAAATCCACATGCGAAGAAGTACCAGGCAGGAAGCGAGTATCTCGAACCGAGGGCTAGTTTTGCACGATGGGTGGAGACCATCAGTGGAACGAGTCAAGAGTGGACTGATGACCAGCGTATGTTCGGCTTCCGTCCCACAGATTAATCACAACTCATAAATGTGTAGTTGACACCGCATCCGTTCTGGGCTTGCTGTATGGCCGTTTCATTGAAGTATGGCGACAGTAGGGATCTGTAAAGCAAAGCAGCCAATTGACACAGATCCGAGCATCCTCGCGCGAATGTAAGAATCGATCACAAACTTTCGGGAATATATCTGACATACGTGCAGTACGAACGCCGCTCAATGCAATCGTCAATTATCTGGAGATGGCGCTGGAAAATCAAGTTGACGACAAGACCAGGCATATCCTCGATCGAGCACAAGATGCTTCCACATCTCTGGGATATGTTATGGATGATCTGCTAAAGTTGACGAAATTGGAAGATAGCCCTACTCAAGGGTCTGATGAGACCTTCAATTTAAACTTGACAGGTACGGCCACTAATTGGCGTTGGTGAATTCGATGTATGCTAACACTACTCAGTCGCACGAGCAATGAAAGGACTTCAGAAAGACGCTTCCCACAAAGGTCTGGAGCTAAGAGTTGCAGTCAATGAGCAACTTCCCGCCATGGTCAAAGGAGATCCCGATCGGCTGAAAGATGCACTTCTTCACTTGACCAGCTACGCCTTCAAACAGTCTAGTCACGTCAACGTGGAAGTTGATCTAATCCAAACCAAGAAGAATGTCTCCACGATAGGCTTCACGATCCAAGATAATGGCCCTGGAAAGTCTGAGGCAGAGCTTGATGTAAGCCTCTCTCCCATCTAAGCGACGAGGAACCACAACTAAGATCTATGCAGGATACCTTCCAAGAGTTTGAAGCTGCTCAAGATGATGACGACTGGCTCTTCGCCACGAAAGAAAGTAATGCACCTCCTATGACAGCAGAAGGTCGATCTACCAGAGCAGACCTTGCACTCATCGCGCGCTATCTCCGAGATACCAGCGGGCAGATCCGCCTGCATAGCGAACCCGGCAAGGGGACGATCTTTACCGTCGAGATCCCATTCGAGCAAGTCCAAACTAACGACTCGTCGCGCTCTCGAAAATTGCGGAATCTGTTCTCACCAAGTCTGTCAAACAACAGAGGTTTAAGCCCACCGAGTCCACCGCCAAGTATGAAGACACCCAAGCCAAACGGTTCTTCGAGCGATAAGTGGAAAACGACTTTGGGCGCGAATGGGAACGGCGTCCCCAATGGTAACAGCCATGAGAACAGACTCGGCTCTCCAACGGCCTCGCAATTCCCTCTCCCTCCCCGCGTGAGCAGCGCGCAGCATGTCGAGACACTCGCACCTCAAAATGGGGGACCGCCACAGAACAATAACCGCTCCTCGGCTCTGTACATTGATAATGATCCTGAGTTCTTGACTTCAGGATTTCGATTGAATATCCTTGTTGCGGAGGATAATCTTGTGAGTCAGAAGATGCTGGAGAAGAGGATTGGGATGAGGGGTCATGAGGTTGTTGTTACGGGCGATGGGCAGCAGTGCCATGATCGATTTGCGGCGAGTGGGGGTAAGGTGGATGTTATTATTATGGATCTGAAGGTTTGTCAGTCTTCGAATCCGAGGGAAATGACGCTGACCGATCATAGATGCCAACCGTCGATGGCACCCTCGCTACCCGTATGATCCGTTTCCATGAGAAGGAATCCAGTTTCCGCAATCAGCAAGCCAACGGTCGCGAGGTGCAAACACTCAGACAGCGCGTCCCAGTGCTTGCTATGTCCACTGCTCTGGTTGAAGAGAACAGATTCGAGTATATTCAGAATGGGTAAGTGTCGCCGGAGGAACGTCCATTACTTATTGTTCCTCGACTGACGCTCATAGATTCGATGGATGGATTATGAAGCCAATCGATTTCCAGCGTCTGGATCTCATTCTTCAGGGTGTCAAGAATCCTGAGCTGAAGCGCGACTCGCTGTATGTCCCTGGCCAGTGGGAGAAAGGAGGGTGGTTCTTCCCTTGATCGGTCGATTCTCCGCCGACGTGTATATGGGGTGGATGAGCCACGAATGAGACTGCGCTTGAATGAAGCGATGGATCTTCGTGATGTACGACGCACGACTTGGTACATATCTCCTGTTGAGCACATACTTCGCTGTATGATATCTTGTATGTATTTTTATGATGTGTTTATAGTAGGTCTTGGTGAGGAAGGAGGACTTTGTTGGGTACGACAGCACATACTTCTCTTTGGAACTCATATTCAGCCATCCTAGTTTCCTGTCATTACATAATCTATTCATTTTGTATATCAAGTGACCCTCTCCATGGCGGTGATCTGCTCCTGTGTAGGTCTTATTTGCAAAACGGGAGTGTTAGTAGCAGTGCTGGATTCGTGTATCGATAACCAGAGGTACAGGCTCCCGAGACTGCTGATCGCCATCTCTAGTCGAAGAATGAAATGGTGATGTCTGGCTGCTGGATTCTGACCTGCGAGCAATATTTATCTGGCGTTTTCAAGGTTGAAAGATGCAGTCCCTGCAAGCGGGGTAATTGTGCTTCGAAAGGTGTCGGGAGAGCGCATATAATGAACACAAGTATCAATGAGAGCAACACTGTAAAGTCTTCAAATCAGACGTTTCCCACGTCTCGGAAGTATCGTTAGATCTTGGTTTGTATCTGTGTACGGCAAATGAGAGCAGTTGGACGAGAAGAAGCCAGTGGTGGGAGCGTACCGAAGGAAAAGGAGATCTTGTGAATAACAAGAGGAAAGACATTGTACGTAGGAGAATACAAGAAGATTTTGACGGAGTAAAAAAGAAGTAGCGAGGCATAAAACACGGGCTCATACGTTCTCTGCTCGTGTCCCGAATTCAACTTTCCCCTCCAAAGTTACGTGTAAGAACATCCATTAAATATCTGGTCCAGGTCAATGGTATAAGCGCGCCATTCAGGGCTCAAAGGTTCTTGAATTGCAGCTTCTGTTGCTGCGGAGTTTGCTGGCCTCGAGCATTTGATGGCAGCTTTCAATAACAATACCTCGCTAAGTTGGGAATACGTTGAGGCTCAGACCGACCTAAGCATATCTTCGCAAACAGACTCGAATTCGGTCTCTCAGCGAAGTACACCCCTCTTATTATGGAGAGCTCATCTCGGCGCCGAAAGCTGATGCTTGAAGAGGATCACCTGATATCCGGTTGCCAAGCCGAATCTCGTTTCAAAGAAGATTCGACCTTTTAACTTTATCTCCACCTCTCATCAACATCCAACAAACCATATCCAGCCACCTTCCCAACTTCGACCTGCCCGTTGCCCAAAGCATCAAGATCCGTTCAGATAAGGCGAAATAAAGGATGCCGCTCCGCCGAGGTTCCCAAGACATCGCCCAGCGCCCAAAGATGTACCGGCAGCAGGCGTCGAGATCCACGAATCGGGAGAATTACCCCACACTTAGCACGTTTTTACCCACCAGGATCAGCTTGCCCTGCATCCGACGCCAGATTGCTGTATCCAGTATATTGACTTCTCGTTTCAAGGGCTCAATATCAGATGGCAGTGTCATTGGTGGACCAGCAAGTAGAGTTCCATTGCTGAAAAGCGTTCCTCATCTCGTGATGGGTGAGCTCGGGATAAGAACAGGCGACGTCCCTCCGAGACTATATTCCCATCTGCAAGAAAGTCTCATTAATTCAGCCTTCTTAAGAGCCGGTCTTTACTTCCAGAGATTGTTTATCTCGTTCCTTTCGCTACTTACTTCTCTTGTCTTTACTCCAGTTGCTGAAGTTTGACTTTTATTGAGAAGTTGAAATTCGTTGCTTTCATCCATATACCCATCGTACTGTACACAGCTCCCAAAATGAAGGCATTCTACATCACTTTCCCAGCTCTTCTGGCTGCTCTCGCTTCGGCTGCTCCAGCTGAGGAGATTGAGAAGCGAGCCACTCCAACAATTTACATGGCGGGCGACTCAACAATGGCAGTGGGAGGAGGCGGTTCCGGAACAAATGGTAAGAAACTTCTTTTTTTCGGCGTCCAAACAAAAGACAATTTAACATTTAGCCAGGCTGGGGTGTCTATTTCCCATTCTCTGTCAAGAACGCCAACATCGTCAATGCCGCCATCGGTGGCCGCTCCGCACGCTCCTACACCGACGAAGGTCGCTTCACAGCACTTGTCAACAAAGTCGTCGCCGGCGACTACGTGATCATCGAGTTCGGACACAACGACGGCGGTTCTCTCTCCACAACCGACAACGGGCGAACCGCCTGCTTCGGCTCCGGCACCGAGACATGCACCACTCCCGCTGGCGTCGTCGTCCAGACCTACGTTACGTATCTCACCAATGCGGCCAAGAGCCTCATCGCCAAGGGCGCAAAAGTCATCATCTCCTCGCCGACACCGAATAACATCTGCGAGGGCACGACGTGCACATACACACCTCCGCGTTTCACGGCGTATGGACAGCAGGTTGTGAAGAATGCAGGAAGCAGTGCAAGCTTCATTGATCACGGACAGTACCTCGCCAATGAGTATATCCGTCTAGGAAAGGCGAAGGTCGATACTTTTTACCCGGTTGATCACACACATACGAGCCCTGCTGGTGCCAATGTTGTTGCGCAGACTTTTGTCAAGGCTGTGCTCTGTGGGAATGGTGTTTTGGCTCCGTATATCAAGAACAGCACTGCCAGTGTTGCTGGTAACTGTGCTTAGGCGGAGTTGAATGTTGGAGCTGGGTGGTAATTGGGGAGGATGTGGAGAAGTTGATTCGTTCGATTGTATATATTCGATTGTACAGAGTGTACATACAAACAACACATATTTTTTGATCACCGATAGACAGCGCAATGTCTTCATTACTCTGCACTCCTGCTGCCGAAGCATGAACAAGCCGTTTGTCTGTTATCATTTTATCATTAATCTCCACCCTCAATTCGGGAAGTTCGGAAACTTTATTCCAGTTACATAGCACAGAAAATTACCTAAATCAACAGGCACGATAGGCCACTTCACAATGTCGCTTTGGGGGTGATGTTACTTTTGAAAACATCAGAAACATTAGTAAACTCAGGCCGTCTAAGTGAAGATAAGGGTCCGGTCAAGTTCTCTTAATCCACGCATTTCGTCCCACGTGCACAGCTCCCCTTCTCGGTCCATTCCGCTAGCCCTCATACACAACCCCTGAAACCATCCCACCCCAACCCGTTCAGCGCACGACTCACACGCCCAGGCTTCTCCACGTGCCTGAATACCCCGCCATGACTCGCTACAGCCCCTGAATACTAGCGAGTTCAGCGGGGTCCAAACAGCATCTCGGCCGCTGCCAGAATGATGTTCTTTAACTGCATGTAGAGTAGCTGTTACTAAGTCTTGAGCTTGATATGAGAGTTTCCAGTACCAGGGACCGGGAAGGGAAGGGCTTAAAGATCTGGCGCACCTATTATGATGCGATATTGGCGCGGATGGGCGAGATGGCTTGATTGAGGATAGGCTGCTGCGGGTCGTGATGGGCTGTGGGATTTATGGTTTGCTGCGAGATATTTGGTAGGAATTTCTTGGACTTGGAACTTCTTCGGCTTCTACCTGACTCTCGTCTGCATGTGTTGATCTACAGACTGTATCGAGATGTCTCAACGTGAGGCGACTCTCGAGGACTTCTTTAGGACTCGGACGCCGCCTAGTCGGGGGGTGGAGATCATCAAGTTCTGGGAGGCGTTATTTGGTCTGCTTGATGAGCTCAAGGGATTCCATCCCCGAGGAGGGTATGTTTCACCGTTTTCTTGATGACAAAACTTCACCTTCAGCGCTGATATCAACAGCATTTATGCGAATGTTTCGCCTGAGAGTATTCTGGTTGTGAAGGATGGCACCGATGGCCAGTTGGCCTGTAGATTCAATTTTATGGATTCAAATGCCGATCAGTCGACCTTGATCACCTCGACGAACTGTGAAAAGTATTCTGATTATTGTAAGCACAGCTTAACAATTCACGTCACTTGAATTAATGTTTACTTCGAAGATGCTCCGGAAATCTACAGCTCAGTCATCCAGACCGAGATTTCGCAAGATTTACCACTCAGAACCACATCATCAGCTGATATCTGGTCACTGGGCTGTGTATACAGCGAAGCCGCCATCTGGATCGCTGACGGATACACGGGAATTGAAGAGTACCGATTACAACGTCAATTGGAAGCAAATTCTGCTTTCCCCCTTTCAAAAGCCCAGAACATATTTCCATTCCATGATGGGACGGAAGTCCTTCGATGCGTTCTTGATGCACATACAGATATCGAAGACCGTCTTCGTCGATCAGACAGTATCACCAAGAATGTGCTCGATATGATGGTCCAGGAGATGCTTTGGGAAGAGGAGAGACCAGGTGGCAAGGCCTTACTGAGGAAGGCAGATATTGTGTTGATGAAAGCAAGACAGAAGTCTGGCGTGAGACCCAATAATGCAAGTGAAATGGTCAGGTCAGGTAGTAGGCAAAGGAGGGAGTATCCTCCGCCACAGTTGCCGTCTCCCACTCAACCATTGCCACCTCTTCCGGACCATGCTGCATCAATTCTCAACCTCGCGTCCGAGAGAAGCATATCAGGTGAAGCTGCGCGCGGAAAGCCTCATAACCGAGTCTTCGACCGGCAGCTTCGAGCAAACGCCACTGCAGACAAGCTTGGTAGACTCATGGCCACCAGCCGACCAGATTCACAGCAAGATATCAACAATACCGGACAACTTCCAAGAGCAGATAAACAAGCGGCCATTGAGATCGAAAGCTGGAAGTTACCCTCCGATGCTGCTTCAACACGGCCACTCGTGCTATCCCAGAAAACGCACCCAAATGCAGGCATTCCTCACAGGCCGACACCAAATCAGGGACGTCCTCGTGCTTTACGAATGGAAGCGTCGCGTGAGTTCATGCCCAGAGTGTTGAAGCCACAAGAGCCAAAGCCCAGCCGAGACCAACATACCAGACCTATCACTCCGTCCATTACCAAGGAAGCACCTCCACAAACTCAGACACTTAACCAAACTATATCTACTCCACAGTCGCGGGTTGCACGAACATCTCATGTACCAGAGCACATCGTACCTTCAAGAGCAGAAAGCTTCTCGAGCAGTCACAAATCCAGCATCTATTCCCAACTCACCCACTCACCCTCTGGCCAAGACGACAGTTTTCTAGAAGCTCTCTCTTACGTACCAACAGCAGACGAGATATCACAAGAGACCAAGCCCAGCAAGAGAGGAATAGGATTCTCACTCTTCCCTACGCGATCAAGACATGAAAGTTCTGCGCCTCGGAGACGCATCCACGATTTCTCGGTACCACAATCGCCATCTTTGTCATCGGGAGCAGTGACCCAGAACCTTGAGTACATATCCCTTAACACATGTCTAGAGTGGAAGAAAGCGAATAAGAAAGTAAAGAAACACGCCAATGTACCGCCTTTGTTGAGCGTGGGGCTCATGGAAGAGCTCAGTGGGAGAGATCATGTGAGTTTCGGTGCTGAGAGAGGGCCGTGAGTGGAGAACGAATTGGTTTTCTGACTTGTTGCAGGCATTCATAGTTGATGATTCTGCCTCCATGGCACCAGTATGGGCTGATGTCCAACGAGTCTTCGAAGCGCTTTCATATACCGTGAAAGGTATGTCACCGGAAGGGACAGAGCTTTTCTTCACTATCTCTTGTGAGTGCTCACACCAACTTCCGCTTGTTCTATCTTCGCTGCATTGGATGCCCAAGAATCTTAAATGCTCAAATGCAATTGTCGTGCAGAGAAATTGATAGAAAGCAGATGATACTTATCAACGCAAAGACACTTCCGAACTCTGCACGCACCTCTCCGCCCACTCATCAAAAGGCCAAACCAACATTCTCTACCGACTAAACCTCCAACTGCAAGCCTACCGCCTGAAACTCCTCCGGGCAAAGACACCACCAAAGACCAAGTCCAAGAAGCCTCCAGCGGTACCATTCGTCCCCGCAAAAGTCCGCCCACTCAGCATATACATTCTCACAAACGGGGAATGGAGCGGCGACGGCGATAGAGGAGTAGAAGAAGTCCAAGATGCCATGCGAACGATGAGCGAGTTCTTGAAGAGCGAGGAATTGGATGCCGGGAGTGTGAGCGTGCAGTTTGTGAGTTTTGGGGGGAGTGCGGGGGCGATGAGGAGGTTGGGTGGGTTGAGGAGGGAGGCTGCTGGGAATGGAGGGTTAGCTGTTGATTGTGAGAGGTGGACTGGGAATGTGGTGAGGATGTTGAGGGGGGCGATGGAAGGTGGTAGAGGTGTGGGGGAGATTAATGAGCTGGCTTGACATCAAGTGCTTGAGGGGAGACTTGCATGGTTCTCTGAGCACATGAAATCGAAAATCTAGTAAGTATATTTTCTAGCCATCATCTATCATGTATAACAGCATCTAATCTTCTAACTCATCTACCCAGAGCAAAAACTTCGCTGTCTATGAGTTCTCACGTGATAGGCCGAGAGGTCGTTGAGGTCAGGTCCCACAATGATCTCCCCAGAGGAGACTCACGCAACAGTCTTCTTCATGAAGACCGCATCCAGCGGCCAGATCTTCCCGTTAACCTCCTGCTGGATATGACCATCCACAAACTTCCAAGGCTTGTACCCTCTCCTCTCATACCAATCCTGATTAGAGAACTTCACCACAGTCAGTCATTGACCTCATCACTATCTCCCACCCACCACTCCTCACCTACAAATTGCAACGAAAGATACTCGGAAAAATAACCAAAGGAAATCCAACATACCGAAGGTTCCTCAAACCCCATATCCCTCCACATCTCCTTCCTATCAAGACTACTATTCGCCAACGTATCCAAACTCAACACCCTCGCATTCAACGGCTCATTGACAGCTTCACTCTCCACTCTATCCATCGCCGCACTTCCCAATCCCCCGCTCTGGATAGCGCGGGAGATGTAGAATGTTGTGATGCAGTACATACCTTTTGATGCGTCGGCCTGGTCAGGATTAGGGCTTTCGGAGTCGAGAGAGATGTGCCCGATGGGTGTGAAGGGCTCGCTGGATGGCTGCCGGGGTTTGGCGCCGAGGGTGAGGGCGGTGTCGTGGATGGGGGTGGCTTCGAGGGGATATTTGGTGAGGTGTTGGGAGAGTTTTGTGGGAGCTGAGGGGTCGTCTTTTGAAAGCACCTGAAATCTTGTCAGTATTCCTTCTTCGCATCGCTACCTTATTGATTAAAAGCGCTACATGACGGTACATGCATCCCGAACGAGAGATTCAAGATGTTGAAGTTGATTCAATCCAGCCAAGTTACCTCTTCCTCGGAGGAGATCTAGACTACAGCAGAATCCCATCTCCTATCAGAGACAAGTGGAAAGCCCCCACATTCTGAGCCTCGCTTTCGCTGAATGAACAAGACTGCAGTGTGGCTACACTTCCTCATTACCGAATCTCACGCTCACGTCAGAGCATTTTGAAACCCACATTTCCTTTCCCAATCAAGGTAGAATCCGGGATATGAGAAAGATTGAGAAGCTAACTCACCACCCATTGAATAGCCATCTTTCCCTCCCTCTGCAAACCCCTCCATTTCTCAACATAATCCGACTTCCATCCACAAGCTATTCGCTGCTGGAACATGCGCTCGACATGTTCTGGAGAATCCGGATCCCAAGCGATGAGATCTACGGTTACTTTTGGCCGTGATTGAAATTTCAGCGGCGCGGTTGCTGCGGGTGCTGATTCATCGGTTGTTGATGACGGCATCTTGAAAAACTTGCGTTATGTGATAAAAGAGACAGAGACTGTTGAAAATGGGAACAGGAGCTGTATATATTGAAAGAAACGATAGACGAGATAATTGAGAGCTGGAAGACGGCTTTCTATCTTCAGATGCTGCAGGTACGGATTGATATGAGTCGAGCGGATAGCGACGTGCGGTGTAGCGAATCGTGACGGAGTGGCGGTACGGCTTACTCAGCTGTACGGATGTAAGATTTAGTGCGACAAGGGCGCCCTTCCAAGACGCGACCATGCGAAGGAGATGACATCCGACAACTGTTCCCGACCACCAACGAAGAACGAGGAGGACAAGTTTATTCTCGAGGCTTCGATAGCCCTTGACGATCGCTTAAGGCGAATAAGCGAAGTAAACAATGGACAAGCATAGCTCGAAGGTTGCGAAATTTGCGGGCTGGGAAGGGGAAGTATCAAAGCGGAAATCCATGTCTCATAAGCTCAAAGGACCCTGGAGAGAAAGCGTGCTGATTGAAGCTTGTGGGTCCGATATACTCAAATAACCACATATCTTGCCCAACCATTAAAACAGGTCAAATCATCAAGAGAAATAATGTGTCATAATAGAGTACCACTTGCAGTTTGTATGGACACGACAAAGATGACTGTGATTCTCTTCCCAGCCTCGTCGAACCACCACGACGCCACAGTCATGTTTTATTCGTTCGCTTCTCCCAGTGCTGCAGCTATCTGCAGCCTCGATCACAAAGACTTCAACGTCACATCTCGGGTAGCCTTGACATCGTTGAGAAAGAAACGCAATCTAATCTGATACCACATCTTGCACCATCGGATTGATCAAAACCATATTCGGAGTTGGAATGGGAGGGCGAAGTGAGTAGATACCTGCCATTGTCGTACATACAGCGCTGACCACGACAAGCTCTTTCAAGAACAAGTTCGAGATGAAATTCGACTTGAAAACGCTATTCTTACTGAAAAGATGACGTTGTTCTCGCACTGCTTTCACTTCACTCCGTGCCTGGTCTTCCTGATTCAACATTCGACGAACCCAAGACAGCTGCCAATAGTTCTTGTCCACCGAATTATGTCGCCAGTGAAGAGAAACATTCTCATTGCGCGGACCCTACTGTGTGAGTCGGCTGTGCTAGTGCACGCGTCTCGTTACCTAGGTATGGTTCTGGTCTAGAGTCATGTGACAGACGTTTCAGACCTCGGCATTTCTTGAAACGTCATAGGGGACTTTTGGCACCCCGAACTACATCACTTAGTTTTGGATGCGCTGGTAACAGCTGCTGCTGCACGATTGCTGATACTAATGCAGGTACACAACTATGTCTTTTCTGCCTAGCAGCAAGCAATTGCACGAGAAGGCAGCTCGAAGTATCAACTTGCATTATCCTCGTCCACTGGGATTTCGACCGCGTTCGCGTCACATTGTCACAGCTCTACTCCTTCTCTGTATATATTGGTACTCCTCCTCCTCATCCAATGCCGCACCATATCGCAATACCAGAAGTCCCTACAAAATCCAAGCCACCTTTCCTATAGAATCTGCGGAGGCGCAAGCAACACGATTGCAACGGCGGGATGAAGTGAAGGACGCGTTCAGGCATGCCTGGAAAGGGTACAACCACTATGCATGGATGCACGACGAAGTGATGCCAATTTCCGGCAGACATAAGGATCCATTTGCAGGATGGGCTGCGACCTTGGTAGATTCGTTGGACAGTTTATACATAATGGGGCTGCAGGAGAAATTCGAGGAGGCTCTCGAGGCGTTGGAGGAAATCGATTTCACGAAACCAAATGCCGACAAAGTGCCTGTTTTCGAAGTTACGATACGGTATCTGGGAGGATTGCTGGGTGCGTGGGATGTTAGCGAACATAAATACCCCATACTCTTGCAAAAGGCGACTCAATTGGGAGATTTTCTTACACAAGCTTTCGAGTGGGTATTCCCCGCGCGGGGAGCTTCATTCCCCCGCATTTTTCTGGGGCAGTATTGCAGCGCTGCCATTTTCCTGTCCATTGATATCTGCAATCTTTCATACAGAGACTCAAGCTAATGTTTGCAATTTTCCAGGACCGAGAATGGCCTCCCTGTTCCATTTTACTGGTGGAAGAATGAGACATCTGGAAAGCTTCCTGGTCAGGACGGTGTCATAATTGCACAAGTTGCAAGCTTGAGTCTCGAGTTCATCCGATTGAGTCAAGCTACAGGGAACAAGACATACGCTGCGCATATTCAGACAATTACGGATCAATTGAAGAAGACACAGAGCAGTACTGCGCTGCCTGGGATGTGGCCCATGATAGCAGATTGCTCTGGCTCAGAACTTAGTTTCTCAGACCAGAGATTTTCATTAGGAGTTCTTGCGGGTAAGATTCTTCTCATTATTATTCAAAAGGATGAGTTTGCTGAGTGTCTGACGTAGATTCTGCTTTCGAATACCTCCCCAAAACACATCTGCTCCATTACCGAGTCTCGGATCAATACCTGGAGATGTACCGCTCAGCCCTCGCCACAGTCAACAAGAACCTCTTCTTCCGGCCATCTCTCCCCGGAAATCCAGACATTCTCATGACAGGCAATCTCGACATGTCAAAAGACTCACCCGCAATCGAAGGCCAATTCCAGCACCTCGCGTGCTTCGTTGGTGGGATGGTAGCACTCGGCTCAAGACTCACCAAGTCCGCCGAGGAGCTCGAAATAGCTGCAAAGCTCACAAATGGTTGTGTCTGGGGCTACGACAACACTCCATCTGGAATTATGCCGGATTTCTCGCACGTCTTAGTCTGCAAGGATCCCGCAATGTGCGTTTGGAGCGGTGAGGGAGATGGCTTCATAAGCGTTGACGATCCTTCATATCAGCTGCGACCTGAAGCTATTGAATCAGTATTCATCATGTACCGGCTAACAGCTGATCCCATCTGGATGGACAAGGGGTGGAAGATGTTCAAGGCGATTCAGAAACACACCAGGACGAGTATCGCGAACGCGAGGGTGGTGGATGTCATGCAAGCATGGCCGACTCTTGAGGATTCCATGGAGACTTTTTGGTTGGCGGAGACGCTGAAGTATTTCTACTTGCTCTTTAGTGAGCCGGATCTGATCAGTCTGGATGATTATGTGTTCAATACTGAGGCTCATCCATTTAGGTGGGGCTGACACGAACCCAGTCTTCGGAAATTTCATCTTTTGCATTTTTGACATCTACAATTGAGCCCCATCTTCCGTTCACCCCATCCTCCGTCTAAATTTCTAGAGGCGGATAATCTTTCTGTGTCAGACCCATCCACTTTCATTCTTCCCAATTCGGGTAACCAAGTCCAACCTATTAAACTCTCCTCGCGAAGTCTAATTAAGACAGAATCGTGTAATTGGAAGCAAGTAATCGACAATTCTTCGCCAAACTAATCGAAGGCGGCGACCTCCCATCCAGCTCATAAGAACTATAATTATACGTCGGACTCAACATCATAATCTGCCCAACCGTACTCCCATACTCTTCAGCAAGATCCTTGTACACGCCCCCTGTAAAAGTAAAGGGCTCAATATCGCAAGCGCTAGGGTAGCAAAGAGGGACTTTGACGAATTGGCCGGCGGAGAGGGTGTCGTTGGCGCCGATTGAAGGGGAGATGCTGGCGCTGAGAGAGGAGAGTGTCATGTTGAGGCGCGAGGCGATCTTCCAGAGTGTGTCGCCGTTTACGGTGTAGTAGAGGCGTGGGCCTCCCATCAAGCAGTCGTTTGGTCCTGGGGAGGAGACAAGGCACGTAGTCCAGTCGGGGGTGCAGACTTCGCCGGGGATGATGAAGGTTTGGCCGATGTTTGGTACGACGGAGACGTCAACCACTATGTTATAATCACGTTAATTGTCTTTCTAGTTGATTGAAGAAGTGAAACGAACTCAGATTCGCGCGCCCAATGTCGCAGACGCCACGGTTGACTTCTACAGCTATGTCGTAGATCGTCTTGTTTGCGGTTCCAACGTAGTAGGAAGAGCTGGTCGTGTTGAGTAAGGAGGTGTCGCATGTGTCGTTGGTGGCTTGTGCAGATACCACAACAGTACCCACGAGGGCGAGAGCGATTGAGACCTTGCTGATCATGATTCCCGAGCGAATGGATGACACTTGCGTGTCAGGGAAAAGGCGAAGTAACAGGAAACGTGTGTGCCGGCTCAGAATGATGACCGACTGGATGGACGGCTTTAGACATATAAGGGAAACACCGTTATATACTCCACCAATATTCAAGATGGACATGCTGGGCATCGACATTGCGATCTGCGTAGGTACGAATCTCTAGAGGACCCCAGATCGTGGCAAAGCTTGAACTGACGTCGGCAGCTGGGGTAGATCAGACTAAAGACAGCACTTTCTTTAGATTTGGCTTGAAGTCCATTCGCTGGGCTTTGTTTGCTGATCCGCGATTCGCGGCTCACTTGCCATTTCCCCGCGTTATACCTGGCAAGCGGAAGGACAGCGTCAGCGAAAAGGGACAAATTGTGGAACTACAGCGACGCGTGGCTGTGCGTATAGTCCCCACAGGTTTCGAGCCCTGCACAGCTGCTGTTCGTTCCTGTTGAAGGGATGTTGTTTTCCTCAGCCTCGCTAATATCTTGGCGTAGCTCGATGGGCTGAAGATAGATCTATCCACTGGCAGAAAAAAAGAAGTCACCATACACTGATCTATCAGAACTCGAGTACTTGCTGATAGTGCCGAATCATTTTCAGTTCGAGGTTGGATACATGGTTTATCGTCTGCTGAACGGAGGAGTCATAGAATCCAGCCTCGGACCCGAGAACAGGCCTGACAAAAACATCGGTCCCGAGACCGAAGCCGAGTATTCTCACGGCAACGTGAAAAAGTGATGTATGAAGGTAGATCAACGAACGTGAGGAACGGTCCAGATGAAGAGTAGTTCTCGGTCGTGAAACGAAACAAATAATATGTATCCCATCTCGGAGGTAATCCACACGGATGAAACAATAGGATTACGACGGTAGCTTGAGGATTTGGTGAGCACGATCGAAATGGTCGCAGACAAATTTGCCTACCTGTACAAAACGTCGAGCTTTAGCATCTGAATATTGAATCGCTTCACCAAGGCCTCTCCTGTATACAGTCTTCAGTCAGGAGCTTTCCCCCTTCATTAAGAACCCGCCTCTTCACTGCCTCCATTGCCTGCCTACCCGCTTGACTCATCATCAGGATTGACGGCGTTCGTCTGTACCAACTCTCCTTCGATAGATGGACCTGAAAATCAATTAGCAAACTATGTCGAGGTGGGTGGTCTTCGCCCAAAGATACTTGCACGTTAAATATATTTGCCGGCATGGCCGTAGGTATCTTGGAAGTCCATTCAAGACTCGGTGACAGTAGAATTGACGGTAGAAAGCTGAACATTATTTGGGTATGAAGATTTGACTTGAAGAGATAAAAGCGAAGTATACTTGCTATCAGAATCTGACCAAGCTGGTTTGATTTGCTGGCTTCAGCTCTTTGGTTTCCAAGAAATCATATCCTGCCTCGAAAGAAAGCGCAGCCAGAAAGTGAAGAAATCTAGAAGGGCGACAAATTCTCATTCCGAGTCTCTCGGTACAAGCGTGGAGTCGTCCAACGCCTTTCATAATCTTTCAGCGTGGCATATGTCACGATGCGAGTTTTGTGGCTTGAGCCTGGTGCGCCCGCGGGGTTGAGACGACCCCGGAGTCCGTCTACTAAGCATGCTTCAATACGAATCATGTTTACCACCTCGTATTCGCGCTCGAATTCAGCCACAGATCGCTGAGAAAAGAAGCCACTCGACATATGTATCATGTAACTCTGCAATGCGAAACAGCTATGCAGTCACCGCTGCTGAAGCATGAATTGGAGGAAGGCTTACTCTTGATTCCCCAGATTTCGAAGTCCGACGGCGAATTGATTATTGGTCAGTTTCGCGTAGCGGGCCTTTAATCGTTGTCCGGTTTGAATGTAGGTGCGAAGATGAGTCTTCACACGACATATGCGACATCTCGACCTGAGTCGTAGGGCTGAAGTACGGGGTGTCCCCCGCAAAATAGCATCGGCTCCCACCAACGGGACCGAAAGGTTATTTCTCCAAGGCGGTTTCGGTAACTGTTTTCGGTTCTTGCAGTTCGCATCTCACGATGCTAATTGTTTATATATTAAATCTGTGCCCCGATGGCAGAGGTGTTTGAGAATGCGCATAAGTCACAGTTACGGTACATGATTCGATTTTGATTGTTAGAGAAATGCCATCACAAACTCTTGAGGATGTTCGGTCCCAGCATCATGGACGTAAGTCTGGGTGTACTCTTCCAGGCTTCTAACTGCTAATTCAACATTCCCAGTAATTATACTTCCAAACGATGAACTCTATGATCTACTCGCTCAGCGTTGGTCACCCAATGAAGAGGGTAAACCACAGGTGATCTTCCAGCCCGTTCGTGAGGCGGATGTTGGTCTCGCTATCTCATATGCTGTTGCCAACGACTTGGATGTGGCAGTCGCGAATGGAGGACACTCGTTCCTTGCAGCCTCCAGCACCGTTGGAGGCGTTCAGATTGACATGCGACGCATGAGAATGGCGTATGTCAACAATGAACGATTTGGTGCTGACGGCATCCTAACGATCGAAGGCGGTGCAATTGTTTCGGACGTTGCTGGAGCATGTGAGAAAAGAGGCACCTACATCACTCTACCCTCCCACAAGGAGATAGGTTACGTTGGCTTCACACTCGGAGGCGGTGGCGGTTGGGGTCTCGGGCACCAAGGACTATCGATCGATTTACTCCTCGAGGCCAGAATCGCCCTTGCGTCTGGGCAGGTGGTTACGGCCTCTGAGAACGAGAACCCTGGCCTCTTCTGGGCCGTGAAAGGCGCTGGCTACAACTTTGGCGTCGTGACTGGCATGAAGTTCAAAGTCAAAGGCCTTACGACCCGTGTTTTCTCTGGCTGTATCGTCTATCCTCAAACTTCATACGAAGATGTATTTCTGGCGATGGAGAAGTATGTGGCACAACAACAGGAAGAAGACATGGTTTCGTTCGTTCTTACACCTTTCCTTCCAGGGGTTCCGGCACCAGAGGCCCTAGTCGCAATCCCCTACTATCATGGCGATGATGAGCAGGAAGCTCGACGACGGTTCAAAGTCTTCTTGGACGTCCCCCATATCGAGGCTAAAGTCGGCTTGATGTGGTCTCATCAAACTGCCGACCTGTTCCCAGAGGCGCTCTGGCCAAGAACAAACAGGCTGTCGAATGGAACTGTTTGCACGCGCTTGAGTCCAGACATCTGGCTTCCTGTAATTGACGACCTACGTAAATGGTGGGAAGTCGATCCATCTCGTCGAGCGGGTACGCAATTCTTCTTAGGCCTCTACAATTGGCGGAAGACTTTGACAGGTGGCGAGCCTTCTTCGGCATGGCCACCAAGTCGCGATCCGCCTGACGACGCTGGAAATGTCGGTGGCTCCTGGCGTGATTTCGCTGTGTATATCGGGTAAGAATCTGCTATTTTCAATGGCATCGCTTATGTTAGGAAATATAGATACTTACAATCATTAGTTACGATGATTTGGCAGAAGCCGACGCTGCACGGGATTATGCATTGCTGGTAGTGGACAACCTCCGCACATCACACACGGAATTTGTTGGCTGTGATGTCATCTAAGATGGCGTGTATCCAAATGCTGGTGCAATGCGGCATTTCAAGGGCGACTACATCTACAAGGAGAACTATCCCCGACTGCAGGAGATCAAAGCGAAGTACGACCCCGGCAACGTTTTCAACAAAAAGCATCCAATCGAACCAAAGCAATGATAAGTGTCAGGATGTAGCTTGGACGTCGACCAATGATACAACTTGAAGTCAACGACGGCAGGACGGCGTAGCATAGGAAGGAAACATTCGCCTAAGAATGCCCTAGGATCACGTTTCGTGAACAAACAGGTTTACTTCAGAGCTTTCGTATAACTACTATACCGCGGCCCTGTTTCTTTTCAATTTATAGCTTGTATCATTGATATTCCTTTGTACCGTTCCCAGCATCAAAGCTTCCTTCGAGGCTGGTATGAGTGTTTGTCACATCATGTGATTTGAGCACGTGTACATACACATTTCAATCCTGCTCATTTTAGGGCTAGTCATCTCGCCTCATCACTCAAGCTAATGAAACGAGTTTGTATATTATATCCCTCATTTAAGAGTCATAACTTTCACATATCCAAGTAACCGACATCAGAACAAGGCGAAGTGTTTTAGGCAGACTCTGCAGCCTGGCGGGATGTTGCATCCCGAGACATTTCGTTGACATTGCTGTGCCGCAAAAATAGAATATGACTCTTCGATCTGAGGCAAGTGTACGGCACAAACGATCCGGGGAAATGTATTAGTACGCCGCTCGGTGAGCTTTTTCCAGGACTTTGCAAGCTTGCAAAACTACAGGCGAGGATCTTTCTTGGCTGCCTACTCGCCGAGCCTCATATTCGTACCCACCCCAACAAAAGCAAGATGGCACCCAATGTATGTCTATAATCATCGAAAGATTTTCTATGCATTCCCCAAGTTGTTTCAATCTTTTCCGCCGCCTAACTTACACTCTCCAGAATCAAACGTCAAAGCTTCGGAAGAGGAAGTCAGACGCTGTTGAACCAGTTGCTGAAGTATCAGAATCCAGCAAGGCTCCAGCAATGAAGTGGAAACGTACACGTGGCAGCGTTGCAGCAGCCGCAAAGGAAGCCGACGAGCTTCCAACTCCTCCAGACTCAACAATGGATGGCGATACTCCCGCCCCGCCGACTATTCCCGGCAAAGATGCAGACTTCGGTACCAGCGCGAGCGTAAAGGTCTTCTATGAAGGCAAGAAGTCTCATGGAGGGCACTATGACTGGGTTGAGACTCCTCCGAAGCAACTCAATGAGAAGATTGCCAAAGCCAATAATCGAGTCGCTATCAAGGTCTTCAAAGTCAAAGATCATGAACAGCCGACCATCTCAGGCAGGACTCCCCTCAAGATATACTCCATTGAAATCCAAAGCGCTATTTTGGTCTCAGCTCTCAAGCATATCCTCAAGCCTCAAGGCATGTACCTTGAAACATCTGAGCCTGCCAAGTTCCAGGAGCCTTTCAAGCCTCTGTTCTTCACCTACGACAAGATCATCGCCTTGTACGAAGGAACCAAAGCCAAGACCAATGGTCTCCTGAAGCAGCATCTTAATCTCCTCGTTCAAGTCATGGATGAGATGTTTGGTAGCTTCATGGAGCATCTCAAGCATTTGAATGCTAGCGGACTCATCTCTTACAAACTGGCATGGACGTATTTCCCCAAGCACACCATGATCTTCTACGGAACGAAAGACTGTGAACGGATCTGTCGAGTCACCAATACGACATACGTCTGCCACCCTCATCCAGCATTTAATATCGATTGCGAGGAGATTGCCTTCGATGGAGAATGTTTCGATTGGACACCTCTCCAGGTCCAAGTCCCGGCCTTTGCAGGGAACCGTCCTGTCACTGACCTTCCTTGCTATCCTATCTCGTTCCACGACAACCCAGAGACTGTCAAAGAGAGATTGACGGCACGTGCAATCAAGGCTTTGGACTACCAAGAGCTGAGCTACTGTGATTACACTGGTGTTGGATTACTGGTGACCCAGTGCGGAATCCAGAGACACAATGTAGGGCTTCTCAATCTTGAATTTGGTGACCATTCTGACCAACACAGGTCACTGGACGTATCCTCATCGACTACTTCGGGTACAAGAAGCACTTCGAAGGTCTTCAAAGATCAGACAGCAACTCTCGCAGAAAACGCGGCACCCCTTCTCGCCCACCATCCACCAACAATGGAGGTGCTGATGAGACAAAGTATGTGCTGGCACTTTCCAAGGAGAAGCAATTAGAGAACAAAAACGAGATGCTTGGCGAGCGGAAGGATGAACTTGTTTATGTCTCGCCACTCCTCGAAGGATTTGCCCTGAAGAACAAGAAGTGGTGTAAGCTTTTGCCAGAACTCATGATCGCATTCAGTGGCTGACAGTGCCTCAAGTAAACTTCTACGTTGATGACTTGCAGCCTGTCGTCTGGAACGATGAGGCATATGGTCACTTGGTTTATCCTGAGGAACAGAAAGACCTCGTCTTGACGTTTGTCGATAATCACCAACGTATGAAAGCTCGAGTTGATGATGTGATTATGGGCAAAGGTGGGTCCTTAATACTGACCAAGATTGTGCCCCACTAACAAATCCAAGGCCAAGGATTGATCCTTCTCCTCAGTGGTCCTCCAGGGACAGGCAAAACTCTGACAGCTGAAGCTGTTGCTGATAAGACCCGTCGTCCACTGTACTACCTCCAAGCCGAGGACTTGGGAACTGATGCGTCTAAACTTGGTCCGAAGATCAAGAAGGTCTTCGAGATGGCCACAGAATGGGATGCAGTAATTCTTCTCGATGGTCAGTACACAACAGAACACCCTGTCTGGGTTGCAAATGCTGACCGTAATCAGAGGCCGATGTTTTCATGGCCGAGCGAGACCCAGGAGACATCGCAAGAAATGAATTGGTCTCAAGTAAGTTCCAAAAGTTACCCCGCACTACCCCGCACTTCGCTTCCGCGCCGTAAAATCTACTTGAATAATAAACACGCCCTGACCCCGTTTTCAGTTTTCCTCCGCGAACTCGAGTACTTCAAAGGCATCATATTTCTAACCACCAACCTCTACTCTACAATCGACGTAGCCTTCCGCTCGCGCGTCAACATCCACCTCGTCTTCTCCTCCCTCCCCTTCTCATCTCGTCTCGTCCTCTGGCGCAAATTCCTCTCTCGTCTTCCAGGCGAGGACGTGGAGAGCAAATTGCAGGAGGGAGATATGGAGGAGTTGGCTAAGTGGGAATTAAATGGAAGGGAGATCAAGAATGCGATTAAGACGGTAAGGACTTGGTGTCTCTGTAAGGGCTTTGAGATTAGTTTATTGAGACTGGAGGCGGGTATCAAGGTCACGGCACCACAGGCTGGTAAGAATGATGATACGAGTCTTTGAGAGGAGGTACTGTTAGTGTTCTAGGTAGTGAGGCTCAAGGAAACAAGACGTAGTATACAGAGAGATCACGAATCCAGGGGTACAGGAGAGAGAGAGTTATGTTAAGGTTGCATTGAGCTTTGTAAAGCTACAGAATTAGGGGACCTTTAAGAAGAACTCAAGGCTCGAGTAGTCCCGCGCTGAGCTACTTTGAATAGGTCCATTCGAAATCGCTTCCTACCCCTTATTCGCCTCACAGTACGAGGATGATATCTTGAATACTGACAATGATGCTTTCGTGCTCGCACATTGCGTCTGGATACGGTCTATCTCTTTTTCAAAAATACAAATGACTCCACGTCGTATTCTGATGTGTATCGCAATAGGGCTGATCATACGAACAGTATAGCCATTTCCTTTTGCTGCCCGACAAAGCAAGCGAAAAGTTCTCCCATTGAAGTGTGCAGTATTGACCTCTTGCTTGCTTTACTTCTGCCTTCTCGGTAAACAAAGCAAATACATAGTCATTGTTCAACCCTCGTCCGGCCCAACTTTGCTGCAGATTAACCATGAAACACGTGAAGAGCTTGTAAAGCATTACTCATGCCCGTTCAGCCTCGAAATAGGAGGTGTTGAAAGTCTCATGATTGACTGGCGCTTCGGCAAGCTGTTTATGAACACCAAGCATCAAACCCAGATATATAATTTCGAGCCAGGACTTTAGGCACAGATGGGAGTCAATGCAAATCTGTTCCAACCACTCGCGGAGATCTCCAGTCGAGATGGGTATATCGAAATGCAGAAAAACATGAGATGTGTTGCAGGAACCTGTGCCGATTGGATTGACACGTTGCAGCGTTATCACATGACTGGTCAGAAATGTCTTTTATTCGTAGGATTCACAGCTTTGGAAGAAATGTTGATTGTTCATCCCGGCAAAAACGACAAGCCCCCATTGTTCGAGGATCCCTGGGCCCCTTGGGCAACCCGGCCCGTTAGAGATATCAGAAATGGACCTTCATTAAGTCCTCAAGGTCGGACTGGCGATCGAGTGATGGAGAAGCAGAAGAAGGTAGTGGGATTCGAAGAAAAGCATGTCACCCATCATGGCTGGCTCTCCTGGGAGGGTACTCTAGTGATTTCAATGCCTGGTCTACTATATACTCACGTTATGATCATCCGAGATTAAGCACGAGTACTGATGCATTGAAAAGCTCGTAGTATTGCATCTCGGAAGGCGTGTTCGGTATACATGCAAAGATGCCATGTAGTAATGAACTCTTCAAAACAATATCCAAAGAAAATTTACATGAAATAAATAGTGAAAACAATTTGATCATACGCTCCCACACGCATTTCGGTTCAGAAAAGAACTTTACTCAAACGAACGACAGTCAGGTAAGATTTGGACTTCGGTTGTGGCTGAAGAACTGGTGAGGAGAAGCAGTAGATTGGGATCGAAGGGAATACTAGATTCGCTAAGCTGCAGCAGCTTCCGCTCTCAGTCAACATCCCCTCGATTGCCCCGCCAACCAATAAGCGATCAAAACTTGCGTGCTGATCAGTAAGTGACATACAACGAGGTTATTAAGCCAAGGTAGAAGTATCTTCGTAATTTATGTTCCTTTTTCTGCGAGAGTACGAATGTTGGGGCTTTTGCTCACATCCTCCACAACGGACGTTTGAGGTGACCCACAGCAGGTGGTCCGAGGGAGCTTTTCAAGTAGCTTGACTTTTCAGGTCTGGCCTCTCAACTACCTCAAAATCCTCGGAAGCGAACAGTATTGCAATCCAGACAGCAACCACGAAACATAGACAGCAAGTACAATTGCAATTGCGGAGAGTCATTATTCCTGTACTGATGACTATCCAGAAACTATTTGGTGATAAAGAAGAAGCGAGGGCTCGTAGAGGTATGATTATGTCAGCTTGCATGGAAAGCAGAAGGGCAGGGCAAAGAGAGCCGAGCAAACAACTCGGGCACAAGTGATGAAAGGCAAACGAACAGCGTGCCAATGAGCCTTACGGGGCCAGCCCTCGAGCTTCCGTCGCTTTTCTGCATCGTCATCCCTTCCTTCTGTTAATCAGCCGTACCCCAAGAGCGAGGATATATATGGGAAGAAGTGGTTCTATTGTTTAGTTCGAACAGGAACAAGATTCTTCATCAGAACAAAGCCCAGCTAAAAGACATCAGAAGCCGAAATCAAGCCATCATTCATTCATTATTCGCATCATCTGCCAAGATGGGTCAAACACTTTGCTGCATCCACCGTCGCCCGAAGACTAACAACAGACCTTATCACCCGACCTCTAAAGATAATATTCACTGGATAAATGTGGTCTCTGAGGTGGAGAAGAAACGTCATGAGTTTTCTTCGGCGCGGATAAGTAGAGCTGAGACACTTGTCCATGTCTCTTCAACCTCTTCCCTGAAGCAAGCTTCAACAATGTCGCAACCATACCACATCAGCGATGAACAGATGGAGTTCTTCGAACAGAAAGGCTATCTGATCATCCGGGATGGTCTTTCAACAGTCGAAATTCTCCAGCTCAAGACGTGGGTTCAAGAAGTTCATGATCTTCCCCGCACAATTGATTGTCCCTACATTCCATACGAAGAAGTCAACTCGCACGGGAAAAGAGTTCTATGCCGCACTGAGAACTTCGCCAATACCCATGAAGGATTCGGAGACTTGCTGCGGGGCGCCAAGATTCCGAGTATCCTACAGCAACTGAACGGAGCTGAGATGGTCCTCTTCAAGGAGAAAAGTTTGTCAAAGTACTCTTCAGAAATAGCTGGAGTTTGCTGACAAGATGCGGGTAGTCAATTTCAAGTTTGCTGGCTCAGGCGGTTACCAACCCCACGTCGATCGAACAGGGTATGGCGATTTCAAGAAACTTCAGCATCTGGCGGTTCTCATTGCTGCCGATGATGCCACGTCACTCAATGGCTGTCTTGAAGTCGTTGAAGGAAGTCACAAGATGAAAGTTCCGATCGGCAATAACAATTGCATCGATCCCGAATGGGTCGCAGCTGAGAAGTGGATTCCTGTGGAGATGAAAGCTGGTAGGTCTCGCTTGTTTTCAAAGCTTTATTCGAGCAAACATATCTCTCCTTCCGCCGCAACACATCCCCTGACCGTATTACAGGCGATATGATGGTCTTCGGTTCATCTCTTGCTCATCGCAGTGGTCCGAATGCAAGCAGCAAAGATCGCAGAGCCGTCTATGCAACATACAACTCCAAGAGCGAAGGTGATCTACATGATGCTTACTACGAGAGACGTGCAAAGTTCTACCCAGCAACGCATAAGCGGAAGCAGGGTGTTGACTACTCGAATGGTGCTCAAAACTATGCATATGGCACTCCGATGCGTAGTATTGAGAAGGCAAGCAATTGTTCTTGAAACCGCGGATGCCGGTCATGTACATCCGATTAGTATTTACATTGGCGCTGAGTATTTTCAGGTGTTTGTTGATGGATTTATCGAGGATGCATTGATGGGTAGGGAAAGTATTGGTTTTGGTATACAGAAAACTTGATTACATGGGAACGCACACGAGGCTCGCGCCATTCTAGCATAGATAGAATCAAGCACTTAATTTTTTCTTCAAGCGCAGACTGGTTGCATCCATAAGTCCCCATGAGGTATGGGGTACCGCTTTTCCGAACATCATGTTACATTGCGACAGAGACGAGACTGAGTCCTACAAAGGTCATGATAAGACCTGATCAATTTTATCTGGTGTGAAGTTTCCTTTGCCTTTTCCAAGTTGACGACAATCTCTGAGTAACCAACGGATTCATACTGGTGAACGTACAACGGACTCGTACGACTTGGAAAGATGACGGTAACGAACTCTCTAATTGTGGTGCTGGTATCAGTCGGCGCTGTTTCCGTCGTCTACAGTGTGTGATGGCGTCTTTACTTCAGTCCACTCGCAAAATTCGCCGCCCCAAAGATTGCTGACGCCACACTGCTGTATGAAATGTATTACGAGATAGTGGCTGGAGGACAACATACATTCAAGATCCGAGACACGCACGAAAAATACGGTACGATGAACCGAAATGCTGGTCCTTTCATAGTTCCCGTTAACAATGGCAAGGACCAATTGTATGCATCAACCCCTGGGAACTTCATATCAATGACCCGGAGTTCTACGATCAGGTATATACGAGTGGATCGAAGAAAAGTGACAAATGGCCAAACTTTTGTGGACAATTTGGAACGTCCGAGTAAGCCTCTTTTTCATTTGACCGGCAGCGCTTTGAACTTACGTATACCAGCGCTGCACTCTCAACGGTTCCTCATAACCTGCATCGCCTTCGTCGAGCTCCTATGAAGAAAATGTTCTCCAAGGCCAGCATAAATAAATTAGAACCCCTGGTCCATTCCACAATCGACGGCTTGATCGCTCGATTGCGTGACTTGCAAGAGTCAAAAACCGTTGTCCCCATATTGCTAGCCTGGACCTGTGTCACTATGGACATCATCTCCGACTACGCATTTAGAAAAAGCTACAATTACGTTCAAACTTGAACTTTATCTCAGACTAATGTCCACGCCGCAATGGAAGGTGTTTCCAAATCAGGCTTTATTGTCAAGCAAGTTCCTTGGATCATGCACCTGATGAGAAATGTCCCACTCTCGTTGACGAAGGTTTTGTTTCCCAGAATCGTGGATCTACTCATTTTCCAGTACGTAAACTTATTCGATGATCGAAAGAAGCCTGGGTTCTGACATGTGCTAGGACATTCAAACCAGGTGCGAGAGGGCCATAAACGACCAGAAGATGGAGAAGGAAACGTGTCGGAGAACAATCTTCCATGAAGTACTCTCGAGCGATATGCCTCCCGTAGAGAAAAGATGCGATCGAATCATGCAGGAAGACATTGTGCTGATCGCAGTAGGTACTGAGACGACAGCTTGGGCGCTTTCTGCCATCACGTACTATGTTCTCGCGGATCCCGAAATTAATGGCAAGCTTAAAGCAGAGTTGATGGAAATAAAAAGCAAACGTAAGGGCGCTCCAAGCTTGAATCAACTCGAACAGCTCCCATACCTGAGTGCAGTGATATCTGAGGGACTCGGATTGAGTTTTGGAGTGACAGCACACCTGCAACGAGTGTCCCCGGACCACGACTTGATATATGGAGATTGGATAATCCCAGCGGGGATAAGTATGAAGCACTTATCGGAGGACTTCCCATTGACGTTCTTAGACACCATTCAGTATGTCATCCCTCCTCCTGCACCTTAACACGAAACCCTTTCCGGAGCCCAATAGATTCAGACCCGAACGCTGGATAGGGAACCCACACTTGTCCAGGACCCTCGTCAGCTTTAGCAAAGGATCTAGGCAATGTTTGGGTATTAATCTGGCATACGCGGAGTTATATCTATCCGTGTACAAAGTGTGGATGAAGTTTCCGGATATGAAAGTTGTTGACACGACGAATAACGATGTGGAGGTTGTTGCTGACTGTTTCATCCCTGTTGCTAGTGGGCGGGGGGTGAAGGTTATGATGGGATGAACTCAGTCTTACAGAGAGCTAATTGTATCTCGAGATTCATGTTTAGTCATGGAATTACAAAGTACTGGCAACTCATGATTTTATGAATTTGTCTGAAATGTCGAAAAGTAAATGCGGTATGGTACAAAACACAGAGAAAGGGTATCCTTGTTACGATGAGTGCAATAACTCACTGATAGTCAGAGATTAAATGCTAAGATACCTTCGATCTTGGTAACCAAGAACATGATGCAATCAATGGTATCAGTGATCCGAGGAAAACTAGCTCCGTGGTCTCCATATCCAGTAAACAAGTTTTGAGTCCCTCAAATATCCAACTCCGCCAACTTGATCACAGCAAGCAGTGAATACAAGCTCTGATTCCCCCCTGATACTTTGAGCCGTCCACCAAGCCGCCAATAATACATCAAGCATCACAAGCATTCAGGGACCTTCTTATATTGCGGGGTACAGAAAGTCCACATGAATTCCACATTCCCCCGGACTTCAATATACCCCAGACATCTGACGTGTTCTGTCGATCCTCAGACTTCAGCATCCAATTCGTGGACCTCTTTTCTCCAGAGGTTAATATACATGTCTTGGCGTGGGAAGGTGCAGATCGTGAAGCTTAACCTTATTTCCCGGCACATCTTGCATGAACTAGCGCCGATGCCGTGATGCGTGATCAATATTTATTGACTTCAGATGGATACTCTAGAGTTGGTCTTACGAAATGAAATGAGGAGGCAGATGAGGGGATTTCTTAGATGAGAGGATTGAAGGGTGGGAAACGGTGAATTGTACAACCTGAGCGCCATGGAGACGGAGAAATTGAATTTCGGACTGGAATCTTCCTTCTAATGAGTGTGGTTTGGTACAGGCGTCGTCTAACAGTGGATCGTGAATTCTTGAGGGTATATTTGAATATATAAGAGAGGAGGTTACATCGTCCGAACTGTTCTTCTCATGCTCAACCAAGCATTCTAGACAGCTTTATTAATAAATTGACACTCTCTACAGCAAGATGAAGTTTTCTCTCATCGCACTTGGTCTCCTGACCGCGGCAACCAATGCTCTTCCAACTGCAACCTCAAATGAAGATGTAGCCGCGTGTGTCAACATCGCCAAGCGCGCATCTATCACTGATGCAGCCAACGGCTATGCCAGGTAAGCAGAAATCCCGCTATCGCTCCACGGCTTTCATCACGTCCATTAAGGCTGACGCAATACATAGCCTCAATGGTGGCACTACCGGTGGCAAAGGAGGAACTACAACCACAGTGTCCACCTACGCCCAATTTACGGCCGCAGTTTCTAGTGACACCGCCAAGATCGTTGTTGTCTCCGGAACGATCACCCAGACTGCTGATCAAGTGAAGGTTGGAAGCAACACCAGCATCATTGGGAAGAATTCTGGCGCCAAGCTTGTTGGCTTTGGCTTGTAAGTTATTACCCTGGAAGCCTGCGCAAGCACTCGCTGATGGTCTCGAAAGGATTGTCAAGAGCAAGAAGAATGTCATCATCAGGAACTTGACGATCCAGAAGGTTCTTGCTGACAATGGAGATGCTATCGGTGTCCGTGAGTGATATGACAGTAGACCTGGGAGCCGAACAAGGCTAACTATGACTAGAACTCTCGACCAACGTCTGGATTGATCATTGTGATCTCTCCTCTGACCGCGACCATGACAAGGACTACTATGATGGATTGATCGATGTAAACCACCACCTACTATCATCAATACCTGAGAATTGCACTATCTAACTCGTGATAAAGTTCACCCACGCCGCTGACTACGTGACGGTCTCCAACTCGTACATCCATGACCACTGGAAGGCGTCCTTGGTTGGACATTCCGACTCCAACAGCGCCGAAGATACCGGCCACTTGCGCGTTACTTACAACAACAAGTAAGTATCTCTATCCAGCTAGTCCCACTCGTCAACAGACTAACAATCGTAGCTACTGGTCCAACATCAACTCCCGCACTCCATCCATCCGCTTCGGCACAGGCCACGTCTACAACTCATACTTCCTCAACGTCGCTGACGGCATCAACACCCGTGATGGTGCTCAAGTTCTCGTCCAATCCAATGTCTGGGCCGGTACTCTTTCCAAGCCTCTGTACAGCACTGACGACGGATATGCCGTTGCCAGTGACAATGATTTTGGAGGCAAAAGCAACGCTGCTCTTGCTGGTACTTTGACTAGTGTACCGTATAGCTACTCCCTTCTTGGAAGTGGTAGTGTTAAGGCAGCTGTTGTTGGATCTGCTGGTGCGACTTTGTCTTTCTAGGTGATTGAAACGATAGGGGACCACACTGTGGAAAGCTCTGGGTCGGGGCAGAGTATACTATCGAGCTGAAAGGAAGAAAGTGATGATGGAGCTTGGGACGAAGAGATCTATTTGGTGGGTGCGAAAGCTTGGAAAAACCGGTGCTTGCATCGCGACACTCCTTTTTGGGGAACTGATATGAATTAATGAGCGAGTTCGTGAACGTAGTTGTGTAGTGTTGCAAATATGGAAAGCCCCTATGCCGTTATTGATATATGATAACCAGACAAATCGACCATCTCAACTGTGAAACTTCGAGCCGCCAATTTGATTCTCCTCCACATCTACTCAGCCTCGATAGTTCGCCACGAAAGACCTTTCCTAAAAATAATCCTTCCAAGCCACCCCTCGGATAACCTTGAACGATGGAATACCCCAGGGCCAGACTGGAGGATTCGCGTACCTGTCGCTCCGGACCAATCGAGCTTTCAGAAAGTCTTCGATGGCCCGTTCATTGCCCTTAAACAAAGGACTTGGTGTGCCAGTCTGAGAATGCGGGCGATATCTTTCATGGCTATCGTAATGAAACTCGTCATCCACCCATATATGCTTCAGGTTGCGGTATCCCGAAAATCTCTGCCATTCGGAAATTTCACCCTTGGTCACCCACTGCCCACATGCTCTCAATGTTTCCAGAACACTGATAAGATTGCCTCGAAGGGCTAAGTTCTTGATTAGAGCCGCATCTTCGGGATCAAATTCCATCAACAGACGAAGGAAATCATAGAGCTCAGCTCTGGGTTGCGGCAACTCATGTTGACGTATTGTGTTAAACATGATGGTATCACGCTCGAAGTCGACCCATATGCCCTTTCTTTCGGATTTTATCCCTTTCATCTTCAAGCAGACTGGTTTGAACGCAAGAACATATCCCTTCCTGATGGCAACCTGTCGACTTTCTCTACAGACATTCAGAGCTGCTGGCGGCTCAGGACTCTCGTTATTTAAATCTTTCAGATCCCATTCACCAGGCGTACTATCCGGTTGTGAATTCTTCTTCATCTCCAGTGACGCAATGGTCTCCTTCGCATACAATGCGAAAGCTTCCGCTGGTGTAGTGCCTTGGGAATATACTGAGTAGTTGAAGAGTATTGAGGCTGTTCGAGATGCATGATCCGAGAGTAGTGAGTCCTGATGTTCTAGGAATTCCGCATCGTCAGTGCTTGGCGGGTACACCTCAGAGGGATGTAAAAAAATCAAGCGTGGTGGAAGTGTGTATAGCCATATTTGTTCGCGCAGCTCGAAAGGTAGGGATGAGAATGATGTCGATTCGAATTTCGAAGTCTGGGCAGATGCAGTCATATAATCTGTCCAGGCTTTTTGAGTTGGGCAGAAGGAATGCTGCTCTGGAGGCTCAGTATCACGGCGTTTGCTGGCAGCATTGCTTTGTGACAGTGCGGCGGGCATTGTGCATGATATTCTTCTCTGACCATGGCATTTGGACGCTCGCCGTCATCGTGTGCTTTTTAATAAAAGTGGGTGCGGCGTCGAGTCAGCATGCTGCATGGATGTTGTTTCGTTAGTGAGGCTGTCAGCCTTGCTAGATTGTCACTTACCTTCATTATCGGAGCTCACGTGGTATTTGCATCGTTCTACTGATAGTCGGTCGATGTGGGGTCAACCTCTACTCTGGATGATAATGGTCCAGGAAGTCTGAGAAATGGATGTGAGCAGTCGGTCTGATGCAATTTCTAGAATCGAAGAAAGATTGTTAATCTGGATATCACGTGCCAGCAGCCGAATGTTTGTTTTGTTTCGCTCACCATCAATGAACCAGCTGAGAGCACATAGCGAATCCACCGGAGTATCGCAACTCACGTTCTACTAGCTGTTTTTCTACGTACCATGTTAGCAACTGCCTTCAAACCCGATTGAAGTTGTTGTGGTCGTTCCTGCCTTAGTATCAGAGGCGAACGCATGAAACCTCAATGTCACTGATTGTTTTGTTCGACTTCACTTTGCAGTTCCAAGCATTCATTCATTCTATAGCGACTTTGGATAGCGTCATTGGTGCCTTAATATTGTTAGACCTACCATCTCGAATACAAAAGCCCTTTTCCTCCTGCCATCATGAATCGACCAGCTCAAGCTCTCTACACTCCTCCACCGCAGAGATCAGCTTACCAGGAAGCCATGGAAGAAGACGACTTCAACGCGAGCTTGGAAGATAGCACTATGGACGATACTCCTCAGTCCTCTCAATCCGTCGACCAGGAAAAGACTCCAGCCGCAGATGCCAACAACGATGTCGTCGCCCAGCTCGCTGCCTACGATATCACCATGATCGATCTCGCAGCCTTACAAGTTGAGTATGGAGAGACCTTCGCTGACGAGGACGTCCCAGCAGCCGAAGCCTTCGCCCAGCGCAAAGCCCTGAAGCACGAGATGGGAATTGAATATCACCGCATGGTCACTACCGCCGTCAACACCTTCCACGCCCGTACTCGATGCCCGACCTGCAAACAGACTCCTATCACCATCGACTACTTCGCCATGAACCACAGTCTACCGAAGGCAGCATGGGTCCAATGGAAAGAGCTGTGCAAGAAGATGGGGGAGCAGAAACCGGAGATCTTGGATGAGAAGGAGTGGATTGAGTACCTGGGAGAGATGAAGGTGAGTTCGTGGCAGACCACACGCTGGGAATCTTGAAGGAGCCAACACTGATTCTCTGGGTGACATAGACAATCGAGATGTGGTACTGGGAGGACAACACTGCTAGTGTCGAATGCGGACGAATTAGCTGGAACGGCACCTTTGCACCACATCCAGTCGCAAGTCCTGAGGAGGATGGAGGTTTGATCACTGTTAAGACCCCACCAGTTCATCCGCAACGATCATATAGCAAGGCCGTTGCTCCAAACGGAAAGCCTATCTGAGCACTTGGCTACCTGGCTTGGGTCATCTAGCAATATCGAAGCAAGCATAGCAAGGACTGTTGGGATATCGATCTGCAATTCTAGAGGGTATGTATTTGGTTCATTCCTGCTGGGTTTAGACGGGAAAATGGCGAGCTAGAGCGGAATCGTTAGCTTTTGTGAATAAATGTTTTACGACAAATCTTTGGGGTGCTACATCATCGTCTGTTGACCTCCATTTACTTCTCCGTATCTAGCAGTGTCTTTCTTTCCAAACCTTTCCCGAATATCATGCGTCGCCATGTCTGAAATCATACGTAAAGTTATGACTAGGTGCGAGAACATATAGATGGATATTCATCTAGAAGGAACCGAAGTTCTGACGATTCTTCGAGCCTAAGAATACTGCTTGGCACGTCTGGATCCAGTGGTTACTATCCCATACTGACATCGAGTGTGATGATGAATATCCATAATGATGCTCAAAGATATGATTATGAACATTGTGTACGTCCATTACTCGAAGCCTCAAGCGAACCCATTGTTGACATTGGCTTTGCTGACTCAGTAGCTTAGGGATGCGGGCGCTAAGCCGGTCAGTGTTTGAACCCCTGAAATTACCCCGCCATCTCCAAACATCGAGCTTCGAACTTCAACAAGACCAGAACCTTCATCAACTCCCCTCCCACTATCTCGAGATCTTCATAATGCCACCAAACCAAGGGCTTACCCACTTGAAAGAATACGACATCAAAGACAGTAACGTCGAATTGATCGGCACCGAAATCGACCACCGCGTAAAGTACAACTCAGCCCTCACAGAACCAGCCTGGAACGATGGCTGTGTAGGCCGTCTCGCAGGGCTCTACATATGGCGGATCGAAGACTTCGAAGTCATACCCTGGCCTGAGAACAAGACCGGACAATTCCACGAAGGAGATAGCTACATTGTGCTGCATTCATACAAGGTCGGGGAGAAAGAGGGGCAGGAGAAGCTGGTCCACGAGATATTCTTCTGGTTGGGACGGAAGACTTCACAGGATGAGGCTGGCACGGCGGCATACAAGACGGTAGAGTTGGATGAGTTCCTGAAAGGCAAAGCGACACAGCATAGAGAAGTGCAGATGCAGCCTTCGGATGAGTTCATGGCACTGTTCCCGAAGCTGAGGATTCTGTCTGGAGGAGTGGCTTCGGGATTCACACATGTCGAAGACGAGGAGCCGGCAGAAATTACGACGCTCTTGCGAGTGTTTAAACTTCCTGCTGGACGGGCCGATTCGGTTATTGTTGTAGAGGTCGAGCCTACATGGAAGAGCTTGGACGACGACGATGTGTTTGTGCTAGATAAAGGGGACAAGATCTGGGTCTGGCAGGGCAAGAAATGCAGTCCGATGGAGAAAGCAAAAGGTGCACAAGTTGTTCATGACATGACGCTGGCGAAGCATGTCGATGTAGAAGTCCTTTCGCAGACTGACTCAAGATCTGGAATCTTTGTCAGTATGCTTGGAGGAGAGGGCGTATCGCAAACCGAATTTCGCGCCCCTAGACCAGTGTCTACGTCTGCGAAAGAGTCGAGCGATAGGTCCAAGAAACTATTCCGTCTCAGTGATGCGTCGGGTCAACTGTCATTTGATATTGTCAAGGATGGTCAGCCGCTGCAGATGAATGATTTTGATGGCAAGGATGTCTTCTTATTGGACATAGGGAGTGCCATCTGGGTATGGCGTGGACTTGGGGCAAGTAGAGGAGAGAAAGCTTCCTGGTTGAATGTGGCACAATCATATATTCGGCAATTACAAGAAAGATCTGGGACGTCCGATGCGAATGCTACTCCACTGGGATCTGTGGTGGAGGGAAATGAGAGCCCAGCATTTCTGAAAGCGATTGAGGTCTGAAAAGGGGGCTCATATAATGCAATCCTCGCCTCTAATTGAATTTCCGAGCATCCGAATCGGCCCCATTATTGATCACTACCCTTATTCATAAGTCGGAAGCAGCCTTGATTAGTTCCCCCGCATCTCTTGACGCGCTTTCCACACTTGTCGAATGCTGCTCTCTTTTGTTGCAAAGTCCCGCAACGCTCTACCAGCCGGGCTTCGCTCGAAATGTTGCTTTTCTGTATCTTGTTCCCGACCACGTTTCGCGTCATCACCTGCCTCCTCATGCAAAGTCTCTACCTCAATCTGCGAATTTATAGCTGCCACAGGTGGTTCTGATCGAACACCAAGTGGATTCCTCGAAAAGCCCAGTCCAATGCCACCATTAACGCTATTTCGAAGGGGCTTCCCCTGCAGCAAAAAGAGAGCTTTCATGGCGCAAACAGTATCCTCAAATTGAACATAACACGTTGGACCGCTTGCCTTTGTCCGGAGCGACATGCGTCTGTAGCCTCGCTGTTCACCAAACAGTTCTTTCAACTCGTCTTCTGATACGTCGGGAGGCAAATTGCTGACCAAGAGTGTATCACATGGTTTGTAAGAAGCCGAAGGATCTGTGGGTTGTCTCGTCGGCGGCTCTGAGCTTGGGGTATCGTCTGGCCTAGCTGGTGCTTTGCCTTTGGATGACTCTGACTGACCGAGGTCTTCATCTTCCTTATGTATGCCGCTTGGAATTGAGTCGGAGGATTCCGATGCGGCATCCTCAAACTCAAGAGGCTCAGGCTCGGTGATCTTGTAGGTGGCAAACTCCACAGTTCCTCCTCCAGTATCAGCAATGAACAGATTATCTCCCACTCGATATTCCTTCGTCGCATCACGAGCATTTTTCCTCGGAGAGTTTGAATATTTCGGGGATTGCCCGTCCGCGCTATCCGCCATGCGAGAACCCTCTATGTTTCTATCAGCTGCGACGTGATGACCTGCCAGCACAGATATTTTTCCCAAAATTGTTTCCACCTCCTTAGATCCAACGAGGCTTGAGTCAGTTTCCTCTTGCATCTCTGGTACACTATCTGTTCCGGACAGACTATCAAGAGCAATAATCAGATCAACAATGATACTATTTCCCTGCTTGATCAAGCTCTTTTCGCAGGCAATTCTGTCGTCCATCGTCGCTCCCATTGAGCTGCCGGAGTTACGCAAAGTGCTGTAAGCCGTGAGTAATCTTTGCTCTGCCTTTTGTAGCTCTTCTTCCGCATGGGCGTTCCATTCGACTGCCTTGTTCATTGCGACTTCGTTGCGTACAAAGCCTGGTGTTCTTACTTGTGTTGTCGCGTATCTAGTGCGCGCTTTTCGAACCTGGTTAGTGAAGTTCTTCAACCACTTTGAAAGTTGCGCTCTGATTCGAAGATGCCATGCCGCTATTTCATCTTCCTCCGTCGTATTTAGCCTTTGCGGTGCTTCAGATGTTTCTTGAGGATCGCGGAAGTTTCTCAATTCATGTGTGCGCTTCTGAATGTAGCGATCGAAATTCGGGTCCTCGGTATTGAATTTAGCCGTTGAGACGTGATAATAACCTGAATGCCCGGAATCATAATCCGAGGGATCACGATCAAGGTTGTGCAGATTCCGGCGTTCGATATCCTCTTCGGACGGTTCGTCCCCGTTCGAACTCGCTACATCGTCCATTTCTCTTCGCTCCCGAGCTTCTCGTTCAGCGAAATGGTTTCCTTCGTTCTGGACAGATTGATTCATTTGTTCCGCATTCGCCTCGACTTCAACTGCTGGTGCTTCTTTGGCCGATCGCGCTGATGCATTGACCGTCGGTGGGGCGTACGTTTGACGCTCTCCAATATTATTGCCGACGTCAGGCGACGTGATGGCTAGGTTTAGAACTCTTTGGCCTTCCAAGAAAAATTCACTCGACTCTCTGTCCGTTTCTTGAAGTCTTTGTTGATCAAATTCTCGTTCTCTCTCCTCGTAAGCCTCTACAATCTTCTTCCCATCCTTGACTTCAGTCTTGTGGACTCCGCTGAACCCCTCCGTTGCTTCACTGAACCCACCGTCCTCACCAATTTCGTGGATCTCAGAGAACTTATCGTCATACCCCAGATTTGTTTCGTTGTCCTCGGCTTTTCTCCTTATTCTTCTAGTACCGCTAGAAAGTCTGTCTCGATATTCAAGCAGCGCTGGATGAGCGTCCTCTTCTTCCATATCGCCACCGATACCGTGACTTGTAGGCCGTTTTTGCAGACTTCCAAGACTACTGCGCTTCCATCTCTTCTCCGCTCTTCTATTTGTTTCTAGCCAATTATCATAGTCATCGTCGGAAGACTCAACGCGTAAATCCCCAAGGCTGTGCGGGACATTCCGATCTGCCTCGTTCTGTGGAATGAACTTTGCATTTTCAGGGTCCAGTTCGCCTATTATTCTACTTGTTGTCGACTGGCCGAAAGGCGAGGTAGTGTCTTCAGCGCTTAACACGTTGGGTACTTGCGCTCCCTGGGACGATGCTATCATGTTGTCTTGCTCTTGACGGTGCATCATGAGCCTCTTCTTATTCTGCTGCTCTAAGAGCCTGAGCTGCGTTTCATAATCAAGCAATGCACGGTTATCGCTGCTACCGCGTGATGCGCCACCTGTACCCGACATCCTGTTCGGGTCCTGCGGACTGTACCCCAGAGTTGATGTGGTAATTGGAGATGACAGAGGTTCTGGAGCGGGAGTATTGCCGAGTCTCTCGTCTGCTTTCCTTACTATATCTACCCATTCCTGATGTCCCTCTTGGACTTGTCGCTCATAATAGTTCTTGACCTATAATTCAGTGTCAGCTCAATCTCGTTCCCCCAGGCGTTCCTTTCAGGCAAAACGTAGTGTTAGGACTTACCATGACATGGGTTTTAGATTCCATACAATCTGCTATTGCATGCCAGTCCGAGCCAAAGTCTTCTAGCATGATGGGAAAGCCCGTTTGATCGGGAATAGACCAGTAAGAGGAAGTGAGGTAGCCAAGTTCAACCTGAATCTTCGACTCGCAAAGCACGGAGCCACTCTTCTCTTCTACAGCCAGCTTGGCTTCAGCAGGCCGAGCAAACTTAACCTCGCCAGAGCCTCTCCCAAAGTGGACTTTGAGGTGAGTGATGTTACCGCATGATTGAAAATGATCCCGAAGTTCAACTTCAGTCACCGCATCGGATAGACCGTTGACTCTGACTACGCTGGCAGTGGCCGTCTTGGAAAGATCTTTTGGGCCTGCCACGGGACTGTGAGAGTCGTATGGAATGATTTCTGGAAGTTCTTCACCTATTGAATCGTACTCGGGTACTTCTTTGGTATCAATCGAACCGGACACCACGTTAACGCCCTGCGAAGGAAGGCCATCTTTGTCCACACCAACTGAAGATTCGCGTCCGGATTCGTCCCGAAGACAAGGACCCGGTACTGACTGTTTACCTAGTAGACGATCCTCCGAATCTTGAAGCTCGTGGCCGGGGTCCTCATCAGGCATTTTATTCGCAGATGGATTGCCGACCCCTCCTGCGTAATTCGTGGCTGCGAAGTCAACAAGTAGACTGCAACCACGAACGACAAATCGATTCATTTCAGCAACTGCCCTTTCTGCATCATTGCGGCGTTTGAATTTCATATACGCGAATGGTTTATCGTTTGGTTTTCGCACCCCGATGATATCGCCAAAGGAATGAAACAGAAACAAAAGTTCATCCTCAGTGATCTGTGTGGTGTAAAAGCCGATGAAGATCGTGGTGGTATTCTCGTCCGTTATGCCTTCCTCAGGCATGCCAATTGTCACTTGCTCGTCTAGATCCTCAGCGTGGGCATTATGCCCATCAGCATTTCGGTCGCTCCTCTGCAGGATAAGGTCGGTCTTTCCGTCATCTCCGCGAATTTTAATGCCCGCACCATCTGCGTCTGCTGATGTCTCTTCTCGAATGTCGTGCCATACGCCATTAGACTCTCTGAAGTGACCGTACCAGTGTGCACATCGAGCACACCGCTCATGGTCACACGATGGACAATCCAGGCCTTTGAAAATTGATGTGGGGGAAATCTTGTTGCATTGGCACTGTGCGCTGTGAGAACTTGACAAAAGCTTTGGTCATTGGTTTACTTACGCATCTGAAGCAGAGTTCTAGCTTTGTAATGTCATGAAACTCTTTGGATACTTGTAACTCCTCATTCCTGGATCCTGCGCTTGCTGCGCGAATCAACCCACGTCTTTCTGAAACAGTGGATTCTGTACTCGCGTCGGAATCATCGACCCCTACATCCCCTGTCATCTCTCTATCAGATTCATCGTCTAGGTCATCCAGGCTGTTTCTTGGTAGGGCAAAAAGGGCCAGTTGTTCCATATGTCTTCCGAGATGCCTTCTAAATTGCGTCTTCGTTCCGTATGGCGCGATTGTTCTCCCTTCGTTCAAGAAGGCCCTCTTCTCGTTCTGATTTGGGTTCGAGATCTGCTCTTCCCATTCGTCACAGAAAGAACAAGCGGTAACAGGAAACCGATCCATGGGTTCCTCGCTCTGAAGAATTAGAGCGTCGAGCTCGGAACCAGCCAGCGAAGTGTTGTGGGATATGAGGTGAGTCCTGAAACTGCTCCTACTGGAGAATATTTTGCTGCATGATGCGCATGTCCACTCTCGACGGTGAGCTTGAAGTTCATGGGCGAACCACTCGTTGCGGCTTCGGAACATACGAAGATTGCACTGTTGGAAAGTGCAGACATATGGCCGGAGGTCTCGGAAGACGTGTTTTCTTCACAGATTAGTATTTGCTTCTGACTTTGTGTAGAAAAGCATAATATACGTACTTCCAAGCATTCCTTCCTTTCATGTTTTGCTCGGTCCAGCAGTACGGGCATTGGAAAGGCTGGCCGAACTCGAATGGAATACCTTCGAATGCCTCTTTAGGTGGGGGAGGCACTTTTAACAGGTGCTCTTCCGTCTCGCCTGCAACTGTTTGCTGGTACGAAGTCTCCGTTTCAAATGATTCTACTTCACTTCCGTCTTTTGGTGGTGCTGGCAGACCTGCAACATATGTTGTCGCCTTCGTCAAAGCAAGTGTCTGCGGGGCTTTAATCTCTTCTTCTTCCAACACAACGACTTCCTTAGCAGGTTGATCCCAGTACTTGGACAGCTTATCATGGTGCTCCTTGCGGTACGTCAAATATTGCCGTCTCCTCGTAATCGACTTTCCAAGACGCTGGATCAACCACTCATTGCTGTTTTTTGCAGATCCAAATTTGGCATCAACATGGCTTATATCCCAGTGCGAATCCAGACTGTATCTAGCTGCAGCTTTAATATAGTCATCACGAGTTGGTGTGTTTCGAATGACGATAGAGATGTCCATCAGACTTGAATTGGCTGTTTTGATCGCGGATAGCAGCTCATCGAGTTCAGAAGTCATCAACTTCTCTTCTACGGAGCCATCATCACTTCCGTCGGCATTGTACTCGGATCCCAAATCAGAGTCGAAGCTAGAATCACTCATAGCTCCAAGCTCCCAAATCTTATTTCCTCGCACACCTTTTACGATCAAAACGGCTTCGCTTAGTGAATCTCTCAAAGATTCGAGGATTTTTAGCAGTCTGGACCGAATCTCCGTCGCTTCACGAAGTCGGAAGTCGAGTGAACTCTTCAGATGACCTCCCTGCAGCGCTGCAATGTTCGTTGCCCAAGCCTTGAACCGCACTCGAGCATCTTGGATCTTGATGAGTATGTCATCACGACTAAACCCACTGGCTGCTGCGGAGGCCCCAGTAGTTTCCTTCAGGGCGGCGCATAACAAGTCGTACTCTTTGATGCATTCTTTAGCAAGATATGAGATTGTTCGTGTGCTTGTTTGGGCGAGGCTGGGTACCTCGGCCTCCACGATACTGGTATCCTGGAGATCTGATCAAGGTCAGTTATATTTAATCAGTTGGTCTTACGACATACATCCTCCAAACACAACTCCGGTCGCCATCTTGTCCCCGGATGGAGATATCGAGGTCGAGTCGGTCTCACCATAAAAGATGGATACAGTTCGCAAACAGGTGCAGCGTCAGCCTCAAGATAACAGTCCAGTGTCCAGTAACCCTGCTGAATAAAGCCAATCAGGGCATCTCCGGGCACTGCCAGCCGCTGAGCTCACCGCACTAGCAAGGATGTTTTCAGCTGCTGGATCGCTCCCCATCTTCGCACTCTCACGATCTCCTCTTTCCTGCCCTTTCATGATAGCCTTGTCAACAAATATAACCGCGTTGCCATGTCGGGCATTGAGATCGCAGGTCTCGTGCTAGGCGGTTTCCCATTGTTAATTTCAACAGCTGAGCACTACAGGAAAGGCTTCGAGCCGCTCGCGAAATGGTACAAGTTCCGGACGCAGTTTATCGCATTTATCGATGCAGTCGATATCCAGAAACAACTATTCAATTTGACTCTGGAGTGTTTCTTGAGGTCGATTGGTATCGAGGAGGATGAATTAGAGAAGTTCATGGACAATGGCGGATATGAAGGTTGGCAGCGTCCGGAACTCTTTCAACGACTAAGGACTCGGCTCGGTCCGTCCCTCCAAGTATTCAAAAGCACCATAAAGACAATGAATGGATTGATGCACGAATTGGAAACATTGCTCTTGATCAAAGATGGCCAGGTAATGAGCCTTGTGGCGTGATTACTCAAGCCAGGCTAATGTTGTATTCTCCAGGTCGAATGGTTGAAGGAAGGCTCAAGCAGAATGGACTACCAAATGTATCGTCTCCGCCACAGCTTCAGCAAAAAAGGCACACGTGCTGTCGAATCTCTTAAGGCCCACAACGATACTCTACGGCATCTCTTGGAAAGTACCGAAAAATTGAGTGGTCTGAAGGCCAAGGGGAAGAAGGACACAACTTGGGCGAATGTGTTCGAGGCTATCCGGAGACACGCGAGCAGCGTACATGCGGCACTTAGTGCTGGCTGGTCGTGCAAATGTGCTCCACATACCGCCTCGCTTCGTTTGGAGCAGAGAAAGACCGGGAATTGGGATTCGAGTTTCAGCCTTGCTTTTGGAGTTCCGCAGGATATGCATACAATTGTTCGCAGGGAGGTCACGATCAAAGCAAGGAAGCAAACGACCCCAGAGACAGGTTTGAATGCATGTGCAATCCCTCAAAAATCAGACATTTCAGATGAGATCCAGGCCGGTCTCAATGGTCTTCGTCGGGAGTTTCAGCCGGGCAGTACTTCCCAGATCAAAGTCGCTTCCCGGCCTCCGCTATCAACACCCACCTCGACGCCCCCTTCCTCGTATTTGACATTGAAGTCCCTTTTCAGAAATTCTAGCTCAAACGGAACCGATTGCTTGGTAGAGGAGAGCCATATTCGGTGGGTTTACCCCACTTAGAGCAATCAAGCCTCAATGTACTAATTCCTCTACAGGACATTGCCAACCAAACGGCCCAGACCCCCAAAGCAGACCCGATTCGATGGCCCTATCGATCTTCATGTTCGAGTGATACCGGCAGTAGTTGCAACACCTGCACCTCATGTCCCACAAACAGTACAGAGCATACAATTATCGGAGATTAAAGACCTCTGCTCCATGATTCGAGCTCCCGTGCACAATCAATGCATCGGCTATCTGTGCGACGGCGATCAACTGCATGACGTCCTCCCGTTACCAGTCCCAGGACCTGGACTACCGGAAACCGAAACATACATAACTCTAAGCGACATAAAGCAAGATGTTTGCCAGCTCAGTACGCAAAAACGCATCAAATTGGCCGCCATCTTGGCATCATCCCTCCTTCAACTGCAAACCACTCCTTGGCTTGTCGGCAGCTTCGAAAAGGAGAATATCTTCTTCTACCGCCGCGGTCAAGAAGTATGTCTCGATCACCCGTACGTACGACACGCCTTCACTCCAACATCATCATGTAACACACAGTCGGAGCCCGAAATCCGCCTCGCCACACGCACTAGCCTCGATAATCTTGGTATCCTCCTTCTTGAACTCTGTTTTGGGAAACCCATCGAAACCACAAAGATACGCGAAAGGTATCTCGTCGACGGGAAACCTCATCAAGGAACAGACTATATGACTGCCCGTGAATGGGTTGATTCCGTATGGGAGGAGGAGCCGAAGCTCGAGTCGATCATCAAAACTTGTTTGTTTCATCCGTTTGAGGAGAAGCCGGATTGGAGAAATAAGCTGTTTACGCAAGCGGTCTACGTGAGCGTAGTTGGGCCTCTGGATGATTATTTCGTGACGAAGTGGCCTTGAGGAGATGTCTAGACTCTGGATGTTTCCGTCCGAACAAGAGGAAGTCACGAAATAGGGAAAACTCGACCGCGACACCCCTGAAGACGGCTTTATACCTCAATCGATGGAATGACACGATCGAGGGCGCAAAAGCTTAATCGAGATCGACCAATCAGCTCGCTAAATCAGAACGCTGAAGGATAATGTCAAGACTGGAATGGCACAGTATGGAAACAAAAAGTATCCTGCCTTTGAAATCAACTAGCCGCCGAAGGACTAGAACATCATTAGCAACATATCCAGAGACGAGGGGAGTTGAAACAGAGCAGCAAATATTGTCGTAAGTAGCTAGGCATGACATGGCGTGATTGGATTCCGTGCAGCGCTCCAAAGCTGCAAAAGGGATGGAGATGATCACACAGTCGGAGCACTTTCCTCTACCCTTTGACCTAGTCGCTGGCCCAGTACAGACTTTGCAGCGTCAATGGCCAGTGGTCTTCAGCTTCGCCAAGTCCACTGTATGCAGTCGTCATCTTGGCTATCACAGCTGAACAATGTGTCAGCCACATGCCTCGTTTTAGCTATCGTAGCCGAAATCGATACTTCAGCCGTAATTTTACTCATCGCACTGATTCATACCAGCATAGCTGTAAGTACTGATGATGTATAAGTCCAACCACTCGGCACCTCCCAAGAATCCAGGCTCTACTCTTTCTACTCTTATCAAGACCACGCAAGACTATTCCACTATGGTCGACCAACTCACAGAAAGGCCTCTCACAGAACTTGAGAAGAAATTCTCTCTAATACGTCTCAGTGATGCCAACAAGGAGCGTCTTCTCCGAGATGCATCTACATTCTTAACAAATGCCGTCGAAGATTCTTCCAAGATACTGGCCCGAATGAAAGCACTCAACCCTGAGATTGCCGATGAGTTCGTCTCAAAGGATATCGCTATCAGTGGCGCACCCTTGAGACTTATGTTTACCAAAGGTGCTGAGCTCATCGAAAATGCCGCGAAGGAAGTGGAATCCTACTCCATCATCAGCTATTGTTGGCATGGACATGATTTCGAGAGCAACCAATGGTGGCCGAAGTACGAAGACCCAAATAACAAAGTGCCCCGACCATGGCCAATTGACTACGCATTTGTGGAGGACCTGCTAAAACCTCGACTCCCAAACCAAGATGTGCCACCCAATGAGGGCATTTGGATTGATCAACTTTGTATCAATCAAGATGACGAAGAAGAAAAGAAACTCCTTGTCGGAGCAATGGACGTCATCTATCGCAGTGCAAGGCAGCTTTTTATCATACTGGAAGACGTCTTTATTCCATCGGATGAAGAGGAGGTGATCAATAGGTGTTGGGACATGAAATCTGGGAATAGCCCTTGGGATTGGAACCTAGCCGACCACGATGTCGCCCTCCTGAAAACTGCTTTTGCAAGAATCATGGATGCGCGCTGGTTCTACAGAGCATGGTGCTCTCACGAATTTCGCGTCACAAACTACTTTATGGTCGATTTCAAGAAACAGCCTCGTTTTCGAGTAATGGGCTCCAGTGGGAACGTTATCAGGATTCCAGCGTTCTTGCTAGTGTGGATCTTTCAGTTGCTGGCCGCGCATCATGGCAAGACTATTAGCAATCAACACTTCGACCTCTTTCAGCGCTTCGTAACACCTTCAACAATTCAGTCCATTTATCAAGCTCCTGAAAGCCAGTTATCGAGGACACGAAGCCCACTGACATTATTTGCTGGTCAGATGTCCTTTGTCCAGCAAGTCAGTGACACAGCCGCTTTCAAGTGCAGGGACATGCAAGATAAGTGCCAAATTGCTCTCAATCTCTCGGGCATACCCCTCGTTTGGAAGGGGCGCATACCAATCGAAGATTCGACCGATCCTCGCCAAATTGAAAAGGGCGAAGACGAGCTATACTGGATCGCAACAGCAATTGCTCTTTCCAGGGGCGAAATCTCTGTCCTGGGTTTTGTTGGACCGCCACTCTCCCTCTCTCAGCACGGCAGATCTATTCTTTCTTGGGCTCGCCGTCCACACAACACTAGGACCGAGGCGAAGATGCTTGCCCACGCTGGGAACCTGCAGATACACACAATCACTCCCGCATATATCGAAATTGATCTCCTTTTCATTGAGAGCGCGCCAATGCAACCATCAGGAACTGCACTTCACTTGGCCCATAGGATCCTCCACGAGCATGGACTATACGATCGCGACACTCCGTTTGCAGACGCTGCTTCCAAGGCTAGATTCGAACAATTCTTTGAGACACGAGACCATGACATATGGCACAAAGCCGTCCGAATATTGCTCGCTTGTTTCATTGACGGCGGAGTCGATTGGATCAAATCTGCTGCTAGACTTTTCGATACCGAGATCGTCAAGAAGGGCGAGATTTATGAAGATGTAAAGGACGGGAAGGAAGTCAAGTATGGCATCGGCGTTGACTTCGGCTCTATCATCGATGGCGAAGGTTTTGCAACAGCAGCCACAGACTTACTGTCAATCTTCCACATCAACAGCAGCACTTCCAACTGGGACACAGAGTATCTCCAGCCAACCATCAGCCTCTTAGGGATATTAACCGATCGTCGCTTCGAGAAGTTTTGCGAATGCGTTATGCATGTTCCAATAAATGATCATGGAGACAGAGCGATGATAGGACTTGTGCTACCGGGACAGAGAATGGCGGTGCCCACTGTACTGGCTGGCGTTGAACATACGATGACCTCACGGCTTTGGGCATTGGAAGAGATTATCGAGAAAGGCAAGACAATTGGATGGAGGTCAGCTATGAACAGGCAGTTTATGATAGGATGCCCAGAACTGGTACCCGATGGAAAGTTTGTTGTGAGCCGGGAGAGACAGAAAGTGTTTGGGCAGAAGCCAACGTAGTCAATTTATTATTTCTGGAGTTGAATAGTGCTTTCGGGGGACATTTCACACTTCTGTATAGTAGTTCTCTACGGCCTCTAAGTGACACAAATGTGGCGTTCGCCAAGGACCATGGTCACATGGACACCTTTGCGCTCACCGAGCACACGAGCCTCGCCAGAATACATTCTCCCAATCTCAAACGCATCACACAGTCTCTGATATCTTATTGCTATACCTGATCATCCACGCTTCTTCTTCCACAGACCTTTGGACTGCTATAATGTCTATATCTTCAGAGCTGTCCTCCTATCGTCCCCTTGCAAATGCCGACGAAATCCGAGTGCTCAGCCTTGAGGCTGGCAAGCCTAGTTACCCGATCCGATGCCAAGTGCATCATGTAAAGCTCTCACAAGTCCCGAATTACGAAGCTCTATCCTATATGTGGGGTCCTCACGTACTCAAGACTATTTCGCTCGGCGGGCAAAGCTTCCCTGTCCGCGAAAACCTGTGGCAGGCATCGTTCCACCTTCGACTCGACAATTCCAATCGAATTCTTTGGATCGACGCAATCTGTATCAATCAAAACGATGAAAGCGAGCGTAATCATCAAGTAACGCAGATGGGGCAGATTTTTAGTCGTGCTTCGAGAGTGCTTGCGTGGCTGGGACTGGATGATCCTAACACCTATATTGCTTTGGAGACGTTGAAGCGGGTGGCAAAAGCTCCGAAATTTTTAGTACCTAGACCACGGCAAGGTTTTAGATCACGTTTCCTTCGGAACACAAAGGGTATGAACAGGGTGGAAAGAATCCAAATCGAGCTGCAAAGCGAAGAGACAGAGGCTATAGAAGAGCTTTTCTCTCGGGACTACTGACAACGACTGTGGATCGTGCAAGAGATCAACTTGGCTGAAGATGTCTTAGTTTGCTGCGGTTATCATCAATTAGAGTGGACGACCTTTGCACAGGGTCTGAAAGATATTGTGCGAGACCAAACAACATTCCCGATCAGCACCGTTGATGGTAGCTAGCGAAGCAGATGGAACACTAAAGCGTCTTACGCTGTGTATAGATCGCCCAAGCTTTCATCGTAAAGCACGAAGCTCTCAATTCAAAGAACCTCTAGGAGCACTTTGCCGCAAATACGGATCTTCCATATGCGAAGATGTCAAGGACAAGATATTTGGTCTGCACGCGATGGCTCCTCCTTGTTGTCAAGAGGCTACTGTGGTTGACTATGGAGCACCTTGGTTATCAATATGGCAGAGCGTGATGGTCCATCACTTCTTGAAACATCCGAATCGGCCAAGGTTAGTCGTCAGTATGGCTCAAGAGCTTCAGCAGAAGCTGTCAATTGGTCAAGTAGAACAGTGTGACTGGTCAGAAAGTACCGGGCTTCAGTCAAGTGGAGAGATGCAGCATGGCCTGGCAGTATGCTAAGGCAAATTGTTGTCCTCAAGTCAGACACGAGCAGCCAAGATGCTGATCTGAACATATCCCATGAGACTGATGGACGACGTCATTTGAATTGTCTCTTGACACATGTCCGGAACCTCCATCGCACCATGCGTCCTGGATTTACAGAGCAGAGATCCGGCACTACCTCACTATCCTACGCCGCCGATGATTCAATCTCTGAAAGGAGTTCGACTGACTATCTGTGCAACGATTACGGTTGGACTGTGCACGAAGCTCAAATTATCGGCAATACATGTGATGTGGGGTTTTCTGAGAATGGTGTGGCAATCATAATTCCGAATGGCTGTCAGGTCGGAGACCAACTCTGTATGTTCGAATGCTCGGATATCATCGCAGTCATCCGGCCTGATCAGGCTTCAAGGAGGTAGAGTATTTGGCTGTAGGAAGGTGCATCACCATGGGAAGTCTGAAGTCGGGGCGGCAAACTATGTCTTTGGAGGATACTTTCGGACCACCGGTGATTTGATTGTTGACATTCCTACTTTGCATCTTTTAACCAGTGGTTCGCCGTTAGCAGCACCGCTAGAAAAGTTCAAATGATTCTAGGGAAATGCTTATGAGGTAGAGCAGAATAGCGATCGCTGTATTAGAATGAGTAGAGGGTATAAAGCACCAAACGCCTGCCCCTCACCAAGGTCCTCCTATAAAATGTCCAATAATTGTACACTCTTTCAAAACCTGTCTACCAGGCCTTCCTTGACGGACCGTCAAGTCACTGAGCTCATCTTTCATTTTTACTATCAACCTCCGGCCTTCCGCCTTTACTATTCCTTCCCTCACTCTCAGCTACCCCGTCCGTTCCCTCATCTCCAGCTTGCTGATCCGTCTTTACCTCCTCAGGAGCCATCAGCTCAACCACTCCAGTCTTTCCATCTCCGATCTCTCCTCCATTTAATTGTTGCTGCTTGACGTGGGCAAGTTGTACTTTGTAGATCAATGCTGAAGGATGCGAGGCTTTTTGTGTGACTGTTTTCAAGGCGGATGCGAGCCTGAGATATGACATAACGTGAAGCGATACTGGCTACGGAGTCGGCTTGAGTGATGTTTTTAACTCCCGATGATTATAAGGAAGATGCTTGATGGTGCTGGACTTGAATGGTTGATGAGGGATGCAGTTGAAAGACGGACGAGGTAGGCATGCTGACGATCATGTGATGCTGAAGAACTGTGCCGCCTTGGCTTGCATGCCATCTATTCTTCCAGTCCAAACTCAAAAAAAAATCATTCCATTCAAGGAAGCAGTCCTGAAATGTAGTTGCACGTTGTAGATAGTTTTTTCGTAGCAAAGTACCTAGAGATCAAAAGCTGCATGCCCACGTGACACTTTTCAACAATAAAACAGCACAATGCAGTGCACGCCTTGTCACAGCTTATCGTGTTCGATGGTTTCATGAGACATCATCAAGTGCATGGAATCATAAAAGCCCGCTAAGGGAACCAAAAAGGTTTGTTTACATGAAAACACGTGCTCTCGGTTCACTCGAAAGGGGCGGGGACGAGACCTAGCATTTGAGAACGCCATGTTGTCATCGAACTGGCACAATACATATCAATGATCGTATTTTGAATGATGTTAGGGGACGTAATTCAAAATTGTTCTTGGATCAATACAAGACCTCAAGTCGCAACGATTGTCGTGTTTTGATTTTGGATCTGGACTCATGGAGAGGCGGCTATAAAAAGAAGAGAAGTGGAGGTCAAGCGCTAGACATCGTGTATGAACAGCTCAGTCCAAGTAAACTTTGTCCCTCCTAATCCATCTCGAAAATTTAAGATGAGGGAGTGATCTCTAGCGGGATTTGGGCAATTCTAACCGACGTTGGGAGCTGAGCCTTGCTCACAAACTCCCAATACTTCAACCACTCCTACTGATCGCGCAACGCCAACAGAACTACATTTGACCGGCAGCAATGGACAATCATCCATGTTCAGCTTCAATGAATCCTTCTGGAGGCACAGAAGCTGTCTTTTAGGATTCTCATGTCTTTGATGCGTTCGACCATCTCGAAAGCGACGACTGCAATGACAAGCACGAAGACTTCGAAGAATCAGATCTTCCAGTCCTCAAAGACGCCATATTTACTCCATCCAAGCCCAGTTCCACCTGCACTTCTTTCAGTAGCGACTCTCTCAGTGACGTTGACTTCACCGATTCGCTTAGTTCTCCACCTCCTACCGAAGACCAGATCGACGACAATACATATCAGCTATTCTTGAGCCGCCACAGAGTAGGACAAAATATCCGTCGAATCGATCGTTTCATAGCAGCATATCCAAACGGTTGTTCCAGATGACCGAGAAGACACTTGGCAGATGGTTGGAAGGCGGAGTCCACGAAGCAGAGCTTGTATTTTTAATGAACGTAAGCATCACGTCCAACCCTCTTCATCAAAGCTTTACAACAACCTGCATTCGCGGAAACATAACATTCTCATGAAAGAAAGCTTCCATACTAATTCATACCTCCCAGACATTCTGCCGAGCCTGTGGCTGGGGCCCAGCCAAAGACGACATCACCAATACCCATTCTCAAACCCCAAAAATGCTGCAGATGGTCTCTGACCTCAAGAGAGACATGCAAGCCACCGATCCGGTGACATTGACACAAAATACACTTGACGCCTTCAAGCTACGGTGGTGAAATTGCGAAGGTAAATACTTGGAGGACAATATTGGCAATGCGTGTGATGGACTTCTTGTGATTCCTAGTCGAGACTTTTCATCCAGTACTGGAGATAAAGATGACGAGTACGAGTCTGAGTGGGATAGGAGATATATGCGTCGCATTACAACTCTTGATATGGGGGAATCCGGATCACAGATGCATTTTGGAGAACGAGAATATCCAATATTTGACCGGGAGGTCTGGGCTGCGTTGCACAACGGGTACTACCCAGGTCATATGCAGGATGCAAAACGAAACGGTAAGAATAAAAAGCAAGAAATCCATGTACAGAAGCTGAGGGACGACTTAGATATATAGCATGGGTAGAAGTTACCACAATCATTTTCTTATAACAAATGAGTGATACTAGCAGGTGGCTCCATATGTACAGGCACAGTGAAATTGTACTTCGCTTTCAACGGAGGCAATGTATCAATCACAGCCTTCTCCCCCGTCAACTCAAACTCGAAAGTGATTTTCTCATCAATATCCAGCGCAATCACATACTGACCCGGAAATATTGTCAAATCACCATTCTCATCAGCCCTCGCAAGGGAATCCAAAGTCAAAGGCAAATGAAGCGTCTTCTCGCAACCAACGCCGATAGCGTGCAGACGATCGTAAGAAATGAGGGACTTGATCGGACGAGGAGCTGGGCCTGCATTTGGGCTCGATAGGAAAAGTAGACCAACGTAATCTGATATGCGATTCCCTGTGTTCGTAACGACAGCGGTGGTGTCGGCAAATGGAGTGGTATCGCTGCAGTCATCCGAGATGATATCCTGGATGTCGTAGGACTTGTCAAGTGTCGTCTTCCAGCTGAATTCGAATTCGGTGTAATGAAGTCCATATCCAAATGGTACCACTGGCTCCCCAGTATACCATTTATACGTTCGTCCAGGGAAAGCATCGCTAGCATTTGGTCGGAGCCGAATATCGAAAACACTGACTTCATCCGCATAACTCGCAGAATACTGGGTTACCGGTAATCTACCTGCAGCAGAAGCATCTCCCTTGATGATATCAAGCAGAGCTTTCCCACCTTGTCCAGGATAGCCCGCCCAGAGTAAGGCACTAATATTCTTATTTGCCAACAGAGCGCTGTCATCGACTTGACCGCCTCCAAATTGGATCACGACGAGCGGTTTTCCGAGTTTCGAAAGGTGCATGATCAGATCGAGTTGCTTGCCAGGCCATGCGAGTGATGTCCTGTCGAACTCTTCTGACTCAACTGTGTTGTCGATTCCCCCGAGGTAGAAAATCATCTCTGAATCTTGTGCTGCGGAGATAGCTTCCTCAAAACCAGATGTGGTCGTGCCGTTGACGGAGGTGCCAAAGGCATATGATACTTTCCATTCTTTTTGGAATGCTTCCAAAGGACTGGTAATGTGTTTTGCTTTCCCGAAGTAATTTCCTTGCATTTGCTCAGTAGCATTTGCGAATGGTCCGATAACAGCGACTTTCGAGTATTTCTTTTCTCCATCGAGTGGAAAAGTTCCATCGTTCTTCAATAAAGTAATGCCTTCCACCGCAGCTCTGTATGCTAGCTTCTGTGCTTCTGGCGTCGAAACATCTGACCAGGACAAGGAATCGTACTGGCTTCCATCAAAATATCCCACCGAGAAGAGAGCAGAGTACAGTCTCTTCAGCGCGCCATCTACAGCTTTCTCCGTGGTACTATTCTTCGCCAATGCATCACCAATCTTCAAATACGAATCCCCACAGTCCAGATCCGTCCCAGCATTCATCGCCACAGCCGCCGCATCCTCCAGACTATCCGTAAAATTATGATACCTATAAATATCATCCACCGCACCACAATCCGAAACCACAAACGCATAATCCTCATCAAACCCCCAATGTTCTCTCAAAACATCCTCCAATAAATACTCATTCGCACAAGCCGGAATCCCGTTTACGGAATTATACGAGCACATCACACTTCCCACCCCTACATCTCTCACACACGTCTTGAACGGTGCAAGAAAATAATCCGCAAGATCTTGCTGCGACGGATTATAATTATTTCCATGTCGCCCAGTCTCAACGTCATACGCAGCATAATGCTTACAAGTAGCAACAACCTGCTTCCTTTCCATATCCCCACCTTGCAAGCCCGGGATGAAATCCCGCGTATACTGCTGCACATGAAACGAATCCTCTCCCGGCGTCTCCTGCCCTCTTCCCCATCGTGGATCCCGAAAAGGGTTGATATTCGGCGTCCAGAAATCAAAACCAGCGAACCCATAATTTGCAAAGGCGCGAGCTTCTTTTCCGATCACGCGCGCTACATCTCGGATTAGAGTGTCGTCGAATGAGGCGGCTGTGAGGATGGGTGATGGGAAACTGGTTGCGTAGCTGAAGTTTCCGGTGGGTGGGAAGTGGACTCCGGGACTGGAGCCTACGCCGTGGAGGGCTTCGTTCCACCATTGGTATGAGGGGAGGCCGAGTCTGGGGGATCCGGAGGAGGTGGAGACGAGGTTGGATATTTTCTCTTCGAGGGTGAAGGAGTTGATGAGAGATGCTACGCGGTCTTTAATGCTGAGTGATGTGTCGCATACTTTGTGAGATGAGAGGGGGCTTGTTTGACAGACGGGAGTAAATGGAGTGTCTGAAATGTCGTACGGTAGATTTGATTGCGCATCAGGATGTGAGAAACTGGGAGTGCTGATTGGGGAAGCTATCCATGTCCACAAGACCTTCTGAGCCGTGGAGAACCACATGATGGCTTCGCTGGGGTGAGATTAAGATGAAATCACCGTTTCTGAAATACACAGTATATCAGAGTGTTCGTGGTCACCCAGAACAGACTCCGATATAGAAAACCGATGATCCAAAGCATCCAAGTCTCGTCCTCCAAATAAAGAGGGACTGCCGATCACGACCCCACTTTACCATAACGCAGCGCCTCCCACTTTCGATAAAAGTTATGATACTATTGGAGCGCGTACTGCAAGCCGATTAAGTCCAGTGCTTAATCGATGTCACGTAACATGTGTGAGTTGGAGCACGCTGACCTGTCAGTAGTATCTTTGCCCGAGGGATGAAATGAGCCTCAAACGTGGAGTGGCTCCGAGTCCCACAATCATATTTACCCCGCAGTTTGGCGGGGTTCAGAAGCCATAGACGCTGCCTGGATCTATGTTTCACTGGGCGATGTACATGCTCCCGATGAAAATCAAGTATCGACTTCATGAGGCTGGGGTGGGAAGAAGGATCTAGCGTCTTCAGTCTCCTAGGCAGGAACAGGCAGGGAGAAAATATCGTTTCAAAATTACGATTCTTGGTATAATGGGCAAGATTAAGCGAGGATTTGTTGTCATTTGTGATCTACTTATGGGTGAGAAACGGAAAGAAGTTCCGGGACGCATAATCAGACTCAAATCATGGACTGGTTTCAATGCATTCATGTTGTATCTAATTCACTAATTCGCTAACTGCAGGAGTCAGAAATCCGGGCTCCTGACAGAAAATGCGTCCATCAACCCTTTGCGCGATCATATTTCCATGCGTAAACATCGCAGTCGTCAATACCCAGGTTTCCAAGCCCTAAAAATACCGGATATTTCCTTCAAATTCAGAATGCCGCGACTACTTCCTGTCTAAGGTCCGTTTTGGGTTTCACATCTCAACCCAGAACTTCACCAGCCTTCCTCTCCAATCCTGCAATATCACCAATTCCGGAATTATCCAACCAAGCCTTCGCCTTCTCAACAACCAACTCCCACGTACCTTCCTCCTCAGCGCACTTCTTCTGTAAGAACTTGATGACCAGAAGCGTCAACCAGACATTAGCATCGACTCCATCCGGTGCATCAATGTCCATCACTCCCATGATAAGGAAAGCATGCTTATCACTATCCGAGGCCCAGAAACCATCAAAATCTTGGAGCTCGATTAATGCGAGGACTTTGTCGGCGACGGACTCAGGGACGGTGAATTGCGGTGCTTGTGTAGGGGTAGGTGATGATGGAACTGCTCCTCTGCCGTAATACTGGCCGGGTGAGCTAGGTGAGTAGGAGGGAGAAGTTGGCGAGTATGCGGGCGAGGCTGGCGAGAACATTGAAGAAGCCGGTGACATTTTGGCATCTACCGGAGCAAGTGAACGAAAAGTTGGACGAGAACTAAATGAGGCAGGCGAGGGTGCAGGAGGAGGTGGCGGTGTACCAAAGCTGAGAAGACCTCCCCTAGACGATGATTCTGATTGCATCTCAGCTTGAGGAGGCTGAGCAGATCCGAACATGGACAGTTGGGCCATACCCATCGGTTGGAATGGAGAGCTACCGAATCCTTGTGTTGGTGTTGCAGCAGATTGTGACATAGCGCCAAAACTACCCATCGAAGATGCAGAACTACGCGCACCGCCACGATTGCCACTGCTACCGCCCTTTGTAATATGCTTTCTCGCGGGCTGTGCCAAGAGGGCGTCAGTGCCAAATCCATATGGTGGAGGTTGGGCGTTGGACTGTTGGGGCGGTGACTTGGATTTCCGAGCAGCCATCGATGGAAGGACCTTACGATGTCTCTTTGACGTGCCGTTATCGATTTGCACACTTCTGCTCTCGAGCATTTGGGAGGATTCTATGTCATATTGAACGGAAGCGCTTTCTTCGGTATCTTTGATATAGTCAGCTATGGGAGTCCTTTGATGGGAGGCTACGAATGGAGACTGGCAAGGAATTTGAGTCTCGGGGTCAAAAGGGGACTTACCGATCATGTCGAAATCATCACTCATATCCTCATCAGACGTATCTCTCAAGGCCTTTCTTGAATTCTCCTTGTCGTTCTCAGCAACCGCCACAAACGAGCACCATTTACCAGCAATCTGGAACTTTTCCCCAAGTCGAACAGCTTCTCTCTCGAGCAAGTCATCGAAAGAGCTTGGATAGACATCCCTGACGAGAATACCATCTTGATTCTTCGCATCGTAGATCCAGCCACGACCCTCCTCCAGATCTTGAACAGCCTTCTTGGCAGCGAGCTGATGGATTGTTTGAGCGGGTGCAGGAAGAACCTCGATCGGAATCTCCAATGCGAGAGGTCCATGCTCGGATGTAGCTCGTAGAACAACTGCAGTCGGATTGCGTTGAATGGTCTCAGGAGACATCAACAGGTAGACTGTAGTTCGGGAGAATGCGTAGAGGGATGGGATCTTGTGAGGAGCTTGCAGAAGCTTGGGTGTGGGGACTTTCGGGAGATAGTGGTTAGAGTCCTTCAATCCTTTGATATCCTCCTTCTCGGGATCAACAGCGGTGTCAAAGAGTGACATTGTCGCCTTGGGCTTCTCTGGAGACTTCGCTTTATCACTATCAGAGAGCAGGACCTTGAGCCCTTCCGTGACCTTCTCGATCACCTCAAAGTCATCATCATCCTTTTCATATTTGACTTCGAGCGTGTAATCGGTGATATGAGGAGTGAGGGCACCACGCAGCATGCGAACGACAGAGTTGTTGAGTCGCTCACCGTCCTGAACAGCTTGCGCGAATCCGTTCCCAGCACGAGCAAGTCCTTCAATGAGAGCATGCGAGACACCACTCCCGATTCCGAGAGGGAAGATTCTAATCTTGCCTTTGCTCTTCTCCACTTGCTTGTTGATATAATCGAACAACTCATTTTGGCTCTGAATATCTCCATCGGTTAGAAGAATTATTTCGAGGGGAATGTCGGACCAGCGACGTTCAATTGTGCCTTTGATTGCACCGAAGGTTTGAGTTCCTCCCATGTCTGCTCCGAATGTCTGAACATGATGAGTGGCTTGCTGGAGATTTTCCTTGGTGTAGCTTTGGCTCTTCTCCCATAGGAAGGAGTGACGGCTACCAAATGAGCAAATGTTGAATTTGACTCCAGCAGGCATTGACTTCAGGAAGACATTCATCGCTGAGCGAAGCATTGGGATGTTGTGCGCCATACTGCCGCTTCGATCGGCGACGAAGACTATCTCGGGTCGTGACGGTGGAAGAGAGAACTTGGGGACGAGGGTTGCCATCAAGGCTCGATGGTTGATGATCGTTGGGTGCGTCTCCAGAATAGCCTTCGGAGTACCAACATCTTTGGACTGGACGATCAGAACGAAGTCTTTCTCGAGCGCGGCACTGCCAAGAGACAATGTTGCCGATGCTTTGCTCATTGTCGGGTCTGCAGTAGTTGCTGTGGAGACAGTTCCCATGGACACGGCAATAGGATGTGATGGCGACTGAACTCCCTTTATGAACGAACCCTCAGGCATGTTGACATCGACGATGATCTTGATCCCATCATGATTTTGAGCTGTGACTCCAGAGGGAGTGCCATAGTCCGGGCCGGGTCCATATCGAGGAGCAATCTTTGTGGGAATCGTGAATCTAATACCCTCAGTCTCGTAGTGCTTCAGCTCTCCGATGTAGGTAATCTCGATAATGACGCTCTCGCCGGCGGGAATGTTTCCGAGCTTCGTACTGAACATGTCAGAAGCTTCTGGTGCTTGCTGGAGCAGACCAGCCGTTTCGCCCTTGGCGACCGCCTTGTCGAATATTTCTTGAGCCTTGGCCTTCTCCTTCACGAGACCCCGAAGGATCTTCTTGCCAACTTGGCATGTGAAGCTGACCACAGAAACGCCGTCGTAAAGAGGGAACGCATAGGTGCACTCCTTGATGGCGTCTGTTGTCGATGGGTTCTTGAATGTCTGCTTGAGTACTGTACGGGAGGTTGTTGAGAGAATTGTGCTGTGGACCTCGCTCTCGAGGAGGGGCAAGTATTGCCGTGGGGTGTATTGGTAGTATTGGATGTGTTTTGGGGTAGCTGGTAGGTACCAGCAACCGCAGAAGGAAGTCATGACGATATCGGGAGACGTGTATCTTGGTGTTGTGAGATTCTTGTTCGTGTTCGAGTTTTTGTTTTGTTGTTGATGATGAAGGATCGAGGAGGAGGATGGTGGGGTGATGGTTATATATTCTAAGCGAGGGGCGGGCTCAGCCTGGTGCCTGGGAATGTGTCACCGCGAAATCTGCCTTACCTGCCAAGACCCAACTATAATTCTGGAACGGTGACAACAAAGGAAACACGAAGCTTATTCTGCTTTTGATACGGTAAAAACCGCCAGTTATTGAACGCAAGTAATGATACATTTGCTGAAACACGTGACATTGTTTTGTCAATGAAGGCCTGGTGGCAACAGTCTTTTGTGTCTTAACGACGCGTAATTTCACACTACGCTCACAAACTCTGGATTCAAAGTGCTTTGATTCCTACATCTATCAAACCACACAATAAAGCATCCGCTGGGATCTGGCAAGAGCGTTAGTGTTAGCTGCCAAAACACTGAGTGACTTCTTTGAGAACAGTGAAAACAGCACAGCTGGCAACGAAATTGCCTAGAGCTGTGCTGGAAATCCGATTCTTTGAATATGATCTTCAGATGCACTCGTATTCGGACACTGGTCCTTGAAGCTTTCTTGTAAATGAATCCGTTTTCTACACCCCAAGCATGAATACGGTACTGTGGCAGCTCTTTGCTTGATCAAATCTCAAACTAAAACATCGAGTCATTTATGGAAGTGTATAACGGGATCAGCTCGAGGTAGTATTGATGATTTCTATATGTATGATAACAAAGAATTTGAAGGTGAAGAAGACTGCGGAGAGCGAACACGTCATATGAGATAAATTTGTCTTTGGAAGAAAGGGAAGAACATAATTACGAACCGCGAATTGTTCTAGAAGTAAATCAAAGAAGCAGTAGGAACAATATCAACTATGATGTATGAAAGGTAGAGAAGTTCATGAAATGCCAAGGAAGCTATCAAAAAAGGTAACTTATTTTCCCTTCCTTCCCTTTGGTACTCTGCCTGATCTTCGTAATGAGCACAACATAGTCGTGGCATTTACAAACATTTCAATCAAAGTCTAAAGAGAATTCCATGCAGATAGAAGCTTCAAGAACAGTCCGACCTTCTCTCATGCGACCTCGGCCAATCTGTATAAAACGTGTGAATAAAATACCTAACACAATTGCCGGCGGAACTACGGCTCAACAATCAGGGCAGAGATTAAGTATTGTACGTTCCCCCTGTCTGAGCTCCACGAACAGAATATAGTAGCGGGGTAAGACCTATACTAATACAAGTAGGAAGCCTTTCGCGGGGGGTACTCCTCCGGCGGGGTATCTAATCCCAGTCGACCGCCGGCCCGGCAAAGCCTCCATGCATGCAGGTACCCAACCTAAACCTACCCCTACAGAAAACAAACCTTCTAGCTCCCTGTCCCTCAATTAATTAATCCGACTATCACAACACTCTCTGTGAGTCTATAAACATATTTGTAATTAGTTCACGGTTTTCAAGTGATGCTCGACAACCTATTCGGTAGATGCGGTCCGGATTGAGTACCCGATGCGAGCCTCCCCACAGCGGAAAGGAAATGCAAGAGCCTCCGAGATGAGCTTCATTCTTATTTAAAGCGCACTTGGCGTCCTGGTTTCCTAGTGTTTCGTTCCACCATCTCATCTATTTCTCTTGTCGAGGCTTGAGTCTTCACTATGTTTTCGAAGACAATCATTGCTGCTTCTTTGCTCGCTGCCAAGGCAGCAGCAACAATCTTTTATGCTGGAGTCGCAGAAAGTGGTGGAGAATTCGGTGTATACAGTGAGATAGCGTTCTATTTCTGCATAATACATTGCTGACATTTTCAAGGCGCATCTGCGACACCCGGCACTGGTCTCCCTGGGCGTTTCGGAGTCGATTACGCTTTCATCAACAAAGCCGCGATCGATGTCTATGTCGACCAGAACAAAGTCAATCTTTTCCGTGTAGCTTTCCTCTTGGAGCGAATGTGCCCACTATCATACGGACTTGGAGCTAAGTTCAATGAGACAGTTTGTCGCATCCTGCCATCCTCCTAGTTCATGACTAATCCTTCACAGCATTTCCAAGAATTCGCAGATGCTGTCAACTACATCACGGTCACCAAAGGTGCATACTGCATTTTGGATCCCCACAACTATATGCGCTACAACAACCCTTCTCAACAACCGATGACCGGAAGTATTATCGGAGACACTTCAGATGTAACCGCAGCGACGACAGCTCAATTTGCTGCATTCTGGGGCGAGCTCGCTTCGAGGTTCAAGAGCAATGAGAAAGTCATCTTTGGCCTCATGAACGAGGTGAGATGACTAACCCTTTACTGGAGTACACTAAGTATTGACAATGCACAGCCTCATGATATGGACAATAACTTGGTGCTGACCAATGACCAAGCTGCAATCAACGCCATCAGAGCAGTTGGCGCCTACCAATTGTAGAAAAATCAATTTCTTAATGGACCTTGAGTATTGGCTAATATGAATCAGGATTCTTGCTCCCGGCGGAGGCTGGACAGGAGGACATTCCTGGACTGAATCATATACCGGAAACTCCCCCGCCAACAGTGAAGTGATGTTCAAAATAACCGACCCAGTAAACAACACTGGCATGTCTCCCATCTCATATCGAAAAATCCTTCACCCTGACTAATGATCCACAGCATTTGACATTCACGAATACCTCGACGTTGACTTCTCCGGCGGCCACGCCGTCTGCTCCCAACCCGCAGCCAGCAATCTCGCCGGCGTCACAGCTTGGCTCAAAACATACGGTTTCAAAGCCATGATCACCGAATTCGGCGCCGCAAACGGCACACAATGCGCCACCTACCTCACAGACATGGTCAACTACATGGCCGCCAATGACGTCTACATCGGCTGGACTGCTTGGGCTGCTGGTCCATTCTGGGGAACTTATTCACCCTGCTGCTCTGACTCACAACAATGGGGGAGTCTCGAACCTGGAAGCTTGGCTGCTGATGGAAGTCCTGGACTTTATACTACCGTATGGCAGAAGCTGATCCAGCCTTTGTTGCCTACTTCTTTACAGAAGACTGGTATTTCCAATGTCAAGGGGCCCGGTGGTGTCGTGGGACCGATTTCGAGTTCGACGATTAAGACTTCGACTGTGGTTTCGACGTCAAGTATTAAGTCCAGCAGTATAACCAGCACGAAAGTCTCAACTACGAATACGAAATCTGCGACATCTTCGAGCACGGAAGCTAGTAGCACTGCTTCTGCTGTGCCGCTCTATGGACAATGTGGTGGCGGCGGCGCGACAGCACCATGGACTTTGCCGTGTGTTGCGGGCTCGACATGCAAGTTTGTCAACGACTGGTACTCGCAGTGTCTTTGATCTGCCCTAAGCAATTTCAGAACCTCATGTGTATACTGTCCGAACATCTCGACTGCACATAGTCTAAATTTGAAGAACAGGTCAGAGTAGTTCCAATACTCCTGTGACATTCGACCACTCTATGTCTGGCACCTCAGCGCCTTCTCGATGCCGAGCATGATATCTCTGGTCCATGCCTAGAGTATACGCACCACCAACAACGGTAAACTCCTTCACCTGCCCGACCTCAACCGGTCTCAGCGTAACAGGTATCGTGCAGCCCTTCAAGGCATACAACTGATCGCCAACCCTCGCATCAGGATGCACCAACCCCAAAATCTGACTCCCATCCAGCGCGGCCAATTTCATCCCACTTCCCAACACCTTCTCTAGCGTAGCAATGAACTCCTCCAGAAGGTTCTCATCTGGATAGGCGTAATTATGGAACGTGGTAGCATCATACTCGGATTTCAGCATCGACCATTCTCGTAATGTGAAGTCCTTGAGCTTGAACTCGGCATTTGAGTCAATCCAATTTATCAGAGCGATATTGTGGATCGCTCCTCGACCCCAAGGTGTCCATAACGAGGCAAAGCAATCTCGTGCGCATTCGTAGGAGATACTGTCGGGCAGGAGACACATCGTTAGTGTTCTGTATATGGCATCTCGGACATCGCGATCGGAGTCAGGCGCATTCCATAATTCTGGCTTCGTCCTGATCAGGTTCGCAGTGGCGTGGATCCATGGCTTTTGAGGTCGTGCTGGCAGTTGAACGATACCGTCTGTGCTGATTCCCGTACTTAAACCAATGATCTTGCCTAGGAATTTTCCCTTGACTTTCAGAGCTGTGGTATCGGAGCCATCGAGAACAGGCATGAAGCTGTTGACTGATTTCCACTCGAAGAAGCTCTTCTCTTGGATGGTCAAAGATCCAGACCACAGGTCGACCAGGTTCGGTACCCATGTAGGCAATTTCATATTCTCCGAGCTTTGAACACGAATCCCTTTCAAGCATATGAGATCCAGAGACTTGGTGTATCGCATCATCGATAGTACCATATCTATGACAATGGCCTCGAGTGGTTGCTTGTAGTTTGGAACAGGAACGAATCTTGCGCCGTCATGACATAAGCCTAATAAAGCAAAGATCCTGTCTCTAGGCTCCGTAGAAAGTGTCTGATGACTCCAACTGATTGCATCGAGTAGACTGATCGGCTGAGGCCTGACATTGTCGTGATTGTGAAACTCGAGTAAGTGTAAGGCGTTTGTGAAGCCCCTCGTCTGTCTAGGACCAGAACTGATCTCCATCACTTTCCAAGCCGAAAGTGCTCTCGCCACAATCTCCCAAGGGATCTCAGCTTTACCCCATACAACAGTCGCTTTTGGCGCTACAGTGACTTCTTGGATAATCCATACTCTCTTCCAATACGCCTGGTTGAAGAATGCATCCATAATAGCCAGCTGATTTGCCATCCAATCTTCCTTTGTGGCGAAGCTGAACGACGAAAAGTCGTCAAGCAGCATCTGTGCGTCTCGGACAGATGATGAACCATCGCTAAGTCGGTTTATCAGACTCTGCTTCTTGATAAGGTATTCCACAGCCTCGGAAGGATATCCGCACAGCGATCCTTTGCCAACCCAAGAAATGACTTCGGAGGACTTGGCGTATATTTGACGCATGTTCCGCACCTGATTACTTCTCTCCTCGTTATCCGTTTGATTGATACACAAAGCGTCTACCCACAACCGCACGGAACCTCGTGTTGCGTTCGGACATCTCATTCTCCTCACATCATACAGTGCATCAGCCAGACTCACTGTGATCTCGACAAAATATCCACCAAGTTGAATGCTACGAGTGCTATCTGGTCGTCCCCAGCAATAGGACAAAGCCAAGTACGGGGCTGGGTTTATGAGGGACTCGTGCTCAAGATAACAGTCCAACTTCCCGTCTTCGGTATCGCTGAATTTGACGACCAGCAGTCGATAGTCGTAATTGTCAAAGTCAAGCTTTCTGTAAGGATATGGGTAGACTTGAGTTCCAGCTTTTGCACTCCTTGGAGTTGTGACGTTTCTCATACCCCGCCCGGGCCAGTTCTCCTGTGCGACGGAATCATCTAGCATGGCTTTGCCATCGACGATGAATCTGTAGAAGACTTTCCGTACCGATGCATCCACTCGTAAGTCTCCTCTGAACACTGCTGGACCACCCCGTTTTGATAGCATCTCAAGCTTGATGGGCTTTTCTCTATTGAAGTTACCGACAACTGACACATCTCTCGCTTGCCCTGCCCAAATAAAATAGACCTTCGGCATTCCGTTGGTACATGGAGAGGCAACGGTTTGTCAGTTTGCGTTATAACAATGTAGCCTGATTATGTCCGGAACAATGATCGCCAGTTTTCCGGACGATGCACGACAGTGGGAGAGTTGTTTGGCCGGAAGTAAAAAGAATGTAGCGTGGAGAGTATTCGGCACTGGAAGACAGTGTGAGATCGGATACCAGGCACAGTGACACCCTACAGAGCAGATTTGGAGGTATCGAGGCTGACAGATAACATGGAGGGGTAATCTTCCTGGCGCCCGTGTCACTGTGCATTGCATATGCAGTACCACGTGAGCTCGCTAAGCAGAAAAGGGGGGAATAAGCACATGACAACAAAGTTGTCAACGAATGATAAATCATGTAGGCACGATTGGAAGACCGTCTGGCAAGTGTCACAGGCTTTCCTCATAGCTGGAACAGAAGAAAAGTAGACGGATAAGGGCTATGACTTCCAAGCGCCCAAGCAATTTTCAGCCTTCTGTTACTACGACGAAGACTGACCAGAAACAGAAGAATCACGTGCATATCAGAAGCGAAACAAATAAAAGTGGCATCTTCACCTTCCAATCGTGGACTGTCTCTTATCTCCCAAAATCTCAGACAGAAATACTTTTCCGCAAAATCCTTACCTCACTTCGCCGCGACTTAAATGAGGATGTCCCACAACACCTTCCCTCAATTCAACCTCTTTCCCCTTGAAATTCGTCGTCAAATTTGGACAGCCTGCCTTCCTCGCCGCATTGCAGAGGAAGATATCCCATTTACGCTCCTCGATGGCAAAGAGTCTCGTCAGGCCTGTTGGCCCGTCCGCACAGTGCTACTGAATGCCCGGGTGCCTCTGCTTGCCGCAGTAAACAGTGGGGCACGAGCTGTAGTCTTTGAGTGTGGCGGGCACCAGATTACGCAAGACTAGCTGAGCCTGAAAACAATTTAGTTACAGCCTAAGATCGACGTCACACTTCATGTCAACTGGTATGTTCTTTCTAACTTTGGAATGAGTTGACTTTGGGGTCCGTTGTTCGTTTTCCCGATCCTGTTACTTCTGCCAGGGGTATATGCTAATGCCTTGACCAGGACGCGCAGAAGGGATGAAGAGTACTACAGGATTAATAACGCCACAGATTCAGAACTCGAAGGTGCACCTGTAATGATGTTAGTCTACAGGGCAAACTCTGTTCACAACATGCGTGTATCGATCGTTGCGGATTACATCTTTCAGTTCAATCTGGAAGTTCTGATGAAGTGTTCCTCTCCAGCACTACCTGATACAGACTCTATGGGCAATGACTTCATGACATCCGCGATTCCACAAATTGTCATGGACGCTGCATATGAGGATGTGAACAGAAGAGCGCGCGATCTCGACGACATGCTATGCATGTTCTACGGTCGCGAAAACAAGGCTATATTCACAACCGTTGTAGCGATCTCCCTTCATGTCGATAGAGAAGCTGCTCTCGAATCCGGTCTATTCGGTTTACAAGCCGATGCTCCAGTGCAAACAGTTGACTACAACGATCTGCCTCGATTACGCCAATTTTACGAGCTCTTCAAATCAGATACTGCTTTGAAAGAAGCTGAGCCTCATGTATAGAAGCTATTCAATGTCATTCTCAGCCCGAAGTTCCACGCACATGTGCTTGTGTGGCAGGAGAAAGTCAAATGGCTGTTACAAGTCGGCGTCTGGAAAGTCCTCAAGAGAGACGACGATATCCAGGATTTTGGAGGTACTAATCCACGATTTATGTGGACACCAGCTATACCCTAAAATCAGCTTGTGATACGCATGGACCAGTTCGTACCTAATAACGACCACTCTTGGTGGAAAGAACATGCTGAAAAGCAGACGCCAAAGCTGATAGCACAGGTTATGTTGCGACCATGCGATAACCAGTGTTGTAAAGAAGAAAGAAGGCCGGAAATGTTTGGAGAAGTGTGGTTCTTAAATGATGACTTCACGGGTTGAAGCAAATGGGAGCAGGCAGAGTTATTCGTTGGATACCCAATTCTGCTTCTTGAAGTGAGTAGGTGCATACTGGCGCCCCTCGACATGTCCACTCGCTCGTTCCCGCCATTTCGTAGCAATGCTGACGATGACATATCAAGGAGAGTGTAAAAGCTGTGCTTGAACGCGTGGAAGGTACTTTCACCACCATTATCAAGCATGTTTACCTTAAGCGAGGCCACCCCTCTCAAACGCAGACTTCCGGGGCATCTGTAGGCACCCCGGTAGTCATCTTCTTCTTAAGATATGAGTGCATCATTTTGGCACCACGCAGGGTGTCTGGAAAAGACGAGTGGAACAAGGTCGGAATATAAGAATAGGAGAAGCACTGAATTATGGAAGCAGAAACGGAACGTTTGCAGAAAACAGCACGGGGAAGGGTTTGCGGTGAGTTACTGAAAATTGGTAGAAGCAGGAACAAAATGACAAAGCCAAAACACTTCTTTCAAAGCACCGCACTTTCGCATTCGAAACCGCGTGGGAGCCGCAGATTTGTCATCCTCTCTCAGCCAGCCCACTTGATTCAAGACAAAATCTCCTCCGCTTCCTTAGTTCTTCAAATCAGATTGCCTCGCCTACGGCGGGAGTCCGGTAGTTAAAGGAAGATTGACGTCGGATCCACACCAGGTTTACCATGTCAGCTTCTTGTTACAGGATCTTGGCCCCGCTCCCAATGTAGGTGCATTCCGTGCCAGGTTGACGGCCGTTTTCGTCGTTGACAGAAAATGTGGTCGTAGAAGCTGTGCTCAAATTGATGTAAAGTTGAGCCTTCTGGAAGCGAAATAGTTCTGCCTGTGTTCTTGTTAGATGACCGCAAAAGAATAAACCTTGAAGATGACACTGGCTCAGAGGCAAAGAATGCGTCAGAAAACTCTTGTTCCCTCTTCGACAAGATCCAAGAAAAATGCCACGCATGTGCAAAGCCCCTGCCAAGCTACCAATCTAAGACGCAGATCTCCCATCGCCGGAATTGCCACCCATGCATGTCGCAATCAGAGTTCAGGCTGATAGAAAGAGTGGGGAATAACCACGCCAAGATCTCAACTGTGTTTCCTCCTTCCTGATTATTCAAATGCCCGTTTACCGTTTCGTTTCGTGAAGACGCTCTCCTTCGAGGTTGATGCACCACGTGTTCCCAGATGCGAAGATAAAGTCCCGCAACAAGAGGAAGCAAATGAATGATATGTAGCGGCGATACAAATGGCGAGTCAAAGCTTGACTCGAGCCAAATAGCTGATCGGATCCACAGGAAAGTATAATTCTGCCCTGCCAACAGCATAGCCGATATCCTGGATGTGCTTGGGAAAAAATCTAGAAACGAAACGCAACGAAAAAGCTTATCTTCTCAGTCTTCCAATCCTGCCATAACCGAAAAATCCCCGCTTCCAGCTGTTTGTTGCTTGAGCAGGAAACGAAACAACACCAGCTCGCCATATGTGGATTTAAGTAAGTTGCACTCGAAGGTCTGGATGTTAGTGGATGCACAGCTGCATGCAACAGCGGCCCCTCTCTACAGTAGCACAAGATGAGAAGCACCGCTGTGAGAGGACGAGATCGGATCAAACCCACAAGATTAGATAACAAGATCTCAATCTAAGCTCCGTTCCGGCAGCTCAAGACTGTTCTGGAAGGTCTGGCGGCCTGGTTTCTTCAAAACGAAGACAAGGCGACAAGGGCCGTACGCCACCCGGTCATCTCTCCGAAGCGGCTGTTTCGAATGTTCAACTGCCGTCGGTTCATCCGATAAGTGACATTCCTCCTCGAGTCATCTCACTCACTCACAGCATTCCTAAGCACCTCCAAGACCACAGCCCCAATTCGTCCTCTCAAGTTCAGCGGCTAAAATCCGTACATCGCACCTCGCTACCGCAAAGCCAATAAACGTGGTGACAAGCGAGTCTGGAAAAAATGCGAGAATTCCTTGGCCCGACGTCCGATAAAGTATTCGACGAACTCAAAACAGCGGCGCCGAAAACGACAGCGACCAATCCAAACTCATTCTCCCGGCCAAGAGGATAGAAAGCAGACATGCATCTCCACAGCTCGGTCCGGATGCAGGAATACCTTGTAAGTTAGACGACAAGCAGGTCCACAGCTGTCAGTAAATAAGGCTTGACAAGGCTGGCTTTGCAGGCATGGGTTATATCGCCGAAGAGGAAGGGAGAAGAGAGGGGAACCGTATGATGCTGCCAAGATACCTCAACACCACCTTCCCAGTCCAGAGGGTCCGAAGCAGAAACTAGAATGGATGTCTGTATAAAGACCTCTAGTAATCCTTCTCAAAAACTTGCTTTCCTTTCTTCTCACCCAGGTCAAAGTTCCCGAACTATCACGCTCTTTCACAATGCATACTTTCTTGACTATCCTCCCCCTCGTAGCGACTGCGCTTGCAGCTCGTCCGTACCTCAATGAAGCTGATACTGGGTATGTACCCTCACATTTCACAATCAACCGGCACTCAAAATCAAGAAGAAAATGCTAACAACCTCCTAGAATCGACGACGTCCTCGGCTCAACAGCCACAGGCGAGCTCCCACCCCTCGAAAGCATGATCGGCCTCCCAGACTTTGAATGGGCCGCCCGCAAATACATGAACACCACCGCCTACACCTACTACCGCAACGGCGCCGCCGGCGAGTGGTCCTACCGCAACAACCTGGAGATATTCGCGCGCTACCGATTCCGTCCGCGTGTCCTGGGCATGGATGTCACGAAGATTGAATCTACGCTTCCTACTACCCTGCTCGGATATAACTTCTCGATGCCGATATTCATCTCGCCGGCTGCGAGGGGTGGATATGCGAATGTTGCGGGTGAGGAAGGTCTTGTGAAGGCGGCTGGGGAGGCTGGGATCCTGTATATGGTGAGTTTCCTCTTTTCTTCAAGAAGAAGACGATGATGGTGAGTTCAATTGAACTGACATATCGAACAGCCATCTGGATTCTCGTCTTTGACCATGGAGCAAATCGCCGATATGAAAGTCCAAAACGGAACTTACGGACCCCAAGTGACTTTCCAACAGGTAACCTTACCCGAGACATTGTGAGAGGATTAAATCATTACTGACAACCCCCCAGATCTACCTCAGCGAAAACCTAACCGCCAGCGCCATCGCCTTCAAGCGCGCCGAAACCACCGGCTCCAAAGCCATCGTCATGACCGTCGACTCCGCCGGCGACGGCGACCGCCACCGCGCCGCCCGCTACGGCGTCGGTTCCGCCGACTCCTCCTACACCTACCAGACCTGGGACTACTTCAAGCAGCTGCAAAACCTCACTTCTCTCCCCATCATCCTCAAGGGCATCATGACCGTCGAGGACGCCCAGCTCGCGTACGATAACGGCGTTAAGGCTATTATCCTGTCGAACCATGGTGCCAGACAGTTGGACGGTGCGCCTTCGTCGCTGGAGACGGCGTTGGAGATTCATGCTGAGGCTCCCGAGCTGTTCAAGCAGATGGAGATCTATGCGGATGGAGGTGTCAGGTATGGATCTGATGTCCTGAAGCTTTTGGCGCTTGGTGTTAAGGCTGTTGGGCTTGGTCGCTCGTTCATGTATGCCAATTGCTATGGTACTGAGGGTGTTGCCAAGGCGATCAGTATCTTGAAGAGGGAGATCTCGATTGATGCTGCGAACTTGGGTGTGGGAGACTTGAAGAAGATTGATCCTTCGTACGTCAAGTGGGAGAACAACAACTGGTGGTCTTGAAGGATGGATGAGCTGTGGTGCGGATTCGATTCTGTATATATTTTGAGAAGGCGTGTTGTATATAGCCTCAGCAGTAGCGCTTTATGGGACTTTTCGTAAAGAAAGTGCTTGCTCAAAGTTCCACTTCCTGTAGGATCCGTTTTGTTGTTCATTATTCGAGTTTTATCCGCAACTCAAAACCTGTGCAATCTGACCCTGTATCTTGGAAAGGGTGTTTTGAACCACCATGGTGAAATTCCCCTTCGCCGCAGGACAAAAGGACTTCATCTTGTAGATGACAATGGGAAGAGGGCTAGATGAGGAGACCAACCTGGGGTAATTTAAGACTAAACGGCCGCGGAGGAAATGTAAAAGATACCAACGGGATGACATATGCCCAGAATATCAGCATTAAATTATCTGACTGCAACTGCATATGGCAGGAGTCGAAAGAGATCGAAAGGAACCGCTTGTATGAGAAAGCTCAACCGCGTCTGCGAGTAGTTGGACTCTTGCCCTTGGGAGTCGAAGTCGCAGTAGACTTTCCAGATGAAGCCGCGATAGGAATCTTCTCCCTTTGCTTGCTCTTGACAGACTTCTTGGCCGGCGCATTCCAATAGTACACCATTTGCGTGGCTAAGACAGCATTCAAAGCGAATCCTGCAACAAATCCATACAAAATCAACTTATCGTCCACCTCTTGCAATGTAGTGAAGATCCGGGACAGGGACCCGAGGAGGTAATTGAAGACCTGAGTTTTAATAGTCAGCAGAGGCTCCAATACTAAGAGAAGGAAAATTAGAGCCAGAATTGTGGAGAGATCACTAACAGCGAATGCGCTCAACTGTCCAGTTCCACCTTCTTGCCAGACAGCAAGAATCTGCGGAAGCTTTGCAGCCACACCCAAAGCACCAGCACCAGCCTGCAAATATCCCAATGTCTTCATATCCACGATATTCTTGCTGAATAGCGTAAAAGCACCAGTGGCCAATGCAGCAACAAATAATCCAGCAGCACTAGCCTTGCCGCTGTAATGTAGAACCAACACGGCAATAACCACATTCTGCACCATGATCAAGCCAGTCTCTCCATACGTGCTGAAGGGGAATTCCTGGCGCACATTGTAGGCGAGCGAGATGAGGTATGCGGATGTCTCGAGGAGGTAGGAGAGGAAAGAGATTCCAGACGCGGATCGCGACTTGATCAGCTTGAGGATCTGGGGGACTTTGACGATGGAGGAGGCGCCGATAATGCCGATTCCTAGACCTTTCGAGATTGCAAGTTTGATACACTCGGTGGACTCGATGTCGATGTCGAGGAGGAGCTTCTTGTAGCAGGACTCACCGAGGATGGAGACTCCGAGGTCGTGGATGGGCGTAGGGAGGTTGTGCGTGACGGGTTGAAGGGCGCTGCGAAGGGAATCCATGGTGAAATTTTGCAAATGCGACGCGATGCAAGAGTAAATTTGCAGAGGAAGTTGAAGGCTGTCGTCGCAGAGAGATGTTGTGATCTGGTGGTTGGAGAGGGAGAGGAAAAAGAAGAATGGATCAGACGAGGCTGTCAACATTACATCTGAACTGAACGGCGGTTCAACGTTTATCCGAGGCCGAAAGCCGAATTGTTATCCCGATCCGAGCTTCTTCTCTTCTCCTTTCTTTCCATCATCCCCTTCTCTCCTCTATCTTTTGTATGATGGCTCGACTCTAAGGTCCCTAGGTACTGTCTACTATCAACTCCCCATATATTGTATCATCAACGATAGGAAGTGTTCTTTTGTCTCTGGTCGTGTATCGTTGAGTGCTTCATTCTGGATCGGGGCATCAAGCCTTCAGGGTTTTCTGGCTTCCGAGCTCGTACTTCGTTGGATTTGATACTGAGTATTTGCGAGCACCGGGTCAGCAGACTTGTATTTTGTTTACTAATCGTTCCGTTCCCCCTAAAGTACGGGATCTGCGTTTCTAGTGGAAGCATAATCGATTGTTTGACTTTCTCTAGCTCTCCGCTCAGACACAGTCTTTGCTGCCCCAGAGTTGAACCACCAGAACTGAGGGACACGATGTAACCCTTTCCGATAAGCCCTCAACCTTGAAGTGACCATGTTGCGCAGTTATACCCTTTTCATGCTCATTGGACATTCCTCAGACAATTCGCTCGCGTTCATGCACTCACCGAGACGTTGTTTATGGCGTCCTAAGCATTATCAGATGCTTCCACGGTCCTCTTTCTGGCACGTTCATGCTTCGATACTCTTTCATCGTGTCTGGTTTCCCATATGACTGGCCAAATGGCATCTCTGGCCTACGAGAAACCTGGATTGAAACAGACTACACAAGCACTTCCTTGGTCTGTGCGAAAGTTTCGTCAATCTGAAATGTGTACGCTATTCACCCGATTGGACGTCAAGCGCTTTAGTCTTGAAAAGTTTATTGAACTTTCCTAACTTCATTGTTCATGAAACGTCTCGCAATTGGCCACTTTCTCGACCAGAAAAGAAAATTTCTTTCGCCCGCTAGTACACGTGTTTGTCTAACAAGGGTTCACAACAAGCAGTCAAGTACATACTCCTACAAAACTTGGACCTCTTCCAATACAGCTTGAGCATAGTTCAATGGAGACTAATCAAATTGAGTCTCAAGAAACAGTTTCAAGATTGACCATCAAGGACTACGTTCATTACTCATCAAGATTCCAAGGACCAATGGAACCGATTCGCGAACTAGCCATCTTCTCTTATTCAGCCATGTGCACGATGCCACGATTGCAAAGGACGGAGACGGACTAGCACATGCAGATTCAGATTGGTTGCGTCCATTGCATTTTCGCATAAGCACGGTCATGTCCATTTCCTTCACAAGTTCCCTTTTAGGTTTCCCGACTTCGGGGTCCGCCCGGACCGATCACTACCCAAGCTCAATACGATCCATCCCCAAATGCAGCAATACTTCTGCAAAGACTTTGTACTCGCTATATCTTGCCCTGGCTGTCGTCAAAAGACATTGCGATAGGATCGTTGAACCCGAATATGACCTAAGATTTAGACAATCATGATCTTCAAGCCCATTACCGAGGACGGCGGGTCTCTGCCCTCGAGACAAATCCACCTCATCGTCGCACAGGTTGTATGCATTTTCATTACAGCCATCATCGTCGGGCTTCCCATTTACGAAAGAGCTGCTATCCATGCTGTTGGAAGCGATGACTACTTGATATTATTAGCTTTGGTAAATATACCTACTCAGCTGCTCTCCTTCATCTGTGCTTAATCGAGTTGGGCAGTACTGATACTGATATTTACAGTTTTTTGCGATCCAATTTACGGTTTGCATTTGTATTTCTACGACCAAGGGATGGACGTACCATCTTGTTGATGTTGATGATAAGATTCCAGCTCTGACAGCTGCCGTAAGTCGAGATAATCATCCAGAGTCCCAGCATTTTTAGGGATTTTCGATGTTTGGCGCAACTCAAAGTAGATAAATTACATGTACTGATTCTATACAGTGGATAGCCCAACTGCTCTTTACCCCAGCTGTTTCGACAGTCAAATTGTCAATCTTAGTCTTTTATCTAAGGCTTTCAACTTCCAGGTGCTTCCGATACTGCGTCTTCGGTGGCATTACTTTTGTTACATTGTGGTTCATCAGCTTCGAAACCGTCATTGTTATGGTAAGAGTATTCCCACCGGTCCAGAATAACCAACGCAACCTTTCCACAGACATGCGATACTCCTGAAGATCCAGTCGGATTTACAAGCTCAAGACTAAGTCACTGTGTTACGAATCATCCCACGACAAAATACCATGGTATTACCAATATCATCACCGATTTCTTCGTCTATTTCCTACCAATCCCTTTACTATGGGGTCTCAACATGCCGTCAAGGAGACGACTGGGTCTGATCTTCGTCTTTGCTGTCGGTGGAATGTAATCAAGTCCCGCGATCCTCCTCTTCACTTCTAACTCAGTCCCAGAGTCTGTATATTTGGCACCCTTCGCCTCATATTCTCCCTCACAGTGGACGCGTCGTCGGACTACACATGGGAAGGATTCTACCTCTGGCTCTTCGCAGCCTTAGAACTCGATCTCGGTATCATATGCGCTTCCGCACCAGCTCTCAAGATGTTTGTCGTCCGCAGCATTCGTACCCGCAGTTTGGACAGCGAAAATGTCCCAAATTTCGCTCAGCCAACACCACCTCGAATATCGCAATTCATTGGGAATAACGTGCGGAATCAAGGATTGACTTCACTGTGCAGTGTAGAAGTTACTTGCAGTGCACCGGAAGAGATGACCGTGTCACGGAGCAGCATGTATGGAATACGAAGAGGCTCCTTGGTCCCAAAGCGAAACTCGGACATCATAGAAGACGAAATTCAAGAGGAGAAGGAGCAGCAGGGTGAGGGGAGCGGCGGGATCACAAAGACGGTTGAATTTTCATTCCATGAGGAGTCGACTTCGGATGGAAGAGGAAGTGTAGCATCACAACAAGGATCAACATCACAAGCGGCATCGAACACACTCACTGGATGAGTTGACGTAGCAAATTGGACTATACCTACTTCGTCTTCCTCCTCACAGCAGCCACTCGATTGTCCTTCGCAACCGCGACGTCAAATGCCAACACGAAACTCGTTCCTACACCCATAGCCTCGAACCTGACACCATCTCTGCCAACGCTGAATCCAAGCTCTCCAAACCCTCCTGGTGGACCAAGCGTCTCCTTCATCTCATCCAGGGCCTCCTTATCGATCACCAGAGTCCAAGCTAGGTCTCGCTGTCCTTCCTTTCGACGGTCTGTCTGTGTACGCCTGAGACGGATGGTTTGCGTGATGGAACTAGAGTCGGAATCTTGTATGAGCGTTTTCGGTGGGAGATGAGGTGCGCCTGTCGGCGATCCAAGAGTAGTATTGTGGATGAACACAACAAGCTTGGATGCTCGTAAGAGTATCTTGGTGATTTCCGCTGCTGGATTGCCCCGTTTATCTTTGGAATATGGAATGATGACGTCCAATAGCATCACCAAACCGTGATGCAGTATCCAGGACATGACGATTCTATCGACCAGGACTCGAACCGCACCGAGGACTCCGCTAGCACACTGGCAATCATACTTGGCGCTGCTACTTGAAAAGAAGTCGACATCCAACAATATAGTAAACACTACACTGAGGACCCCGCTAGCAAGTGCTTCAAGCACAAGCTGACACATCCAAAATCCCACCACTCCAACCCACACGTCGGATACCGTCGGAATAACCTCAACAGCAAGCAATTTCCTCAAACGATGGATATTCAACAGCATATACTGTAACGCAAGCATGCATACGCAGGTAAAAATCCTCAAGATCCAAGATGCCATCACAATCTCCCAGCCAAGCCTCTGCTGTCGCATATCTTCAGACTACCGACGATCCAAAGTCGGATCCAGCAATTGACTCCAACCAGGACAACAAAGAGCAAATAGGACCTTCTCCCGCGAAATTCTCAATCTCAGCATTCCCTTTCACTCGCAGAAATTATCAATCCGGAGCGGACAAAAATCAATAACCAACAACACCAGTGGGTCCGCGAGACAAATTCAATTCAAATCGGCATTGATTCCAACACCCTTGCCAGCCCCAGCCCTACCCTCCACTCGCCTCGTTCACCCTCCGGAATCGCGGCAGGTGCCGCGAATACGCCTACCGAATACGCCGTGCATGCATGTATCATTCGCTACAAATCATAGCCGAGTATCGTTGGAACTTGGAGACGAGATGACGAGTCAAGGCCAATTGGAAATGCTAACGCAAGTCGGGAGGGTGCGTGTCCGAATGCCGCTGTGGGACAAGGGGACTGGAGGCTCAATCGGGCGAGCTGAATGCTTGGGTTGGAGGTTTTGTGGAGGACGGGGAGAGGCGGTGAGGATGGCCTGCAGGCTGCTTGAGCTGCGAGTGGAGGAGCAGCAGTATCACGTGGACTATCAGTTCCATCCATGTTATTCGCTTCTCGAGGCAATGAAGAGAGAAGAAGAGATGGCATTTCGAACGCAGCGCTGCAAATAAGATGAGTCTCTAGAAAGGATTGCATCGTTTGAGAGCGGAGGATATTGTCCAACCCTCGAGTCTTCAAAGTGCTCTGGCAGTGTGGACAGCCGAAAACTCCTTCTGCTATTGATGATGATGGTAATGTTTAGATATCAGACATTGGACTTGTTGTTTATGTCCGACAGAATTACACGCTTGTACACAACGAGATCTGTCACCTGCTCGCTCACCAACCCACAAATTAATCACTGACAACAGCTGGAACTCCGAGCTCATCGTACAACCTCCCTGTACTCAACAGTCAAAGTCAAACAGCAACCCTCCAAGCTGCATTCTTATCAACCACGTTCCGAATCTTATACTCACCCTCTCCAATCCTCTTCTCAACACTCCAATGCATCAATGGCTCCACCTCCCTCACAGCCCTGAATCGTCCCATATTCATCCTAACCACCTTCTCCCACTCCTCAGTATCTTTCTTCTGCACCCTCACCTTCACCGGCCAAAACTCCAGCGCCCACCACCCCTTCGCTTGTTCAAGCTGGTCATTGATCGGCGCCATAGCATCGAAATGGTCTTCGACATGTTCGGGGAGGAGATCGAAATCAGACTGAGGGACAGACTGTTTCCTCTTCACACTTTCCTTCTTCTCATCACGCTCCTCATCAACACCAAGAGCAGTCGATCTCCTTTCCAGCGGCGGCAAATCACCAGCCTCGTACAGTTCAACCGTACAAGGAGACGGACCAACAATCGGTTTCCTCGTCTGTTTATACACTGGCCAAACAGTCGGTACGTCAATACCAGTCTCCGCCAACGCAGCCGTACTGAACATAATTCCAGTATTACACTCAAAACACTGCCGTATCATCCAGCGCAGTGGAATCCGCGATAACATATGTCTTTCACCATTTGCGACCGCACCACCGCCAACATCAGCATGACATCCTGCAAACCAGACTTCCAGCACATCAGTCGAAACACCCTCATGTATAGAGCCATGCGCCTTCTCAAACTCCTTCTTCCGCTTTTCCTGAATCTGATCATCAGTCATGGATTTCGAGTCATCATCTCCATCTTTGGCATTCACACCAGCCGCCGGCTTCACACCAAAACACGACCCAAATAATCTTCTCAGTTTGCCTACATCGCTCCTGAATTTCTCCCGGTGCGGATGCTCGCATACTACGCCGTTTCCAAGCTGGCCTGCTGCGGGGTCTTGATGCTGGTACTGGCAGAGTTTGAATTTGGCTCTGTGTTCATCCAGCGCCATCGCGTGTCGGAAATGCACGATACTGTTTGTAGGAGATTTTCCGAATGGGAGCTTACGCGGGAAGAATCCTACACTGGAGACGCAGTCCCAGACGCCGACGAAGTGCACGGTGACGTTTATGCAAAAGGTCTTCTTGAACTGTGCGGACATGTCCCAGCCGGTCTGGGAGTCGTCTTTGTAGAAGTTGTAGGCGAAGGAGACTTGTGCGCGGTTGTGGGCGGGGAGGAGGCCGACTTTGTGGACCATACCCGCGAGACAGCGGACGGTGTAGGAGCCGCGACTGAAGCCTAAGAGACAGATCTTGTCGCCTTCGCGGTAGTTTTGCATCAGGAACTTGTAGGCGTCTTTGATGTGGATGCCCAGGCCACTGCCGACGGCCATGTCGACTGCGGCAGAGATGCCGCCTTTGAGGCCGTGGCCATCGTAGGTCCCGATTCCTGATCTGGAGGGGATGAAGTGTCAATCAAAAATTCTGGGACTTTATGACTCTGTGGAACAATAGACCCAGAGGAAGTGGGCAGCCGGAATTGACTGCCACAATTCTCCAGATCCTTGTCCAAATGGACACTGCTGGGGGAACACTTACTGATAGTAGGTGACCTGTGAAGGATCATCCTTCTTGAGACAAGCGACGAAGTTGACGACGTTGCCTAGAGAAGAGTCAATTTGGTGGGTTTCAATTGAAACAAGAATACGAAACTCACTGTTATCATTGTCAAATTTATCTCCTGTCCCATCAAGACAAATGACAAGCGTCCTTCCACCTCCATACTCCGCATTCGAATCTCTCACGGCACGAATCGTCTTCGGCAAAGGACCAGGTGTGAAGTCCTCGACCGAGGTCTGGGTCGTTGACAGGGACATGTTTCGTGTCGCATTTGCTGGGATATGAGAATCGCATGTTTGCGTGGGGTACGATTTTGGTCGCCAGTGTTGTTGTTTTTGTATACGGTTTGCCATGATGAGGTGATGTCAGGGTGTACGATAATGTTTTGATGAGAATGATGGGTTTCGTGAGACCGATGATCGCGATGCGTGAGAAAAAGCGGTGATGAGGTTACACTGAAAATACCTCGGTCAATCCGGGGCTAGATAGGACTTTTGAGAGAAATCAACAATAATGGCAAAGTCCTTTCTTCGGCTTGGCTGAATGTTATACGTTCGTTCTTTACCAAATATGGCGGCGAGAAGCTGCAGTTTGAGAAGACGGCACTCCGGCGGGATTCATCCATCTCGATCAACCCTTAGAGAGGTGCCTCTACTGAAATGCACATGTTGCAGCATGGAGTAGATCATCCCTAGCTTGCTATGGGCCCTCTGTCTCTCGTCTACAAGGAACCACGCCAACCAATACATCCCTTGAGTCTCTAAACTTATTCCGGGCTGTGTGATTCGATATGTCATTGTACATCTCATCCCCAGAAACACACCCAATGGTCGCACCCCATCATTCAACCCCTCCCTCGTCAAAGTCTAATCACGATAACTATCTCACACTACCAGCTGCTAGTTTCGGTACGGAGATCTCACTTGACGCCCTAGCTACCTCTATCGCCGATAGATGCATCAAAGGCGGACCGGACCGGCAAAGGCTGACGAATAGACTAGTTACAGGATATTTGATCGACGGCACTTGGACCATTCCCGGACGATCCGCTGGTTCATTGACTCCGGTACCGACTTTTAAGGTTAATGATCCGCAACATGGAAGACGTCGATCTATTCCCGTGTCTTAGAAACGACAAGAATTTCCGACGACGACAAGTTGACTTTGTGATCGAGGGACGATGGACTCGATGAGCGACATGATGTTGTGCGATAGTGCACGACATCAACGATTCATCAGACCATACGGAGTGCTCTCACAGCACACTCCGCGCTCTGTATATTCCTCGTCGAATGCGCGCAAGCCTTTTCGGATCTCGGGTCTCACCAGACAATCTGTTTGTGGTTGAGCTGTTGACATTTGATCCTCAGCCAGCCTCGCTCAAAAAGCCACGCAAGCCACAGAAGGGAGCGGACCATCTATCCCAAAGCTGAAAGACTACAGCTCCCCACCAAAGCTCAACAATTGGTCTCCTCATCACCCTCTTATCCCCAATTCGCCTACATGCAGCTCACTATCCTCCGATGTCTCGCAACTACAGGAGATCACTCCTATTTGGGTGTAGGGATAATGGAAAATGGTTGCGACTGCTGCACATCACACCAACTGGGTCGACATGTTTCGGTTCGCTAACTAATGCAATGAAACACAACACTAATGCTGTGATCCCCAGATGAACCGGTCTGATTGATGCGTCTTAGTGACGCAAACTATTAGACGATCGAATCAACTGTAAGGGCTTTCCAATTCATGTGTCTTGATGAAGTGTATGTCTCACCTGGAGCTCCGTGCTCTGTAGAGCTCTCGAGGGGTTGTAACTGCCTGTTCCCCGAGTTTTTCTTTCTCTCCTTACTTCCTTCCTCTCTTCTCAACAATTGAATGGAAAGGGGACACTACCGTTCATCTGGACTGCTCTCATCACAGATCAAGCTCACTTTCAGAGTCAAATTTGAGATCTTACTCGTTGTCAGAATAAGCTACAAGTTACCCATTACCACAACCAAGCTCAATTGGAAACTCCCTCAAGATTTCGAGCTCACATTTAGTCGGAAAAATCTTCAAAACAACTCAAAATGGCTCCAGGAAACCTCAAGTCCCTGATTGGGACTCTCAGGAGAAAGCCGACTCGTGCACCAGACGGCAAAACAGACGCTGAAGCTGCACCAACTCAGATGTCAGAAAAGACGTCTATCGGCCATGACCTCCTCACAATGGGTATCAAAAACGCAGCCACGGTTGCTCAAGCTATCACGACTCTTGCATCAGGAGAGCCAATGGACGACAAAGAACTACTCCTCGAAAACGGCGTCGCAATGCTCCAATCGCTTCCACTGAACAGCGGACTCAGTGACAAGATCTCCAGCGACTTCATTGCTATGCTGTATCACGATCTTCCACATCCACCTCCCACCATGGCTGGTCCAACAGCAAGATATCGCAAACACGATGGAAGTGGGAACAATCCCTGGGTACCAGAATTGGGCAAAGCGGGATCCCCATACTCTCGAAGCGTACCTCCTCTCAAAAACCAAGGACCGAATCTACCAGACCCCGAACTTGTCTACGACCAGCTTCTCAAGCGTAACGGGCCATTTCGCCCTCATCCATCTGGGCTGAATCGTCTGTTCTTCTCATTTGCGACGATTGTCATTCATGAATGTTTCCAAACGTCCCGGGACAATCCGTGGATAAATGAGACTTCTGGCTATGTTGATCTGAGTACTCTGTACGGCAACACCGAAGTCGAGCAGGAGCGAGTTAGGACCAGGGTCAATGGCATGATCTTCCCAGATTCGATTGCCTCTGAGAGAATCATGATGATGCCACCAGGTGTAATTGCTGTCCTGCTCATGTTTTCGAGAAATCATAACCACGTAGCAGAAAATCTTCTAACTGTGAATGAGGACGGGAAATATAAGCCATGGGATAAGTTGGACGAGAAGGAAAGAAAATGGTGAGACTTGTGGCCCAGTGAATGTGACTGAGCTGACATCAATCAGGCAAGATGAAGACATCTTCCAGATCACACGAAACATCAATGTCGGATACTTTGCGTCAGTTGTCTTGAGAGATTATGTGGCGGCTATTCTCAACACGCCACGATCCAACTCAACCTGGACTCTCGACCTCGGAAAGGAGATCAAGCAATCCGGGAAGCGAGTTGAGCGAGGCACTGGCAATGTCGTATCCGTAGAGTTCGCCGTTCTCTATCATTGGCACGCAGCTCTTAGTGCTGCTGATGATAAATGGATGGAGTATGTTCTCAAGGATACACTGCCAGAACTCAAATCAGTCGATGACATGACCACGGAAATGTTTCTGAAAGTCATGAAGACCAATGGGCATAAACTCATGTCAAAGGATGCAAGAGAATGGACATTTAATGGATTGGAGCGCGGGCCTGATGGAAAATTCAGTGACGTTGATCTTGCAGAGATCATCAAGAACTGTATCGAAGAGCCGGCGCATGCTTTCGGAGCTCATGGTACACCTGCCAGTCTCAAAATTGTGGATGTCATGGGTCAATTGCAAGCTCGGGATATTTTCAACGTTTGCACAATGAACGAGTGAGTCCCACACAGCTAGTCTAGAGTCATCACTGACGAGAACAGATTCCGCCGCTACCTCAACCTCAAGCCTTATGAGAGTTTCGAGGATTGGAATGAAGACAAAAGTACTGCCAGGGCTGCCGAGCTTCTCTATGGCCATATTGATAATCTTGAGCTGTATCCCGGTCTGATGGCTGAATGTACTAAGCCAGGCATGCCTGGTAGTGGAGTTTGTCCAGGTCAAACTACTGGACGAGGTATTCTCGACGATGCCGTGGCACTTGTCCGTGGAGACCGCTTCTTGAGCTACGACTTCAACAGCACCACTTTGACGAACTGGGGATTTGCCAAGCTTGGCCAACCAGTTCCAGGAGCATATGGAGGAGTGCTGCCATACATGCTGTTCAACGGGCTTCCCGGTGCTTGGACTGGCACTTCCTCCTATGCTTTGCTTCCATTCTATACACCGAGTGCTGCCAAGGGAATACTGAAACAGAACAAGGTCATCGATAAGTACGACCTTGAACGACCACCAAGCGACATGGAAGTCATTGGCATCCACACACATGAAGGATGCAAAAAGGTCTTCGCAGACCGAGAAAACTTCCGAGTCATGTACCAAAAAGCCATTCGCAATTGTACCGATGGCCATGACTTCATGATTGGATGGGACGATGCGAAGAGACATGACGAACGGTCTTCCATTCTTCACAAAGTCATGTTTGAGGAGAATTTCGAAGCCAAAATGTCCCAGTTCTTCAAGACCAATGTTGCCAAACTTATCAAAGACTGTTCCTTGAAGTACTCCAACAGTACAAGAAGATCTATCGATATTGTTCGGGATGTTACAAACGTCACACCAATCCTCTGGCTCGCAGAAAGATTCGCCATTCCTTTGAAGACTGCCAAGCACCCACATGGAATGGTATCTGTCCCTGATGCTTTCAAAGCATATCTGGTACTCTTCATGTATCAGAGCTTCAATATCATCCCAGCAAATGAGTGGGCTTTGAGAGAAGGCGGCATGCAAGCTGGAGAAGCATTGAGAAAGATCTTCACTGCTCATCTTAAGACTCAACAAGGATTCAAAGAAGGGATTGTGGACTGGCTCGCCAAAGGGAGTGCGTTTGAAGTTAAGCCTGAAGCTGACAGATTGTACCATGCTTTGAACGACTCCAAGTTACCAATCGGCGATCTTGTCGGCGATTGCATTGGGATGGGTGCACCAGTTGCCGGAAACCTCACCCAGCAGGCATCGCTCCTCATCGATCTCTACCTCAGCGAGGGGTACGAGGTGTACAAGGCACGTATCATCGAACTCGCCCACATGGAGGACGAAGCCTCCGAGCGTGAACTCCAAGGCTTTGTATTCGAGGGCATGCGTCACGCAGGAGTCGTCCCAGGCCTTCCCCGCGTCGCTTCAAAAGACCTCACATTCATCGACGGTGCTCGCGGTCCCGTCACCATTAAAGCCGGACACACAGTTCTCATCGCCACATCCAAAGCCGCTATGGATCCTGTCCAATTCCCCAACCCAGAAAAACTCAACCCGCACCGTCCATTCAAGGACTACATCCTTCTTGGCCATGGGCTGCATTTCTGCTATGGTGCGAGGATGGTGGGATGTTCACTCGCTGCTACGCTGAGAGAGGTGTTTAAGTTGAAGAATTTGAGAAGAGGACCGGGAAGACAGGGACATTTTACAGTGGTGGAGCATGAGTTTGCGGGGGTGAAGATGAGGAAGTATTTGGATGCTAATGCGGTTGAGAGTCCGATTCCGACGACGCTTACTTTGGAGTATGATGAGTAGGGATTTCGCTGAAGATTTGGTCTTGATAAGTTCGAGAGCTTTTGGTTTGATAGTAATGATTGCGATATGTTTTGGACTTTGTTTAGTGATTGTTTACCTAGATGGATGTCAAGCGAGCTTCCTATCCCGAAGCGAATTTGAATATCCGGCTTTACGTTCTCGAGGTATGAATGGAATTTTGAGCATATTGTGATATCCTGATGGCCCTGAATGTCTCAAATCGTGAGATACACTATTTTCAGTTCGATAGTAAGGGACATATCGCAAAAAGCAATCTGAAATATTGTTGACTGTCCCATATTTCGTCCGTACTGTTTCATTCGCCGCCTCCCTTCTCAACATCGGTCTTCCTCTCCATACTTCACGTACCTTTCTCAAAAATCACCCTTACACCCTTACTTCCCGCCTTCACACCGGGAATGAACAGATCTCTCTCCAACTCGACATCCTCCCTGCCCGTCTCAAACAATCTCATCCTCGGCCCCTCATCCTCATCCCCACCATACCTCCCAAACAGTGCATTCAGACACAAATACAGCTCCGCATACGCGAGGTTAATACCTGCACATTGCCTCGAGCCTTTGCTAAACGAGATCAAGTACTTCTCGAGTCCTTTATTATTAAGCCATCGAGAAGGTTGGAATTCGAGCGGCGAGGGAAAAATGCTCGAGTCTAGGTGCTGGATACCAGCAGACATGCTGACTGGCGTCTATTTGCCGTCAGTACAGCCCGGGGTTTGATTTCTGGAAGTGGCATCAGTGGGAACATACATTCGGCGGAATACTCCACGCCCTCTCCCCATCCCTCAACACCAATGTCTCACCCGTCGCAATCCTAGGTAATCTCGCACAAACACCAAAGGACAACCTCAACCCCTCTTGGATAACAGCACTCAAGTATGGCAATCTCTCAAGCTGTACACTCGTACTCGCTCCCTCTCCTCTCAACTCGTTTCTAAGCGTATTCAGAATCGCGGGATCAGAAAGGAGATAGAATGTGATGACTGTCAAACACCACGCTGTTGTCTCTGTACCTGCTGCGATGAAAGTTTGACCTTCTTGGTACAAACGATCCAGAGATTTCTCTGCTTCGGGGAGGTTGCTGGAGAGAATGTCGTGGAAGATTGTGGGGGTGGATTTTTGGGCGTGGATGTCTGGGGACGATTTGATTTGGGCGATTTTAATTTTGCTGGTCTGCTTTCGTGTCAATAATGTGGATTTGAGATTTGAGGCTCTGAAGAGATGATGAGGGTGTGAGTAGACGTACGTTTTGCATTTTGGCGAATGCTGCCATGCCTTTGTCAACTTTTGTTGTGATCCATTCTGGGATCGAGAGGACGACGGGTAACAACCAGCCAAACTGCTTTGCTGCAGCTCCGATATGATGGATTGAGTCCATCATCTGCTCTATATGTCAACGAGTTTTAATCGCGTGTGGGCAGAGGCCTAGGGACTTTTGAGGGTTGGTCTTCCTCCTCTCATCGGGATTTTGGTTGAGGAAGCTACTTACTTGGAAGAAATCCACATTGAAGTCCTCCTCATCTAAATATCCCTGCGACTCACCAAACGCATATTCAATAATAATATCGCTCGTAAATGCACCAAATACAACATTCAAATTCACAGGCTTTCTCGTCCCCTCCAACCTCTCCAGCCTTCTCATCAACTTGTCCACATTTCCCTGGATCACAGGCTCCAATTTCCTCACATTAGTCTTCGAGAAGAAAGGGCTGATCGCACTCCGTCTCAATCGATGATGATCATGATCGATCGTGGCAAGAGATCCATCCGTCATGCCAAAAAGGCGGACGAACCAGGCGTATTTATTCCGCTTCCTACCTCCGCCCGCATACAGCTCCTCGTAGAAATCTGGATCATTGACGTGTAGCTCATACGGTGAGATGCGCACGATTGGTCCTTGGATTACGAGATCAGTTCCAGTGTGACGTGCTTGCGCAGCTAGGGTTACACACCGTAATTCTCGTGCATCTTCTTGATTTCCGCCATGTAGGCGCCGGTTTTGATCACATCGTAGTAGAACTCGTACCACAGCGTTGCCGCTGCCAATCTGGGGCCCGGGAATTCCGACAACGGGTCTAGAAATAATCTGTATAGGGTGAGAGTGGAGATATATAGCAGAATGAACGAGGCTACGATTGTTGTCCATCCGCACCCCCATAATTCGATTGAAGCCATCGTTACACCAGATCTGGCGTCGCACGACGGCACAGATGAACGAAAACCAACAAGATAAAAAGTACCAAGACATGGTCAACTTTTGCATTAAATACTTCCATGTTTCTAGCTCCACATGTGCATAGTAATAGCTTGACATCACTGGACGTTGATAGTGGGGTTAGATGCGGGAACTTCTGCAGGATAGCCTTTACAGTTAGTCAAATGTAGCTGACAGCTCATCAAAGGTCCTATCGGGGCACGAACCCGATGCGCCAACTCCACAATGTAACTTGGCTGCGAACGCCCCGGAGAATGCGTTGATTGTCGAGCATTTGACAGGATGGCCGCTGCCGCCCCTCCTGCCAAGTTCCAATATTTTCGTGTCTCGAGTGTTGATAAATGCTGTGCCCCAGATGGAGAATGGGATCCTGAGACGTGAACTTCTGCTTTTCGTCTGTGAATTTTGATTCAGGATTGCCATCATCATGGCCTCGCCGAAATCCACACCTGAAGATACAGCCTTACCAACAACAGCGACGGAAACCCTTGCACAGGATCCGGCACCCTCAGGAGCCCCAGCTCATGTTCCAGATCAGGGAAATCAATTAGAAGCAGATGTAGAGGTGCAGCGATATTCTCCCGCACCATAGAATACTGAGTTGACACATTTTTGACAGTCAGTTAGTGACGACCACGACTCTTCTTTTGGGAGCGACGACGATAGGTAAGCATGATGTCCGAGCCTCGAATAGCCGGAGTTGATTCTCGAAATCAGTCAATCGATTACCACGTCATTGAGTTCCAGTATTGCTCGATATCGTATCGAGAATGGGAGATCGTACCATCAGTATAAGGATGGGCGTAAGCTGTTTGAATAAGTCACTTTGAAGCCGAGGCTGACACTTGACAGAATATGCGTATCCGAATGATGAGGTATGTCTATCAAGACCAGATCAGGATCATACTGATAATTTTGAAGCTCGAGAAAGATCGTTTAGGTATGTCTTAAATGTTTTCCCTTGAAGGCAAGAGTTGACAATTTCCCAGACCTGCAACATCATCTTTTCAAGCTCATGATGGATGAGAAACTCTATCTCGCACCCATCAAACCAAATCCACAAAATGTTCTGGATCTAGGAACAGGGACTGGACTTTGGGCTATTGAGTTCGGTGAGCTCTCCCATCTTCCCTCCGCTAAGATGAATATTGATATGGCCCAGCGGACGAGAATCCCTCAGCCCAAGTAACAGGCACAGATCTAAGTCCTATCCAACCAACTTTGTACAATCAACATCCCCACCTATGAGTCTTCAATTAACTGACCGACCGCTAGCGTCCCACCTAACCTCCAATTCATGATCGACGACGCAGGGGAAGACTGGGTCTTCCCCCAAAAGTTCGACTTTATTCACGCCCGCCAGCTCCACTGCGCCGTAGAAGAGAAACGACTGATCGAGCAAGCACTACAGTACTTCACCCTCCCTTACCCCATGCTTATCCTAATCCCTTCATCCTCTCCTTCTTACCACCCCTAGGTACCTCGAACCAGGAGGCTATTTCGAAATGCAAGAACTCGCCTTCCCCGGCACCTGCGACGACTCTACCAACCCGCCCGACAACGCCTTCACGAAGTGGAACGCCCTCATGCTCGAAGCTTCCATAAAAATGGATAAACCACTCAACAATCCCCCAAAATACGCAGAATGGATGCGCGACGCAGGGTTCACAGACGTGCATTCATCACTGTATAAATGGCCCTCTAATACCTGGCCGAAGGGAAAGAAAGAGAAGACGCTGGGTCTGTGGAATATGGTCAATACGCTTGATGGGCTGGAGGGCTTCACCATGGCGATGTTTACGAGGGTTTTGGGGTGGACGCCGGAGGAGGTACAGCTGTTTTTGGTGGAGGTTAGGAGGGACTGCAAAGATAAGAGGCTGCATAATTACTGGCCTGTGTAAGTTTAGGTGTTGCAACAACGGGAAATGGCTAATTTGTCTCTATAGGTATATCACTTATGGTCAGAGACCAGCATAGAACAGCGGGAAAGGGCCTCGACTTTTCAAGAACTAATGCCAGAGCCGGAGTGCTTGGTACGTTCAAAATAATACAAGTTTGTTAGGCTGGTTACAGGCTCTTGATCGTCCTAAGTGGCTCGCTTAGATATTTTCAGTTGAGTTGAAGGTTGGTAAGCGCTGCGAGGCCTAGTCAAGTCATACTCCGATGCATGGAAACTGCGTGGGGGCGGAGTACGTCCTAAATGAGATCATGGCCAACATTGGGTAGTGTTTCCGAGATATTGAGTAAGGAAATATAACATGCCACCATCCCCATCTCACAGAACTCCAGAGCTAGGGCGCCAAGTCTCGAACAAGGCTTGAGACGTGGAGCTGTGAGAGTTAGTAGTGAAAAATCTGTCGTGTCATTTATCGTAGACTTATACTGCCGCATGTAAACAGCCTACAAATCATCATTAGCCGAAACATCCAGAAAAGGATGACACTCCAGCTTCTTAGTTTGCTTTTGTTGTATGCATCTTGTCTCCTAATTACCTGCGGCATGGCTCATATCCACGGCGGGTCGACTTTTAACTATCCTATTGGGATTCATTTTGGTCACACAAAACTGTACGATTATCTACTTCCTCGCACACCTACACGGTGTTGATGTACCTGACTCCGAACCCCGATGGATCGTGTATCTGACATCTTGCAATGACATAGGTCTTCAGCGTACTTTGACTCCGAGTCAAAGATACACATCGTCACCTCCATCCAGAGCAACCTAAATTGGCGGGAGTACTTTCTCACAACGATGAAAGATTCTCGAAACCATGCGTAAAACACCCCACTCCCTCCGATTTCTCTCCCTGCCTGTAATAATTCCGAAACGCAATATATGGAAACGCTCTTCAACGCGCGCACTCACATAGCAAGTATTTCGACTCAGAAAACATGGCAATGTTCAAAGAAACTCTGGTCTCAATCATCACCGCAACCGCGTCTGCTCTCGGAAGACCGGCGGATACTTTACATATAAATGCTTTCTCCGTCCCACAACATTTCTACGACATATCATCCCTTCACAAATATGGTGGAGACAGCCTCCAGAGCGGGGTATATTTATCGGACCGGCCAAATGATCACACACTTCAACAATGCACGCTTGGCTTACAACCTGGACAGTTGTACAGAGCTCGGCCTCCCGCCTGACTGCAATCTCGACGAAGAAGAGAACTATGTCTTTGTTGTCGACTACGGGACGACATTCCTCTCGCTTGGATTCGCTGCCGTTGGAAAGAGGCTGTATGCTCAAATCGCCGAGCGCGACTGGATCGACGTAGAAGTAGAAGAGGTGTGTTGCATGGACGGTATAGGTGAACTTCGACTGAATACATCTGATAAATCTACAACAGATGAACAATACCGATAACGCCACAGCCAAACTCCCACCCTTCACCCTACAAAGGATTCAAGACTTTCTCGGCCGTCAGCTAACCAGACGAGAAGGCGGCGTACCCATCCTGCCATCATGTGTCCTCGCTGTCATACTCACAGACGAAGCTCCGGAGCAGTCAATGACTGCGATGAAGGCCTTGACAGAAGAGGCCTTGCCAGATTTCAAGCCTAAATTCAAGATGTCGATTGAGCCGGGCTGGGTGGGTGCTTATGGGGCAGCCCACAGAGCTCGACAGATGGTCACGGATGAGATGTTCATCGACCTAGAACGTTTAAGCGACCGCCATGGGTTCATGGAGGAGGAAAGACATCCACCACTGCAGCAGAGCCATGATGAGTTATAAAGGCTACCCGGCTGTTTTGGCTTTCGGTTCAGTGACATTTGGACTTCTGTACAGGGAGTAGCTGAGAAACGTGGGACCGGATCGGATCAGCGAAGAGACTTGGACCTATAACGGGGGAGTCAGCAAGCTGAATGGCAGCAATGAGTGAATGGGAGAATTCTCTATGGTAGGATACATGAAGTGGAAATGGGAGAACAGCAAGAAAACACAAATTTGTAGGCATACGCGACTAAAGTAGACCAAAGTAAACAAATAATTCACCTACAATCTCCCAAAACCTTTTCATTCATCTCACTTTCCTCAGGAAGGCCACAGGCACTCGCCATATCATCACATACTCATCACATACTTATCGAGGACCTACTGACAATGGAACCCGTCCCTCATCCCATCATTCCACCTTATATAATAGTGCAAAACATCATTACATTTTATATTGTATTTTGGAGAAGGAAAGTCACTGTGCAGTCATCGCTCTACTCTACTATACTTTGAGATGTTCCCTCGCTTGTAGTGAAGTGGAGCCGAGGAGAATATCTTATTCATTCATTCGGTTGTAAACTTACGACCCACGACTAGATATCTGAGTGAGAACCTGAGCGGACGGGGATGTGATTGTACAGATTTCGGTGGTGGAGAATGATGAGGAGGGATAAGATGGAGTGGGTTTGGGTTGGGTTGGGTCGGGTTGGAGAGGAGGAGGATGAATTGCTCAGCAGCAGCAGCAGCAGCAGCAGCAGCAGGAAGAACAGGGAGAGCAAGGAGAAGAGATCTGAAACTTGAGAGAAGCAGTATAGTGTATGCATACAGACCATATCGGATCAATATCAAGTCAATAAGATCCCAACCCAGCCCTCCATTTTCTGATCCGCCAAGATCACATTCCAAACTCCGACAATGCCTAGTGATAACATATGCCTGCCCAAGCCCGCGATCTTGGATATCTTAATGAAACGAAACAACAACGAGCTGTCTGTCCTCCCATATATACGGATCATCTGGTCTTTCTCACTTATCATCATCATCATCGTCATCATCAGGTAACTCCTCAAATCTCCCCTCATGGAACGCCTTTTCCACGGGATTTTGTACGCTCATGACGCCCGTTTTCTTGAGTCTGTTCACCACATTAGCTTCGGCCAGAAACAGTAGGAAGAGAAACATACCTCTCAAACAAAACAAACAACTTGTCAGCCTCCCTCTCCTTCTCCTCCTGCGTCATCTCCTCCATCTCAACCGTCTCCTCCATATCCAGCAACTGGCCCGTAATAGGATTCACCCTCCCCGAGACATCCTTACTATCCTGACTCGCTCGCGTGTTGCTGCTCTCGCTACTCGTGCTCCATGCTTCCAGCGCGTTCTCGGGTATCGGGACGTTATGCTGGAAGAGGAATCCTGATGCGAAGCCATATCCTACGTTCTGGACGAAGATCTTGGGGTCTTTGGCCGAGAGTTCGAATAGGAGGGAGGAGATCGATTCTCGGACTTGTGGTGTTGTTGGGTTGTTTGTTAGACGGAGGAGGCGAGAGGAGAGGGTTTCTGCTCGACCCAGGATTTGTTTTCGGTCTTCTTCTGAGGGGAGGAGGATCCGTTGCAGGTGGGATTGGACTTCTTTTGGTGCGAGGTCGTAGACTTTTCGTATTAACTGGAGAAGTGGTGAGACATTCTGTTCGAGTTCATCGTCCTTGTACGCTTTGACACTTTTCTCCAGTATCTCGACAAATCGGTCCACATTGACGTTCTGTGATGATTTTGGGAATAACGCAGCCACATTATCCTTTTCATCCAGTGCCAAATTCATGAGCGCATTGACCAGAGACCCAATTGGTGGTTCCAGAGGTTTGCTGCTCGTTACTGTCCGTCTCGTGAGGAGAATCAACATGGGTTGAACTGCTGGAGAGAATGCTCCAATCCTTTGCGGACAATGGTGTGTGATATTGAACATCAACTTCGCCGTTTCAATCAATGCCATATCTTCCATTGGATCCAGCTCCTTGACCTTCTTCTGCTTCGTGACGTATTGTTTCGAATGCCTGCTGACATTTTGACATATGAATTCCGCCAAGTGATATTGATCCACCAACTTCTCCAGATTGACATTCGAATTGTAGGTTGTGAGGAAGATGATTCGCGAGACCAGAAATTCATCATCCCTGCTATCATTCTTCAGCTTGTTACACGCCTTCTGCTCGTATCCCAAATCCACAAATATCTGTCTCGTTTCGGCTTTCAGGAGGAGAGCGTTGGCTAAACATCGTAGAGCATTTCGTGAGGTTGTCAAGGAGGGACTATTGAAGGCGTGTCGAGTTAAGGTCTCTATTCCCTGGGCTTGGTTAGCTCTGCAGATGTGGTAGGGGATGTGACCTGCCTCTTTGGTGAAGATGGGGTCTGCATTGGTGGGGTCACGACCAAAGACCTTGAGCTGTTCTAGTAATGCATCTCGTTCTGGGCGATATTAGCGTAATGTATGACAGCTGTATTGAGATCGTACGGTGTGGCAATAAGGCGATTTTCTCTAGATCTGCTGAGAGTTTTCCCATAAGTTTCGTGACTTCTTCCAATTTCGCTATTCTTGTCAGTACGCCAACTCCAACTTTTCGAGATTCGTACCTGGTCCAGTCAAGGTCAGATCCACAGACGATATAGAGGTTCTCGGACTCGAGGAAGGCATCTTTGGAGTCTTTTCGCAAAACGGCATGATCTGGTGTGAAGGATCGTGAAGTTCGAAGGNGGTCGTATGATTGTATCGACCGGCGCAAAGGGNAGTTTGGTNGCAGAGTGGTATTCTTTGTTCGCAGAAGTCCAACAGTCGCAGGAAGCCTAGATAGGTTCGTAATAAGTTCGTCAGCCTGGAATGTTGGTATAAGCCCCGAGTGTCCAATGCCCAAAGAGATCCCGTTTCCAGTTTCGAGCCCACCACGATCCTCGGGAAGAGCTGGGGCCGTAGACGGCACCGAGCTTACGGGAGTAAGACGTTCAATCAATGGCGGACCAGTAGTGATGGCAGATGATGAGGTGCATATATTGCCTTGCTCTACCGTGATGCGACTGGTGTCTTCCCTCTTCTAGGCCTCGTCTTTGCCTACGGTATGCGATGCGACGTGCTGCGGTGAGGATATATGCCGATGCTTAGATGGTAGGGTGTCTAATTGGTAGCTGTCGTGGTACTTTTGGTACTCTTGTGTCTGTCCTACGCCGCGTGTGACCATACACAGCCCTATGGACTCGATATTGACCTGCAGTGACTGANGGGGATGTGATTCGGGGATGAGGATGGTGATGTAGTAGAGCTGGGCGCAGATGGCGGGGTACCAGTAGGGATGGACAGTGAGGTTCGCAGAGCTCGCAGAAGGCGTGGGATGCTGGCGCAATAGCAGTATCGATCAATGTAGTCGTAGATGACTTTCAATGTAGTGTTTCTGTAGTAGAATCAATTGTACTTGTAGTTGAAGGCTCCCAATGCTGGCCTTCCAATTGTCGTGGATGTTGATTTTGACTTTGAGTTCAGCTGGTTCTGTTTTCTGGGTCTGCGGGGTTGACGGGTCCCAGCTGGACGGGCCGGCACTATTTTAGGGGCGTCTGGCCGAGGATTTAGCGACAATAAGCCCGGCATTTAGGATAGGACGGAGGACGGACACATCTCACCTCTCGAAAGTTTCCAATCAACCACATCAATCCAACAGTGCTATTGCGTTTCTTTATAACTTCGGTTTACAATCAAAATCTTCGTATATTATGTTTGCTGCTTTCATTCTAATGTAGTGGTGTGCAAGTAGCCCGTTCTGGAATTTTAAAAACATGTCTCGTTCTTTTGTTTTGTCATTTTGTATCTGCTATCTGTTGCGTTGTGCTTTCTATATATTTCTTCTTTCACTCCAAGCCATTTCGTATCAATCTCAGCATCTACATCTGTACGTAGGAGAGTATGTTCTAGTTGGTTCTCCACATGCGTCCTCTCGCCCCCAATCCTGCCAATCGTAATATTCCATGCTCATGAATTGTTTTCCCACCGAGGATCACCTCCCACGGAAGCCACTCGCCATCGACGACATGGGATTCCGTATTGGAGACGCTGTGAAGCCGTTCGTCCTTCCAGCGAAGGACCATCGTACCGCAAGAAAGTTACATACTCCCCGTCCAAGCATTTTCTGATGACCTCTCGGTTGATAGTCATGATATTGCTCAACCCAAGCTTTTGGACAACCTCACGGGTTATGAGGTTGTGTTCCTCACAGCCGGTGTCGAGTCTCATTGTACAATCGATGGAGCTGTCGGAGGAGCCGTATGATAGTTTCACGGTCCTCGAGAAAGGATCATGGTTCTCCTGGAGGAGGTCAGCGTGCCCTGACTGGGAGAGAAGTAAGGTCGTTGTGTTAAGTAGCCATCTCACCTCGTCTTTAAAGAGCAGCTTCATCTTCTTCCAAATCGAATTTCTCATTCTGAAGAGCCTTTCAGCGTGAAGATGAAATTTGTAGTGAATGGATGGGATGCAAACGTACTTCGATTGCCGAGCAGTGCGAGAGGGGCGCGTTTAATAATGGCAGACGAATCTTATGTCGAAAACGGGAAGCTTTGTGCATGGTCCTGAATGGCAAAGTGACGACTGCGAAGGTATTTGCTACGTGTATATACCCATTCTGCATAAGATTTTGGAACTGGCAGGTGAGAGCACCATAACGCCGACGTGTTTGCACAGGGAACTCATGAGATTTTGGATTGACCTACCAGACACGCTTTGATCACAATCAGAGGTTTCGTGGCGAAGTATCCTCGCAAGAGTTTGGAAATCTGCTTAAAGCTTCCACTTTGCGCCACAAGGAGTCCATGTCAGTCGGATTTCTGACATTGCCAGATCATAATTTGCCAGCTAGGGCACAGGCAACCGGCAGCAAGTGTTGACGCTGCATCGTTGCATGCTCTGCAGAAAAAGGTGGTAGACCCTAGTAAGAATATGGCACTTTAGTATCTGAGTACACCTTGGCACGATTTTAGCAAGGCTGCACGGTCTGGTGAAGCAAGCTGTGGGCGAAGGGGGTGGGTACGAAAAATTTCGCATAGCTGACATTAGCACAATGAGCCCAAGTAAATTGTGACAGATCGCAAAATAGGCGCAGAAGGAGCGCGGGAAACAAGGCCTGCTCCGCCAGTAGGAGTAGGGAAAAACCCCGTAAGATTCTGGAATTGTCCCGTCTTGCAGATGCAGCCGAACAGCCTCACTCGAATCGGGCGTACCGCACCAATCCCCTGTAAGATTTGGGGACTTCCAATCACACAGCAGCAGCAAAGATACTTGATGCTGGCATCACAGCCTTGGTCCGAGCTGGGTCATATTTTATGTTGAACCTGTTCCCCGTCTGTGGCCTCACATGTCTATCTTAAACGATCTGCTACCTCAAACGATCTGCTCTTCCAGAAAATCTGTACGCCCCAATCGATCATCGGCGAAAACAAAGCTGTCAAGATCCCTCCGAGACAGAAGGCAGCGGCAATAGAGCCTCCACCAGATGAAGTTTGGGAGGCTCACAAAGCTATCCTACGAGACTTGTACTTCAATTTAACGTTGAAAGATCTGATGATACATATGGAGAAGGAGCACTGTTTCGTTGCATCGTGAGTATTGTTCCAGCCCAGGAGAGCTGGGTGTTAACACGGTGACAGAAAGAACCAATACGAGAGAAAGCTTGCATACTGGGGATTCAGGAGGAATGTCAGTGCTGAAGAGTGGGGATATGTTTTCCGCAAAAAGCGCAAGAGGTACGAACGGGGCAAGGAAAGTCAGGTAGCCCTGAATGGCTTGCTGATTCCGGCCAAGCGAATCAAGAAGCAGCGGCAGAGATATACACTGACGGACTTGGAGCGAATCTGCCATGCTGGTAATATGCCCTTGAACTCCTTTTTTCAACACCTGTGCTAAATATGTGTAGCTCATGATGCGCCTTCTCCACCCGGAGTTACCGTTGCTACCCCACCTGCAGAGTTGCAGAACCTCTACGAAAAGCTGTTCATACGAGTTGACAATATCCCAAGCAATATGCTCAGAGATCTCCTCTCGGCCCAAGGTGAGTGGAGATAGTTCCCAAGGGAGATCCAAAATGAAACCAGCTAATTTGATGGTTCAGGAACTGGGAAGTCACCTTCGAAATCATCCCCTATTCATAGACCGGGGAGCTCTGCATCTACGATAGCAACCTTTGACGAGCCGAATATGCTCGTCGGATGATTCCAAGTCTCCACTCAAGATATGGACGGATACTTGACGTATATTGGGACATTTCGGACTACATTCCAAAACAAAGAAAATTTGAGGCGACAGTTGCAGAATGTCACTGTCGGTCAGACCGAGGGTGATATAGATCGACAAGTCGAACGAGTATTGGCACCAGACTCGTCATTCGAATTTTTCCGTCACATCGCTCAGATCGCATCGAATAATCTCTTTATGTTCTACCAAGCAAAGGATGTTCTCAAATGGATCGGGGTTCAGAAGCGACTCGCTCCTCAAGAAAATGTTTGCTTCGCCGCCTCCCACAGTACAAGCTTCTTTTGATACATTTCTTCAATTATCTGTTGAGCATCGTGATGCTTCCTGCTTCATGCTCTTGTCTCGATGTGTACCTAAATATGGTTGGTTGGAAGAAGGCTGAGCCAGATTTTGCTCGGTGCTCTTGAGCTCGGTGTTGACGACATTTCTAGGGCTATCCTAGTAACTGGAATTGACGTTAAAATGCCTTTATTCGCTAGCTGGCTGAGGCGGGGACAACCAATCACGTTTGTTGGAGCAGTACGATCAGCTGAAATTGCCCAACTTATCTTAGACCTGGGGGCTGATGTCAATGAACCAAGCTCGAACCTCTACGATGGCTGCTATTACGCTCCTATTTATCATGCTCTATTGGGTGGGGATACCGCTCTTGCTGATACCTTCCTAGGTTACTCCGCAACTTTCGATCCAAATTTTCACCCGCGTGACCGTTTTACCAATACGACAATCCGTGGAAAAGCAATTCAACGACGAGATAAAAGGTTGATCAGGTGGCTTCTGGCGAGGGGGGCTCAGTGCAAAGATTTTGTTCAGCATATTGGGGTTTTCCGTGGGAGAACAGACCTCCAACAAGCTATTGCTGCGGGAGATACTGAGATACTCTCTGCTCTTTTTCCGATGAATCTTCCAAAGACATACTCAGATCAGGGGTTTACAGGGCCGCCCCATTATATGAAGCCGCTTCCCGTGGAAGAGTAGAAATGGTCGAGATGTTGCTCGAAGCTGGAGCAGATGTGAATGCTGAGATGTACGAAGATGAGAGCGATGATGAAAGGCAAACACCCCTTCTAGCTGCGATCAAGGCGGGCCACGAGAGAGTGGTAGATCTCCTGCTAAGATATGTAAACGACATTCGATTCCAGTCGATCGATCATGAAGGATGGAACGCGCTCGAAACTGCGATGGCGTATGGACATTCCGGCATCGTCTCTAAACTCTTGAGGGCCGGTGCTGGTGACCCACTTGATCGTTCAATATACGCATTATATGAATGTGGGCGGAGAGGAGATAACAAGAAGGCACAATCTCTCATCAGTGTTGGTATCGACGTAGCTCACTTGCTCGATGCTCTTCCTGAGGCTATCCCGGGAGAGAAGGCACAACTTCTGACTAGAAACATCGTCTCAAAGTTCTTGAAAGTATGCGACGATCCCAACGTTACAGGCGTCAAATACGGTAAGACCGCTCTTTGTCTCGCTGTTGAAGTTGGGGAATGGGACCTCATTCGACCTTTAATTCAACATGGCGCAACCGTGAACTGCATAATCTCGGAACATGGACCCATTCTGCAGATATTCCTCGATTATTGCGATGATGGACAATCTGTATGGAGAGGCGGAAAGAACAATGTAGCTAAATCGTTGGACGCGCTGAAAATGATGTTAAATAATGGCGCAGATCTAAATAGCCCCGTTGCGCCCAGCCTCGGCGATGCAAACACAATTCTTGAACTGGCATTTCGGTCGGGAGGAAAGCATGCGAGTGAACTTGCTCGTCTTTTACTTGACCACGGAGCAAAAATTTCTGGCGATGAGAACGTCATCTCAGAAGCTATCCTGGGCCATTGCGATCTGGACGTTATCGAGTGGTTAATTGATGGCGGAGCGGTAGTCAATCCTCCACCAAGCAGTTATAATCCGCTTCAAGCTGCAATCATAGCGCTGGGGGATGATGGCTGGCCATATGCTGTCGATGTTATCAAACTCTTGCTTGATCGTGGCGCAGATATCAATGCCCCAGCTACCACTTCTGCAGGCCTGGATGAGTTGCATCTTACAGCGCTTCAAGGGGCAGACTATGCAGGCCATATGGGCATTGCCCAACTGCTGCTTCAGCAGGGGGGCTGACTTTGATGCCGATTCTGCAGGGTAGGCGGTTACACAGCTCTACGAGCCGCGTCGGAACGTGGATTTTTAGAGATTGTCCGCATACTTCTTGACAGTGGGGCTCATGACACTGAACCTGTCGAGCAGTACGGTCGGTCAGCACTTAAATCTGCAGCATGGAGCGGCTACTCCGAGATCGTTCTTCTGCTTCTCGATAATAGAGTTGATACCAATGTTATACACGATGGTGGCTATGAAGCGCTTCGAGGTGCTATATATATGGGACATCTGAAGACTGCACTTGTGCTACTTGAGAATGGGGCAGACCCAAATCTTTCCGAGTGCCAATTTCACCGCCGTACGCCTTTGGAATTGACTGCCGTTCATGGAAAATTGGACATGGCCCAACTCCTACTAAGTTCAGGGGCAGTCCTTTCAAGAAGTGCAGTTGATATTGCTGAGCAACATGGTCACCTCGTTACAGCTGATTTCTTGAGAGAAGAGATCAGGAAAAGAAACCATGGAGATATGGACGAGGGAGAAGAAATAGGTAAGGATGCTGATCAGCAGGTAGACTATGAAGATGACTCTGATATAACATTTGTCCCGACTGTGGAGCTGGATTTCAGCGAGCCAAGGCGAATTCTGGAGGAAGAGGACTTTGACACGGAAGGAAATGTGGACCAGCACGATTGGCTGTTCGGTCTGGATAAGTCCGATTTTACAGTCATAGGGGCGACCCACATGGACGAACAGGATCGGGTATTTGGACATGAAGAATGAGTCAGCTTTTCATGGAGTTGACGGAATGATGGTAATAAACACAAGCTGAATTCTGGGGTATCTGAAAATAGATGGCGGAGTGGACTCTGTGATGGTAGTTTGCTTAGTTATGAGCAGTAATCGTGAAGCGGAGACTCATACAATGACAGAACTTGATCACGACCAGGTCGACAAGACATATCTGTACACGGTGTCTCCATTAAGCATTGACGAACCTTGGCTGATCCATCCGTGTTTGATTTTCAAATCATCCTGGCCACCTCATACAACACCTTCAAACTTCTTGAAAATCTCAATCGGGAACCCGTCGGCCAAAGCCTGGTATCCCGCCCCATTAGGATGCAAATGATCGCCACCATCATACTCCCTCTTCAACTGACTCGGATTATTTGGATCCGCCACAATCTTCGCAAAATCCACCACAGCATCAAACCCCGCCGCCTCCTTACCCAGTATCCAGTCATTAACCTTCTTCCGACTCTTCTCTCTCTCGGGATTACTGTAACTCTGCCCACTTCCCCCAAACGGCGTGATCGTCGCTCCGAACACCGCCAGTTTATTCTTTTTGCAATCCGCTATGATCGTCTTGAACGCTGAGATTAGAGAATTGGAAATTTGAGCTTGTGTACCGGAGTCGGTGGATGCACTGCCGATGTCGTTGACGCCGATGAATAGGAGGACGTATTTTACGCCGGATTGATTAATTGCGTCACGGGTGTAGCGGGATACAAGCGAGGGTCCGAGTCCGTCTGCAAGGACACGATTTCCACCTGCGGCTTGATTGTTTACGGAGATGTTGGCTATGCCCGATTTGACCATTTTGGCGAGGAGGAGATCGGGCCAGCTAAATAATTTATCAGTACATGTATCGATCGAAGAGAAGAAATTGGGAGACGAACCGATTATTCGTATCATCATTGCTTCCACGTCCGTCTGTTATACTGTCTCCTAGTATAACAAAAGCGCTGGCGTTTTTCGGAGCCCAAGCTTCAACTGCGGATGCGAAGTACCTGTTCAATTAATACGACATTCTTTTCCAAACAGGTTAATGAGTAGAGAACTCACCAATGCTTCGTACTCGTCCCCACCACACTACTCGCATTAATCTTATTACCCGCTTGCATCCAACTCGTCGTCCTACTTCCTGGGTGTCCTGTAATACTACTCCCCGCCTGTCCCTTCGCCAGATACATACTCAGCGTGATCATACTCTGTGCCTTAACTTCAAAATCCACTGGGTCCGAATAAACTAATTTCCCTCTGGGTATGGTGACGGAGGATGAGCCATTGAATGTCAAGCCTGCAATGGGAGAGGATTGGATGTCCTTAACGCCGGCTTTCCCGCCGACGGGCAGAGCGAGCGAGGCAGCGGTAATGGGGAGGTCGGAGGTGCCGAATGTGTTGGAGAATTGGATACGGATGCGGGAGGAGGAGAGGGTGATGTGAAAGGTTTGCCGGAGGGTGGCGTCGTTGAGGATGGCGCTTCCTCCTCTCTGTAATCTGTCAGTTGTTTCTCTGTTTGATTTTGGTTTGGTGAAAAGGGAAGCGTACAAATGGTGCCGGTGGGAGATTATCTGGTTCCACGAGCTGTGGCATCGATGTCCATGTGTCGATCCAGTGATAGCCGGTGGTATTCGTCTGCCGAGTTTCGAGGTGGGGATATGCTGTGCATGATCCCAGCCATAGCAGGACTGGTAACGTGAAGGAGAGCTTGAGAAACATGTTGGACGAGGATAAGCTTGTGCGACATGCGCCAAGTATGCAGGGAGAAGTGTCTTTTATACATGATGACCCCGGAAATGCAAAGCCGTGCTAAGCACGCCTTGGGAAGTGAAATATATTGTTTGTTGTCGGCTGTATGTCGATCTCGCTTACTGGGGGGTATATCTCCAGCCTTTAAGCAGAGGGGAATGTGGGGTATCAGCCTGATGTCAGGGCCGGGTCGGCACGGATGCAGGTACAGAAAGGTTGAAACGGATGGAAATGGAGATTTGAAATAAGCTTACTGTAATGTGAAGTTCCTCGGCGGATTTTATATCTCCAAGGTAAATCCTGTGCTAAACATTGAATGTTTATTCCCAAGTAAAATAGTCTCTGTTTCGATCACCATGAGGCTATAATCTTAAATTAGCGATCATTCGATAGATGGAGCTGAATTGTATCTTTTGCAGCCACTTCTCTGTCAGGGGAACACATGCGCAGTATTGTTCGTGAGGGAATGTTTTGAGCTCTAATGATGACAAAAGCTCCTCGCTTAGATTGTCTCCTGCCTTGGCATAATCCTTGCAACCTTGAATTCTCAACCTTCAACCTTCAACCTCCAAAGATCCACCAAGATAAGCATGTTCAAAGCATCTGCCGAACATTATTATCAACACCTTCAAGTCTTCAATCATGTCAGCGCTTGGCCCAATCGACCCATCCTCAGTGCAGAAGGAGGACCAGAAAGAGGCGGCATGGATCGTCAGGAAGTTAGCGGGGGTAAACAAACATTTCCTTGCCGCTTGATCACCAGCTCACCTGCATCAGTCAATGACCGGGCGTATCGTCGTCTCAACCTACGAGTCTCTCAGGGCAACAGGAACTTCAGTCGTATGTCTTTCACCATGGGGAGACTCCTCGCCTCTTCTCCTCCCATGCATTCGGTTTCGCGACCTAGCAGTCCACACAGTCGTCGCTGCAACTGGTGGCACAGCCATGATTGCCGCACCTGCAATGGGTCCCGTTTCTGACATGGCCATGTCCTCGTTCGGCGATACAGTACTCGTCGAACTGGGACTCCATGCTGGATTCGCAGCTGCCGTGCAGGTAGGGAACGAGTTTCTCATCGACAAGCCACTGAACAAGATCATACCTGTTCACGAAGCGAATTTGACGACGACTGGCGTCAAGACTTTGACAATTACCTTGAAGTACAAACACACGGTCGAAGATGCGAAACTTGGATTCTTTAGGAGTTCAACACACGCTGATCCGAGTCTGTTTGCGAATGTTAGCGATTACCTGGCTGTTGAGAAAGGGTGGTTCAGTCCATATCTATTTGCCAGCGCGAGGAGACCTGTTATTCCTCGGACGATGAAACCAGATGTTGTCTTCTGTCATGGTCTATTCTTATCTGGCGATTACAAAATTGGAAAGACGCTCGTTGCGCAAAGCGCTACAGTACTGCATCTCTGTGCAATACCTGCTGTTGAGGAGGAGGGCTTAGCTCCTACTGCATCGGTGACCGAGAAGACAAAGGCTCAGGTGTCAAAGATGAACACGAAACTAACATCTTTAATTCATCGCACAAAATCCAGTCCTGATGAACCTGCTCAGCCTCCATCCCCTCCAACAGTCCTGCAAGAGGTTGTACAGCCGCCTCGTCGGCTTGCTGTTGTTCTTCTGGGATTGAAACCACATCGTCTAGGAATGTGGACATCTTCAGCACGACCATCCGAGTCGGTCCTCAAATACGTGCTTCTAAATGGGGCACCCGCTATTGTACTGCCTGCTCTTGCTGGAGCACCGTTGATTGCATGGAATACTTTGACACTCAAACAACTCCAGACGAAGGACAAATACGATGGGGTGGTGCGGATCTTATTTGAATATCTCTCGCTTTGTGTTGATTGGGAAAGAGTGACTGTTGGAGAGGGAAATGAGGAGAGGCAAAAGGCTGTGAGGGATGCGGTCGAGTTGGTGGTTGCTGCGGCTGTACAGAGTGCTGATAGCAAGGCTGTGTCGAAGGATGTGGATTTGGATCGTGCGGGTATCGTTGTCTTTCGGATTCTATGATGAAAGATGACATTGTATGGTGACGGACTGCGAAGAAGATACGAATGTACGAAGTCGATTTTGTAACTTAGAGAAAGATTGAAGCTCGCTCGAGCAGAAGCCATCGGTTCTCTAACGACTTGGAGCTGTTTTGAAGGCCAATAGAACAAAGGCTTGGACTTGATCCATCTTGGAACCGTAACTCATCTACTTACTCTTGAATATATCCATTGGGTCTATAGAAAGTTATGAAAAGGAAAATTAGTAAAAGGTCACGTTACTACGAAAATCAGCTGATCCGAAAAGTGGATATCTGGCGAAGACTTCATCGAACCTCTGATGAACCTCCATGGCACACACTCTTGCTCAACGCATAATTCCTGAATTAAATCCCCTTTATACCTCATCATGTCGCTCAAAAACACATACCTCCTCGCCTACAACGGCATTTCCTTTCTCCTCTGGTTCCATCTATTTTTTCGGACCTGCATATCCCTGACATCCTCCTTCTCATCCTCACCCACCTCAACATCGTCCACAAACTCCCAACTACTCTCTATATACCACACCTTCCTCCCACATCTAACATTCACACAATCCCTCGCCATTCTAGAAGTCCTACACGCAGCATGTGGTCTCGTTCGCGCATCACCCCTCACAACAGCCATCCAAGTTGGTGGGAAAAATCTCGTTGTCTGGACCGTGATGCGGAAGTTCCCTCACTTGGTCGCTAATGTGGGGAATGGTGGGATTTGGGGATTTGTGGGGTGTGTGCTTGCTTGGGGAGTCAGTGAGATGGTTAGGTATGGGTTTTTTGTGGTGCAGGTTTTGAGGGGGAAGGCTTGGAGGTGGTTGAAATGGTTAAGGTATGTTCTGGATTTCTTGATCGAAGGCGATGTGATCTCATGAAATCTTGTGGATTGGAGCTGACACGATTGATTGCAGATATAGCGCTTTTGTTGTGCTGTACCCGCCTGGATTTCTGAGTGAGGCGTGGCTGGTCTATGTGTGTCTCACTCAGGCTGGGAAGGGGGAGATTGGGCCGCTTTACCGAGGTTATTTATTCGCCGGTCTGATGAGCTATCTGCCATGTGAGTTCGTTCATGTATTACTTTGATCTTTTTGTTAACGGAGATAGTGGGATGTATTCTCTATACGCATATGCTAGGACAGAGACGTCGTGTTTTCAAGCCAGCTAATAAGAAAGCATGAATAAGCCGAGGCTGTTGAGAATTCCATATAGCTTTAGACGGTTAGATAGACGAGACTGTAGAGAGACGGATAGTGTGTGCTCCTATACAGAAACCTATGGAACACAATACAAAGAAGGTCTAAACTCTCAACTGTAGCAGATTCGGGCAAGGTAAATAGAGAAGTTGGGCTCCTTGAACCCTAGTCACTCAGAAACCCAATACCGATACGTTATTCCCAGATATGCAGCGATCGAACCCAAATCCTCTGTAAAGCTCTTTACTGCCATCTGGCAAGTACAAGACATTAGCTAGTATATCTTCATGTCTTAGGACGACAGCAAGATCATTTGTAAAGGAGGTAGAAGGTTGACAGGCGAAGGCGGTGAGGGCTAAAGTGGTTCGTGACTGACCAATCAACGCGCCGCACGCGCCCTGGCCTCGAGAAAGTCAAACCCCCATCGCGCTTTCTGCCATCCACGCGATTTGATACTTAAGTCCTCTCAAGGCACCCAGCCATACCAACGACAACTCCACAACGTCCTCTCTCGACCTCCTTCCCGACAGCAACATCGAGAGTGAGGATATACTTTGGCAGATGGATTGAAGGGTCAATACGGAGAGTCTCGATGAGGATTACAACACAGGGGAACAGCCACAGAGCTCGCTGCAGCCATGGTAGAGTCGGCGGCTGCCTCGAATCCACCACAACCACCACCTACAGCACAAGTCAGACCACCAACGCCTCCCCGAGAATCCAGTCGTAACGAGCTGAACCTGGGAAAAGGAAAGGGGTCGAAACCCGGCGTGCTGGGGGATTTGACTCGATTCTTCAAGGTTGACTCCAACAGAAGGGCATCCGCACCAGTCACTAGCACATCTGCTGTTGAGACTCTGGTCCAAACACCAGGATCGGCATCAGGATCAGGGAGGAAGAGAGTAGGATGGTCAGACTCTACGCAATATAAAGACCCCCCGACAGCCTCGTTCGACGGAAAGAATATCAGACATATCGTACAACCACTCGCTCCTTCCTCCGAAAGAAAACCCCCGAAATCGATTCTCAAGATATCTTCTAATGGAGTTCATGAAAAAGACCATATCGGCGGTGTCAACACGAAACTTCTCCCTCCCCATCACCACGCAAGTTTCGCCACGATGCTCGACTCGATTGTACAGCAGCTGGGAGGGAAGGATAGGAGTTCGAAGATGGATGCATACTTGATGTTTTCTGGCTTGTTGAAGGCGTCGGACAATGTGCCAGATTTGAAGGCTTTGAAAAGCAGGATGGGACTGCTGTGCCAATTCTTAATCCAGGATGTGACGGAGAAAATGGAGAATGGAAAGTCGGATACTGGATTGGTGGTCAATGCCCTGGTATTGCTGTCGAGTTTCCTGCAGAAACAAGCCATCTCAGACATGTTCACTGCCGAATTCTCTGTGCAGGTGGTGGACCACGCTATTAAGTCTTTCGAGGATGCGTCTGCTCCCAAGGAGATCATCAAGCACCTGATGTTCATCATGGCCCAGCAGAACTTCTCTCCTAAAGTCATGACAGCAGATCGAGTCGGCAAATTGATCAAGTCATTACACAACATCGAGAACCATATCAAAGGCAAGAGTATCACCATGTCACGGATCAGCATATACCGTACGCTTCTTCGTTCTTCAAGAAGTCATATGATTGGAATCTCTACTTGGTACGAGGACTTGTTCGGCGACATGCTGAGCAGTCTCAGGGAAGTTCGGACAGTGGCCATCGCCTTTGGATTCGAAGCTGCCATCGCACTTGGGGCTGAGCCCAATGCAACCAAAGCGGTCATGAATATGTTTAAACTTATTCCTGTGAAGCAATCCTATGGAGATTTCTACGCCGACCGCTTAAAGATCATGGTCAAGAACAAGAATGACTGGGACAGCTCTGCCGTGCCGCAAATCTGGAGCATAGTCATATTGTTTCTTCGATCAACGCCTGAAGCACTTGGGCAATGGCAGTTTCTCAACAAATTCCTGGAGGTCATACAGCTTTCTTTCAATTCAAGCGATTCTGCAACCAAAACCGAGGCGAATCTGGCCTGGAATCGATTCATATATGCACTTCAACTTGATGAGAATACGAAACCCAAGTGCAGAACCATTATTTCTCACGCGCTCATCACGCAGCTCAAGACACGCAAATCATCGTCAGGTCGCAGAACATGCCTCAATAGCATCTACATGCTTCTCTACTACTCACTCAAGCCAGAGTCGAGTTCTGCCCAACTTGAACTTTACTGGGATGAGTATGTCATTCCAATCATCGATGGCTGCTTGACTTCTGCAAGGACGAGGACCGATCCAAATCTTGCAAAACAGGATGCACTTGAAGCCTGCGTCATTCTCCAATCTCTGTTCGACTCGAAAACTCCAAGGAAGTGGAAGGAATCTCGAGCAGTAGTGAGCCTACAACCCACTTCAATGGATCCATCCGAATTGCCAGCACTCGACTCGAAATGGTTGCGACGGAACAGTGTCCGTGTGTTCAAGGTTTTAAATCCTCTCATGGAGATGTTGTTCTGGGACCTAGGGAGCGATTCGGGGATCAACAGACTTTGGAGATCGTACATGGCCTCGATCGGATCTCCAGCTGTCAACGAAATTATGATCAAGCCCGAGACCATGTCATCTCTTGCCTCCATGTTCAGCATGCTGCACAGGTTTTGGCTCAAGGGTGGAGAGAAACTGGAAAGTCTGCCTTTACCAGAAACGACGACGACAGTGCAAAGAACAACCGCATTTACACGAAGTTTTGAAAATATTGTCCTTACAGCAGCTTCTCTGGACGGTCTCCAACTTGCACCATTCACGGACAAGCTTCTCTCCATTGCCCAGGACACCTTTGTTGCAGTCGCAACTCCATCCCACCTACCAGCGAAGCAACAAGTTGAAATCAGATGTCCCCTCCACCATCTCATCCTCCTCCTAACGAACCCGTCCCCTGGCATGGAATATGATCAGCAGTTCCGCAGAATGGTTGAACACATACTATCACCATTCATCCAGGCTCGGCCTAATAGATCTCTCGTGGAACTGATCTGTACTCTTTCCCACCTACTGCCGTCTGAGAGCAACGAGCGGTCGAGGATTATCTGGCAGGTACTGGCCGAATTTGCAACCACAGCTAACGACACACGGGACAGCAACGTAAGGACTGGAGAGGAACCTCTTGGATCCAAGTACCGGAAAACTATCAAGATCCTGGAGATTGGGGTCAACCTATTTCCAGGAGTTCCTTCACCTGCTTGGGGCCACCTTTTTCAAGCAGCGATCAATTCGGCTACGCTCGATGCTGGTGACAGTGGAAGGGCCATCGGAGTGATTGAAGAAGTTGCCAAGATTTTCCTCCCCAAAGTTCCAAGTGACTCATTGACCTCCAAGGGGATGTTCTATCTGAGCCTCACCCTTAAAAAAGCAAACTATCCCAAGGACAAACAGGCACTCGAATTGGCTCATAGGAAACTTTGGGGTACAGGGACTACTCATCAAAAATCGACATCGCATGATCCATATGTGTATTTGTACCAGTACGTCAATGCGACACTTACGACAAGCTACAAATCTTATTCCAAGGACTATTTGCAGGAGTGCTCGGAAAATATCTCCGCACTTACAGGCTTCTTGGGAAGATGTCCCACCTCCCTTCTTCTGGCCGTTCTCATCAAGATCCAACCCGGGATTGAGCACTGGATTCTTGACAATGATCAACGACTACTTGGAGGGGACATCCTATCGAAGGGGGTATGTACTTACTTGATACAAAATACAGATCATTCGCTGACGTTACAGGTTGCCTCCTTGTGGGATATGGTCAAGAAACTGATGCCTGGCTTACTTGCACTGTATGGCCATACGGAAGTCTTGCGCGAGTTGAACCCTCTGATCTGCGCTGGCTTGAATAGCAGACATGGTAGTCGTGTCAGCGGCACGTTATTGTTCTGGAATTCATCATTCGGATCTTGCGACGAGCCTTTCGAATACCCAGAGAATGTCAAGCAGGCCTTACTTCGCTTGCGGGCTATCGCAGATGTTCAAATTCCATACCTGCCAGAGAGCATCGATGAAGAATCATCTGCCGATCAACGACAACCAATTGACTTCATGGAGACTCAAGATGATTCATATGGCATGTCCAGTATACCCAACGAATCGATCATGCGACTCATGAGGCAATCCACTCCACAAGTCATTATTGAGTCTCGTCAAACTGTGTCCTTGAAACGTTCTTGGGATAATACTCCGGGATCTAGCAGACGGAAGTCGAGGAAGAGGGATGTCACACCAAAAATCCGTCATGACGATTCCCAAGTCCAATTCGAAACTGTCGAATCTTCGCCAATGGCTGACAGAGTGGTCGATTCTCAGCTTCTAACGGACAAGCAGAAGGAGACAAAGGAGAGACAGCAGGCTGAGCAATCTATGTTTCCTGATCTCAGATCCACGCCTATATCCAGAGAGAAATCGGCTGGCAGGTCAGATGAGGCTGGTATGGAGCTTCCAAATCGTCAGTCATCGCAGCTACGAACCAAGCCATCGGAAGAACGACAGACCACCCCGACCCTTCCAATACCAAGCGATGATGATGGCTACGTTGCCTCATCCCCGACGCCTACAAGGTCAATTCGTGGAGAACCAGAAGTCGATGCAGAGATAGATCCTCCTTCATCACCTCCAGTTGCACCAGCGAGAAAAGCTGTCTATGTCGAGTCAAACTCTCCGTCTCTTGAGCATACACCTGAGCCAGCAACTGAGGCTACTCCCGCTACCACGGCATTCGAACCCGAGGAAATCAATGACATTCCCTCGTCTCCTCCGGAATCTACACCAGAACAAGCAGACGTCATGGATGTTGATGGAGAAGCTTTGGAAGAGCAGGCAGACCTTCTCGTGGAGACGACTGGACATGTCCATGACATGGACTTGGACCCTACTGCAGAGGTTGATGAAGAGCAGCTTGAACTTCCTGAACATGAAGCATCATCGAAAGACGACGAGCCAGGAAGTACAAACGAAGCCAATCTCGGTCACTCTGCACAAGTGGACTCCTTTGCGAATATTACTATGTCTACTTTTGAGTTTACCCCCGAGGTCCGGCACAGCTCTCCAGTGGAGGATGACCCATCGGAACAACTGAGAGCCAGTCAAAGAGAAGAGCAACTCAAGTCGTCCATTGAAGACGATGATGATATCCATCCTTCAACCGCACCTGCTCCAGCAACGAAAGACGAGCCAGAAGATGAACCGGCCCACAGGCCACAGCGCCTCCAGACGATTCCTCTACTTGACCCTCTTCCTCCTGGGACGCCTCAGCATCCTGGCAGCTCTCCAGTCCACTTTATGGACGCACAAAGCAGCCCTGCATCTTCTGATCGACAAGATGTATTCGTAGATGCTGTATCATCGCCGCGGTTGACACGGGCAAAAGAAGCTGCACCAAATCCTTCCACCCCAGACGATTATGGCACAGGCAACGATTCCAGCTTTCTTAGGGCGGTCCATGCATACGATCAATCAAACACTGTCGCAAAGGATGTCTCCTTTGTCGGCCAGTCAGACAACTCACCAAGGCGGAGCACAAGGGGCTCAGCATCAAAACCTTTGGAAACTCCTTCTTCCATTGACCCTTCGCCTATTCGCAAACTTGCGTTGAAAAGGACTTCCAACCTTCCAGAAGCTGGCCCCTCGAACAAAGAACCAGTTTCTACTACATCTGGGAACAAGTCTTCTTCCATCCCTTCATTTATCCCAGAAACGCCTGGCATGCCTGTCCCAGCAGAACCGATTGTCGACGAAGATGGGCAGCAAATCGATCCGGAGGATACAATTGTTGTGGATACCTCCAGCCTCAAGCACTGGCGCCCGACTGCCAAGCGTGGCAAGAGGAAGGGTAGGAAGAGGAAGCATCATGAGACCAGTGGCGATTCGAACGAGATACCTGACAGCCAGGATGCCATGGCTGGGTCAGAGAGTAAGTGCTCAACACCTGAGTTGTGGGAGCTTAGACTAATCGAAACAGCTTCATCGCCGCAAAAAATGTCACCCTCGAAACAATCTCCCGCGAAGAAGAAGCCTCGTGGGCGACCATCCAGGGCTTCTCAAGTTTCGCAGCAAGAGTCCGATGTCGAATCAAGCCAGGGGTTTGGAAGTCAGAGTATGTCGGTGGATCTTGATGCACAACACCAGGAGATGGATGTTGACGGTACTACGATGTCGTTTGCCTCGAATGCTGAGGTCGAAGAGGAAGAAACAGCACCTGCCGAGGAGCCCGAAGTCGAACAAAGCTTTGAAGGGTCAGTCGTCGAGCGTGGTGCAGAAATCGAGATTGAGAAGTCATTCGCGAAGGAAACCCAGGAGGATGTCGATATGGATGCTGCTGGCGCGGACGAGGCGACTAGTCCAAGCTTCGATGTCATTGAGGAGACAACAATCGACGAGACCAGTCTGTTGGAGAAGTCAAGCCCAGCAGTCGAGCAGATCAACAATATTGATGAGAAGGCTGTCATCCATCCTGCGGAGATGCCGATTGCAGCATCGTCTGCTCCAGATACAGTCGCCGAGCCAGTTGAAGCATCACCCATTGTTGAAGTTCAAGTTCGAGTTGAAGAGCAGCCAGTAACTGCTGAAAGTATGGCCGACAAACTGCAAAGTCTTCTCAAGGATCTACAGTCAGCAGCACTGAGTCGACAGGAGGTCAATAAGTTGGAGGATTTGTTTTTTGAGGCTAAGCGGCACATGTATGCCGCTGAGGAGAGAGGAAGAGCATCAGCAGATGGTGAGAGATAAGTTGGTTGAGTAATGATTTGTAATTTGCATTCATTGTATGCATTGTATGCATGGCGGTATGGTATGGCATGGCGAGGCGATTGGAGTTTCTGCTTGCTTTGTTTTGGTGTGCGTCTGAGTTCGATGGCTCAATGAATGAATGTACGGAATACTGTGGGATGGACTCAGAGGCAACGGGGCAATGGAAGGGTGCTTGGAGGTCTCGGGTGATCATGGTGATTGTATCTTGTAGATCTGACACAACACCAGATATCAAATATCAATTGTCTGTCTACACAATCCGTTTGTCCCCCCTCCTCTCCCCTATGTACGATACTCTTACTCAACCCCACTACCGCATCCCTCAATCCCACCGCCCATCCCACCCCTCCCTCATAACCCTCTCAATCTCCAACTCCTCTCTATCCTTCCTGCCAACGCCCCAAGTTTCCCATTTGAAATAAGCATCCCTATAATCCCTCTTCGGCCGTCTGTACACTCTCCCAGTCACAGGATCTTCCCATCGCATCAAGTCACGCCCCATCTCATTCCCCATGGTCCTGGACCGTTCTTTCTCCGAGCGATTAAGGCGATGTCTTCTTCTCGTGAGAGGGGGAGTGGGCCGTGGATGGGAGGAAGCTGGATTTTTTGGGGGTCGCCTTTTTGGGATAGTGTGGAGATGTAGGGGGTCTTGCTTGAGTTGGAGGTGGAGTTGGAGTTGGTAAAGGGGGTGGTGGTGGTGGTGACTGGAGCTGCATTGGTTGGTTGAGCTTCTTCTCCTGTCGAATGATCAAAGGTAGAAGAAGTCTTGATATTCATCTCTTCCTCCCTGTTCTTGTGCTTCATCTTTTGCTTCTAAATCTCCCTCGTGCTTGCGGCAGTTGTCATTCTCTTTGCGGTTACTCCAGCTCCCTTTGGGTCTGGCTTTGTCGTTATGGTCGCCGGAGGAGGTGGAGGTCGTGGAGTATTTTCCGACGTGAAGGGTGATGACAAGGGCTCGGGTTCGGGCTTGGATCGAGCATTTGTTCCCCTTTGAGGGCGCTGCCCTGGCTTGTTTGGGACGTTCCATGGGTTTGATAGTGGAGTAGGTGCATCTATCATGGCGGAGGATTGGCTTTGAGGTGGTGGTGGGGGTGACATTGTGTGCAGAGGTGATGATGACTGCGGGTTCGAACAGCGCTTGCGAGGAAAAAGCTTTGGACTGAGTGAAGAAGAAGAATAGAAGGAGTGGGAAGGGAATTGTGCCTGTATCTTATCCAAATCCTGAAGTGAAAGCGTGCAGGATGTCAATTAACTGGTGATTGAGGGCAATGACATTTATTCATGTCAAATTCGTTCTGAAAAGCAAATCGAGATAATGGCGAGGAAAAGAGGGATACCTTACCGGATAACTTGCGGCTCACGTATACCTTTACGGCCTCAAGTATACGTCGATTTTCTATAAGGGACACTTGACACAATGACTCACGGCGATTGCAGAAGATGAATTGGACTAGACGGGACGTGCTCATTTGTTTACTTTTGTCGCGTATGACTTCACCTTTATTTTCTCGCGCTAGCTGCTTCGCACAACAAGACACTTTTGCTTTAATTCATAATTTTCCTCCTTTACCGATCACAGTAATCTACATATCGTTCCACGCCATTTCAGGCTGATCATACACACCATATCTGGTCGATAGCTTCCCCGATTAGCCTGCGCTCCGGCAGCGCCGAAATCCTTGGCTTGATTCCTTTCACCTCTCCCAGCTTCTTCATCGATCTCATCCGAACCTCGGATATTCAGCGCCTCAGGATTTGTTTGATCTTCGCATGAACACGAAGCCAGTAAGATCCAGTTCACAGTCTTTAGTAGCTAACTTTTCTCCAGTGATACTCCTCCATCGGCATATCTTCTACGCAACATGGCGGTCCGAAGCCTTCATCCACCACGTTATTATAGATCCTCAACTCTGGTGCACCATTTCATGTCGCTCAGCGAAAGACATTTCGGAAATCCACGATCTCCAAGCCACATTTCCTCCCGGTCCACGACGTTGGAATCCACAACAACTACCGATGTGTCGACCTGCAGCAACTTTCTCACATAGCGTACACACTCCAAAATAAAGCTTCCTCCGAAAAATTCCCACTCAAAGCCATCTACACATCCTACTCCGACTTCGATACGCAGACTGTAGCGATTCCCAGTCTTTACTTTTCCCCATCCATCATTCAATTCCCAACAAAGTTTCGACCAGACTTCCTGCACCAAAGCCAAAGCTACTCTCCAGCAGCTGAATAATATTTCACGAAGAAAATAACATACATGAACGGAGGGTGAAGACTCGAGTCCTGTCCGCGAGGCCCTCCACGAACCTGCAGCTCTTCCCATAGAGTCTGCAGAGCCAAGATCGAGTAGGGACAGTTCATCATGGTACCCCCATCGTGTTCTGCTCCCGGGCAGTCTCCTATCTCCTAAACCGAGAAAGGTTTCTGTGTCGACTCTCTCCAGAGGGTATCAGATTGCTGTTATGGCGGTCGAAGGTCCTGTGGGAAGGATACAATTAGTCTTTCTTCCCCAACCGGTTGATTGGCATCAGATCATTTCGGTGGTCGAAAACATACTCGTTGGGTAGGGAGCCCTCACCGGTCCTACTCGTCTTATTAACTCTGAACTCTTGCTTGTGAAATCTTCGTTGATTTCCTTGAGCTGAGAGCCCTCTTCTGGGCACAAACACACTGTAAGTCTTCATACAAGGAGATGCAAAGGATGGATGACTATGAAGTCCGTAAAGCACGACTTTCACTTACTTTACCGTCTACTGAGCGTCATCTTCGGAGGTTTTGAAGTCTACTTTGATGCCGCTCTTCCATTTGCGCAGATGGTCACTCGGAGACAGTCTCCTTTGACTCTCAGAATTTGGGAATGACTTTTCAGAGCATGCACATATATCGAGGTTCTCCCCTGCTCGTTGCTGAGGGCATAGCTAATCTAGTTCTCATGGCCATGTATGATTGCATCTGCAGGTGGGCTAGCAGCTATGAAAGGCGTAGACCCACCAAGAATGAAGAAGTAACAGTCGTCTGGAGGGCCATCCATGGACCTGGACTTCTTAGGTTGATTCAGGATACCGATATGGTATTTCATTGAATCATTTTTTAGGACTGGCTTCCATAGAGGTTTGGTAGCTTCCGATGCTGACCAAGTCACTTCTTCGGCGATGCGAAAGACACAGAGAATTGATGTAACGACGACAGCGGCTGCAACCACAGGCTCCAATGTCTTCTTTGCTACATCCATCACTTTGTTCGATGACGCTCAGGATTCTGAGAGGTCATGCCAACCGATGTCGATCAGCACATCATTTTCTTCGCAACCGAGGGAAATTAATGGTGGGATCTTCGCCAGCAGTCTCGGCTACTGAGCATATAAACACCTGGATTCACAAGCCATTCGGATACAACGACGACGCTTCTTAGGGTCGGTAGATCAAGGTAATCTGGGATCTATCCGTACGCAAATCGACATTAGATTGCCATCGTATCGTTTTCGAAAAGTCCAAGGTCACTTTTGGGATGATCACGTGTAACGATCCACATCGCCAAGTCGAGTGCGGGAGCAACCTTTCTTGAACAACATCCCCGAGGTCAGTAAGAGATTTTTTATAAATCCAGGTTAAGTCCGCCTAATTCGGGCCTCAGCTCTTGTCATTCGAAGCCCACTGTGCCCTCTCACAATGGATGTGCCCATCGCCGCCAATGTCCTCGGCACAATCGGTGCAGTTTGCTGGTCTATTCAGGTACCTTCCCCATTCAATCATCTTCATAAGGTACCTACGGCTGACAGCCGCAGCTCATCCCGCAAATTATCATCAACTACCGCCGACACAACACGATCGGTCTCCAGCGGTCCATGATGCTTCTCTGGGCTTGTGCGGGCGTCCCTCTTGGCGCCTACAATATCGCGGGGGACTTCAATATCGCGCTGCAGATCCAGCCGCAGATATTAACGGTCTTGAGTCTCATTACTTGGATTCAGTGTTATTACTACGACGATGTGAGCTCTCTTTTCCCTGTCCTCGGAATTTTTGTCGTGACAAGTCTCATTATCGAGAAACGGGAACACTTGCTGACGGACACAGAAATGGAGTGTCACGAAATGCACTGCCTTTGTAGGTGTCATTGGCGGATTGTTCGGAGGGATTGAGACGGGACTAGTTTTTGCCTTGAAAGTATGCTACTCATCCTCTGACCCGAAAATTCAAGCTAACGTATCTAGTCCGGCATCGAGAAAGACAGACACTGGCCCGTCATTCTTATGGGCGTCATCTCAACCATGCTCCTCTCAGCAGGTGTCCTCCGTCACTACTGGGACATCTACATCCATCGAACCGTCCGCGGAATCTCTTTCATCTTCGTCGGCATCGATGCAGCAGGAGACGTATTCTCACTGATCTCAGTGTGTATGTTTTCTCCTTGTCCCACTACCCCACCATCGACAGAGATTGACTAACGAACACAGTCTTCCAACCTAAACTCGACATCCTCGGCATGGTTATCTACGCTACCGAATTCGTTCTCTGGTGCGGAGTCTTTGCATGTGGAGGATACTTTAACTTACGACCTTGGATCAAGCAGAAGCTGCGCGCTAGAAGAGAGGGCCAGGAAAGTTCGGAGAGACCGGCTGTGGAGGGTGCTGAGAGTGGTGTCTCCAATGATGTCTCGCTACATCAGGTTCCCTCTTCGACTTCTGTGTTCAGGACGCCGAGCTCGGTTGTTGCGTCGAGGTCGTCTGTGAGGCTTGAGACTGTGGGCTGAGGTGTATCGAGAAAGACATTTTGAACCCAGGGGAGTGTTTATTATTTACGTCGCCAAGGAGTGCTGCATACCTCTGGGAGGACCTTGGCTAGCAGTGTGCGAGCTGACAGGCTGAACCATCGGGTGGGTTGGTGGATGATGCTACTTCGAAGTTTGACAGGTGGATTTACCGGAGCTCAATATCTGGAAGCTGCGACGAGCTACAGCACTTGGTAAATCAGGGAGTGAAAGAGAGGAGGAGGGACTGCGAGAACGAGATATCAGGTCCTCCGGTTGGGGAGCAAGAAGCATTTAATGCATTATCGGTGTTACAATACCACGAGAAAGCTGAGGAGGTTGCATAACTCCAGGAGATGTCAACTAAACATTCGGAAAAACGAGAGACTCCTTCTGTCTTAGCGAAAGCTTTTGAACATTTCATTTCCACTTACAACTTCGTTACACATGCAAAGTCCAAGATCTGACAAGACGGATTTCGAGCTTCCCTCCTCTCCGCCTCTCCTGTTGCAGGACTAAAATGTAAACACGCTTCCTCCTGTGTGTTCCCACTTCAACAACGATCTCCAAATCACTTTTCGTACTTGTTCTTCCACCACTCTATGTGCTTCCTTGATGGACCATGAGTCGGCAGTGCCCAGNCGANAGTTTACCGTTCGAGATGATCATCATTGNCCCCCGATGAAGTCCCNAAGCTANAGCCTTTCAAGACTTGCGTTNTTTCTTGTTTGACCCCCTTCCATGCTCAAATACCTGGCTCTTCCTCTTCCCAGTANGCGGAAGTACATTATACTCAGCAAAGTCCTCGATCAAATCNTCCGCNTCGACTTNAGATGCAGCAAGTTGGCGTAGATCATTCTCGGGGAAGTTGACTTNTGGTCTCCGACGATNTTCCACGAAGACGGNTATGCTGTGCGCAAGAAATAGAGGCCGCNGTCTGAATCTATGCTCTGGCCGTTCCTTTCGTGGCTGAGCCTCGACTGNAGGGAAGCTGACTTGACGCAAATCGGNCTCGGGAAGCTGAAATCGAGGAGCCTGGCGAGCTTCGGTGAAGATCGGGATGCTTTGTGGCGCTACCGGACGTGGCTTAGTGGTAGACCTTCCTGTTGGGTGGCTGTCGAATTGAGCAATGTCGCCTTGAGGAAGGCTGACCCGAGGAGCTTCAGGGGCTTCGTCGAAGGTTGGGATGCTTTGCGGTGGCCCTGGTTGTGGATCGCGGAACGCGCTATGCTGCCAGGGCGCCAGGGCGGGTACTCGGGAGTCCTCGAGGAAGGCGGAGAGGGAATATTCTTCGACTTGCGGGTCTGGTGCCTGGATCGAGTCCACAGGCGGGGAGGAGGCTGACTTGGCCTGTTGGTCTCGGCTCATGGCTTCGCTTATCGATGGTAGGAGGAAGAAATTACGATACCTCGCGAAGCTCGTCGAACAAAGAAATCGAGGCAGATCGTGGTGTCGATGATCCGTCTCCAGGTCGAGATTTCTTGTCAAGAGGCAGAGAACAATGCCGCGAGCGCGGCTAGCAGATGAGGTCAGCCCGCTCGCTGAGTGAATGTTCAAGTCAATGGAGCATAGAATCTTCGAAACCTCGTCTTAACGATCAATCATATTCAACTGCCACCGCCCTCCACCCCGCACGGGTTTCTCATATAGGACAGTCGTATTCCTCTTCGCATCTCTGAACGCTTTATTCTCTTTCCCACCACTCACGCCATTCAACGCGTCAGCAATCGGTCTCAGCAACAGACTCATACTTAAATGTCCGTCCGGTCCAACCATGACTCTATTCGTCAACACAGCCACGACGACAATGAAGATCAAGTGACACCCGCAGATCAAACCAATGATCAGGTAGAAGAAGTACGGATGCCCAACATGCAGGTACACGCCTTGCTTGGGCGCACTTCCCACATAGCTCGTGTATGGATTGTACATCGTTGCCCCGGCAATGGTTCCCATGGCGAAGATTGCTATGGCCATTCCTATCTCCTCTGTGCTGCCGTTGGCGGTAGATCCCCAAGGGCTGTCTCGTGGGTAGATCTGCGCCGCCACACCAAGGTAGTCCGTGTATCCGACCTGAGCAATAGAGGCAGTGGCAATTTGGGCCATGTAGTCGGAGATGTAGGAGACGTTGCGAGGATCATTCTGAGTCTCTCCCATGGTGACATTGCACATGTAGTACCAGGGATCCGTATCCGATGCTTCAAAAGCCTCGACGATAGAGCAACGCTGATTGTCTTCGCAGGTGTGGTTATCGTGCGTGAGAAATGTGGTTGAATACGGCACGGTCTCCTCCACTGTCATGTTGCCCAGGGTATCCACTACCAGGTCAACAGATGTGCCATTGCCGCCTGCCGTGACTGGATACGCGGCACAGTCATACGTGACTTTGATAGTCCGTGATGTGTAGACAGAGAATGTACCGAGCAATTCGCCTGTTGGTGAATCCGAGAATGTGTGCTCAACAGTCTTGGTGTCGTAGTCATAATAGAGCATTGCGCCTTTGGGCTGATATATCTTGCCAGCTTCAGGGGCATTATCGGAGGAGTTCAAGAGGTATGTGTAGCTAAGAGCACCGAACCTGCAACAGTCAGAAGTGTTAGATGTCTGGACGGATAGTCTTACATGTGAGCAGCATATTCCTCGTCATGGATGGAAGGCTCGGTGGTTTGGTCTCCTTGAGGATAGAAATGATCCAATCTTGGGATCGAAACGAATTCGTTTGGATTCATCTGAACTTGGGAATAATCCAAATCGAAACTATAGGTCAAGGAAAGCATTGCGATACCAGCTTGAGCAAGCTACAAGCGTCAGCGAAGTCTGCAGCACCAATCGAACAACCTACCAGGTTCACAAGCAGCCAGAAAATGCAGCAAAATACGACCAATGGCCTCCTCGCAACATACATCAGCTTGACCAGCTTCGTCAAACTATCCGCATTAAGAATAAGATCAAGCTGTTCCGTCAGCACAACTCCTTCCAAGCTCGAAGCGACTCACCTCGACTAAATTCCTCTTTCTCCCACTCAATATCGGCCATCGCATATTCAACGCCATATCCCTAAACGCACTCGCAATGTTCAAACCCAGCGCAATACTGATACCCGTCGTCAAGGCATTATACACTTTCTTTCTCGCTTCACTCTGCGCGCCTTGATTCTGCCATAATCTTGTCGCGAGAATATATCCCCCGCATAACCCAGCAGTAATCAGCCATCGGAATGAACTGCCAATTAATATATGTCGCAATTGTTTGCCCGAGTGGTCTTTGTATGGGACGAAGGTATTCGCGGTATAGAAGGTATCAATTTTGTTCATGGGATCGTGAAGAAAGGAATGCATTTCTGGTTCTGTGGGAGTTAGACATGCGACCTTCTAATCTGGGAAAGACTTACGAGATCCATTGTTACTCGAGAACGTCGAGTACATCGTATCATGACTCCTATCATGCCTCGGCGGATCTGGTCTTCTCATCTCCATCTCAAATCCAGCATCTCCCAGATCTCCATGACTCTGATTTGAATCATATTGCGGAAAACGGCCGGCATACGAAGCTGGACTTCTGTACACAGTCCTCTCGTCGTCCAGAGGGGAGAAGTTCCCTACTGGCGCATATCGGGGGTCGATTGCATACGACATTGTAGTCGATGTCAAGACTCCATGATGAAAGCTTCGACTTTTCCATCTCTCTTCAGCTGGAAATCAAATGTGGCACGGGAAAGATAAGCAGAGATGGCGCGTTTGCAGCCCTGGTCGGTCTCCCAAAGCATGTCCTACACGGCTGAGGGGGCCGAGACGAGGCTGGCCAGTCAGAGAGGATGGTTGTCATGGTGGTGGCCCAATGGGGAGAAATTGAAGTGCGGCTGAGAGCAGATAGGGGGTTAGTTCAGATGAGGGGAGTGGCTAGGGGCTTGGAGTTCGCGGGACGATTCGTTAGGGCTGACATTAAAGTCCTTGATTCGAGCATCCAGATTCTATTTCCGGGCACTTCGATGCAACATTCCGAGGTGCTGCGGACAGCGACGCGGTCGAGGACTTTATTGATTGATAAGATACATGAGAGGAACCGGATCTCAATCATCCTTCAATGTCTGGAAAGGAGCTCCGACAAGACGCCGTAAATATTCGAGGTCAAATAAGCTCTGACTCCTAGTACCAAGCTTTAAGATTGTACAAGGATGGATCATAAGTGGGATGGGTGAAACCCGCTCTGTATCGCGTCGCGTGAGTAACTGCTGTGCCTCTCAAGGACATGTTTGTTGTGGTCACCAAAACTGCCATGCAGTGCTCTCTGTCACCTCGCAGGTGGAAGTCGTTGGAATAATGGCTACATTCAACTGGATAAGCAGCAGCCTTGCAAGAGAACAATGGCGAGGAGATTCCAGAGAGAGCCGAACTGTACGAAATTCTCCACGTGATGGCGCGTTTTCTTCCTGTGACCAGCTGTTGTCCTTGATAGCCCTTCTTCTGGAGGATCCATTGCAGCAGAGACTGCTATCATTTGGTCACAAGTCTCCTGCCAAAATCTCATCTGATGGTATCAATGCTGTCAAGCGACGGACAGTGGACAATGAAGGCTTCAGACGACTTTTCTGTCTCGATTCTGGAGGCTGAAGGCCTGATGAAGAAGCTAAAAGTACAAGTTCATAGTTGTTCCATTTCCGACCCCTTCAGCATGTTTTTAAACTCCTCCTTCGCAGCTTTCAACAGCTTCTCGTCGGTCAAAGCTTCCAACCCAGTCACAGCCAAAGCCTTCCCAGCTCTCAGTGCAGCAATATGAGCTTCCTTCGTCCTCGCAGCAGCCGCAAACCCTGGATTATGAGGACCCTCAACACTGTCGATCTTGAACCCTAAGCTCACACTCGGCATGGCATAGCTGATATTTCCCTGATCGGTACTCGCTTGCGTCGCTCCACGGATGATGTCCATCTCTGGGGAAGGAATATCACTTCCGAGTGCATTCATGACTTGTCTGGAGACCTTGCACAATGCTCTATTGGGAACATGATCATCATATCCCATGATCTCAGTAATCTTCAACTTCGCTCCTGTAGCTTCAGCACCGGCCTCGAAGCACTTGTTGACTTTCTTCCTCAGAACCTTCAGTCTCTGCTTACTCAAAGCTCTGGTGACGAAGATCCCTGCTGCGTATGCGTGGATGATGTTCGGAGCAGCGCCACCATCTGTAATATGCCCTTGGATGATGTCGCCTGGCATAGTTTGCTGCCTCAACACACTCAGTGCGTTGTACGCCGTGATCAGTGCATCAAGAGCGTTGATGCCTTCCCAGGGAGCAGCGGCGGCATGTGCTTCTTTGCCAAAGTATTCCACTTTGAAGCTTACGTACGCATTCGTGCTCATCAAAGCACAATCAGCGACCTTTCCGGGGTGAGAGATGAGATTGATGTCAACTTTGTGATCAGAATATGCTCCTGCTTCTAGGAGTTTGATCTTTCCGCCACCTCCCTCCTCGGCTGGCGTTCCGTAAAGGATGATCTTGCCTGGGAGGGAGAACTTGGTCATTGCTTCACCGCATGCAAGTGCTCCAGCTAGAGAACATGTAGCAATGAGATTGTGACCGCACGAATGGCCAATCCCCTTCAGTGCATCTGGAATTGTTAGAAGGTCCCCGGGTTACCAGCACGGGATGCATACCGTATTCAGCATTGAAGCTGATCACAGGTCCTTTCTTTCCACTGTCATACTCCGCAATAAATGCCGTTGCAATACCGTAAGCTGATGGCGTGACCTTCCATCCTTTCCTCGTTCTCATGAACTTCGTCAAGGTCTCGTGGGCAATGAATTCCTCATAGTTCAGCTCTGGGTTATCGTGGATCTTCAGATTGACAGGACGCAGCGTCTCGCTGATTGAGTCGACATACTCTGAAATGAAGTCGAAGTATTGCGATGGCTCCTCTGTTGAAGGTGAGATGATGAAACAATGTAAGGGGCTCGACGTACCAATTTGAAGTTGATTGAGACCTTTTGAGAGCCGCTCATCTCTTCTTGTCGATATATCAACGTACCCATCATCGACGAGGTCCAGGACAATCTGCATCGTGACGACTTCAGCAATGCAGAGCTGAGTGGCTTTTCTGAAGATGATTCGACGAAGTCAGCCTTCTCGAACTCGCACGAGGTTCTTCAAGATGCCCAGACTGTTTATCTTGCCGATAGGCGGTCTCCGCCTCTATAATATGAAGTTTCCCCGAAGATGGGGTGAAGAGGGGCAAGCTACACAGACAATCCTTTCCGAACACAGCAAAACCTTATCTCGTAACCAATCGAAAATACCTTTATATGAAGTTGTAATTGGTCAATTACTTTCGAGAATGATAGCTACTGTGAGCGAGCCAGAATACGATCTGTTCTTGAGGATAAACGGAGAATCCGATGTTGTTCCCGGCATACTCCCGGCAAACTACCCCCATTCTTGGCAGCGGCGTGCAACGTTTCCCAGCCAAATTCCAGGGCCGAGGACCAGGAAATATTAATTGACCGGCGAGTTGGGATGGGACGGTGGAGATGAGATGCCCGTCGGCCATGTGGTAGTGGGTATCCCATTTCTTTTACTTTTCTCTATTTCATAGTTGGGATTTCCTCTTCTCGTCTTCTCTTTGCCATCACTTTCAAATTCCGTCAAAATGGGTGCTCAAGACGAGATCAACACTACTAGCGATGCTCAAATCACGTCTAATGAGAAGATCCCGGTGGTGATGGAGTCGGATGATGCTGTATTCAACAAATCTGAACTTCACATTGACGATGAAGCGGGTGAGATCGCCGCTCAAGCTCTTGCAAGTGGTCCAGCAGATTCAGAACTATCGCGGAAAGTACTCAGGAAGATCGACTGGTATATTCTGCCTTTCCTCTGTATCACATATGGTATGCATCCGTCCCACGTCTCATAGCATACAGCTGACTTTGAATGCAGGTCTGCAGTTCCTCGACAAGACAACACTGGGCTACTCGTCAGTCTTTGGAATCATCCCAGACAATCATCTTGAGGGACAAGACTACGCATGGGCATCCTCAATTTTCTACTTTGGTTACATGCTCGCTGAATATCCCGGCGTGGCATTAATGCAACGCTTTCCCATCGCCAAGTTCCTTGGAAGCGAGTTTCCTCCACCCTTGCAAACAGTCAGAGCTAACCGATACAGTCAACATCATCCTCTGGGCTTCAATCCTCATGATCACCGCAACATGTTCCTCCTTCGCCGGTCTCGCAACAGTCCGTTTCATGCTTGGTATGTTCGAAGCAACAATTTCACCCGGCTTCGTTGCTATCACTGGAATCTGGTGGACTCGTCAAGAACAAGCGTCTCGATCGGCCATCTGGGTTTCATTTTTGGGCTTCTTTGGTACCATTGGTGGACTCATTACCTTCGGAATCGGACATATTGAAGGCAGTCTTGCCACATGGAAGCTGATATTCCTTATCCTTGGAGCTTTCACCATCGTCTGGGGTGTGCTCTTCGTCCTTGTCGTTCCTGACAATCCAGCCACCTGCAAATGGTTGACCCAAGAAGAGAGAGTCGTCGCCATCCAGCGTGTGGTTGAGAACAAGACCGGAACCAAGAGCACGACTTTTGTCAAGGCTCAAGTGCTTGAAGCCTTGACAGATCCTAAGATTCTACTTCTGGGATTGATCTCATTTGTCAATGCCGTGGCCAGTGGTGGATTGAGTTTCGGCAGCATCATCATCAAGGGCTTTGGATTCACATCATTGCAAACGACCTTGATGAATATGCCGCTGTCTTTCTTGCAAGCCATCTTCACATTGATTGGTGGATACGCACAGCACAAGTTTCCCAATGCCAGATTGATCGTTGGATCTGTGGCGATGATACCACCGATTATTGGTACTGTTTTGATCAACCAGTTGGACGCTCACAATAAGTGGGGAAGACTCGTGGGTGTGTGGCTGTTGGCTGGTTATCCTACTGGTTTCATGGTTCTTCTTGGTCTGCTGGCTACAAATGTTGCAGGATCGACTAAGAAGAGTATGGCTAGTGCTATGGTGTTCGTCATGTACTGTGTTGGGCAGATCGTTGGTGAGTTCTCCTTTCCTGCCCATGTTTGCTTGGCTAATCGAATAGGTCCTCAATGCTTCAAGGCAAACCAAGCACCATCATACCACGGAGGAATTGTTGCCATGCTGATTGGCTTCATTTTAAACATCGTGTTCAACTTGACTCTTCGGGTCCTGTATCAGCTTGAGAACAAGAAGAGAGACAAGGCTTTGGAGGGCAAGAGCCAAGAAGAGATCGAAGCTCTGAAGGATGAAAGTCGTGTTCAGGGATTCGATAACGTAACGGACAAACATAATGTAAGTGCTTTGATGTTCGGTCTTGGGCTTTTCGCTGACCCAATCAGGTCTTCTTCAGATACTCCATCTAAGTCTGAAGGATTATCATCGATTGATGGATGAGTGGTGAAGGAGAATAAAATACGAGACTATGATGTGTTGTGATAATGGTAATGCGTATATGAGCTCTGAATTCTTAATAAAAGTAAACGCTCGGAAGCTCGGAGTAGTGTTGCTGCTTCGATTAAGGAAACAGTAGTAATCTTACATATTTCTTGACGATCTTTCCTCCGAGTAAACAAACCCTCGGCTCCAAATCCTTCCTTCCCTCAAGAAACCACGACATTCCATGCCATGGTCGGAATCAACTCGTGCATGAATCTACAACATCATCTTGATCTGCCTAAATAACTTCTCGGCTCATCTTTTCGTCTCGTGTTTGATGTCACACCAACTCGTATCTGAGCCATGTGATGCATGTGACCTTCCGCCAAGAATGGTCTGATGGTATTGCGATTCGCTACTTACAACGAGAATACGAGATCAGGATTCAGAGGAACTGATAATCCTCAATTCATCACATAATCCAATTTGATGGATCTGGTGATGTTCCTTGGTTTGTGGGAGGTTGTGTACCCCGCTGAGATTAATTTAAGCACATCGGGAAGCGATCTCCAGTCAAGCTGAGGCTCTGTAGTCGTTGATAAAAGCGCCTGTTAATGGCATGTTCGGACTCTCCGATCTATATATTCCACAAGAATTCTCCTCAAGAAGATATCCAGAATTGTTCAATTTCTTCAAGCAAAATATAAACAAAATCAACGGACTAAAATGCAACTCTCACAGTTCACCCTTCTCCTCCTACCTCTTCTCACGGCCAGCACACCACTAGGCAACGACCAACCCTCTTTCTTCTACAAGCAACTAGACTTGACGTTTCATGGTGGACCAGCTTCCTACTCACTCTCCTTCCCTGCAGACGGAAACACATACTCAACCAACAACGGTCTGACGATCAACCGCATCACCAACAGTGACTTCAACATCTTCTACAGCTGCAACTTCTACTTTGCTGACGATGGCGGCAAACCTGTTGCTACCACTCCTAGCGCGGACGGCAAAGAAGTGCAAGTTGGAACGCCCCGGGCGGTGACGGGAGTTAATTGCCAGCCGACTCCTGGGGGAGACAATACTTGCTTGCCTGTTTACGGTAAGTTGTGTTTATTTCGATGCTTGCTGGGTTCATATTTGCACCTTGGAGATAGATCTGTGATCTGTGCTGACGCAGAATAGCGAGCTGTCAATGGTGTGGTCTCACGAGTGGATGTTATGTCTTGAATTGCTGCAGTGGATATTGCGCTGCAACCAAGTGTCGACCAACCTCCTAGGGGCAGGGGTCTCAAACCTGTACTCGTGATAGTAAAGAAGACTGCCGTTCCACTACGAGCGAGCGAGACGGATATCTTGACACAGCTTATTTCTATGTCAGCTGAATCTGGAAGATTTGGAGAGCGTTTGGAAGTCATCGTTTGTGAAATCTCTGGGAGCTCACGGGTGGACACTGTTTTGAACTCAGCAAAATAAACAAAATGACATCAATTACTGGTTTTCAATATTCGCTTCGGCATGTTGCGGAAGAAATAAAATCAAGCTTCCGGCATATGATTCGAGGTTATCAGTACTGTCAAACCAACAAATTAATACAGTGAAATACCAGTACATGCTTAAGGAAGCTCCCTCCACACTATCTCGAGCTCCTGAGGCCCTCACTGGCCAATCTGAATAGCTTTGACCTTTTCGACATAATCATAAATCCCCGTCATCTGCTTCACATCCTTGGCTCCGTCAAACGACCCATAATAGCTCAGAATATCATAAGGAAAGCCTCTTTCCCATGGACTCGCCCCTTCAATAGCCTTGATCTCATCCTCGCTCAGTCTCACCCCAAGCGCCTCGATGTTCGCCTGCAGATACTCAACCTTCCTTCCCCCCACAATCGGAAACACATACGGCTGTTTCTGCAGCACGTAAGCCATAGCAACACTCGTCGGCAACGTCTCCTTCTCCTCCGCAATACCAGCCAGCACTTTCCCCACGGCCTCAAACTTGTCCTTGGCAGCGGGATTCATCTCCATACGCTGATCGACTTGCGCCGCTAGCTGAGCAGCTGTCTTGAAGCGTCCACCACCAAGAACTTCCCAAGGCGCGACGGCCATATCTTCTGCGGCGCACATGTCGAGGATCTCACGCTCCATATCCCGGTCCGCAACATTCCAGCGGCCAGTGTAGATGATAAATGGCGAGAGACCGTGTTGGCGTGCAAAAGCGTTACACTGGACTACAAACCAAGCTGGCATATCTGAAGCCCCAAGATAGAGGACTGTTCCAGCGGCGATGAGACGATTGAGTGATCGCATCAATTCTGAAGGTGAAGTCGTAAAATCCCACCAGTGGACGTAGAGGATGTCGATGTATGTTGTGCCCAAGACTTTCAGTGATTTCTCGACGGACAGTTTGAGGGATTTGCTGTTGTTGCCGCCGTAGTTTGAGAGGATGGTGGTGTCGGTTTGCTCGGGCGTATTGAGCATCATGTTCGAGGAAAACTTGGTGCAGAGGACGAGATCATTGCGGTTCTTCCGTAGAGCAAGCCATTCTCCGAGCCAGATTTCAGTCTCCCCTGATTGATAGTAGTTGGCCGAGTCAATTACGTTGCCCCCGGCTTGTACGTAGTGGTCAAGAATTGCGAAGGCGGTTTCTTTGGAGCATGCACCGAGGAAGCCTTCCCTAGAGGAAATTAGATCTGAACCCGATATAGAGTTCAGAGAACTTACCAAGCAGTGCCAAAGACACTGGTTCCGAGAAAGAGAGGGGAGACTCGAATGGAGGCTGATGGACTCAACACTCGATGTCTGCCAAGCAGGGACTTGGGTTGAGGTCCTCTAAAAGGGTCCATATCTATAGCTATAGACGATACTGTAAAATTTCTGCTAACGTTAAATATCGATTGATTTTTGGGAAGTTGACGAGGATTGTTGATCCGAAGACGTGTGGACAGAATTTGAGAGCGCTCGTCCACGCGCGCCCTCTCCCCTTTTATATTCCTCCAATATCTCTATTTGTAGTGTCGCAAATACAACTTCATGCTTAGCAATGTTCAATGCTCGTCGCCTTTAGTCATCCTGGAATATATTCTTGGCATCTTCTTTCCGTGGCTGTGCTCGGAGCTCCGAGTATTTCGAGGTGAGAATTTTCAACTGTGCTTAGCAATTATCCTGAAACTTCACATTATGTAGTATGTAGCAAACATGGCCCGAACAGCTCGAAAGTTTCAATGATACTCTGCTCCGCGGCGTACGTTGGCAACGTGAGCGCCAGCTGGATGCCGCAAAGAAAGATGGGACTGACAGCTTTGGTCGGGAACTAAATCGCAGCGGAGTTGTGTGTGCCGGATCGATCTTAATAGATATCTTTGCTTTCCAATCAAAATCTTAGAGGATCGCATGATACTTGAGAACCTAAACGCTCGTTTTGGCACATGCGTCATCGGTATAGGCTGTTCAGGAATAGCGGTGATGTCTTGGTTTGTTTTCACTGTCGTCTGCTCTTAGAATGGACTCGCTTCAGTGAAGCCACCAGAAGCGAGCCCCTGAACTCCCGCTTTGCGGCTCTGCGGCGCCGTATTCTGACCCCACTGAATCCAATACCAATATTTTATCTCTTCTCCCACTGCTTCATCACTCCAGCACAATCTAGCAGCAAAAGCACATGAATCAATATTGAAAGAACATCCCAATCTTGCCTCCGGACATAGTCGATATCGAATATGCAATAATTGACGAGCAGCACAATAGTGGGCGGATCTGTTACGATGGAAGTGATTTCAGCCATTTGGCAGAGACATAGGCTCGCCCTCTGATACGTCTCGTACCTCGCGTGATCCGCAGGTTCGATTGCATCTCGCCCTCTATCGATCGTACAAAGTCTGCTAGATGGTTGGTGTCTGTATATGAAGGTGTGATGGACCATAGCTTCGATACGCCGAAACCCGAACCTGCTTGCCTCTCCGTCCTCGAAACACGCATNTTTGCCATTGGATTTCCTTCCAGCCATGTCTGACATTTTGTCTACAACATTCTATACTTAAGGAATGATGGGGAGATCTGCGCCGTCCAGCCTAAACTCACCATGGCGTAAGATGGTCCTCTCGATTCCTTTGGCTGTTCTCGAATCCCTAGGCCTTACGCATTCAGCCACAGGCTACGAGTTCCACAACCCTCGACTCTCGTAAGAACACAGACATGATGGATCGTATGGGAGAATGCCCTCAATGGCCATAGCTTTTGGACACAAGGTTGCCGAATGCGTGTTGTCGTGCTTAGTNGANGGGAGGCATTGCACTGGGGCTGCCATGCTCCATGGGTAAGTATGTTCTTGCAAGCTGCATGGAGAATTGATCCGAATCTTCAATCTGGGATATATTTCGGATTTGATCCCTGTCTTTTCACTCTGTGACAGCGAAGTATCTTCTCCAGATTTGTCGAAGGACTTTCTGGTTTTCATCGACAGCAAAGTTGGATGTCTCTTTGCTGGACTGTGTCGCATTGTGTTCCATGGTCAGCGTTTGAATTGACGTTGCAAAGCCTTTGCTCCTGTTGATGGAACTTTCTTCCTGTTCCATTGTTTCATTGTCTCGATCGTGCTCGAAATTTTCGCAACAACATGAGAATGGTCGTTCGAATATCTCTGCGCAATGCGCATGCCTCTTCATCACTTCCACCAACTCCGCCTCTGTGGAATTCACACCGAAGCATTTGGTCATCATTTCCATGAAGTCGCGATAAGCTGGCGCCTTGGAAGTCTTGGGTATATGCCGTATTCCATCTGTCTTGGCGATAAGTGTCCTTCCTCTTTCAGATTAACCGGCTCTTGGTGGTAACATCAAGTGTCTTGGAAAATATAACGAGCTTCCACGAACGGCTTCGCAAACATGGCAAACATGCTTGGTCTCTTGGACTTTTTTTGAGGATCTTGAGGCAGTGCCTGCAAAAGATCAACATTTCTGGGGTTCGTTCCCGGGGTTGTAGTTTGTACCTGCTTTTGGCTCTGTAATCAACAACTCCGACTGGCTCTTCCGCAGCCAAGGGACTTTTATTGCATGCCTTAGTCTGGTCGATATCTATGCAGGCAAGATCACCACAAAGACAGACTTGCCACAAATTCAGGCATCGTAGTACTGGTACCCCTCTGCCGAGCTTCTTGTTTCCTTCCTTTCTCAGCACTTCTATTATATCTTGCAGCGAGACGACGTCCTGGCATTCGGAACCTCCGGCTTGTAGCGGCTCTCTTTGAAGTGGTATCGAGTGAAGATCTATCATTGCCAAGCTGTCAATCGATTTCGCTGGGAGCAGCCCGAGATATATAAGTAGAGGTGCATGCGCAGTTTTGAGCTGATTTCCCCCACGCCTGTCCTCAAACGTCAATTGTCTTAGGAACTTCTCCTGGAAGTGTAGTAGAAAGCTTGTATCATATAAGCCTCGCTCGTCACTATGCGTTTTACTCCATCAGTTTTCGGCGCGCTCGCCCTTGCGGGTGGAGCTGCCGCTGTCGAAATGGCAGTCAACGAGGAGCTTGCCAGCTGTAAGTATGCCATTCCTTCGGATTGGCACGTTGCTCACAATGTATAGCTTTCTACGACTCCGGACTTGCCATGGACCAGATCATGACCGCCAAGCTGGCACATTGGGAAATGGAAGAGGAGATGGGCATCATGGCTGCTGAGTTCCCAGCGTGGCACAAGAGAGTTCGCTGCTCAAATGGCATTGCCGATGCTCTTCCCGGAGTACCAGGCCATCAATTCAAGTGCCGTAATGTAAGTATCTCTCTCCATGCTCTTTTCATTTGCTTATTTTCTGAAGATGGATTTGTACTCTTTCATTCCTATGGCAGACCTGGGATGCCCTAACGCAATGGGGTCCGGATCTTGGGGATGGACCGATGAGGAGTCTGGACGTGAGTTTGTTGCTGCCGGATGCTACTACGGAACATCGTTCCTGGAGATCCTCCCAACTGGACAGCTCGTCAAGCTTGGATTTCTGTGAGTTGAGGCGATTTCTAATCTCCTAATACTGTACTAATGTTTTCCAGCACATCCTACGCAGCACTCGGCTCTGGTTCCCGCTGGAAGGAACTTCGTGGCTACAAGAACTATATGGTCATCGGCAGTGAGCTGAATGATCACGGTGTCCAAATCTTCGACATGAAGAAGCTCCTTACCGTCGACCCTGCCAGCCCTGTTACTTTCGATGGTACCAACAGCACCAGCAGTGACCTGACCAGTCACATTCAGCCATCCGTCTTCGGAAGGTCTCACAATGTCCACGTCCACAACTCTCTTCCATACTTTGTCACCGTCGGAATGGGTCCCAGACTTCAGGGTGAGCCAACTTGCTGGTCTGGCATCATCTTCTGGGACATCACCGACATCGAGAACCCAAAGCGTGTTGGTTGTGCCGGAGAGGACGGATATGTCCACGACATCCAATGCTTGATCTACAAGGGACCTGACACCAAGTATGTCGGCACTGATGTCTGCTACGGATACAATGAGGACACCTTGACTATCTACAACGTCACCGACAAGGCTGCTGCCACGATTATCTCAAGAACTTCCTACACTGGAGCCTCATACACCCATCAAGGAGAGGTTCTTGACAAGGAATGGCAACAGTACATCATCCTTGATGGTATGAATTCATATTCTTGTACACTTCCCATGCTAAAAACTTGAACTAGATGAGACCGACGAGGTCAACTCCCGAGGCCCAGCTGCTGACAAGTACCCCGTCACCTACGTTTGGGATATCTCATCCCTCGAGGCACCCAAGCAGACCGGTATTTACAAGGGAACCACCACAACCATTGACCACAACCAGTACGTGATCGGCGACTACGTCTACCAATCCAACTACGGCTCTGGTCTCCGCGTTTACGACATCTCCTCTATTCCCCAGAACTCTAAGGCCACTGATGTCTGCGAGGTCGCTTACATTGATATCCTCCCTGAGGACGATGGCCTCCCAGGTGGTGGAAATGTCACTTACTCCGGTACCTGGTCGCACTACCCATACTTCAAGTCTGGCTACATCTTCGTACACACGTAAGTCCCTCTTTCTCCCCTCCACCTGCCTTCACGATCTAACAATTCCATCAGCATCGAGCGTGGTGCATTCGTCGCCAAGGCATCAGGTGCCTTCCCCAAGTGCAAGAAGTCCTGCAACGCCGACAACTGTCTCCGAGGCATGCGATCTGCCGATAAACTCGAGGAGAGTCAGGCGTTTTGCGGAGAGTTCACCAAGACTATCAATGTGAATGTGACGGCTCTTGCGTCGACTGTTCCATATGTGGCCAATGCTTGCTCTGGAAATGTCATCTCGAGGGTTAGCTCGGCTTGCGCTTGCTTGCCGACTGCTTAGGTGCGGGGTACGGGTTGAAAATGAGGTTCAATTTTTAAGAATTCTCAATGAATATAACGATGTCAAATGTATATGTATACAATTCCATGGCCTTCTTGGGATTCCTCCGTGAAAGGAATCCGTGAAACATAATATGTGAATGCATCTGCTTCCATTGTGGTGGTTTCGTGGCATTGTTTACTTCGGCATCTCGCTTCCTCAAGACCCGCATTTTTGCATTGTACTTCCACCCTCTTTTAACAAAATAAGCAAATCTCCGCCCATAGCTTGTTGGTCTTTGCAAACAACGACCCCCTTTCCAGCCAAGCTCTCTCCTCCTATCTGATTCTCGGAGCTCGTTGTCTCAACGAGCACTCCACAGGAGTTAACTCACCTCGTGATTCTTGTATCAAAACTCCGCCATACATAATTATGTATCTGCGGGAGTTGGCAGCTCTTTATGGCGCAATTCCAAAAAAAAGGGACAAAATCCCCTTATTTTTTGGAGTCTTGTTCTTTTTGTTGACATCGGCCGCCACTTCTTTGATATCACTCTCGATTCATCACGAAAGAAGTCATATGGCAAGATCTCACGGGACAACCTGAAGCTGTCTATTGAGCTCTGAGTTGACACATGCAGTTGGAGACCCTTCGTTATTCATTGCAACAGCTGCATCTACTTAGTTTTTCAAAGAGCTCTTGTTTTTCAAAGAGCTCTTGTTTTTCAAATAGCTCTTGTTTTTCAAATAGCTCTTCGCAGACGCCGCGGCGTTATAGACAGCTAGCCATTATCTCAAACTTACTATTGATCCGTCAAGTGACACAATGATATACACAGTCTAGCTACTCCTCATCCGAAGGGCCATCTCAATTCCTTCTATTGCGTCAATAACTGCAATGTGGGTATATCCATATACAACTCGATCCCCTTCTTCTCAAAATCCAACCCCCCTTCCAAATCCTGCACCAAATCCCCTGGCGCGTAAAACTTCGAGCCAGCCACAAACTCCGCATTCGCAACCGCCGCCCTCCCAATAATCCTCACATACGACACTTCCAACCTCACAACAGCAACTACGTCGGACTCCCAGAAATGAAACAACATATCCCCTACCCGAGCATTGCTTGGTATTAACCCGATCACGCCAGATCGAGTGGAGAACAGTCGTGGAGCGGATGGTGTGGTCTCGCTGTTCTCTTCAGGCCCGAACTTAAAGAGGGGGAGGAGTTCGTGCTCGCTTCTGCTTCCTCGTGTTGGTACGCCCAGGACTCCATGCATGTCCTTCGCGCCTTTCCAGGAGAAATTAGGTTCAATTGCTCGAATCCTGTCGAGTTCGGGCTTTTCTAAGTCCAAGAGCACGCGCATGAATCCTTCGTTTTTCCTTCGTAGCTTCTCTAGATCTGTCTGACATTTCTGCAACGAGACTTTCCATTTTCGAGTAGCGTCTGGAACTCCAATGAATTCGTCATAGGAACATCCAACCGAGGATACACTTCCAGTGTAGACGCCCACTGCCTTGAATGCTTTCGTTCTATCGTTGTTCGATTGCAGGGCGACAAATGGATTCTTCTTGTCCCCCAGATCCCGCTGCATCTGATATGTCCCTCCCAAGAGCTTCTGAACCAATTGACTGAAATGCACAACCGTCTTCGTATTCAATGCCGTCGACCGATACTGGAATCGGACCACATCTTCGTACACCTCAAACAATGATTTCGAATAATCGACCGGGAAGCTTCCATCCTGACAATCATGCGCAATTCCAACAAACCCATACACCTTGTCCCTTGGTTCTTCGCAGAGCGAATCCCTACACACCTCCATCAGATTCGCCAGCAGAAAGCTATCTCCATGTCTCCCTTCTCTCTGCCGTGCCAGTTTCACAGCTAGATTCGTCGTCTCGTCCTCCAAAATACCCCCAAAGAAATTCGTCCAGATTTCCGACCTCGATTGCCAATTATTCTCCTGATCCATTTGTGACTTCAACCCCCAGTGCAACTCCAAATCCGTAGCCGCCCCAATCTCCTGCACGATCCATATCCTCCTCCAGTAAGACTGGTGACACAGCGTCCCCAAATCATTCAAATCCAAACCCGTCTCATCCCCCTTCTTCCCCCTCTCCGCCCCAGGCAAATGCACAATTATCCCCAGCCAGACAAGCACCCTCTTCGCCCGCGCATAGATATACGACATTAACTCCACCTGTCGATTCCTCTCCTCTAGATCTGCCTGGTTGATACATATCGCATCTATCCACAACACCCGCTCCTCGCTCGTGTGCCGCAGATGTACCAGTGCCAAAGCTAGGTTCTTCCGAACCTCAACTCGCGTGCCATTTAATTCGATCGCTCGCAGATCGTCGGCTCGTCCCCATGTGTATGACAGTGCTTCGTATTTTGGTCGCTCCGCGAAGGCGGATCGCCCAAGTTTCACCCGGATTGAGGCATTTCTGGGACCTGGTTGGAGAATTGCGAGGCGAATTGAGGGTCGGATCGCGGAGAGGTCGAGGGGCTCGTAGGTGAAGTTGGGGAAGCCGTGGATGGCAGCTGAGGGCGTCGACATTGTGGAGGGAGACGGAGGCTTATGGGTGAGGGGGTTGGCGGGGTTGAGATACGCGCCAGCTATGGGGAGGGCATGGCGATTGGTTCGCTGTATCGAGCTGGTATTGGGGCTCTGGCAACGGCAATAGCGCTCCACTCAGCGTATTGCGCTCGAAAGAGAAGCTGTGGGTGGTACATGTCTGCAGGCGTATTCGGGTATGCTCAAGGCGATTCGAGATACGAAGCTTCTGAGGCGCAGTCCATGAAGGCGCAATGCCCGACTCTAGCTGCATTCTACTTGATGGCATCTGCAAGATGTGTAAATGATATTGAGGCAAGCATCGCTCGCTGGCAAATAGAAAGGAAAGGAGGACAGGTGGGAGAGACGCTGGGTAGTCGAAAGATGGTAGATAGGTAGCCTTGAAGCAAGGAGAGCTTAGGAATCCAGGGGACAAGACATTGGTACGGCAGCTGCCGGAAAGCGCCTTGTCGCTAAAGACTCGTCTAGCAATGTTTCTCTCCAGACTTTAAGTTAAGGACCGAGGACTTCCAGAACCTCGAATTTGTACGAGGAAGCAATATTCCGATATCCAACATCTATAATCTCCTAGCCAAGCACCATTGGAACTTCCCATAGAGTTAGCCAATTATGGAGCCCACTCCATCTCTCGGCACATTTCTGACACGTTCCAAGGTATATCGAGGTTTCTGTTTTCAGCACAGTACCTTCTACTATCAGGATCTTCAACGTGCCTCAACGTGGTGGAGCGCATCAAAAATAGGAGAAGGCTGACTTGCAGCAGATTGCCAATTCTATCCGCTTTTGAGAAATGAAAATATCCTTCACGGTCCTGTCTCTATCCCTGAATACCAGAGATGTACTCAACTCCCGCCAGGACCCAGCCATGGCATACATTACCCCATTATCCCACCCATTTCTGACAAAATCGCTCAAATATCCAAGAATCAAACAGGCAAGTCATCAAGACCATACCATCTCATACCACCATAGTGTACAAACCTTACCTCCCGCATTTACTGCGGTCTCAAAGCCCCCATCTCATTAACAGCCCACTTCCCATCGATATACTGCCTCAACCTCTTCCCCCAAAAGCTCACCGGAACAGCTACCAACCCAACCGCCAAAATCATCGCCCCTAGCTGCAAGTTCTGCCCGGCGAACCCCTGACTCTTAACCCAAGGATAAATAGCAAAACTGATGCCAAAGCTTGCCATGTAGCTCACCCCGCTAACGACCACCATCGCAGGTGCTGCCCACCGAGGAAACGCTTCTGTTACCCAAAGCGAGTTTGCGGCTGCGAGACCGGCGAATCCGAAGGAGTTGAAGGCGTAGGATACGTAGATCCAGATTGGGTGCCACTTGTTGTGGGCGGTTAAACCGTAGATTACAACGCTCGCAGCGGCTGCTAGAACAGGGAGGACGAATGCCGGGAGGTAGTACTCTGCGTCGCGGACACCCTTGTTCTTCATTGACAATCGACGAGTGATAGCGACGATCATCAGACCGGCTGCTGGCCACGCGAAGAGTGAACCCACTGCACCGGCGACGTTGACGAGAGCGACGGTATGAATTGGTAGTGAGTACGGTGGTGCGAGCAGAACGGAAGCATACGTCTCGCCGATTGAGAGCATACTTCCGAAGACGAGAGCTTCGAGCACAGCGACCCAGAATACAAGCGGGTTGACCATACAGAGCAGAATCTGTGGGAAACAAGCTCGCATGGCTTTCCAGCCACCTTTCGTCAAGCCCCAGACTTTCATATCACATCTGCTCCAACCTGGAGTCTCCGGTAAATCCTTGCCGCCAGGTACCTCTTCCCATGAATCATACAGCTTGATCTTCTCTGTTGCGCTCTGAACAATGATTCGACCATCGAAAGCGACGGCTGGTCGTACGAAGTACGTCTCTGGGAAAAAGAAGAATAGACCCAGGCAGGCGAAGGCGCATGGACCGATCCAGATGAGATAGAATGTCCGCCATTCCTTGTTTGCATCTGCCATGTATGGGAAGACAGATAGGATACACATGTTGGCAACCCCAACGAGAGACCAGATCATGGCGATGGCGATAGGACGTTGGTGGATGAATGTGAGATCAATGATGATGAGGATCACCTGGAGGTGTCAGCTTTGTATCAACATCGAGTAAGGAGACAAACCACACTAGTCCATGCACCTGCTCCTAGTCCTTGGAAACATAATGCGACCAAGAGAAGATAGAAGTTCCGTTCAATGCCGGCACATATGGTCGAAATAAGCACGACCAGTGAAGCAAGTAGAAGTACCGGCCGTCGACCGATGGCGAGAGAAAGTGGAATCCAAAGAAAGGCGCCAATGCCCATGAATAGTGTTGGGGTAGACTGAAGGATCGTGATATGGAATGGTCTCGTTTGCTAACATGATCAGCTTGATTTTATCGACTCAGAGAAGGAGACTTACCTCATCAGAGTATTCAACAGAAAGTGGTTGAAGCAGCAAGCTCACAATCTGAACCGCAGCCATGCTTGTAATAGCAGAGAACATAAGAGAAGTGAAAGCCCATATTCGTTTCCATTTTCCCCAGTTGAGCGGATCGCGCCGAGACTTTGTGGGTATGGGGAGTTTGATAGTCTGTCCATCCGAAGAGATGAGGTACACGCTTCCCGTCAGGTCCATTGTTTCTCGCTTGGAGATCATGGATGGGGTACTGGGGGTCCCAAACAGAGACGTGACCGAGTAGCTTGAAGACCGCACTGAAGCCATCGTGAGTCGTGTACGAAGATGTCTGTCTGCTGCAACTTGGAGCAGTGGATATGGAATCCTTTAATATGTGGACCATTTGAGTTGAGAACAGCCAGTCGACGCGAGATCATGTTCTGACGTTGCAAAACGGTCAAGGGACAACGCCGGACGACCCGAGTCATATTCAAAGAAAGTATGTTTGGACCAATGGTCTGATGTTTAGGATTGTGAATAGAGTTAAACTTCCGCTACCTCAAACCAAAAACACACAGACCACATGGGAAGATGTGCCGATAGGAAGGATAAACAGGTCGCAATTGTATCAAGGCTTCAAGCCATGATGAATATGGGTGAGTGAAACAGTGCTAGAAAGTTACTGATATGAACATGTGAAATGAAGCCCTGGACATCACTTCGTGAAGAGGATGATTTGGAACCCAAGACACGAATGAGGAAGGCAAAGAAATTCAATTAGCGAGCTGTTTGGTTCAGGTTTGGAATCTTGAAGCCCGCGTATTATAGAACCCAAAGGAGAAGATCTCGAAAATTTTCGCGTCAATCAATGCTGGTTTAGCAACGTCGATTAAAAATATTGGTATTGAAGACAGTGGGAACATGACATGGGGAGAAGGTTTGGCCATTGCCGGTCAGAATTTAGAATGCGGCCCGACGAGCACATAAGCCTCAGGCTTTAAACCTTTATTTCAACCCCCTGGCAAAAGATACCGCGAATAGCTTCAACCTCGCAGCTTTCACTCGAAGCAGCTCCCAAGCTCCCATCAGAAGCGGCAATCCTCGTCTGGTGTCTTGCGATCATATCCAGGTAGTCTGCGAACTGCGTCTGCGATCCACATTTGCGCCTACATGTCGAACAGTGTCGGCATGTCAGACTGGAATAAACACTAGATCCACTTCATCCTTGGATTGCTCCAGGAAGAGTCTGCCGGAAGAACGCATTGGAGAAAGGATCGCTAGACTCGATATCAAACCAATTGCCATGAACGATCAAAGGGAGTGCTAAGACTTGTTGTCGAAACTGGACCAGGCTCCGGAATTGTGTGGGCATGAACGATTGAGCTTGATACAGGAATAGCCGGCGGATTGAATGGAATGGATCGAATCGGAATAAGAGGACGACAATCGAATACAAGGCACCTCAGGCTGTAGGACTGCGCCGTAGCTATGTTAAATGCGGTCGCGCAGAATCGATTCGAAAGTCTACCTCGACTTCTGTCAGCGTTGAAGTGTCCACACCACCTTCCCACACGCTTGTCATGCCACTGTCAGTTCTGCGACGATGAACCTTGTTTCCTCGGCTACTCGAAACTTTCCCAGCACCTCGAAAGTCGGAATCCAGCGATGTCACCAGAACCTTCAGAACTCAACCCAAAAGATATTTGATCGACAGATGTAATTTGGAGAACTGCACCAACACCAACAGCCTCCCTTTCATGCCGTCAATAGCTGGTGGCCTTTGACTTGTGTTTGAGCCACCAAAAGCGGGATAAACCCCAGGTTCTTGTACAACTTGGGCTTAGAGGATTTTCGCAACGGGCGATGACATGGCATGCCGTTTTGACGCAATCACATGGAGTCAGAAGTGCATTTGAAAAGTTGCATATCGTTGCCTTCACCGTTAGACTGGACTTTGGATACGAGAATATGCGGCTACGATACATGGGATGATGTTCTCGCCTTGATTATTCACGATAAGATCTGACAGCATAGAGATGATTTGCTGGGAGACGACCCCACACCTCCACAGCGATCTTGACTTGTTCCTGTTCTGGGATTTTATTCCGCACTTTGTCAGCACTCTAAATCCTCCTCATGGATCCGGTCCTTTGTAGCCTTGGTCTTGAAGATAACAGGTTCTCAAAATAGGTCATGATCGTCAGTGTTTCTAGTGGATTTCGTATCGATGTCGCGATGTCACTGCTACGGGGATGGAAAAGTACCTAGACTGCCGGGACTTTCTCTACTCGGCCCGCTTCTGCAACATGGACTTTCAGATACCTCGGATGACAGTTTCTGGTCTATCGTAAGATCTGGATTGAATATTCATTGAGGGCAAGGCTGACTGGCTGTGGATCCGAGTTCCAAATCTTTTACGCTTAAACAGTCAGATGTCCAACTGACCTTCACAGCTGCATAAATCCTGGAGTGCGGGGATCGACTTCAATCGAGATGCAGCGAAACGCTGTCAAATTTCATATTCAGCCTCCTTTTCTCTCTCCAGCTGGACGGCTTCTAGAGACCTAAAAGTCTAGCCATGTCCAGCCGTCTTCAGCGCCCTTCCAGTGTCCGGTTGACCAAGTCCCCGCGAGTAGCTTACGCCCTAGACCCCTCATCGACCTCCCTGGGCTGATCTTCAGGCTTGCAAGTTAAGCATCGCCTGATTGGCGGGCTTGGCCTCACCCACCATCATCCCGAAATTATGCGGTGTGATCCCAATTTGCCTAAGCTATCGAATGCCTGCAGGATGCAGTCCATACGCCAATAGAAACGGTAATTCCGCTGTCACCTGAAGATCTCATGCTTTAGTGTGGTTGTTGATTGGTGAGTGCCGAGGAGTACAATGGCTCTTGGTTCAGCCACAGGAACTTCATCTGAACTCGAACTCGAATAACAACAGCATCGTGCCTGTTTTCCCCCTGAGCATCGTCGTCCTCCCGAGGTGGAAAGACATAATGCCAAGGAGAGTCACCTAAGCAAAGGTGCGGTATTCTGTGATTTATCACATTTCTGTCGCATATCTCAAGCAAGGGGACGTGTAAGCAAGGTTAGCGAGCTTTCAATTGTTCCCTTCTTAGATTCGGAGAAAATCCACAATTCATGTGCGGCATAAAATGGAGGTCATGGATACGAAGGAGTTGTGTTGGCGTGCATCCCACCCTGGTGTGAATCAGCCCTAATCATGCTCCGGAACAAGCTCCAAGCCTCATCTCCACCCCCAAACTTATTTTTTTCTCTTGGGCTCCTTAGTTCACTCATAACACTGCCGTCCCCATGTTGTTTCCCAGGTTCTTGATATCATCATCCATTTCCTAAACACCCTTGTTTTTGGTAGAGTGTTCAAGTGACGACCATAACTTTCCCTCGTTCTGTTTTTGGTCTAACTACAATCGTTTGAAATCATGGTCTATAATTTGCATTTTGCTGTGAAAGCAGCAGTGCTTGTATCTCTGGTAAGTCGAATTGGGATCATGGAAGTGTTGCCTGCTCACATCAATAGGTCTCCACCTCGCTTGCCGGGGCTGTTGAGAAAAGACAGTCGGCAGTCACAGGATGGACATACTATGGATGTCAGACCGAGGCAACGAATGCGAGAGCATTAGCACTGAAAGCAACTGCCTATGATACGATGACATTGCAGTCCTGCGCGACAGATTGTGCTGCATATACCTATTTCGGAACAGAGTATGGACGAGAATGTGAGAGCATCGCCAATCTTGAGATTCAAAGTCTGACGTGAACAGGTTATTGCGGAAACTCTTTCGGTACTGGATCTGTAGTCGCTCCTCTTGCCGATTGTAGCTTTGCATGTGCTGGGAATGCAGCGCAGAAGTGTGGAGCGGGGAATCGCTTGTCTGTTTACAAGAAAGGCACCGGTACTCCTCCTGCATCATCATCAACAAAGCCAGCCACTTCAACGACGAAGCCTGTTACAACCGCAACTGCACAGCCAACACAACCAGCAGGCCCAGGCCCTCAAAAAGCAGGATTGCCAGCAGGCTGGGTATATTCTGGATGCATTCAGTAAGTCGTTCGATGCACTCAGAAGCCACTCTAACCAAGACAGGGACAATATTAATGCCAAGGAAAATGCCAACATCCAAATCCCTACCTTTCCATATAAAATTTGGGACACTGCAACAAATGACGCACCCTCATGCATTGCTCGCTGTCAGCAATTTGGATACAATGCTGCTGGACTAGAGTACTCTTCGCAATGCTGTATGTTTGAAACCCCCACGCGAGATCTAGGCTAATGTGTACAGTCTGCGGAGACATCCAGAACATCGCCGTCGCGTCTTGGCCAACAACCTCGACAAATCCCCAAGATCCTCAATCTTTCACTCGCGTCGCTACTCCAATTAAATATGCGGATTCCGAATGCAATGCTCAGTGTAGTGGAAATAAGAACTACTGGTGTGGAGCAGGAAACAAACTCACCTACTACACATGGACGACATCTCCAACCAAGTTCTCGTTTCCAACGGGCAACTCGGCTGGAAGATACTCTCTTTTGATAGGTGGTGTTACAGTCCCTCTCATCACCTCACAGGCTATCAATGGGAAGGTAACATTCGTCGAGAAATATGGAACTGGAGCTCCAAACGGCACAGGAGCTTACGAACTGGATCTCTCCCAAGTTGGCAATGCTGCCAATGCATGGAGAACCATGACCGGCTTTAAGACTGATGTGTTCTGCTCGGCTGGTCTCACACTTCCAGACAAGGCAGGTCGTCAAATCTTGGTTGGTGGATGGGCTGGTCAATCGAACTACGGAGTGCGATTGTATTGGCCAGATGGATCTGCTGGAGTCAAGGGAACTCGCCAATGGGTTGAGGATCCAAACAACCTTCAATTGCTCGTAGCTCGTTGGTACCCATCTGCCATGATTATGGCAAACGGCTCGATTCTTGTCGTTGGTGGTGAGATTGGACAGAATGCAGACGCACAACCTAACTTGGAGATCTTGCCAAGAACTGGTGGAGGAACCGTCTACCTAGACTTCCTGCAGCGAACCCATCCATTCAACCTTTACCCGTTCATTATGGTTGTCCCATCTGGAATTTTTATCCTGTATTACAACGAGGCCAGAATTCTGGATGAGAAGACTTTCGCTACTAAGAAGATTCTACCAAACCTTCCAGGTGCTGTGAACAATCCTAATGGTGGAAGAACGTACCAATTGCAAGGTTCAATGGTTGCATTGCCTCAATATGCTCCATTCACAGATCCAATGGGTGTTTTGGCTTGCGGTGGATCGACTGAGGGAGGTGGATATGCAATTGATAACTGTGTTTCTGCTTATCCTGAAGCTGCCAACCCCGTTTGGACAATCGAGAGAATGGTTAGTTTCCTGCACCAGACTTTGAACTTCACTCACATCTTCTAGCCTTCAAGACGAGTCATGCCAAATATGGCTGGTCTTCCAGATGGTACTTACGTTATTGTAGGAGGTGGGCAACACGGTGTCGCAGGTTTCGGTCTAGGTGGAGCACCCAACTACAATGCCGTCATGTACGATCCCAAGAAGCCAGTTCACCAAAGAATGAGCGTTATGGCGAACACCACTGTTGCTCGTATGTATCATTCCGAAGCACTTGTTCTCCTCGACGGCAGAGTCTTGGTCACTGGTTCAGATCCAACTGGAGACTTCAATTCCCCACCAACGAACTGGCCAGAAGAGTACAGAGTCGAAGTATTCTCACCTCCATACCTCCTTTCTGGATTGGCGAGACCGACTTTCTCTATCACGAACAAGGATTGGAAGTATGGAGCCGCTGTCACTTTCACTGTCACCTCCGGCTCGACTGCGAACTTGAAGGTTTCTCTTCTCGGTTCTGTTTCTAGCACACATGGGAACAGTATGGGACAGAGAACCCTGTTCCCTGCGGTCACCTGCTCAGGAACTACTTGTACAGTCACCGTCCCTCCGAATGCGCATGTCTGCCCGCCAACGTGGTACATGATGTTCGTTCTCGACGGACCTACTCCATCTGTTGGCCAGTTCGTTAGAATTGGTGGTGATCCAGGAGCTCTTGGCAATTGGCCCAAACTTCCTGGGTTCGATCTTCCAGGTGTTTGAAGAGGTGGAGGTGGAAGGATAATGTTAATGTCTTAATGTGCGGTCCTTTTTCTTTTCTCGAACTATATGATTAGCTATATTCCCTAACATCTGCAGCCTGCAATTCTATATTTCGCTTCTGACCGTCGGTAGTGTTTGTCGCCAGTTTTCCTGCCGTGACTTCAGCTGCTCCCGACTTGCATTATATAATTCTCTTGGATTTGTTACGTCTTTACTTGCATCGCATTATAGATATGCGGAGAATTACTTCCGTTATCTACATGAATTCTGTATTCCCGAGATACCTCCACTCTTGCACAAACCACCCTGGTCTCGGCAGGTCACCACACCGTCACTCCCTTTCCCCAACGGGAAGCTCCCAATCAACAATCGCCTTGTAGAAGCTTATCTCAACTCCAATGGTCTATCTCAACATGCAGGATCTACAATCATGGGCGTTGTATTGGACGGGCAAGTCGCGGTTTTCGGCATTCCGTCAACGGGCAGGGTCGTGAGAATCAAAGATGTCATCGGATTTCCTCCAGAGAACTTGAGATAAATAAAATGTTCCCAAGGTCCAGGGAGACAAACTGTAAACATGTCAGCTGAAATGGATCCCGAGAAAACGCTCGCTGGCCTCGATGGTCGTAAGCCATCTCAAAGCCAGAATGGAACAGTCACAGTCGCCAACCTTGTCGACGCCGATGAAGCTCTCGCATTCTTAACAAATCATCCTCGTACTGTTGACATAGAGATCGAAGGAAATGTCATTCTGGATGACCCCAAGCAGCTGAGGAAGTTAATTCGGAAAATTGACTTGACAATCGCACCACTTCTCGCAGCTGTCTACTTTCTTCAATTCCTCGACAAGACTACTCTATCCTACACTGCTGTCATGGGTATCAGAGACGATACACATCTGAAAGGACAGGATTATTCGAACTTATCGATGCTGTTCTACATCGGTACGTTGCTCCACCCTCAAGCTTCACCACTGACAAATTAGGCTTCCTCGCTGCCGAATTCCCTACTCAATACCTCGCACAACATATTTCTCGCCTGAGTCTCTACCTCGGGGTTAATATAATGCTCTGGGGTCTCATCCTTGGCTGTCACGCAGCATGCACTTCTTTCGCAGGTCTGGCAATCTGCCGGACTCTCCTAGGCGTCTTCGAAAGCTGCGTCGCTCCTATTCTGGTCCTGATTATTGCGATGTGGTATAAGAAAGAGGAGCAAGGGAGAAGGGTTTCCTGGTTCTACGTCTGCAATTCGCTGACGATGATATTTGGCGGTCTGCTTGCGTATGGAGTCAGTTTCATACAGTCAAAGTTCGCGAGCTGGAGAATATTCTTTGTAGCGATTGGGGGATTGACGATCGGTGTTGGAGCCCTGGTCTGTGTATTCTTGCCGGATTCTCCTGTCAAGGCGAAGAGGTTCTCAGATGCGGAGAAAGTGGCTGCTCTGTTGAGGACGAAGAGCAACCAAAGTGGGACGCAAAATGCGCACCTGAAGAGAGCTCAGGTCAGTATCCTTCGCCCTACAACGATATCTGCTAAATGTTCAGGTCTTCGAAACTTTCAAGGATATTCGTGTTTGGCTAGTATGCCTCTGCACAATGCTCAGCTCCATTCCAAATGGTGGCATCTCGAACTTCAACACTATTCTCCTCACGACATTCGGATACACGTCAAGAGAAGCACTTCTCATGTCTGCTCCCGGTGGCGCAATTGGGGTAATCTGCGTACTTGGTGTTGGATACCTATCAGACAAATGGAGGGATCGAACTTCAGTCATGCTCATCGCAATTCTTCCCACTATTCTTGGGGCTGGTCTGATGATCGGCTTGGACCCCAACGGTGTTCCGAAGAACAAGGCAGGATTGCTTGCAGCGAGTTTCTTGACTGGTACCTTTGGCGCTGCATTCATGCTTCTGCTCGCTTGGAATGCATCGTATGTAACCCTATTCGATTCATGTTCTCATCTAACATTCATAGCAATATTGCCGGTCACACAAAGAAGGTCACCATCAATGCCCTGACAATGGTATCCTTCGCCACTGGTAATATCCTTGGTACACAAACCTTCCAGGCAAAGGAAGCACCAGGCTACGTCTCGGGAAAGATCAGCATCATCGCCACGCTAAGTGCTCTGTGTTTCATGATCATGATACTGAGGTGGTATAATGGGATGTTGAATCGTAAGAACGAGAGGATTTTAGATAGGTTGAGTGAGGAGCAGAAGGCTGAGATGAGGGAGAAGATGGCATTTGCAGACCAAACTGACAGGAAGAATCCTTTCTCAAGTACACGCGTTGATATGCAATGGAGAATATACAAGCACGACAAGTGACCCCATAAACATAGATGTTATGGATACTATTCTGGCATGATCACTTGCCATGTAAGACCGAAACTGTCGTTGCTGACTCCTTAGCAATGGAAATTGACGAGTATTACCTGCTCTGACGACGGAGTCTTCTTCATATCCTTGTTTTAATGCTCCCAATGTCCTCGATATTGAACTTGTTTGTTCGCGCTGTCGGTTTGTTCACAAAGAACGTTCCCAACTCAATGTCTCTAACGAAGCTCCCTTAACAAAGCACAATGCCTTGTATGAGTGTCAATGAATTTATAACAGTTTACTGTAACAACCTGTATAGTTTCTTTCCATGTGTCCTACTGATATATCTAGCCTGTACCGGTTTCTGTTACAATTATCTCAGCAAGATCTTCATCCAATTTCACATCACCACCAGCCACTTGTAAACTTGTACCAACTCAATTACCTCCTGGAAAGTATCCAAGTACAATGATCGACACAAGAACCTGTGTGTGGTGCGACAAACTCGTTCTCTGTGGTAAATGCCCCTGCCACAAGGGGGAAAATGGTTGCGGCAAGACTTGCTGAGTACCACACCGAGAAACCCGAACGTCGATTTTCTCTGAGGAATAAAAATGCCCTGCATACGTATTTATACGTATTTATACGTCTGCAGCAAATGCGAGATCCCCTGCCCGAACTATCCATGCGCTTGTCACATGTTCTGTGGCTTCAAATGTGAGCTTCACGTTGTGGCTCCGCGAGCACTGTATCTCAATGGGATGGATAATCTATGCACCAAGTGCAAATTAACAGCCCCTGAAGGAAAGTACTACCATATTCAACGACACCTTGGTTGTATCTGTTGCGAGAAGTGTAAAATTTGGTGCTGTGAGCATCAGGATGACATACTGGAAAAGTGTGGTCCAAGTCTTTCTTCCAAGTCAGGCAATTAACCCCAAACCCTAAGCCTCTTATGAGATCGCCTCGATTCTCTGATCATTTTGTAAAGAGCACGCTTCCTGGCACCATAGTCTACGAATAAAACTTCCAATTACTCGCGTCATCGCCGCACACCTTGAAGTATATAGACCTTGACTACAATGTGAAAGGACCCTTATACTAGCGATACCGCTATTATACTTTTTACGGTTTTAAAGTTATAAAATAATTACATATCGATTTCTCAGTATATCATAATACTAAGAAGCTGTTATTAGTTTGTAGCGATCAAGGCACGTTATAACATACGATGTCGCCACCTAGGCTGGTACCTCCCCTAATCAACCGATCAAATATCTTAGTCAGCGGCGATGTGGTTATAATAATCTCGGGAAAATTATAACGAAATCTGCGGTTGCGTGTGGGGGATCTGCCGGAAAATCCCGCGTCCTGACATTATCCAAAGCAAAATTTGGCCTATGCAGCACTCCTTCTTTCAGCTGCTCTTCAACTTTACAGAAGCCGGCATCTTGACAACTTTGTGAAGCATTCTTCGCGTTCTGTCTGCCTTCGCCATACAATGGCTGGCCAGATTACGTCACTATTCAGCCTCAGCCTCGTGAGCTGCGCTAACGACAACGACTGCATATTTTTCTCGCGCTCAGTTCTTCAACGTCTCGACCTTCAAATCATCTTATATACGTCTCTTACAACGCAAACCCGATAGCGAGATCGTCTTTCGCGAATCTACCAGCGGCGAAGTCCCTGTCTACGCAGTACTCTCTTATATCTGGGGAGAAGAGGAGATCATCTATCAAGACTTGAAGAAGGGCTGCTTTGCGACTTTGTGATCTTTAGCATAGCAAAATGCTTTGTACGCTCTGTCATGACTTCGGCGGAATTGATTGGAAATCCGCGCGCAATGATGAGGCTGTCCTCCAGCATCATCTATCGTATGCAAGTCTACGTGACTCCGCTGACAATGGCTGTAGCCTGTGCAAGCTATTCAAGGATGGTTTGCTGCACTGGATGGGTTACAATGATGAGAAGGGTTATATGAGGCTTGAAGAGTTTGGACATTCATCGTCATCTATTGAAGAGTACCTCTTAGAAGAGGACTACGGCTCCCAAAATATCTTTTCTATCATACCAACATATTGGGATTGCTCGGCTCAGCAACAGCACGTTCTAGATGGATTTTCCTACAGTTTTTTGACAAATGACCTGTTCGGCCCTTTCTTCCAACTGAGAACATCGCGGCGTACGTATCCCTATCGCCCTTACAGATCGTAAATGCTAACTCATACTAGGAAAAACATCCCCAAGCATAACGGGGAAAGTGAAAGGCTGTCGGCATAACTTAGACCTTGCAGCATCATGGTTACGTCAATGTCAATCTCACCATAAGGAGTGTCACGGCGACAACAGCGGCATTTATCCGACACGTCTTCTTCGACTAGTCAGCAAAGAAACCGAGACAAAGCTAGTCTTGGTCGAGCCAGCTCACACCCTTGGCCCTTACATTACATTAAGCCATTGTTGGGGTTCCAAGGAGCAGCATCCGTTAAAGACAACACAGGAGAACTACGGTCGCCATATTAATGGTATCAACTACTCCGAGCTTCCCAAATCATTTCAAGACGCTGTGCTTGTAACCGGGAGTCTCGGCGTAGAATATCTTTGGATCGATTCGCTGTGCATCATCCAGGACTCAACGGAAGACTGGCAGTGGGAATGTTCTCGGATGTCCGGCGTTTATTCCAACTCACTCTTGACCATAGCGGCGGCGGACGCCGCAAACAGCATCGCGGGGTTTTTGAGCGATTACTCACCACCTCCCTACCCTCCCGTCGAGTTCCCGGCCTTCGTTGTCGAATATCCAATCCCAGGCCAAGAGGCTATTGGTTTTTCATGGGAGACAACGCTTTCCGGTCGGGCTTGGGCAATGCAGGAGAGATTACTATCACCGAGAGTCCTCTCTTTCCGCCGCGATAGGCTGGTCTGGGAGTGCAACCACTACACCTGCTCCGACGACCAGCATTATCCAATTGCAGTGAACAGGATGGAATTTGGCGAGCCTGAGAAGCGGCTCATGGGCAATCTAGATGGATTGGAATTCTTGGAGTACTGGTACGACGTCATTATGACTTACTCCCAATGCAAATTAACCCAGGCCTCCGATAAGCTTCCCGCCCTATCTGGTTTGGCCAACAAGGCCTCAGAGAAGTTCAAAAAACCATATCTAGCGGGTATCTGGCAAGAAGATATTCAGGTTGGACTTTCATGGTACAACTCTTGCAACTGCGGTAAAAGCTCGTCATCCTCCTCACCCCCCCAGGCTGAAGAGGACGTGATCGTGAATAGACCGAGCTGGTCTTGGGCGAAGTCGGCGTGTTCATTCCATTTCCGCACCGAAATCAGGAGTCAAAGCTGGGATATGAGGCTAGTAGGAGCAAAAGTAACTTTGGCTGGAACCGATCGCTTTGGAGAGGTAAAGGCCGGGACTCTTAGCGTCAGTGCCCGATTACGCATAGGGTTTATCGGTGTTTTCCCTAAAGAACACCAGAACGAACACTGCTTGTTTGATAGCCAGACAGACAGAGTCGAGCGAGCGCACTTGGCCTGCGACTGTGAGCAAGCCTCCAGGTTCCACAGCATGAGTCTCGATGATAGGATCGAGGTTTCAGCACTGCTAATTGCATATGACCCAACAGCCTTCACTAAATGGATTGCTTTGGCGCTTGAGCCCGCAACTGACTCTGGAAGCCGGGCCTTATATCGGCGCGTAGGACTATTACTCTGCCACTCGGATTTTGACAAGACATCTAGAGAGTATAAGGCAGCAGGATCTAATTGGTTTGACGAGTGCGAGATGGAAACGGTGGACATCGTTTGAGATTGTCATTGACGTCGCCGAGTTTCTGTACAAAAGATAGGCCGCTCAGTGCGGGCACATCCCAAGAAGAGCTTTTTCCTGAGAGTCCCACCAGAGTGTACGTATTAGAACTTTTCGTCATGAGTGTAATATTGAATTGCCTGAGTTATTCTCGGACTAAGATTCCCGCTCTGCCCAACAGACTCTAAAAGTGCTAGGTAACTCGTAGCATTCAGGACACGCTCATGATCTCTCGACCTCTCTCGAGGCGCACAGATGAGGCGTGTATAAGGTGTGGCATGCGAATGTGTAATCGTGACCGTGCGATGTGGCCTGTGAATTGAGCCGTTGAGGGTGAGGAGGGCGCAGAAAAGGAAGCCATTCGTTCCTCAGGGCACGAATAGGAAGAGCCTTCAATGTTTTCAACAGAGCTGGGCATGGCGACTTTCTGGACCATTAGAAGCGAGTATATGGCTATACGTGCTCCGTGCTCCGTGCTCCGGAAACCTATGTGCCGATACTCACCATTTTCCTCCTAGCAGGAAGGATACACTCCCATCACCCTCTAAATTAGCCTGGATCTCAGTTATGAATACTTAACAACAACATCTTCTTCGTACAGTTTAAGATACGATTGTCCTTAGACCTTCGCTTCTATCGAGAGTCGTGAGGATCGCCGCGAGCACGAGCGAGGGGCATTAGGATGATCCGCGGGAGTACGATATGATTCAGCTCAAGCAACCAGTGTACTGCTGCCTGTCAATACAATGTTCGGGAAATCTACTCCACGCCATACGCGTGACCAATGTAGCTTAACACATGATCAGGTCTGAGAATCGTGGCTGGGCAGAATATAGTTAGGTTAATACAGATTACTAAGCACAAAACTCTATAATCCATCTCCTTACAACGGCGAAACTCCCGGGGTATATTTTTTTCCTTTCTGAATTTCTTTAAAAGTAATCCATTAATAAAAATTTTGCAGATATCCTAAGATCCTAAAACTATAATTTCGTCTCGTGACATCGTGCGTCTCCGGACACAGGGACAGACGTTAGCTCGGATGTGCTCTCAGCTAAATTAGTGAATTGCAACAAACATCTCGTTCGCTAGATGGCCAACGGTCTAAATGGATTTCAAGATTTAGATTGCATATAATCGGTTAGAAGCCTCAATTTGACTGATGCAAAGCTAAATATTTGACTTCCAACCCCGAGACTGTTCACCAAACCCCCTCTCCCTTGCTTCCCTCCTTAACAACTCTTCGCCACGGTCTTCGCAACCGGCGTCGTATACGCTCCATCCTTATCTCCAAGACACTCCGCCACCGTGACCATCTTCAAATTATTCTTCTTCGCCCAATCAATCGTCCACGGCGCAAGTGTCTGCGCCGTACTCGGCACAGTCTCATGCATCAACACAATATGCGGCCCGACAGTCAACTTTCTCTCAGAGCTTGCAGGGCTCTCCTTGTTCCAATCTCCAGAGTCAACATCCCAAGTGACCAAGCGATAGCCCATACTTTTCATCACGCTGACTGTCTGTCCGCCAGTAGCGCCGTTTGGAGGGCGCATGTATGTGGGCTTTACACCGATGATGTTTGCCAGAGCTGTTTCAAGTTTCGTCATTTGAGTGGTGATTTCTGATGCAGAGAGGGTGTTGAGGCCCTTGTGATCCCAGGTGTGGGATGCGATCTGGTGGCCGGCTGCGAAGGTGGCATTCAGGACAGCCGCCTGAGAGTAGATGCAGTTATACAAGGTTCCTGTGACGAAAAAAGTGGCCTTTGCGCCAGCTGCATTGAGTGCATTCACGATTGAGGCGTGATGTGTCCATGGTCCATCATCGAAAGTAAGGGCAATTGTGTTTGGCTCTGTGCATCTTGTGATGATCGTCCCAGGGGCTGGTCCTTTCTGAGGAGTAGCTTGGGGAAGAGCTGCAGCCAAACTGGCGAGAACGAGAACGAAGAGCTGCATCATGTTGATCGAGACAGAATTTATCGCAGCTGCAAATGCTTGATGGGAATTGAGTTGGTTATATGCCGGCCTCGGTTCGTCGGATTGAGGCTATTCAATTCAGCCATGTCCATGGCCAAGACGGGATTAAATCTGGGGAAATGGATATTTATCAAGAGATCAGTCTCATCGGGGCACCAACGGAGCTTCGGAATATTGATGGGAGAGATACAGCGTTGATAAATATCTAGGAATAATTTAGCCTGATCACAGTTGAACACAACGACAAGCTAGTTGGGACAGGCTGGATTCGGGAAAGGAGAAAAAAAAAACCCGTGGAAGCAGATCTGTATTTTCATCTGCTCAAGAAATTGCACCCAGAAAGCATGCAAGCAGGATATTTCCCCTGGGCTTCTATCCAAGAACTCTGCTATGCCACTAGCTGCACAGAGAGGGAGCTGACTTTGAGTATTAACAAATTAGATTTTGGAGCAGAACTGGCATCCACTTGTTTTGGGTGGAACATGTGCGGTTGTCTCGTGTAAAAAGGGAAAATGTGTAGGACTGGGTGGTCAGAATCAGAAGAGCAGATGGACAAATGAAGTGAGCAGGTTCTGGCACACATATACTGGGGACCCGATCAATGTGCTTTTCGACGCCCATCATCTACCACAGACGTCAGATTATTCGACTTCAACTCGCTTCTGTTACTTCTGGGTACGTTCTGAAAACACCTCAAAAGTGGGACTTGATTCTTGTCAGAGCCATGGATTGTGAGTAAATCCCGCTTCCTATTTTGAGATATGGGCTATTCTAAAAAGTATCCAAGTACTGTCGGGCATCGAGTTTGTTTCACAGCCAATAAAAGATGATAGCGAAACATAGTCTGAGATTGGCTACTGGTAGAGTACCATCTCCGCCCTATAGCCCAATGATTGGTCTCGCGATGGAAAGGAATTCTTCAATGTTTGCAAGGAAAAGTTCGGGCTGTTCCAATGCCGCAAAGTGTCCACCCTAGGCATGTCAGCATCCTAGAACTACCTAAGTATTCATGAGGTGATGGGATAGAGCTCACCTTTTCATTTCTTTTATAATATACTAGATTGGGATAGGTCTGCTTGGCCCACGACTCTGGCAGTACAAGAATCTCCGAGGGGAATACGGAATGGCCGAATGGCTTCTCCTTAGAAGTGGGCACAGGGGACAACAGACCATTCCGATTGCCGGAGGCGACAATGCCGCGGTAGGGATACAAGCTTCTTGGGAGAGAATCTGTGTACCAGTAGAAGGTCACCAGCGTGAGCATAGTGTCTAGAGACAGAGGGTACCGGCGATCGGGCCACTCAATTAGCTTCTCGCCAATCCTATGATGTAAACGTTAACGGGAGTACATAGCTAGTGCCATAGTGTGACCTGGGTCCCTTGGTTGGTGACTCCACATACCAGGCAAGCATAGCGAGAGGGTTTGATGAGAGCACCAAGCCAACGGTAGATGGTCGTTGGCCATGTTCGAAAATATAAGACGAGCCATTCGCAGCAAAGGCATTCATACGATCGATGTGCTCCTGCTCGACTTGTGTGATATTGGTCATGCGCAGGAGTTCTTCTGGGGAATCGGGACCGAGCAGGTTCACTGTCGTCGAATCGTCAGCCACCCGTAAAGGATTTTACTTGGGGGCTCGGGGAATGTCAGATACCATGGAACGCCTTGACCTCTGGAGACAGGACCGACAGGAGGCGGGCTAGGGCACCGCCGACATCTCCACCCTGGACGACATAACCTTTGCTGAAGCCAAGATCCAGCATGAGCTGGTTCATCATTTCCGCCGCGCTCAATAAAGTGAGTTCCACGTCTATCGGCCCCCCCGAGAGCCCAAAATGGGGCAGCGAAGGGACGATGACGTGGTAAGGGAAGGTTTCTGGCGTATACTTGTTCTTGAGAATGTCAAGCATGGGCAGGAATTCGAAGATAGATCCAGGCCAGCCATGCAAGAAGAGCAGTGGGAGGGCGTCTTTCCTTTTGGAGAAGAGAGCGGTGAAATGGATCGGAGTCGCCCCTAAAGCTTCATTTCCGACCATTGCCTTGAAGTTTGGAAAGGAGTTGATGCGCCTCTCTTGCTTAAGCCAGTCAAAGTTCACCCAAGCTTTCTTCGCTCCCGTGAGCCATTCTCGAGTAATCCCCAACTGGCCATCGCGTTGAGTGGTGTACCACGCCTCCGGTCCAACTTTTGAAGCGGTAAGAAGTGATTTGAAGTCTCGGATCTGGCCATCGGTAACCCGGAGAGTGAACGGTCTCGCAGTGCTGTTTCCGTAGGGCAAAGAGCCGAATGCATTCCCAACTTGAAGAATAGCAAAACAGACCAGCCAGATATTATACCACATGGTCTTAGGAACGGAGCAGGAGCAGGAGCAGGAGCAATGCAACGATATGGTGTCGGGGTAGATTGAGGTTGCGGCACTGCTTGTCTGTCTGCTTTGGCCTTGTGCCTGCTTAAGTACTCACTGAATATCAACGTCATCGTGATTTCCAAGGCCTCGGTGGACCTAGACATAAAAAAATAGATGAGCTCTGTCGTTCGAAGCGACCTGATCTAGTGCTAGGTCACTAATCTAGCCTCGTAAACATGGGTTGTGTTTCGTCTGGCAGATCCTCCATTTCAAAGCAGTGAAATTGAACCTTAATTTGCTTGTAGCTCATCTCGGGCATGGCGCAATTCGAAAGACATTTCGTATTGCTAGATTGAAATTGGTTGTGGCATTTCGGAACGGTGAAACAGGTGCTCCGAGCATTAATCTCAAGGCCAGCAGCACCCACGTTTAACCCTCAATCATACGGTACCGAGCGAAAATATTAGACGAGGAGTGCTGGAGCTTGATGTAGGACCTGCTGAGTTCAGGGTCATTTGGTGGAGATCTCTGCCAATCTTTCAAGCTCGAGCAGGCAGGAAGTTTCGCTTCCAATTCTCAGCTAGGATTTAATGTAACAATCGTGTAATGTTGATCAAGCATCCGTAAGAGAAAGTCTGCTCCCCTTCCAAGAGAAGCCGAGTAAGGGTGACCCATTGAATAATATTGGAGCTGTGGAGTCGAGTACTATAATGCACTGCTATCACTATGGGGAGAACCTTAATACACGGGAAGGTTATTAATCATCCCGTGTATTGGTAATTCGTGCTTCTGCTTGCCTATACTCGATGTGTTCTGCGTGCGATATACAGGACCGAAAATACATAAGGTTCTCGGGTTGCTCAAGTGAGCTTGGGCCCGGAAGGAGTGAATCGAGAGTCATTAGCCGCTGCGACCGACTTCGTTACAAAAACATAAAAAAATTGTGTTCTGCTACTACGAAGATAGTAGAGAAGTCGGATACTAGTCAAGTAAAACTGAGAATACCGAACAAAATCATTACATTGATGCTCGATTACACTTCATATCTCACTGTGAAAGAATGAGTTCCCCCACCCTCGACAGCCATACTCATATATCCATTATCCATCCTTCCATCCACAATCATTGAATCATAAAACACAGTCCCATTCTCAACCGGAATCGAGACAACCCCTTTTGTGCCTAATGGACCCGTAACACTCAAGAAAAAGCCCGTGGCATCACGAGTCCATCCAACATTGATCGGCCCCTTAGGAGTTGGCACTCTCCCCTTTGCCCACTTCACATCTCCTGGGAACGGCTTCACACTCCAAGTCGAGAACCCAGGCCCTGAAGGCATGACCCCGAGAATATAATTCGTCAACGCAGGAACAACACCAGTTCCCCATCCGTGTGCCATGGACGTGAATCCATCTTCATAAGGCGTTCCATCCGGTCCAATACCTTCCCAAGTCGTGATCCCTGGATCATGTGTTGACATCCATCCGTAAAGTCGTCTGATCTCCTCCAGAGCACTATCTGCAAGTCCCGTCTTGAACCGAGCCTCGATCTCGAAGTATGAGATGAAAGCATAGACTCGTTGAGAAAATGGACCAATGACATCGTTGTCGTAGAAGGAATTTCCGTATGGCCGAGCATTGTTGATTGACAGGTAGGAAAGAATGGACTTCGCTCGTGTCGAATTTGCCACTCCACTCACGATGCTCAGACTGTTACCATCCTGAGCATGAGTTTGACACGGTACATCGCCACATATGCCATCGTAGAAAGCTCCAGCTGAGGTATCAAACAAGCTGTCCATTGCTGCCGAGACGTTTCGAGCACGTGCACTCCATCGAGATGCATCACTCTCATGGCCGAGATATCTGGCCATGGATGCGGCATTGTCTAGTGCGATGACATACAAAGCATTATAGTAGGTGACTGGACCGTTTCGAGGAAGAAACGCGTAGTCTCCATAGCCTCCAGTCACACCAAGTCGTTTGTCCAGAAGACCGGTCGAGGAATCAGTTGTAGAGGGGTAAAATGTATCCAGGACTTTGACAAGATTCGGGTAGTACTTGGTAATGTAATCGACATCTCCCGTATACATGAAGAGATCATAGCTGCATGCTACCCACCATAGAGGGTAGTCGTACAGAGGAAGAGTGTAGTTGTTGCTGGACAGATTAGTAAAGTCCCGACGCCGATCATGTGACTTACATCGAGGCCGGAGGAAGCCAGCCATCATCTCTCTGGTGATCTGCAATGTCTGCCAGAACATTCTTGGTCGCAATCGAAGTGTCGTGGCTGACATATGAAGTTCTTGAGGCAACGGCAAGATCTCCGACATAAGGATCTCGATCTCTCTTTGCTCCATCGTGAAGAACAAGCTTTCCAACCAGCGTCGGACTTCCTGCTCTCCTTGGATCGGTGTCACTGAGTCGGAATGTGTCGGTGCACATATCGTTGGTGTAGACTCCGTCATACCACCACTGATTGAGCTGGTCATCAGAGCTCTCGAAGTACCCTGTGAAGGTATCCGCAGTTCCAAGAAAGCCAGTGAAGTTGAGACTCATGGAATTGATTGAGACCTGACCATACGATGAGGTGTATGGAGCATCCCACGGGAGACTGTCCAGATAGATTTTGACATATCTGAACCCATGCAAGCCATCATTGCAGACCTTATTCTGGAATTCACAGCCGCGTTCGGCAGTCCACGTGTATGGATTATGCCGAACAGCAATTTGATCAGATCCTGGGGTGATTGTTTCTCCCTCCCTTGTCAGCTTCGAAGTTGCCAAAGTGGGGTAACTCACATTGTTTGAACGAGAGAAGTCACTCAGATCGCTGAGAAATTGGAGAGTCTCCGAAAATGCCAATCGAATTCCGGGAAGACCACGAGTCGTATTGTAGGCTCCTCCGAATTTGATAGAAAGAAGGCCAGCGATGTTTTGACCGAAATCAACAACAATGGCTGGTGGGGTGTCGTACGGATCAGCATATGCCCATGTCGTGTTTAGTGCCGTTCCGTTCCTGGTCAAGATCGTTGATCCTCTCCCTGTGAGTAGTCCTTCTGGATTGGTGACATTCCCTCGTGTATATTCCCCGAGCACGCGGACAGGTCGTACCGTGCTGATTGGGGGAGATCGTATGTACTTCTGCCAATCCTCTCGCGCGTTCAATTGGTCCTGCCATGCATAGTCGGCAAGGATGGGTGTTATGAACAAAAGGATTGAGATACGTATCCTGAGTAGCATTGTCGCGACATGGAGATATGGTCTTGTTGAATTGATATCGCGACTGATGTCGTTCATATATACTTTGTCTCAGGTCAAGATACAGCGGCAGTTGCGGGTCGCGCACAGAGCCTTGTGGATAGATGGTTCCAGGGAATTTTAGGATTGGTTAGCAGGCGAGAACAGTGGGCTCCAAGGAATAGCGGTAGCCTAAACTCAATCTCGGCATCACGATAACCTCGCGCATGACCCCTAAACAAACTGTCTGTATGCACTAGGAGGATCTCCGCAATCTGAAATGATCAGGTTGAAGTGTTGGCATATAGGAAACCCCCTCATATGAACCTCATTTTGGCGGGGTATGATCACAATCTCCGGTCTTGGGACCGAGGTGTGATTTTGACTGCCGGCTTTCAGGATCTATTTGAGGCTTCATGCTACGTTCCATTGATTTCTAGATTCGCTTCGAAGGAGACATTTTTCGAGCTCCCTTTCTTAGGGAGTCTTTGGTCTGGACGCCCCTTTAATTGTGCATACACCTGCGCTTGTACTTGTTTGATATCACGAACCATGTACTTGAGGAAGTAGGACCGAGTCATTCTGGCGTTAGTGCTGCAGCCGAAGCCCTGCAATTGATCCTGAAAAGGGGATTGTCTGCGGCCACCTGCCAAAAGCGCTGAAGCGCGATGAGCAAAGATCTGATCATGGAAAGGTAGTCTTGATCGTGTATGCAAGTTTCTGTGAAAGATATTGGGATATTTTCCCTCAATCATATCTCGTGCTCTGGGCTTCAGCGGCTGATGTTTGCCAGGGTTCGGCTAACGGAACTCGGGCCATGTTTATCCCTCATCAACTGGCCAGAAAATCGTAGAGTCCCTGAAGCTAGACAGGCCTGATCGAAGATGTTAGAAAGTATTTTTGAAAGTTCAGGGAAAGGACTGAGAAGGTCTACTGCTTTGTTTGCCTCAATTACAGCTTCTGGAGCCAGAGATGTGGCCAGTGTTTAGAGAGCTGCGGGGTTAAACCCGTGACTTTGAATGTAAAGTCCCGATTGAATCCGTACTATCATCCCTTTCATGGACCGCTTTAAGTACATTCCTCGGTTTACCTCGATAATCGTCAAATATCTCCATCTCAGAATTGCCATTCTTCTGGGCATATACGTCACTGAGGCTGCTAACCAACAACATAGCCCAGCCAAGCCGCCACTGCCTCAACGCCCCACCAACGAGGCTTCAGCCTGAGCACTGCGCCGCAAACTTCAAAGATATATTCGACACTACTCCCTCGCCGAATTGTTTGAACTTCATATTATTTGCTTCACATCCCGTGTACCAAGCAGTACAGTCACAATGACTTCCATCCATCAACGGCTACAGTCAGCCTCGGCGCAGAACACCAGCCTTCTCAACACTATCTCCGAGACAGAATATTCCGTCTCTGCATTCCAGCAGTCGAACCAGTACATTGCTTCTCTGAAGAAGGATATCGCTGCGCAGGAGAAGAAGCTGGGAGAATTAAACCGCCATGTCGATCGCGAGTATGCCGACCACAAGAAATATCGTGACTCTCACATGAAAAGGCTGGCTTTTAAGCTTGGCGGAAAGAAGGAGAAATTCCAAGCCGATGCATCAAGGGAAGAACAGGAATGGTTGGATGCAGTTGGTGAGTCAAATTCGAACTTAAAGGTACTCAGCTAATCCGTCCTAGCATCTCAACTGAAGACAAAGCAAGGTCTTGAGCACTTGAATAAAGACCTTGCAGAAGCCACCAGGACGAATTCGGAGTTTAGTGGAGTAGTAGATGTTCATAACAACGCCAAGAAAGAACTGGATGCTCTGTACAAATCAATCTTCGATGGCCCAACTCCGGATATCCCAGAAGAAGATCAGAAAGAACACGCAGTTGGACAAGCGGAGCAGAATTACAATACGGTGTCTCTTCAGCTCAGCACCGAGAAGCAAGCCCGTGACATTCTGACGGATGCCGAGAAATTCCTGAAAGCCGCAATCAACGACATCCTAGATGCAGAGAACCATGCTTCTATGGATTTGTACGGATTCGGCGGCACGTGGGCTGAAATGGCTGAGCACAGCGCACTGATAAAATGCCAGCAGAATGTCTCTCAAGTGGAGCAGCTGATCACCCAGGCCCAGCGTGTCCAGCCTGCGGTGCAGAAGATTGGAGACATCCGGATTCCTCAGATGGATATCATGAGTAACGTGGTATTCGACAATGTCTTTTCAGACTACGACATGCGGAAGAGAATTCAGGCAGCGCTCAAGCAATTGCAGGCGGCGAGGACTGGTCTGCAGAGAGAACTGGGGGCTTCAGATCGCAGAAGGGACGACATCCAGGAGGGATTGAACGGTCTGAAGGCAATACTTGATCAGAAGAGGGGAGAGCTGCAGGATTGTCGAAAGCGGGCTTTTGAAGGTGTTGCGGGCTTGCCAGAATATTCTGAGCAGCCACCAAGCTATTCTCCAAGTGCTGGGAATAACAATTAGCGTAGAGAGACTAATGTCGGGGAGCTGGTAAGATTAATTTTGGTCTTGACAAGGGCAGTTTAATTTTCGTCCCAGACTAATTTGCAGGGCCCAGTATTCCACTTTCAAATGGGTCAGATGATATTCGCGAGTATCTTTAATCCTTATCTCGATCCTTTGGCTCGATCTTTTTATTGATACCGAGCACAGCACTCTCCTAAATCTATATCGCAGCGTTTGTCATACGTCTTCAAGTTCAAGCTGAGAGAAATTCACAGTGCACTAAATGCCATTCATTCTCTAACCTCACCACTTGCGAGAGCTACATGAATCTTGGGACTTTAGATACATCTGAATCTGGGTAGTTTATCATCGCCGGCAAGGAGGGGCCACGAAATTCAGTATCTCGTCAAGGATCCGCTGTGATCTCCCTTTCACTACCAAGTATAGCGATAACGGCGCAGGTATTTCTAGCCTACAACCCCCTTCTGGGCTCATTTTTCCTCCGGTATCATTAGTGCGGCTGACCTGTATTCTTTAGTGTCCCCAATATCACAATCTGTTTCCTTGCATATATTGATTGTAAGCCAGCTCAAGGCCTGGACTCCAGCTTGTTGGGTTTCTAGAGTGCAGGCTCCTCAACCCTGCCACTGAGTCTGCCTTGGCGAGGAGCAGCACGAGCTTATACGAGCTGTCATTCGCGGAAAAGCTTATTTCATTCAATCTCCACTTATCTTTGTCGCCGGGGTCTGGCTCGCGGTCAACACAGCTGGACTCGACTAAGACAATCCTATGATCACTTCAGACTTGTTCAGAACTCAGAACTCGACAGTCCAAAGTGTCGATGCACGATGGATTTGATTCAGTATTCGTATATCTTCATTCTTTAATCTTCATTCCTTTTCTAGCGCAATGATGGCTTGATCCCACCCAACTGCCATTGACTCTCTACCTTGACATACATATGTTCTACCACAGTACATCTCTCGATATCCACGGCTGCGGCACCGCTCTCGGTGTCAGCACTGCGCGATGATCTTGATCGCATTTGATGAACTCCCTGGATCTGATTCTCTGAAATCTTCCTCCACCTGGAGGCTCCAATCAAGTGTTGCGTGCGCATGAGCTTGTCGCCGAACATCTGAGGTCCACTAACCATCCCGATGAATTCATCACGAGGCATTGCTTCCCACGTTTTCCCGCCGAGTTTGCTATAGTCGATCTGGTAGAGAATTAGATTTGGAATTTTCTGGAAATGATGGAACGTGCTTTGAGATTCGGCGCGAGAATGGCTCGAAGCCTTTCCCAGTCCTGGATGGTGATTGTTAGTTTCCAGATCCAGGGACGAGTTTGTTGTTCACCCGACCTTAGTATCATAGCTATCAGCCCATTCGAAGACAATTTCAGAGAGCGTGATATAATCTTTATACAGGGATCAGTCTCAAAACACCACTTGGCCAGGCTTGGCGCCTCGACGATTTCTTTTACAGTTTGGGTCATTGAACGTACCGTCAAAGCCAATCTTTTCTATTGCCATTTTGAGCTGTCGTGCGTCGGGCTTTCGGTAGAGGGAAAATGATGCAACTACTGCTCGACTCCGACGATAATCAATATCCTTTGGTTGGGATAAATTGTCTCTGTACACAGAGACCTACGATATACGTTGACTCCGGAACTTCCAGTGCTCCCGCACTAGCCCCTGTCCCACTTGACCCGGATATGCCGCACCACTTGGAGATGTTTGGGTGGAAGCGATATTCAGTGCATCATTGGTTGACACTTACCTGCCGATCTCACTGGGACATAAATGTTCTCATGTCCACGACTACTAACACACTGCATTCCGTCCCTGGCACATTTCGCTGATTTTTATCCCATTCTATACCAAGTCACCTGATTAGCCCACCAACCTTCACCATGGCTGCGCTTCCAGCTCCTTTCAAAGTCATCATAATCGGCTCGGGACTTGCTGGTAGCCTTCTGGCTAATGGTCTGCTCCGAGAGGGCATCGATGTCCAAGTTTACGAACGAAACGACATCAACACCAAGAGAGAAGGGTTTCAGATTCGGTTGACTGCCCCCGCGCTAGCTGGAATGCGAGCGTGTTTGTCACCAGAACATCACTCTTCAATTATCAAAAAGTTTGGCCCTGCAAGTGGATTGAAGGCCGAGGCTCCAAGAGTCATTCACAAAGATTGGACGTTGTTGGTCGACCTGAGCAAGTTTACAGTCTATGGGAAAAGTGCCCCAATCAATCGAGGAGTACTACGAAGCGCCTTGGCCGATCCAATCTATGATGCTGGAAAACTTCACTATAGCAGGAAATTCGAGAGATATGAGATTGTCGCTGACGGAACCTCGGAGGAAAGAGTTCGTGTTTTTTTCGGGGATGGAACGAGTGACGAATGCGACATCCTGATTGGCGCAGACGGGAGCTATTCAAAGGCAAGACCACGCAGAATCACTTTTCAGTGGCTTCTGATAACAGATTCCAATGTTTATTACGACTTTGCTGATCAATACAGGTTAACGAGCAAATTGGGCTGGATTCGATAAGACCCATCAAGAAGCATCTCGCGCTTGCTGCCAAGTGCGAACTACCCACGGAACGTTTTCTCAAGATGTCCAAGGAGCTTTTCGGCGGCCCAGTGATGACATGGGCCGATAACATGTCGTACTTTTTCGGCGGTGAGTTTCGACAAGACCGTACAATCGAGGTTTAAGCTGACTTGATCAAGTTTACTTGCCCAAGAAGTACGATACTGATGGGAACTGTATGGAAGTAACCAAGAATGTTTCGTACGATGAGCATCTCTCGTCATGTATGGTTGGCTTGAATGTAGCCAAGGAGAAGGCCCCAGCCGATTTAGCCCAGAGAAGCTTGGATGAGCAGTGGGACTTCTTCGCAGACTCCATCAAGCATTGGTCCCCACACCAGTAAGTTTGACCTGCTATCGCAGAGAATCAAGAAGTTTGCTCATTAATTTTAGTCGGGAAGTCGTGGAAATGGTGCGGGGGGCTCCTCTCCATATATACGTTCCCCGTGTAGCCTCGAGACCTGCTAAAAACTGGCGCAAATCTGTGGCGACCAGCTCGGGAGATGTGAACAAGGGACATCCACGCGTTTGGCTCATTGGTGATGCAATCCATGCCATGCTGCCTCCTCGGTACGTCTCAATAAAAATTGAATGATGCAGAAAACTTACACATCGAAGTGGTATGGGCGGAAATCAGGCTATGTATGATTCTGGAGTGGTCATGGCAAAGATGGCACACCTTGCACAAGTAGCTAGGTCGACAAAGCGCGTGCTTCGTAAAGAGATCGAAAAGGCTGTCATAGAATACGAAGAAGAGATGATTCCAAGGGCATTCGAATGGGTGAAGAAAAGCGGTGGTGACGATTTCGTCGTAAGTGAGCTGTCTCCAGACCTTGAAATTCTATGCTGAATGACCGATGCAGCCTCTCGACACGAGTAAATTTTCTGGCAGGGTCTTCTTCTTTGGGGTGGCGCAGGTATTGAGAGTGTCTTGCACTTTGCAGTGGATAGGGCAGATCTTCTCCAGCAAGCCGCCAGTTGACGAGACTCCAGAGTTCAATTAGTGGTGGAGGGGCTTACTTGATTCTGATTAGTATGTTGACAGGGCGCAGCTTTTTCTTATGAGTTGATGTTTAGCTCGCGATATGAGGAGACTCAGACTGTTTTTTACATTGTAGATAGCAAGTGGTGGATTAATATGGTCCAAAGACTTCACATTTGACCTTGATCGTGCATAGGACCATCGTACGAATGATGTGAAACTTGAAATATCTATGATGCTTTTTACACCTATTTTCCTCGTTTATACTTCCCAACTCAAATGGCTTTTGGTGAAATATCTAGTTGTTGTGCAGTATAACACAGTCCAAGCATAACAAGTCCCAGCTCTTGTTACAGGACGATTAGCTCGCCCTGGGATCACCTCATGACGTTTGTCCACTCACTTTGGCCATGAATTAAATGTGCCCATTTAACGACAACAGCAGCTGCATGGGCAGATGTGTGCCGCGCACCTATGTAACAGAAGGACGCTCCGGCTGAGCCGGTCACACTGCAAGCATCATTCTGCTTCGTCCGGAAGCGACGTGTCTAGCACATTAGGATCGTCCGTAGAGCATCGGAACATCCGGGGTGTGGCTGATCTCTGACGCCGATGAAAGCAGCCCCGGAATAGCGCAGTAAGTGAGGAGGGGTTGAACTCCGGAAGTTTGTTTTGAACTCCAAAGTGAAGTGGAGTTAGAATGTGGAGAGGCTTCGCGGAACCAGGGTACTTTGGCTTCCATTGTATTGGCTCCTAGAGATCAAGTACTGCAGCACGCGCCCACCTTGGATAGCCATTGGAATACTTGATTAACGCTTTCAAATACTGCTTTGAAGATAGATTTCGGAAAGTTTCTGACGACGAAGAAAAATGGAAAGGACACTGAAGCTCTATACCGACCCGATATCGCCCTACAGTGGCGTTGCAACACTGGCGTTATTGGAGAAGAAGGTCCCATACGAGCCTATTCATGTATCCCTGAAAACCCATGAGACAAAGGTATTTCAAACAGAGGCTCGGAAGAGATGCGAAGGACATGCACTGAAATGAGTAGAGTGCAGCTCACAGTGAGCGCCATCCATTCGGCAAGATCCCAGTATTGGAAACTGTGGATGAGCAGGGTGGTAAGATGCTGCTCCGGGGTACGTCCTACGATCTATCTCCATGAATTAGCCAGGGAGCCTTTCTGACGCTGTTTTGCCGACCTTGCTTCAGAGAGCCAAGCAATCGCAAGATACATCGCGGAGAAGTATCGTGCGCAAGGAGTGAGTTTGTTGCCGCCGCTCAACGCTTCGAGCGAAGTGATCGGTCGCTTCGAAGAAGCGGCATGCATGGAGCGCAATTACTTCACCCCAAATGTTTGGAAGTATACAAGTGAAAAGCTCATCAAAGAGTGGGTGACCCTTTGCCTTTCCTTTTTCTTGATATTCCAGGACTCTGAAAGGACAAGTACCAAGTCCATATATCCAAGAGAAGGTGATCATTCTTGACAATGCCTTAAAACTGATACTTGGCACTAGGGCACTCGGCTTCGGCCCTCCTGACCCTGTGGAGCTTGCGCGCTATTTCAAAGAAATTAAAAAGGCACTGACTGTGCTGGATAAGACTTTGGGAACGCGTGAGTATATGGCAGGACCTCGGTACTCTTTGGTGGACATTTACTATGCGCCTTGGATGAAGGCATTATTCAATGATGCTGGACATAAGGAGCTCCTGGTAGAGTTTCCTAATGTCGGAGACTGGTGGGGTAAAATGTGTGATAGGCCACAGGTGCAGAAGGTGTTTGAATTGATGGGTTCCGGAACCATCGTGTGACCTTGATATATATCGAATGGAGATATGAGTAATGTAGTTTTTCAAAGGCAAATTTTTCTTACATAACCCCGTGTATGTATGATGCATTCAAGGAAAGCATTGTCTTGTTTCCCCATAGGGTCATGCTACGATTCATTCTTGTGGCATAGAGGATCTGTAAAGAGTAACAAGAATCAGAGCCGACGTTTCCAAAAGCTTAAATTCGATTTGTATTCCAATGTGTTTGGGAAAAGACGCAGTGGCAGATTTAGGAGTATAGTTTGACTGAAACGACAGTTATTTAAGCAAATTTATCTCCCTAGAATCTCCAATAGGCTAGCTTTTGGACGAGATTCCCGCAACAGTTTGAGAAACATCTGCCAATGCAGATGCAGAGGGTTCCAAGCTCCACACCGTAAGACTCGATGTCTTTCTGGGCTCTTATCCTCTTCATCATCATCATCAAAGTGCAAGATCCAACAGTCATATTTGCAACGCTAGGGACAGACACATATTGGTTGGGAACCAGACAATGTCACCAGCTGGAACAACCCCGCCCCCCTGCCAAAGTGACCTAGCCGACGTATTTGAGTGAAGTCTCTCGAACACGCGGGCCAAAGAAATACAAGGGAATAGTAAAAAGGTTCAGGGCAAATAGAATGCCGGCCATTACACCGAACATAGAGAGCGGGCCAGATGATTGATACCAAGGGAGAGCGATATACGACAGTGCAAAAGCAACCGAATTTTTTATTGTATTCATGACCACTCCAATGTGAATTGCTTTCCATGGATAACAGTCCACGCAGTAGGTCAGTAGGATGTTCGCATTGCTTGTCAAACCAGTCATGAGGAGTAGCCAGCCGAGAGCCAATACAGTCCAGTGGTAGTTGTTTTTCAGTCCAAGCCCGACAAGGAATGTACCAAAAGGAGATATGATGCAACCAGGAAGGAAGGCAGGCAAGCGAGATTCCAATTTTGGAATACCGTTTCGCCTCGCACTTCGACGGTAGAGGAAATCGGGCAGGGCACCTCCGAGAGGGATGCCAGCTACCAGTCCGAACAAAGTGCAGATGTTGAGAAGCCCGAAACTCAGAGGGGACCAGAGGTTCGGAGGCCCTTCAAAGTATTGGGAAAAGATGATGTTGATGTTAATAGTGTAGGAAACCGTGACTCCGAAGAGAAGCGATGCAATGACGACTGCTGGAGCCAGGAGAAGCACAAGTGGCTGGAGGAAAAGACGGACCGGGTTCCTGTCTGCCAGCCTGCATGGAATTTCGATGTAGAAGGAGCGTTTCTTATAGATGTCGTTCACTTGCTCTAGTTGAAATGCGGCCGATGTGTCAGGAGAGACACCTGCATTGTGAACATTCTCCACATTGGAGATCTCGATCTTATCGCTCAGATCATTGTTTGAAACCTCCGCATCGTTCCTGTGTTCGTAACTTGTTTCCGGAAGCATGAGGATTGAGCCAATGAGGTTTATGGCAACGATAATTGCCGAAAATTTGAAGAACCAAGGCCAGTCGCCAGTCCAGTGGAACACCAAGCCGCCAATAACAGGTCCTATGGCAGCACCAGCACCAAGAGACATAGAGTATATGGCCATTGCAGATCCCAATTGATGCTTAGGGAAGCATTCTCCGATGATTGGGGGACCGAGAGCTTCCACGACGCCTAGAGCGAGCCCACCGATAATTCGTGCAACTTTGAATGTCTCAAAGTCGGTTATGTAGATGTGCCAGATGCATACAGCTAAGAAGCATAGCATAGTCACGAGGATGGTGTATCTCTTGCTGATGTAGGCTGCCATGGGAATAGCTAGTAGGTTCTGCTGTTGTCAGACTATGTCAATAGGGGTTCGTGAGGACATACAGCAACACCTATCGACAGCACTGGATATGTGGCGAGATGGGACGCTTCAGTGACTGAAACGTTCATTTGATGGGCAATGAATCCAAACACTGGGGACAGCCCCGAGGTGTAGATGTTGCCCATCGTGATGTAGAGGGAAAGATTGAGCAGAATAGTCATCCGCCACCATAATGGCCAAGTCTGGTGCTCATAAGCTATGGTCCAAAAAACGGGCAACTGCAAACTCACTTGGGAATTGTTTATTACGGCGACAGCCATAATTTTGGTCGATCTTGGCTAGCAAGGAGTTAAAAATGAGGTAGCAATGGGATATATTCAGCGTGAAATGAGATGTCACAGATAGCGTATGTCGAACTTTCGATTGTTGATGTCAAAATGTCCGACCAGAAATTGTAGTCATGACATTATTTAGGTCAAAGGGGCCCAAGCAACAGGGGTGCGTGGACTCGGAGACTCCAGATCCCAAATGTATGCGGATTTACCGGTGGATGCCTAACCCGGAATGGCTGAGGGGGCGATCTGAAGTGGGTTGTTTAAGAATGCGAACGATAAAGCTAGTGCCCTACAAAAGAAGTGGGGATACAAAACGGCATGTTTAGACGCTTCGAGATACGTGATGCTAGGCCACGGCTAAAAGGAAAAGCAAAACCAAAACTGCCACTTGGATAAATTAAAAGGTGAAGAAGGGAGCTCAAGTTTACCATGGCCGTTGTGCATAGTTTGGACAGTATGGGCTTCTTTGTAAGCCAAAATCCAGTTCGCAACAGTTCGTAACACGCATGCCACCAGAATACCAAAGTCAAGTAGAAGTAACCAGTAAGGTGGTAACGTCCTTTCATGACGGAATATGAGTGATGAGCAGGATTAAATGCTCGGCGTGATACCAGAAAACCCCTTGGAATACAAATCGGATAATCAGGAGTGTTTGGTTGGCTTGCCCTCTTAATTATCAATTACATCATACGATGCCCGAACAGCTTCGAGGCAACAGACGGAGCGTTCTTGATGCCTAAGAAAGTTCACAGAACTCAAACCGTGATCTCCGAGCCCCATGCCCCAGATTTCTCGGAATTTCCGCGTTTGTGGGGAGCTGCGGGGAGGTGGGGAGGTTGGAAATGCCCTCACTGGCATAAGGGGATACACCACTTCGTATCACGAAACTGGGTGGGAAGCAGAATATTCGCTGCGGCTTCAGTAAAGCCCAAATAATACTATATCCCCCATAATCCAGAACTCACACCAAAGGTGACGCATGAAAAGTTGTAGGCCTGGTCGACCATTTCCTCAAGCAATCAATTGTGGTACAGTATCCTTCTGGCGCTTGAAGGACGCCCTCCTCCATTTTCTACCCGTAAACAATCTTTTATCCATTTCATCACGAGACCGTCACATCTTGAGTCCCTGCCCAGGTGATCCTGGCATCTAAGTTATGGCGGAGGAGGGCGGGGTAAGGTTTCAACTTCACGTGACCTGTGCACAACTTCGCAATTGATTTAGCAACTGTGCAATTCGCACTACAGAACCTCCATAAGTAGCTGATCAATACCATCGCTAGCTCTCTACCATCATAAACGACCCTGAAGCCGGTCGTAAGAGCCGTGGATTCATGTCGACAGCACCAGCTCCGCCACCGAAACATCGTCGGCCTCGCGCAATCCAAGCATGTAATCTCTGTCGATCCAAGAAATATAAATGCGATGGAAACCTACCCTGTTTATACTGCGTCAAGCAGAACGCAGACTGTGTGTTCCGGAGAGCCGAGACATTTGGCCGCGATGCTGCGTCGTATTCCATCAGCTATGTGAAAGAACTAGAGAAACGCCTTGAGTTGGCAGAGTCGACCTTGCGCCGTCAGCAGTCTGTTGGGAGCCCACAGCCGGCTTCGACGTCGATGAACAATGCGATGATCAATGGGGGACAAAGTGAAATGCTGTTTGCTCCAGGACCGCGACCTCAGCTGCTCCAAAATCAAGCACATCCATCACGGCCACCAGATGAGGAGGATGGAAGCACGGCGGAGCTTTTCGAAGTGAATGCAGAGACGCATGCTGTCGAGTTCCATGGAAATACCTCGTCGCTTGCCTTCCTGGAAGTGGTCTCTGAGGAGTATGGTTCAACTCCTGGCGAGGAACAGCACATGCATGAGAGGCGGCATTCAGTCGCGGAATCGGCTTCATTGGTAACCACTTTCCACAACACCGCCTTCCGCAACGATCATGCAGAGTCGCCTAGATCCCATGAAGACCTCAACATCTATTTCTGCTCTTACCAAGCTTCCTTGTTTCTCGATACCTACTTCAAGAACCTACATTACGCGCTGCCAATTATTGACCAGCGAGATATTCTCACTCGCTGTGAGGATCTTTGGCATGGAAGATCACATTTGCAATCGAGGAGCTTCAAAGCTCTGTACTTCAGTCTCATGTCTCTCGGAGCACTTATCCGGACATGGACAGAGCACAGTATCTCTGGTATGGGACGATTTGAGTGGAGCCGAAGCCTGTTCCAAAAGGCAGAGGCCGAACTAGGACGACCTGGAGCTTTGAATGATCTACATGCCATACAAGCGCTGGTCGTGATGGCAAAAGTCTGCCAAAACGAGCTGAATCCGAACCTGTCATATATCTACCTCGGCCTCGCTACCCGCACCGCGCTCTCCGCGGGCTTGAATCGAAAGTCCCCAAGTCGCGAGAGGAATAAGACAAGCTTTGTGGATGATCTGTCCGCTTCAAAAGTCTGGTGGGGTTTGTATGCTCTAGAGGTAGAGATGAGCTTCGCCCTGGGCCGACAAGACACTACCGGCGTAGACGGTTACCACAATCGAGACATACCCACCATTGATAACTCTGAATTTGCCATCATTCCTTGTATGCTTCCTCTCTCGCGGATCATGCGCGAGATTTCCGTTGGCATCTATTTGACCAAGTCAACCATGCTACAAAAAGTCGGCACGTCTCGCCGCTTGGAGCAAGAAATGGATTTATGGCTTGCCAGTCTACCACCAAGTATCCGTCCGGGTAGTGGGAGAGATACCTTTAGATCCAAGCCTCTGAGCTCAGAGATCTGGCCGAAGCTGCAGACCCTGATTCTCAAAATCCGATACTTGAATGTCAAGATGATCTTACTTCGACCGTTCCTCGTACATGCTGCAAAACTGGCACAAACACAGCAATTAGTTCCCACTCTACTCTCTGCGATCAACAGGTGTGCCATAGCAGCATCAGATACCATCGATATCATTTATGACATGTTTGATACCTACGACTTCTTCCGAACATGGTGGTACAATGTGACTTATGTCACATTTGCCGCCTCCATCCTTCTGTTTTACGCAGCACAAGATACTCTAGCTGGGCTCATCGACTTGGACTTCCTGTCGAGCACCGATAAAGCACTAGGAATACTCGACGTAATGAAAGATGCGGTTGTGGCTACAAAGGTTGCCAACTTCATACGCCCGATAGTCGCTCAATTGCGCGAGAGGAGCGCCGGGCGCCCCGATACCGGCAGTCCGGGGAAGGAGAACAATCCTCTTGACTTGTCTACCAACGGGTCTTTGATGTTCGATCCGACTGCCAATGGGAGAATTGGGAATGATCTGGATCTCATGCAAATTAGTATGGATTTTGTTGAAGACGGTCTTTGGAATATCGATGCTGGGTTTGAAGAGAGCTTTCAGAATGATTCCACTTGGTCTGTTTCGTGCTTATCTGGCTCATGATCATCATCTCTTGATGACCTGGAGAGAAAGTAATAGAATTATTCATACTCTTAGTTTCGTAACCAAGCACCACCGAGAGATCAATTTTGGTTTTCAATACCGCCAATGATGCTCTTGAACAAAGACCTAGCCATGAAAGTAATGCTTGAGGATTTGAACTAAAGAAAAAGGTAGAGAAGGTAAAGATCAGAATTGAAACTATTGAATATAATGCAATATCAGTAGCCTCGATACCCTTGGCGACGTCGATATCCACGGTGATTTGATGTTGTGAAAAATTAAGTATAAGATGCGGACTTTTATCGAAACAACCAATATCTCAAAGATTAGTTTGGGGACTGGAATGTTGGAGGTCTCTTGTCACGATGCCCATCTACTTGTTTGAAATCCAGTCTCAGCGAATGAGCGATTACAAATGAAATTGGAGTGATAACGTCAACAGCCCTCATTTGATTAATGAGTAAGAGCTTGGACAGAAGTGACAAATTGGTTTATCTATGTGTATTCTACAATTTAATGCCAGCAAACAATGCGTCATATTTACTCAACCTGGACCTCCGAATCATGGAACTTTCCCAACTTCAAAAGTGCCCACCAAGCTGTTGAGGATCTTGAACTTCTCTTTCGAAGTCTGCATCATAGCTCCTCTAGTGTATTTACTTGACATTCGACCAGAGGTATTTCATTCTGCGAAATCATCTGCCCTGTTTACGAGTCTAACCGTGAAAATCGGGTTAGGGTTAGAAAGATCTAAAGGCTTATAAGGATATTAGGGATTTTTTTCTTATATAAGGTTTGTTTTATTATGTTCTTTCTAAATTATAAGAAAAAAAAGTCTAATTTATTAATTATTTATGATAATATTAGAAAGATAAAATAATAAAGATTTAATGACAAAATCTTTGTCATCACAAAAATCAAAGTATGACATAAAAACAAGTTAGCAAAAAAGAAAAAATATCTAAGCAAAGGTAGATGATTATATTTTTGTCATCATATAAATCAGCTTATTATATAGCATAAGTTAATAATAATATTTGTTTTAT
>NYXK01000123.1 GCA_002685535.1 Deltaproteobacteria bacterium
AATTTAGCGTAGCGTCTTTTAAAAATTCAATTTAATTAATTTTTAAAAGACGCTACGCTAAATTAGCGGAAATGATTAGTCTAAGAGTGAATATATTTTATCTCTAATTAGAAAAATCCAATATTGTGAATCTTTAAAAGTTTAAAGAAAGAATTTAAATAAGGATATAACTTANGATCAAATTATTAACTACTTAAAGACGTGGAAACTACTTATTAATTTATTACAATAAAGTTTTGATTATGCCAAAAATTGCNTTAATCGGTGCAGGAAGCACTATTTTTGCCCAACGCCTTATCGGTGATATTTTGCTCTCTCCAGAGCTTGCTGGAGACACACAAATCGCACTGCATGATATTGATGAGGATAGGTTGTGCACTTCAGAGATTGTCACTAAACGAATTGCAGAAAAACTTGGATTAAATACGTTGGTATTTTCATCTACAGACCGTCGGAAAGTTTTGGCGGGNACTGATTACGTCATATTTATGATGCAGGTAGGTGGCTATAAACCATCAACGGTGATTGATTTTGAAATTCCAAAGAAATACGGATTGCGTCAGACTATTGCTGATACACTCGGAGTTGGAGGAATAATGCGTGCCCTAAGAACGATCCCGGTGATCAGGGATATCCTCAGGGATATGGAAGAAGTTTGTCCNAGCGCAATTCTNCTAAATTATGTCAACCCTATGGCGATGTTATGTATGGCGATTAATCAAATATCGCCTGGTATCAAAATGGTAGGTCTCTGTCACAGTGTTCAGGGTACTGCAGAACAGTTAGCGAAGGATCTTGATGAAAATATCNCAGATATTGACTATTTTTGTGCAGGAATTAATCATATGTCTTTTTATCTTCGTTTTGAAAAAAAACAAAATGGTTTAAAACAAGATCTCTATCCTCGACTAAGGGAAATTGCTGAGCAGAGATCAATGCCCAAAGATAATCTGGTGCGTTACGAAATGCTCAAACGACTCGGTTTTTTCGTTACAGAATCNAGTGAACATTTTTCTGAATACACTCCCTGGTTCATTAAAAGGGACCGACCAGATCTGATTGATGAATTTAATATTCCTCTGGATGAATATATTACAAGATGTGAAAAACAGATTTCTGAATGGGATGAACAGAGAATCAATCTTGAAGATANAAACCAGTCAATTGAGGTTTGCCAGAGTCATGAATATGCAGCTTCGATTATTAATGGATTGGAGAACGACAAGGAGATAACCATCAACGGCAATGTCTCTAATGAGGGATTGATTGATAATCTGCCTGGTAACATNTCTGTTGAGGTACCATGTCTCATAAATAGAAACGGAATTAAGCCTGTTAAAGTTGGAGTCCTCCCAACTCATTTGGCAGCATTAATGATGACAAATATCAATGTCCAGCAATTGACTGTTGAAGCAGCCTTATCTGGAAAAAAAGAACATGTTTATCATGCAGCTATGCTTGATCCGCACACTGCAGCAGAATTGTCTGTAGATGAGATATGGCATCTTGTTGANGATCTTTTGGAGGCTCATGGCGAAATGATTCCAAANTTAAACTGAAAAATGAATGTTTAAATCAAAAATAATATTATTTTTTGAAAAAAAAGTTTACATTTATTAAAAGGGATGATATTTTAGGAAATTGATGGTGGGAATGAACTCATCAAAGAGAAAAGCCATGAAATCTGTTATGATGAATCTTTTTCGTGGCAACATTAATATTTGACTATAGAAGATTTCAATAAAATTAAGTATAGAAAACGAAAATTTAAGTAATCCTAGAAGTTAAATTTTTAGGAAGTCAATCGTTGACGATTTCTATTGTGTTTTTTCTTAGTCTTAATCTAAAGGAGAAAAAAATGAGGGTTTTTAGCATTCTAATTACGACATTACTGTTTGTCACGACTGCAATGGCAGGTACAATTAACGTTACCAACAACAGTTCAAATGCAGATAACCATAAGCTCTGGAATGAACAAATCATACCGATGTTTGAAAAGGAAAATCCGGGCATCAAGGTTAAAATGACTGTTTACGACCATGAAGCATACAAGACGGCGATCCGCAACTTCCTTCAGGCGGAGCCTCCCGATGTTGTGAATTGGTTTTCAGGAAACAGGATGAAGTTTTTTGTAGACCAAGGCCTCTTTGAGGATNTCAGCGATGTCTGGAGCAAGCACAACCTTCATGCTAATTTGTCAGCGGCTCGCTCCACAGTTACNGTGAATGGCAAGCAGTGGGGAGTTCCAACGACCTACTACCAGTGGGGAATCTATTATCGCAAGGATATATTCGCTAAGTATGGACTCGGAGAACCAAGGAGTATGGGAGATCTGATGCATATTTGTGCAACACTCAAGAAGAATGGAATTACTCCATTCACNATCGGCACAAAATATCTTTGGACTGCTGCCGGGTGGTTTGATTTTCTGAATCTGCGTGTCAATGGTTACGATTTCCATATGAGCCTGATGGATGGAAATATATCCTATGAAGACAAGCGTCTGGACAAAGTCTTTGATATTTGGGGAGAGCTGGCGCGTAAGGGGTATTATATTAAAAACCATGCATCTCTGTCATGGCAGGAGGGTCAGGCTCCTATGATAAACGGTGATGCATCTATGTATCTCATGGGTAACTTCGTCGTGCCAGATCTTGTCAAAGCTGGCTTGGATGGTAAAATAGGATACTTTCAATTTCCAGTTATTGATGGAAGTGTCCGCACTTATGAGGATGCTCCGACGGATTCTATGCACATTCCTTCCCGGGCAAAGAATAAGGCAGATGCAAAAACATTCCTTGCATTCCTAGCAAGAGCTGATATTCAAGGATTAATTGCAGATGCTTCGGGTATGTTACCTGCCAATAATCAATCTCCAACACCAACTGATGAGTTCTTGAAAATTGGTTTCAAGGTGCTCAGTGAGTCTGCTGGTTTAGCTCAGTTTTATGATCGTGATACCACTCCTGAAATGGCCAAAGAAGGCATGAAGGGGTTTCAGGAATTTATGGTAAAACCAGATCGTGAAAAACAAATCCGTAAGCGTATTGAAAAAGTGCGTAAGCGTATTTACAAGAAGTAATCTCTTAATTGGGCAGGAATCCCCTGCCCACCTTCCATGCAAGCAAATTTTTGGGACCGGAACCAACTTAAGTTGGCTCCGGTATTTTTTCTGGCTCCCGCNATGCTTTTTTTTGCGGCGTATGTTCTTCATCCGATTTTCTCCAGCCTCTGGATCAGTTTTTTTGAGTGGGACGGTGTTGGGGAGATGTTTTGGGTTGGATTTGGTAACTACATTGAAATGTGGGAAGACGACAGAGTCCATACAGCATTCCAGAATAACGTCTTATGGCTAATATGCTTTCTATTTGCTCCTCCACTAAGTCTCGCCCTTGGAATTTATCTTAATCAAGAACTAGGTGAGATTAAATTTATAAAGTCATTGTTTTTTTTCCCGTTTGTTGTCAGCCCTGTGGTAGTTGGGCTTATCTTTTCATGGTTTTACAATCCTAAATACGGCCTACTAGATTCTTTTCTTGAATTATTTGGGCTGCAACCACTGGCATTACTATCAGACGAAAATCTTGCTAGTTACGGCATCATCGCAGCCGCTCTGTGGCCTCAGATTGCTTATTGCCTAATTTTATACCTTACAGGANTAGCCGCCCTGAACAAAGANATTNTAGANTCTGCAAGAATTGACGGAGCAANNGGCTGGGCCATGTTCTGGAACATTATCCTTCCACAGTTGAGACCAGCCACATTCATCGCAATAGTAGTTTCAGTGCTGGGCGCCTTACGAAGTTTTGACCTGGTCGCCATTATGACCCAGGGNGGTCCGTGGGGTAGCACGACCGTACTTGCCTATGAAATGGTAGAACAGGCAATTTTTAATTATAGAATGGGCTACGGAGCTGCTTTGGCTACCGTTCTTTTTTTAATACTAGATATTTATATTGCTTGGTTCCTGATAAGGGTCTGGTTAGACGAAAAAGGAAGACTTTGATATGTTTCCTGAATCCATACAAAAAGCCCCTATTTTTGCTCGCGGAAGTTACCGCATAATTCTTTATGTGTTCCTGATTGTCTGGCTGCTCCCTCTTGTGGGTGTTCTTTTGACTTCCTTCCGTTCCCTGGCGGACATCAACTCTGGAAACTACTGGGGCTGGCCAACTGAATTTGCACTCGTAGAAAACTATACCCAAGTTTTTACGGTGACCCCAATGATTAAATATTTTTTTAACAGCCTGGTGATCACAATACCCACGGTTGTGGGAACGTTGGCATTGAGCTCTCTTGCGGGCTATTCTCTTGCAAAACATCGTTTCCGTGGTAATTTTCTAATCTTTGCATTATTCATTGCCGGTAATTTTGTCCCTGCGCAAATTCTGATGATACCTGTCCGAAATTTGACTTTAAATCTTGGTGTTTACGATACAAAATTGGGCCTCATCCTCTTTCACACAGCTTTTCAAACGGGTTTCTGCACCTTTTTCCTTCGTGGATTTATTAAGGAATTACCACATGAAATAGTAGAAAGTGCCCGTATAGATGGTGCCTCAGAGTTACGTGTCTTCTGGAACATCATTTTACCCCTTGTACGNCCTGCACTAGCTGCACTGGCAGTTCTTGAGTTTACCTTTATCTGGAATGATTATTTCTGGGCACTTGTCCTGGTTCAGGGAGATGAAGCACGCCCCATCACCTTGGGCCTTCAAGCTCTCAGAGGAAGGTGGACGGCATCATGGCACCTTATTTCTGCGGGATCAATAGTGGCAGCTCTTCCTCCTGTGTTTATGTTTTTTATGCTTCAGAAACATTTTATTGCCGGACTTACTTTAGGTGCTGTTAAAGAATAATATAAAAAACACACCTACTCTATGTTAATAATATATTACTTCTCTCATCGATGCAGTAATACATTGATCGGTGATTGGGTATTTTATTTTTTTTTCATCGTATGGAGAGANCTTTGTATTCAGCTACCAGGTTTTGCAGAAGCGAAAATATTTATGTTCGGTTACGAAATGCTGGCGGAATCAATGCTTGATCTAATTCTGGAACAGTCAGCAAAAAGACTACGTGATCAAGCTGTTTTCAACTACAGTCAAGCCTCATGAGTCTCTGTCCAAATTTCCTCTACGCAGGACCAGATATTCCTTGGATGAATCCAGAATGTATTGGTATCAACACCTTGCCACCNAGAACACACCTGCATGGATTTACAAATGAAGCAGAGGCCATAAATGCGAAACCTCTTGATTCCCATTGGCATCTAAACTTAGATGGCAACTGGAGATTTCGTCTTTATCAAAAACCANCAGACTTAGATGAAGGATGCATAAAACCTGATGGGAAAGATTCCGAATGGGACAGCATCAAAGTACCGGGTAATTGGACGATGCAGGGGTATGATTCCCCTCACTACACGAATGTGCAAATGCCTTTTGCACATCAACCACCTAAAGTCCCTGAAGAAAATCCCACAGGCGTTTACCGTTCTTGTTTTACACTGCCAAAGGGTTGGAAGGAGCGCAGAACGGTAATCCACTTTGGTGGTGTAGAAAGCGCTTTTTTCGTATTCTGCAATGGGAATAAAGTCGGATTTAGTAAGGATAGCCGAACGCCGGTTGAATTTAACCTTACTCNTTGGATCGTTTCTGGAACAAACCATCTTACTGTTGTGGTAATACGCTGGTCAGACGGAAGTTTTCTAGAAGACCAGGACCATTGGTGGATGGCAGGGCCTCACCGGAGTATTTATCTCCGTTCCACAGCAATGACCTATCTGGAGGACTTGTTTTCTCTTGGAGAATTGAACCAAAATCTGGACGAAGGAAGCCTTGAAGTTGAGGCTAGGGTGAGTTTTACAGGACCAGTAGAATCTGGCTGGAAGGTGGGAATACAATTGATTGACCCTGATGGAAACCGAGTTTTTCCATCCATGCAGCATGAGGAAATACCAGTTGCAGAACAGACGAGAATCAACCTTGGTCATTTGAGTCGTTTCTCTAAAAAAATCCACAATCCTGAGTTGTGGAACACTGAAACACCAAAACTCTACAATCTTCTCCTTTGTCTTTTCGATCCTTTCGGTAATGAAATTGAATGGACATCATGTAAAGTTGGTTTTCGCCGAGTTGAAATCAAAAACCGAGAACTACTTATCAATAGTCGTCCTGTGTTGATCCAGGGGGTCAACCGCCATGAACACGATCCACACAACGGAAAAACTGTCAGTAGGGAATCGATGCTTCAGGATATTCTGCTGATGAAAAAGTACAACTTCAACGCGGTTCGTTGTGCTCATTATCCTAACGATTCACAATGGTACGAACTCTGTGATGAGTATGGGATTTATGTAGTAGATGAGGCGAATATAGAAACGCATCATTACTACGGTCGACTCTGCAGGGAGCCTCAATGGGCCAACGCGTTCCTGGATCGTACCAGACGAATGGTNGAAACNAATAAAAATCATCCTTGTATAATCATGTGGTCACTTGGCAATGAGTCCGGATATGGNCCCAACCACGCTTCTTGTGCTGGATGGATCCGTGAACGCGACAAGAGTAGATTGCTACACTATGAGGGGGCATTGCGTCCGGAATTTCAAGGCGACTGGCAGCCTGAAGCAGGTTTCAACAGCCTGGCCACAGACGTGATTGCACCGATGTATCCCGAAATCCATGATCTGGTTGAATGGGTGCGGACTACGAAAGACGAAAGACCACTGATCATGTGTGAGTATTCTCATGCAATGGGAAACAGCAACGGCAGCCTTTCAGACTACTGGGACNTAATNCGCCAGAATCACGGTCTTCAGGGTGGATTCATCTGGGATTGGGTAGACCAGGGGNTGGATCNGGATGGTAAAGGGCATTGGGATTACGGAGGAGATTTTGGTGATGAACCGAATGATGCTAATTTCTGCATAAATGGNCTTGTATGGCCGGACCGTCAACCTCATCCTGCGATGCAAGAATTCAAAAAACTTGTACAGCCTGTTNTCGCCAGAGCAGTTGACCTTCAAAAGGGNAAGCTGGAACTTCTGAACCGCAGAGATTTTACAGGGNTGGAGGATATCCGGCTGGAATGGAAACTCGAAATAGNNGGTGAAACGATTCAAAAAGGGATCCTTGAAACTCTTGAGGCAAACCCTGGTCAAAGTATTCCAATCGAACTGAATCTGGCAGGGCCGGAGGTACTTCCGGGGAAGGAAGTATATTTGACTCTATTGTATATACTCAAAACTTCTTGCAAATGGGCCGNTGAGGGACATGAATTAGGTTGGGACCAGTTCCGAATCAGAGAATTTGAAAATAACACAGAACATGGAGGATTTTTCATAAGGGGTCACAACTCAGCCAAAATATCAAAATCAAAAACAGAAATAAAGGTCGAGTCAGATCTTGGCAGACTTTCTTTTGACACAAATTCAGGAAGATTGAAACAGATCCATTGTGGAGACAGGGATCTGTTGGCTTCTTCACCACAACTTAATGTCTGGCGCGCTCCAACAGACAATGANGGATTAAAAGCGTGGATTGGTAATGAAGATAAGTCTCTATCAAACTTGATTTCTGTCAGTACACTTAGTCGCTGGCTGAAAGCAGGGCTTGATCAGATTAGATTGACCAAAGAAAGATGTAGTGTTTCGGAAGTGTTCACACGAAGGGATTCTAGTGCGGAGAGTGGACAGAAACAACCAGGATTAACCAACCTCGAACAAAACCTTGAGCGGTCACTATTACACATTGAAGTTGAACAATGCTACTCCTGTGGTCCAATCTCTGAGGCTTTCGTTCATCATACCATCTGGCATGTCTTTCCAGATTTATCTCTTTGGATGGAAAACATGGTGATGGTTCATGAAGAGTTAAATGACCTGCCCCGTATTGGTATATCTTTCCAGATCCAAGAAGGTTTTGAAGAGTTTGAATGGTTCGGGAACGGTCCTCATGAAAGTTATTGTGATAGAATGGCCGGAGTTCGGGTTGGTCGTTTTCATTCCACTGTTAATGAGCAGTACGTGCCTTACATAGTACCTCAGGAGCATGGAAACAAAACTGGGTTGCGCTGGATTATTTTGAAAGACGTAAATTGTTCAGGATTGTTCATTTCAGGCTCGGGGTTATTCGAGGGGTCAGTCAGCCATTATCCAGATGCGCACCTGTATTCTACTTCCCATGCATACAAGCTCCAATCTCACCCAGAGACGTCTGTCTATCTTGATTATCGACAAAGGGGACTTGGTACTGGAAGTTGCGGTCCTGATACTTTGNAACGGTACCTCATTCCATCAGGAATCCATCACTTTGATTACGTGTTTCGTCCCTTCGATCCGAGAAAAANAGATCCTGAAGAGTTGTTTTAAAAACCTTGCGAACATTTGCAGCAAGTGATGTCANTTGAACCACTTGGGCTAAAAGAACCTCTGGGACATCATTAGATCTCAGAGGAGTNACCTATTCTCAATAATTTTCCTCCCCCATCATCTCCTTTGAGTAACCCCCCACTTAATTCTTCACAGTCAGACAGACCCTTCAAAAAAGTTTTTAATTTAANTCTTTTGTTGTTATAATTACACTGCAAGGATTTNGTAGAATTGATTAAAAGTTTGTATGAATCATAATTCCTACCGAAATTAAATGTTAAAAGAATTTCCTGCTAAGACAAAATATTTCTTCAACATCGTATTGCCGGTTGCCCTCTTATTACAAGGGACTTTACCAACGATTGAGAAAAAGGAAAATCTACAAACTAATTTTAGCGAGTTAATTTTTGAAAAATGCAACGANCCAGAACATTCCCACCCTCCACTATCTCAGCGAGAAGCATCAAATGATCCAGAAATATATGTTGATTCAANTCTAAATCATTTTTTTCTTGTTAGCAAAAAGTACGATTTTTTAAAAATATCTCCTGAAAATAACTTTAATAAATCTGAGCCTTTACTAGTATGTTCATTAGCACATTTCCCACCGAATAGAGGCCCTCCCTTGTTTAAAGTTTAATATTTTTTTATTAATTATAACTTTAAACAAGGAAGTATGAAAAATATATTTTTANTATTAGTGTGTATCTCTGTATCTTTTAACGTCCTAGCAGAGAGCTCTCGTCAGAAAGATTCTCATGAACATGGGGCAGCAATCCTAAAGATGGCCTTGGAAGGTGAAAAACTTCAGATAGAATTTGAAGTGCCTTCTGAAAGTTTGATCGGTTTTGAACATTTCCCCAAATCACAAAGTAACCGTGAAAATTTTAGTGATGCAATAAAAATCCTCTCAGATCCCTCCAGACTTTTCTCGATGTCTNGTAAGGCTGAATGTCTTTTAGTAGGCATGAGTATTTCCCAAAGCCTGTTCTCAAACGAAGAAGAGCATGGTCACGATGAGNCAGAAAAATCTGAAATTCATTCTGAATTCAAATCAAACTATTCTTGGAATTGTCATCATCTAGATGAGATTGATTCTATAGGAACTCAACTAATGACCTTTTTCCCAAAAATTGAGGAAATTCGGGTTAATTGGATTTCTAATNATGGTCAGGGCGCACTTGAGTTAGAGTCCAAGGAAGATCGAATAAAAGGATGGAAATAATAACATGGCTGAAGCAATTTTAGATCTTAAAAACGTTTGTTTCAGCTGGAAAAATTCCGGTAGAGAATTATTGAATCTGCCGGAATTACTCGTTGAACAACATGAACACGTTTTTTTGAGGGGACCTAGCGGTAGTGGCAAGTCAACATTACTTGCTCTTGTCGGCGGAATTTTAGTTTCAGATTCAGGTACACTTAAGGTGCTAGGAAAGGAAATTAAGAATCTTTCTAGTTCGAGTAGGGATTCTTTCAGAGTTGATCATATTGGTTTTATCTTTCAGCTTTTCAATCTTTTGCCATACCTCTCGATTGAAGAAAATGTAATGCTACCCCTAAGCTTTTCAAAAANTCGTGCTGAAAGGGCCGGCAAGACAAAACTTGAACAAATTAATGAAGCTCACAGGCTATTGATAGCACTTGAATTAGAGGAACCGCTAGCTGAGAAAAGCACGGTAGTTGAGCTAAGCGTGGGGCAACAACAAAGAGTCGCAGCAGCTAGAGCTTTGATAGGGAATCCTGAGTTGGTAATTGCTGATGAACCTACATCCGCTCTAGATTCAGACCTTCGTCATTCTTTTCTTGAACTTCTTTTTAGTGAATGCAAAAAATCGGGNTCTACTTTACTTTTTGTAAGTCATGATTCAAGTCTGAGCGAGCTTTTTAAAAAAGTAATTTCAATGAATGAAATAAATATTGTCAACAAGTAAGGATTTAATGCTAAATTTATTCATTAGGAGTTTATGGAATCGAAGAAGTACAGCTGTGCTTACAATTTTTTCTATTTCTATAAGCGTTACATTATTGATTGGTGTAGAAAATATTCGTAAGGGTGTAAGAACAAGTTTCAGTAGTGCTGTATCTGGGACGGATATTATAGTTGGAGCTAGGGGAGGCTCATTACAACTCCTACTTTATTCAATATTTCGTATAGGTAACGCTACTAATAACCTTAGTTGGGAAAGTTATAATGAATTTCATAATGATAAAAGAGTGAAATGGACCATACCTATATCGTTAGGAGATTCACACAGGGGGTTCAGGGTACTAGGTACTAACCAAGAATATTTTAAACATTTTCGTTATGGCAGTAAAAATAAATTAGAATTTTCTAGAGGGCAATCTTTTTCAAAAGTNTTTGATGTAGTGATTGGAAGTGAAGTAGCAATTAAATTAAATTATAGGTTAAATGAAAAAATAATAATTGCTCATGGAACAGGGANAAANTCNTTTCTTAAGCANGATGATAGNCCNTTTAAAGTAGTAGGNATTCTNAAGCCTACAGGGACACCAGTCGATCAATCCTTGCACGTTAGTTTAGAAGGAATAACTGCAATGCACATAGACTGGGAAAGTGGTGCTCCNCCCATGGAAGGAGAGAGCCTAAGTTCAGCTGATATTTTAAAATTAGACCTTAAGCCTGAGGAAATAACTTCATTTCTAATTGGCTTGAAATCTAAGATACATGCATTTAGCTTACAGCGTCAGATTAATTCATTTAAAGAAGAACCTCTTAGCGCAATTATGCCCGGAGTTGCTCTACAGGAGCTTTGGAATTTGCTAAGGACAGCAGAAGTAGGGTTAAGGATAATTACATGGTTTGTCCTTTTTGCAGGTCTACTAGGGATGATGACTTCTTTATTGTCAGGACTTAATGAACGTAGAAGAGAAATGGCGATCCTTAGATCCGTTGGAGCAGGGCCAGGGACTATATCTTTTTTACTAATCTTTGAAGCTATATTTTTAACATTAGTAGGTATTCTTTTTGGCCTGCTTTTTTTATACATAACTTTATTTGTTTCACAACCTCTTTTAGAGGCTTACTTTGGTTTATTTATTCCTATTCAACCCCCAAGTGTTAAAGACTTAATTATACTTGGTGTAATTATCTTGAATGGAATGTTGATGGGCTTAATCCCGGCATTAAGGGCGTATCGTCAATCACTTTCAGATGGAATGACAATTCGTTTATAAACAAAATTTATAATATTATTATGAAAAAAATCTTTTTAGTTTTTCTTTTCTTTTCACTTTTAAATAACTCATCTTTAGTTTTTGGGTTAAATTTAGAGACAAAGTTGGTTACATGGGCAGATTTAAATAAGTTAAACTATAAAACAGGAGAGATGCCCGAAAGCTTAAGACAATTAATAGGTAAATCAGTAAAAATTCCAGGATTTGCTGTTCCTCTGGAGGGAGATGGCGGATTTGACTATATAAAGGAGTTCCTGCTTGTTCCGACTTTTGGGGCTTGTATTCATGTTCCACCACCACCACCAAATCAAGTAATTCAGGTAATTTTGGATGAGCCAGAGCATTTTGAAAAATTTTTATATGCTGTTTGGATTACTGGTATCCTTGAAATTGGTGAATACTTTCACGAAGGTTCGAGTGATTTCGGTAAGCAGACTTATGATACTGAATCTAGTTATTTAATTAGAGGACTGAAGGTCGAGGAATATGACTAAGAATTGTGGGGATTTTACTTGGAGAGTGTCTGACCCTGTGAAGAATTAGTGGGGGGTCTTATAGGAGATACATGGGTAGTTATTCGTTAATCCATTATAGAAAATCTTGTAGATGTGAAAGTAAATACATTATTACGAGAATTGAACCTATGATAATAATGGTTTTCCTATTTCTCATTTTCAACTATCCCACTAAGAATTTAATTATTTATAAATAGTTTGCTTACTTTTTTTCTAGAGGGTTATTTTTGATTACGAAAACTTGATTGCTCCCTCATCCAACCATTTCCAAAGCACTATACATGCAGTACTTCTATATGGTATCCATTTGGAAGTTATTTCAATGATTCTCTCATTATTTATTTCTTTATCTTCCTCATACAATAGTTTTATTGATTTTTTTATTGAAATATCACCCCATGCAAATACATCAGGATGGTTTAGATAAAACAGTGCAAATATACTTGCACTCCAAATACCTATTCCTTTGAACTTCTGTAATCCCTCAATAATTTCATTTGATTCCTTATCTTTTAATTCGTTTAAAATATTTGGTTCTGCTAAAAACATATCTGAAAGATTCAAGATATACTGTGTTTTAGCATTTGATAATCCACATTTTAGAATCTGTTGAGGTTTACAATTATTTATCAATTGTGGTGTAATTTTATTTTTACCTATAAATTCTTTTAGTCGGTTGAAGATTGTCGATGCTGCAGCACTAGATAGTTGTTGACCAGAAATGATCTTAACTAATGCTTCGAAATTTGGTTCTCTTTTCTCAGGTTCTTTGGGTTTTATTTCTTTTATAACTTTTTCAAGTATTTTATCTTTCTTGCTAAGATATACTAATGCTTCTAAGAAATTGAGATCATTTGAGAACATAAATAATTGTTCTTTACCTTATTGTTCAACAAAATTAAATCACAATTGATAAATATTTGAAAAACCTCTACAATCCATTTTTCCCACCGAAAAATTTTCTGGAAATCAGACATGACATTGTTTTTTGATAAATCCTAATGCGAAATCCCTCTAAAAAAGGTGGTGTATAACCAGGCAGTTCCTCATATACACACCCTTGCAAGTCCTTTCGTTAGTGGAAGGGAGTTGATATTCTTCCATGAAACAAGGTTACAATTCCTTTTATTTCTAACTCCCTTCCGATTCACTATCTATAAATCATTAGTCTTACAAAACAATAAAGTGACAAAAATTGAAAGTAATGAATACTTAAATAATACAACCATATGCTTGGTTCAATAATTCTTAAAACACTTAAGATAAAAATAATATTTATTATAAAGGCAATTGAGTAAACTATATGGACAGCACCACTTGATACAAAATCTGAAAAATTAATTACTTTTTTAAAAATGGATATCAAATAAAAACTAAATAATGTAACAAAAATCATTGAAAGAACAATTAATAGATTTATTAATTCAAGTAATTCTAATTTAAATATAGTTACTGCATAGAAAGGGGCATAACAAATTAATGTTGCAGTTATTGAAGTTGAAAGCATAACCGCAAAACGAATGGAATCTTGAGTATTCCATTCCCCCGAACCTCTTCGACCCAACGAAATAGCAATTACCTGAAAACCAATTTGTCCAATTACTATTTCACCAAAAAATGTTATTGCCTCAAAAAATTCAGTAAAACTAATCATAATCTAAATCCTTTTGTTATTGAAAATAAGTTGGAGGTTATAACTCCTCTTATGTTCTAACTCCCTTCCTAATCTTTAATTATCATACTCTAATGAAAGTTCACCATCTATTGTTTTGAGTGTGGGGTATTCTAATTATTTGTAATGTAAACCCCCCACAGACCAAATATTAAAAAAATTATGGAAACAACCAAATAACCCCCAAGTTTTTTCCTTGTCTTGTCAAGTTTATCTATTTCCTTATTTTTCCAATCTAATTCATCTTCAAGATCTTGAATCACTTCTTCTAATTCATTACAATATCGTCTTTTTTCCCTATCATCCGTTAAGTTTTTCCATTCTATCCTTACCTTATCCAGTTTTGATTCCCTTTTAGGAAATTCAAAATCTGTATCCTCCAACATATAACCTCCAATCAGAGTTGTTAATCACTCAAAATAAACATCAATAGTTAAATCGGGTTCGTGGAGGTATGATAGTGGAAGGGAGTGAATATTCTTCCATGAAACAAGGTTACAATTCCTTTTATCTCTAACTCCCTTCCAAATCTTTAATTATTAAATTCTACTTAACCCTCCTCCCATAGAAATTTATACCATCATAGTGGACATTACTCACCAATCCTTTGGTTTCATCCAACTCATCCGCATCAAAGAACTCTTCTTCTTCCTTACCCTCTTGTATCTGGTGTTTCATCATTCTTTTGTATGCAATGGTCATAGAATTAAACATCAATGCATAATGGAATTTTGACCTTTCATCTTCACTTAATTCACCTCCATAATCCTGTCTCAGTTCTTCTGCGAGAGTTTCTGCAAATTCCTTTATATCGTCTGGTTCTTCTATTTCCTCTATGTAACTTCCATAGTATTGATTAACAGTTTCGTAACCTTCCCCCAATTCTTCTGCAAAAAGTTTAGTTAAAATATCTTGTTTCATAATTCAGTAATTTATAAATTCTACGGTTCCAAAAATAATTCAGGTAGGTATGGACATTCAAGTGGGAATCTCAAACAATTTTGAAGTGGTGACATTAAATAATAGAGTCCAATCATTAATATTACAAATACTGCAATAATTATTAAGGTTTGTTTGGAACTCATTTTGAAAAGGTTGTGAGACTAATTTTTCCCACCGAAAAATTTTCTGGAAAGCAGACATGGGATTGTATTTTGAGAAATCCTAATGTGAAATCCCTCTAAAAAAGGTGGGGTATCCTTTTATCTCTAACTCCCTCCCGACATTTAATCTTTAATTGATTCATCATCTTGTTCTTTATCAATTAGACCAATTTTAATTAGAAATATTTTCCCATTTACATATACTGTAAAACAAATACATCCCACAAGAACAATTGAACCTACCTCTAAAAGAACGTCTACTATTAAATCCATTATAGATAATCTTGTAGATGTGAAAGTAAATACATTATTACCAGAATAGAACCAAAAAGGTTTTTAATTAAGATTTTTTAGGGAATTCTCGACAAGTTCCATCAATGTTTCTCAATATCGGAGGACACCATTTTTCCCATTCTCCTGTGATAGGATCTTTTTTGACAGATTCATTCCATATATTATTGACACAACTTGAAAGAAGTAACAGAAAAATCAAAAAAAGAAAAAATCTCATCAACTGTTTCCTTAATCTAATTTTGAAATGGGTTTTCAAAACTCGAACACCCAGTTTTTTCTGTAAGGGGTAAGAGATCCATTTTAGACATGTCAAATATTTCCTGTGAAGTGTATGTTGTCAAAGTAAGGTGATGTGAAGTAGAGAGTGTTCATTTACCCAAACAAAATTAGAAAATCTTCAATATGAGAAAATGCATACATTACTACTAAAATAAAACCTATGATAATGATGGTTCTTCGATTTCTCATCCTAAAAACTTTCTCAAAACTTCACTTTAAAACAACTGCAACTTTTTCCAATTAAATCCTGAATATGTAAGTGAAAATGTATTCAAGTCATCTAAGGATGATTAATAAACAAAGGGAATGAAAGAACTCTACTTCACATCACCTCAC
>NYXK01000124.1 GCA_002685535.1 Deltaproteobacteria bacterium
CAATCATTTCCATTAATTTTTTAATTTCATGGCGCCCAAATCCGGACTCAAGGACGTCTCCAAATTCCCGTGAAAGACCCTGAGCCAAATAACAAACACTTTGTGCTTTTTCGACAAACTGAATTACATCCTGACAAAGTTCTTCAGGCAGGCACATTCTTCTCAGGTTTAATAAATTAGCAATATCCTGTGCCACATCCGCAATAGTATCCTGCATATCAAGCATTTCCAACAAATCACGACGATTTATCGGCATGAAAATATTTCTGGGGAGATGATTGCGGACTTCGTTTTTGATGGTATCTGCTTCTTCTTCAGCTACTGAGATTTGTTGCTGAATTTCTTCAACTTTTGCATAATTCTGCTCGTGGAGTGCTTCAAAAAATTCATTCAGCGGAGCAATACTTTCGATCACTTTATCCATGTGATCCCGCAGCGGTTTAAAAGGGGACTTGGCAAACATTGAACTGATATTGATCATAAAATCTCCTTATCTTACAATATGAGTGCTTGCAAAATGGTCAATCCCCACTTCCGCCGTTTGTTTGAAATCCGCCGCTTTGCAGGAGTTGATCTTTGCGGGTTTCTTCCAAATCTGCTTTAATCATTTCTTCGATCATTTGCTGTAAATTACAAGTCGGTTGCCAACCTAGTTTTTCTCTGGCCTTGCTTGCATCACCAATCAACAAATCAACCTCTGTCGGCCGGAAATAAGCAGGATCAATGGAAACAAGAATATTTCCGCTTTTGGCATCACGTCCTGTTTCATCAACTCCGTTACCGGACCATTCGAGGGTGATGCCAACCTCTGCAAAAGCACGTTCGGTAAATACCCTGATTGTAGTGGTTACTCCGGTAGCAAGTACAAAATCTTCCGGTTCTTCCTGTTGCAGCATTCTCCACATACCTTCTACAAAATCGCTGGCATGCCCCCAGTCCCGCTTTGCATCAAGGTTGCCGAGATAGACCCTTTCCTGNNTNCCCATNGAGATNCTCGCNNCNGCACGNGTTATTTTTCNGGTGACAAATGTTTCNCCTCTAACAGGNGANTCATGGTTGAAGAGGATNCCGTTGCAGGCGTANAGATTGTANGCCTCACGGTAATTGATNGTGATCCAGTATCCATAGAGTTTAGCGACAGCATAAGGNGAACGNGGATAAAACGGCGTTTTTTCGTTTTGTGGNACCTCCTGTNCNATACCATAAAGTTCGCTGGTAGANGCCTGATAAAACTTGGTTTTNTCANCCATGTTCAAAAGNCGGATTGCTTCCAAGATCCTTAATGTACCAAGCCCATCCGCATTTGCGGTGTATTCAGGTGTTTCAAAAGAAACCTGAACGTGACTTTGAGCTGCCAGATTATAAATCTCATCCGGCCGTATTTCCTGAATTATCCTGATCAGATTGGTGGAATCAGTTAAGTCTCCGTGATGCAGAATAAAATTTCGCTTGNTAACGTGAGGATCNTGATACAAATGGTCAATACGTCCTGTATTAAAACTGGAGGAGCGTCTTTTTAGACCATGAACGATATAATCTTTTTTCAGCAATAGTTCTGCGAGATATGCTCCGTCCTGTCCGGTAATTCCAGTGATAAATGCTACTTTTTTCATCTTTTATTCAAGTTGTTCAATAAGTTATGTAAAATGAAACCGTAAAAAGTCTNAATGGTATNCTTTTTTGCCATTCCCGCGAAAGCGGGCATGACAACTATTTACGAAGCCATTATGTATGTGTCATTCAGACTGTGAACCGGATGCAAGTTCTTCAGAATGAATATATTTCAAAGCCTGTCCGACACGCTCCAAGCCAATTTTAAGCTCCTCTTCAGCAATATTCAGTGGCGGTAAAAACCGAAGTACACCCGGTCCTGCAATCAATACCAAAACGCCTTGTTGCTGACAGGCAGTGACCATGGCTGGGGCTTTGTTTTTCCAGGCTTTTGAAAGCACTGCTCCAATCATCAATCCACGACCGCGAATTGTTTCAAATAAACTCAGTTCGTCGTTGAGCGATTCGAGGTGTTTTCTGATAAAGGCTCCTTTATTNAACACTCCTGTCAACATTTCCGGAGTATTTATTTTCCCGAACGCAGCACCGGCAACAGCGGTTACAATTGGATTACCTCCGAAAGTAGTTCCGTGGTCTCCTGGTTTAAAACTTTGCGCTAATTTTTCTGTGCAGAGCATGGCACCGATTGGAAGTCCCCCACCGAGCGCTTTGGCCATGGTAACGATATCCGGAATCAGTTTCTGCTCAGAACTTTCCGGAGTCTCCGCAGTTTCCGGAGACACTTCAGATGCCGTTTCTTCCCATTGATAACCGAATAATTTTCCGGTACGTCCCATTCCACTTTGNATTTCATCAAAAATCAAGAGCGCATTATGTTGATCACAAAGTTTTCTTAAATGCAGTAAAAATCCGGATTTTGCAGGATTAACTCCGCCTTCTCCCTGAACCGGTTCCACCATGACAGCGCAGGTGTTTGCTCCGATCATTGNTGTTGCTGCTTCAAAATCATTAAACGGACAGTAACGAAAACCTCCCGGAAGAGGCTCAAATCCCTGTTGATATTTCGGCTGAGCGGTGGCAGTTACGGTGGCGAGAGTTCGTCCATGAAATGAGCCTTCAAATGTAAGGATCTCCCTTTTTTCAGGTGCATGAAGCAGACTGGATGATTTGCGTGCCAGTTTAATTGCTGCCTCATTTGCTTCTGCTCCGGAGTTGCAGAAAAAAACACGATCCGCAAATGTCGCATCCACCAGGTTTTCTGCCAGTTTTATGGCTGGTTCTGTTAAATACAAATTTGTAGTATGCCATAGTTTTCCGGATTGTTCGGTTAACGCCTGNAGCAGTCCCGGATCNTGGTGTCCCAAACTGTTAACAGAAATTCCTGCGCCAAAATCTATGTACTCTTTACCGTCTCTGTCCCAGACTTTTGCACCCTGACTTCTGCTTAAAATTAAGCTTGGTGCATAGGTAGGTAAAAACACTCGTTGCGCGGTTGCCAGCATTTCTGCAGTTGTGTGGTTTTCATTTTGCTCTAATTCAGCTTTTTGAACACTCTGCGCCTCACTTCCTGTTGTATCCGCATTTTTCGCAGCAGAAAATTTTTCAGAAACTGCATCTCCTAAATTCAGTAATCGTTCACGGTTTGCCATGCAGAATTCAACAAATCCCTGTTCACTGACTGCNAGTCTGATCATTCTCGGCAGAGCCTGATATAAACGTCGGAAAGCAGCCTGCATCACGGCCTCATTTTGTAGGGCATTTGCAGGCAGTGGTCCGATTTTTTCTTTGATCAGTTTTTGGATACGTGGCAGTTGGTCTTCCAGCAGCATAGNGTTTCTGTTGTTCTCTTCTTTTGCTTTTTTATCTGCACTGTGTAAATGCGTTCATGTAATTTTTTTATCTCAGCAAAATACTGATTTTATCCTAACTCATTTTGAGCATTTATTCAATCCTGGCAAAGCATAAATCTGGATAACTTCAACAAATTGAAACAATTCTCATCTTGCCTGTTAAATCAATAGTTTGCTAAAATAGTTTCTGTAAAAACACAAAGGATACTAATTTTAAAAGTTTAAGAAGCTCTATGATTAAATAGAGCTTTGTTGAATTCTTTTTTAACACAGCAGTACTGGAACTTAGTCTTTGTAACAAATGATGAATATATAAATATTTATTTTATTACAGATGATGAACCTGTAAAAAGTTCGGAAAGCGTGTCATTGCTTACAAAGCGAGAATTCAATTGTATGTTAAGCACTAATATCATTACGAAATATCACTGCGACCTAAATTACAACATATGTTTCAGAGTTTTTACGAAGACATCACAGATAGAGCAAACATTATTTTTCAAAGGATCAAATTTTGACACTGTTTAAATTTCTCGAAAGACTGGTAATTCATCACCCAAAGAAAATTCTAGTCTCAACTGTTTTACTTGGTATTTTGGCTGTCCCGAGTTTGCTCTATGTTCAAAACGATCCCAGCCCTCACCTTTTACCTATCAGTCATCCTGTCCGACAGGCGATGGAACAGCTTCGTGAAGATTACACCGGTACCAATCCAGGTGTATTCATCATGCTGGAAGCAGAGGATACTATTTTCAAAACTTCCACGCTGGAACGTATCCAAAGTCTTACTGAATCAATCGAAAATCTACGCTTGTTGTCTCAGGAAGACTTGACTGCGCTGCAACAACTATCCACAAAATTTCCTGGAGAATTAGCTGAGCAACTCCGTAAAATTCTACCAAATGAAATCGACGGACTTGATGATATGTTTTGGATGGAGTTTNCCGAAATACGGGAATCCCTCGAAGAGGGCTCACTATGGCTTCCGGCATGGGATGCATTAATCAATAATTTAGAAGTACGTGCCGCTCCGGTTGTGGAGGTGCTTTCAATGGCCAATANTGATGATATTGTNGGTACACTGGAAGGNCTGGATATTTCGCCACTTTATGAAGAAACTCCGGNAACTNCTGCTGAAATTAAAAGTTTACGCAGTCAAGTGTTAGCCAATGAATTGTTCAGGAATTATCTTTACAGTGAAGATGGACGACATACGGGCATATTTGTCGAGTTAGCTACAGACGAAGACGATTCAGAAAATCTATACGCAATTTATCTGGCATTGGAACGTGTCTTTGAGGAAAATCCGGGAGAAGATATTCATTATATTGCCGGTTTTCCTATTATAGCTGCTACTTTGCGTACAGTCATTGATCGGGATACCAAGAAATTCTTCCCCTTTGTAGCTTTGCTGGCTGTCTTTTTCCTCTGGCTTACCTTCAGGGGGTTTATCGGAGTAGCTGTCCCAATGCTGGTTGTTGGATTTTCGATCTTGTTCACACTGGCGATTATGGTTATTTTTGAAGTGCCGCTGAACAGTATCACTTCTGCATTGCCGGTTTTTTTAATTTCGATTGGAGTAGCAGACGGTATTCACATGTTTTCNGAATACCGTGATAACCGTCTGGAAGGTCAGCCTCGTGAAAAAGCCGTCTCCCTGATGCTCGAAAAGCTAGCTCTACCTGTCACCATGACTTCAATAACAACAGCNGTTGGGTTTTTCTCACTCACTGTTAGTGACATTATACCGATTCTTACTTTNGGAATTTTTGTGGCAATCGGAACTTTGCTCGCAATGATGCTCTCCCTCGTCTTTATTCCCGCTCTGTTGATGGTGCTTCCTGAAAAGAAAACAGAATCTGCAGTTGACTCAGCAACGACTACAGCTACAAGCAGTGGAATGCATCAGGAGAATTTCATGGACCGACTCATTCAGAAGTTTCTGGAAGGACTNACGTCATGGGTACTAANCAACGCAAAAATTATATTACTGGGTNCACTGATCATTTCCGGATTTTCCGTTTATGGACTTTTACAACTGAAAGTGGAAAGCAATCTGGAAAGTTATTTTAAAGCAGATGCTCCTTTTGTGGTAGCAAATAAGGCCATGGAAAAAATGTCAGGCAGCCGCACAATTAACATTGTAATCAAGATAAATGAAGAAGGTGAGCCATGGAAAAATCCTGAAAATCTGAAATTGGTTGAAGATTTCCAAAAATTCCTTTCAGCAGAACAAAGGGTTAAACGTACATTCTCACTCGTTGATTTAATTAAACGTATCAGTTATGCGTTTAACGAGAACCGCACAGAATTTAATCGTCTGCCTCAAACAGTTGAAATTCTAGAAAGTGAAGAAACATTTGAAGAAAACGGTCAGATCGTAAAACGAGGCGTGAAGAGGGAAATCAGCGGGAGAGATTTGGTAGCCCAATATCTCGTACTTTATGAGAATTCAGGCGGTGATGTACTTTCAGATGTGATCGACAGTGAGTACCGGAACTTGAATTTGACTGTTAACATCAGTTCAAATTCAACCATTGAGGAAGAAAAACTTCTTATGCGTATCGATGAATATGCCGCTCAGCATTTTCCGCCGCAATTCATTATGACCTCAGCAGGAATGGTACCGATTAATGTCGCCACCAGCACAGAAGTTGTTTCAAGTCAAATCTTTAGTTTATCCGGATCTTTGCTGGCTGTACTGTTGATGCTGGTTTTGATTTTCCATTCATTCTACCGCGGAGTGATGGGCATGATTCCACTTGCATTTACGGTACTTTTCAATTTTGGAATCATGGGCTATTCCGGAGTTAATCTTGATATTGGAACTGCACTTGTCAGCAGTATCGTAATTGGAATTGGTGTTGATTACAGCATCCATTATTTATCAAGAATGTTCAGTGAAATTACTCAGGGTGCAGATTTGCAGGATGCAATCGCCAGTACTGTCAGGCGCAGCGGGAAAGCCATCACGTCAAATGCGGTAACAGTCGGATTTGGTTTTCTGGCATTGGGTGTATCTGAATTTTTACCTTTGGTAACACTAAGCTGGATGATTTGGTTGACTTTAAATATTAGTGCTTTAGCAACTATGATTTTACTTCCTGCGCTGGCAGTAACTATACCTAATGTTTTGAAGTTGGGACCTTCAGAAAATAAAAATTATTAATTAAGAATAATAGAATTAAGCGTATGTCAAATTCAATCCAAACCTTTCACCGTTTACAAGAGAGTCTCAATCATCTTATTTTAGGACAGGAACGCCTGATAGAACGCCTGTTGATTGCCATGCTTGCAGACGGTCACCTCCTGGTAGAAGGCGCTCCAGGGCTAGCCAAGACAAGAGCCATCAAAGCATTGGGTGACAAAATAGCCGGAGATTTTCACCGTATTCAATTCACTCCGGATTTGTTGCCTGCTGATGTGACTGGCACTGAAATATACCGTCCGCAAGAGGGCAATTTTCATTTTCAGGCAGGACCGGTTTTTCATAATTTACTACTTGCTGATGAAATAAACCGAGCTCCCGCAAAGGTGCAGTCCGCACTTTTGGAAGCCATGGGAGAGCGTCAGGTAACTGTAGGCGGAGAAACATATCCTCTTCCGGAGTTGTTTCTGGTAATGGCAACTCAAAATCCTATTGAACAGGAAGGTACTTATCCTCTTCCGGAAGCGCAATTGGACCGTTTTCTGCTCCATGTTCTTATAGATTATCCTTCTTTGGAAAATGAGTTGGAAATTATGCGTCTTGTACGTAAGGAAGCTCTTGCTGAAATAACCAATCCATCCGTAATAAAGGCTGAGAATTCCGATGATTCAAGTGAAAAGTCAGCTTCAGTAAACATCTCTGCACAGGCTATATTTGCTGCCAGAATTGAAGTGTTGAATACCTACATGTCTCCGGAGATAGAAAGGTATCTGGTTGAAATAATTACTGCTACCAGAACACCTGAAAGATACAGCGATGAACTGGCGCGTCTATTAACCTGGGGGGCGAGTCCACGAGCTTCGCTGGCCCTTGACCGTTGTGCCCGAGCACGAGCCTGGCTGCATGAACGTGATTTTGTTACTCCGGAAGATTTGCAGGATTTAATAGGCGATGTATTACGCCACAGAATCATAGAAAGTTATGAGGCGGAATCAGATGGCATAACTCCCGATGACGTAATCAAAAAAATACTTGCTTTAGTTCCAGTACCATAATTCTGTTTGATTTATTCCTTGTTAAAATCCTGGCCTTAAGCTGTTCTTTATTGGTGAAAATCTTTGAGTTAAAATGAAAATTTATGGCCTGAATGTTAGATTCTTAAAAAGTCTTTAATACACAAATTATTGGCTAGTATAGCTATAAAATATTATAATATCAGTATATTATTTTAAATAAGAAATTTTGCTCTGAAAGCAATGACACTGTTTAAGGACTTTTTTCAGGTTTATCTTTTATAAAAAAACTGTTCGTATTAGCATCCTCTAAAAAAACTTTTATTCCAGACAGTCAAAAAATACTTGAATGAAAAATTCAAAGCAGAAAAACGGTATCTGGCTGGGTAAAATGGAACTTCCGGATTTGGTTCAGCTCGCAAATAAGAAGGTAAGCTTAGAGTCAGCTCAAAACGCGGGTACACTTGGTGGTCCTTATTTAACGAAGCTCAAGGGAAGAGGGATGGAATTTGCGGAGGCACGTCCGTATCAACCGGGAGACGATGTACGTCATATCGACTGGAG
>NYXK01000125.1 GCA_002685535.1 Deltaproteobacteria bacterium
TTTGTAAGCTAATGGCTCAAAATAGGTACATTTTTTTGCCCCCTAATTCCCTAGATTCGCCGACCAACATAGATAGCATACTTTATACAGCCGAGTCCACCTCTTTTTTTGTATTGCAAGAATGTGGGGAAGGTTGGTGAGTTTTTTTGATTCACTGTCTGAATTATTTGCTTTAATTCTATATCTTAGTATAATTATGATTTTACATCACATTATCTAAACTTTGTCAATTCGTTCCAGCCACCAGTATTTGCATTTGATAGCAAAATTATATTTTTTTAAGATATTTACCCGCATCGTTCTTTAATTTTAATGCTTCAAAAGACATCTAAGTTATTTACCCCGTTATTTATTTCCGGATGCATAATTTTGTTGACAGGTTTTGCAATTCGAGCCAGCTTTGGAATTTTCCAGATACCAATTGCAGATCAATTTAACTGGTTACGCTCGGAATTTTCCATGGCAATTGCCATTCAGAATTTAGCTTGGGGCATTGGCCAACCAATTTTCAGTGTCATCGCAGAAAAGTATGGAGATCGTAAAGCAATATTTTTAGGGGCATTGACTTATGCTCTAGGCCTTGTAATGAGCAGTTACGCTGTATCACCAGAGGCACATCAAATGCTGGGGATTCTAATTGGATTTGGTATTGCCGGAACTGGGTTTGGAGTTATACTTGCCGTAATAGGTAGAACCACCTCTGCAGAAAACCGTTCACTGGCATTAGGAGTTGCAACTGCAGCCGGTTCTGTAGGACAAATAGTTGGTCCCACAATAGCTAATGCTTTGCTGTTAACAATGCCATGGTCAGAAGTCTTTCTGATTTTTGCGGTAGCAATTATAGCAGTTTTGGCTGTCCTACCTTTTATGAAAACAGACATTCCAGCTGAGAGTCAAAAACTTGAAGAAAGCCTTGGTCACGTTTTTAAAAAAGCACTTTGCGATCCTAGCTATTCGTTGCTCTTTTTGGGTTTTTTTTCCTGTGGATTTCAGTTGGGGTTTATTACCGCTCATTTCCCAGCATTCATAACAGAAATGTGCAGCGCTATACCTCAAAACAGCATTTTAAGAAGCATGGGAGTTAGTTCTGTTTCATCACTAGGAGCTTTTTCCATAGCATTAATAGGTGGTGCTAATATCGTTGGAGCAATTGCTGCAGGCGCTTTAGGTAAACATTTTCCTAAAAAACATTTACTTTCACTTATCTATTTAGGACGTACACTTGCTGCTTCTGCCTTCATTCTAACGCCTATGACCCCTGATACTGTGGTTTTATTTTCAATTACAATGGGGGCACTATGGTTAGCTACTGTTCCCCTAACCTCAGGACTTGTAGCTCACATTTATGGTTTGAAGTACATGGGTACACTCTATGGCTTGATCTTTCTCTCACATCAGCTAGGTTCCTTCGTTGGTGTATGGCTTGGCGGGAAATTTTATGACCAGTTTGGTTCATATGATTTAGTTTGGTGGGTTGGAGTAGGTATTGGAGCATTTTCTGCGATTATTCATCTTCCGGTTCAAGAGCATCCTCTAGAACTTCGTCTAAAGATTGCTAGTTAATGATTAAATTACATTTCTGAATATAAAAAAATATGCCATAAGATGATTAAGTTGTAACTATGGCAAAATAATGCCCAATTAATCAAAACCACTTTGTAACAATTTCTGGACTTTCATTATATAATTGCTGTCTAAAAATAAACCTCGTAAGAAAATATAATAGTAGGGATAGTGTTATGAAATTAGCTTTTAAGCAGGAACAAAACTGATCTGGATGCTGAGGCTAGTGAACAAAGTTAAATGAAATTAAAAAGAATATGACAGATATAGCATTACTTGATGGAGGTCTAGGGCAGGAAATCCATAAACGTTCGATGATTGATGCCCACCCGCTCTGGTCAGTTAAAGTAATGTTTGATCAGCCTGATATTGTCACACAAGTTCATCGTGATTTCGTTATGAGCGGTGCGCGTGTAATTTGTTTGAATACTTATACTGCCACCCAATCAAGAATGACACGTCATGGATTTGGTGAACAGCTAGAAACAGCTCATAAAACAGCGATTAACCTTGCCAGACTTAGCCTCAAAGAATTGTCTGTAAAAGATGGTTCAGTACAAGTCGCGGGCTGTCTCCCCCCTCTGGTGGCAAGCTATGTAGCAGAGGCTAGTATGGATTATAATAAATCATTGGATGAATATCGTCTGCTTGTGGCTTTGCAAAAAGACGATGTTGACCTTTTCCTGATTGAAACTATGTCAAATATCGATGAGGCACAGGCGGCTCTCGCTGCAGTAAAGGAAACAGGCAAGCCTGCATTTGTATCCTTGACTATCGCAGATGATTTGTCAAATAAACTGCGATCAGGAGAAGATCTGAGAGTGGCAATTGACGTGTTATCTAATGAAAATCCTAATGGGATTATGCTTAATTGTTCATCACCTGAAGCAATAACAAAAGCTATGTCAATAATGAGTGAACTGAGTATACCCTTTGGTGCTCTTGGTAATGGTTTTACAACTATCTCACCACTTACCCCAGGTTCTACAGTTGATAAATTATCAGCACGGAAAGATTTATCACCCAAGGTTTATGCTGAATTTGCTAGCCAATGGGTCGAGGCGGGTGCGACCATCATAGGAGGCTGTTGTGAAATTGGACCTGAACATATAAGCTTTCTTTGTCAACATCTTAAAGCAAATGGGCATAGACTTACAACCCTGCCTGTTTAACAGTTTATTCTCTGACAAAAACTAAATAGCATTCGTTTCCGCTAAAGATCAAAATGATCAAAAAAAAATTGTACAATTCATCATATACAAACTCCAAAAACCTCTTGTGAAAAGATTGTGTAGAGTGTTACATTGCAATAGATCAAACTAATTTAAAGGAGTTATATTGAAAATATTATATATCTTATTTTTACTGATCCTAATTGCTGGGTGCGAAAAAAATGACGCGGACCCACTTTCTGACTCAATCACGGATACTAGTTCAGAAATTAATACAGCTCAAGCATTCCGTATTTTGGAACAGGCGACATTTGGGCCCACAAATGATGAAGTGAAAGAAGTTCAAGCACTTGGCACGGCTAAATGGATTGAACAACAACTTAATTCTAGTTCCGCTTACGATAGTTCAACAGATTCTCATCAATCTCATCTTCAGAGGTATAAAGCCATTGCAAAAATGGCTGAACCGAGTACCTACGAATCAGATCAAGACTTTAATAATAACTTCCATGGTAGAACAAGCGATTACCAAACTGCAGCCTGGTTTGAGAATGCACTCCATGGAAAAGACCAGCTCCGACAAAGAGTAGCATTGGCATTTAGTGAATTGTTGGTCATATCAGGAAGTAAACAAAGAACTCGATTTAGGGGAGATTCTTTGGCATCCTATTATGATATTCTGGCAAAGAATGCATTTGGGAATTTCAGAATTTTGATGGGAGAAGTCTCAAGAAGTACAGGAATGGGAATATTTCTTTCTCATCAAGGAAATAAAAAACACAATTCTTCTTCCAATACACACCCTGATGAAAATTTTGCCAGAGAATTGATGCAGTTGTTTTCAATCGGACTTTGGAAAATGAATCAGGATGGGTCCATGGTTAAGGATTCGAGTGGAAATCCTATTACTTCCTACACACAGGATGATGTTGAGGAACTTGCCAAAGTAATGACAGGGTATGACATCAAAGGAAACAGTAAATTTGGTAAAACCAGTCGGGCAAATGGAGAAGAATGGTCTTCTCCCATGGAATTTAATTCATCTCATCATGAATATGCTTCAAAAACCTTTTTAGGTTCTACTATTGGTACAGAAGGATCATCAAACAGTGAACCATCAGACCTTGATCAAGCCCTAGACATCATCTTTCAACACCAAAATGTAGGCCCACATGTGGGACGGCATTTAATCACAAGACTCGTTACCTCTAATCCTTCATCCGCTTATATCAGCAGAGTCGCAGAAAAATTCAACAACGATGGGAACGGAACCCGGGGAAATTTAAAAGAAGTTGTAAAAGCTGTTTTGCTGGACGTTGAAGCAAGAGAGACGAAATACAGCAATAATGGAAATTATGGAAAACCCAAAGAACCTTTATTGGCTTTGACCCAATTCCTTAGAGCTTTTGATGTGAAACCACTTGATGGTTGGAAAAGCAGAATGAATGCAACAATGAATGGTGTTTATCAATTTTTCTATCTTGAAAATATTATCGGACAATCACCATTAAGATCTGAAACGGTATTTAATTTCTTTTCAGCCGATTTTGTACCTGCAGATTCTCATTTCATTTCCAACAGTATGGTGGCACCTGAATTTCAAATTCAAAGTGATACTGTCTTAATCAAATTTCACAACCTTATCCGGTCATCACTCAATACCAATGAAAAAAATGCAATCCTAGAAAATAATGCAAGCTTAAAGGATTTTGCTTCTGCTCGAAGTTACACAAAACAAAATTATTACATCAATATCGATAGTGAGCTACAAATTTTTGAATATGCTTTGGACGGTGATACAAACGGAGATTTTAACAACATCAATGATTCAGAAAAGAAAAAGGCTGCAATTCAAACATTACTCCAGCACCTCGATGAAAAACTGATGGGAGGAGAGATGCCCTCAGATTATTATACTGCCTTGACAACACATTTGATGAATATGAATTGGGGGAAAAATTTTAATGCAAAAGAAGCGAGAAATGTCATTTCTGATGCAATTCGCTTCATGGTTATATCAAGTTTTTTTATGATTCAAAAATAAACTATATGAAAAGACGAAATTTTTTGAAGTCCGGCCTAGCGGGTCTTTCAATGATGGGAATACCCCAGTTAGGATTGAAAGCAGCAGCTCCAAGTTTTTCAGGCTATAAAGCATTGGTATGTATCTTCTTGAATGGAGGGAATGATGCCTGGAATTCATTTGTTCCTGCTTCAGGTTCTGGAAATTCTCAATGGACAGTTTATAACAATGGAAGGGGGGATCTCTCTGTCGCCAATAGCGATAAAACACTTCCAAGTATAGGAACCTTAAATCAAGGTTCAGGTAATCCGTACTACGATTCAGGGAGTGATTCGGCAGCCTACTTGGGAGGTTCTTATCCTCTTACATCGATTTCGGAAGTGAAGGTTAATGCAATGATGCCTGAATTGGCGAGGTTGCTAGAAGACGGCAAAACTTCTTTGGTAGGAAATGTTGGGACTCTTGTTGAACCACTCAGTGGAAAGACTGATTTTCAGAATGCTGCCAAGAAGAAACCCTCTTTTTTGTTTGCGCACAACCACCAAAGACGCATCATTTATACTGGCAAAGCAGACGATCTTAACACGACAGGATGGGCTGGAAGATTGGCCGATCTCTGGTCCGGTATAAACAATGATAGTGTTATGGGACTTAATGTGTCTTTCAATGGCCAAGTCCGTCTGATGACCGGAGTTAATAGTAAGCCTATACTGTTCAGTCCGGATCAAACCACTACTTATTGGGACATGAAAAAAGATTCCGACAATGCTGTCTATTCCAGTCGTCGAAATCTTTTTTCAACACTTTATGGAAGTAATCCTGGAAGCGACCCTTTTAATAAAGTATACAACCAGATGCTCAAGGGATCTCTTGATTTAGATGACCTACTACAAACCTATTGGAATTCAGATCATAAAACAACCTTCAGTTCAACTGCATCTTACGGGGAAAGTCTTTTTTCAATTCCAACAAAGACTCAAACAGGTATGGAGGAGGAATTGAATGGTGACCTGATCGAGCAGTTAGAGGCTGTTGCACAATTGATCCACCTGGGATCATCCAATTCCAAAATGAATTTTAACCGTCAAATATTTTTTGTCAATTTTGGAAATTTCGATACTCATGGGAATCAGGCCGAAGAACATCCTATTCTACTTCGAGAACTAAGTCTTGCACTATGGAAATTTCAAAAAGCCCTTGAAGAAATGGGTGTGGATGACAAAGTGGCGACCTTTACATCGTCAGATTTTGGAAGAACCATTGGAAATAATGGCGATGGGACGGATCACGCTTGGAGCACTATCAATTTGGTCATGAGTAAAAGCAGTGGAACGACTTTCAATGGTGGGAAATTTTATGGAGATTTACCTAATTTTACGATGGGAGGAGCTGATGACATACGTGATGGAGGGAAAGGTCGTTTTGTGCCAAAATTATCAGTGGAACAAATGAACGCAACTTTGTGCAGTTGGTTTGGAGTTCCTGACGCTGATATGGGAACTCTTTTTCCAAATTTGTCTAATTTTAAATCGAGTACGGATATAGATAGTGCATTCCTAAAATTAAGTAATGCTAAATTGATTTGATAACTACTTTTACTGTGTTTCACCACCCTTCAATCATTTAAGGAGGAAAGATGACCAAGGATTTAGTATCAATGATTAGTTTATATTTATCATCCGTCGCCAGCTCCACTACATTAGACAAATGGGTGTGATAGGAAGTCTTGCAGAAGTGCGTTTTACAGGCTTATAAGTCGGAGAAACGGTGAACGATAAGGAAACCTTTGAGAAACTGCTGACAGCAGCGGAATAACTGAGGGATCCCGATCAGGCGACGTCATCATCCTCGGTTTTGCAGGGGTGGGTCTCATCAAACTAAAATAGAATTAACATCGAAAGTCCCAGTCATAGCCCCTGTGCGGGCTGCTCTTACAATTGACATGCACAAGCTAGTTATCATCTCAATAATCAGATGAGTCAATGAATATTTTGACCAAAACCCCTCTCAAATAATGATGTCTGGAAATGGAATTGAACCTTCGTTTATTTCATCTACACCACATCAAAAGAAATAATTCTCCTCAAAAGAAGAAATATAAATGCCATCAATAAATGGTTTCGAGATATTAGAAACTTCACCTGAATATTTTTGGCTTTTGGCTGTACTTGCAGTACTTGCAGTTTCCATTTCTAAAGCAGGTTTTGGAGGAACCTTGGGTTCGTTCAGTGTTCCAATTCTGCTGTTTGCTCTTCCACCAAAACTGGCAATTGGAGTACTACTACCTCTTTTTCTGGTTACTGATGTCTGGGTCGTATATATCTGGAGGAAGATGCTAGACAAACGGATTTTATTGATTATGTGCTTATTTGGACTTATAGGTGAGGTTGTAGGGTGGCTTCTTTTCGATTATTTAAATGATCAGATGTTAACTGGATTGATCGGAGCTATCTCAATAATTACTGCTCTAAATTATACTTGGCGGCGGATAAGACCTGGGGAACGCACATCAGCGGAAATCGCCACCTTAGTATCCAGGAGAATATTTCAACGTGGTGCAATCTGGTGCGGGCTGTCAGGTATCTCAAGTTTTGTTTCACTTTCAGGCGGTATACCAGCCCAAATATTTTTATTGCCGCATGCACTTNTACGTCAGGCCTTTGTTGGAACACTCAGTGTCTATTTTTTTGTGATAAACATCGCGAAAGTTCCATTCTATGCGGAGATCGGCATCTTCTCAGAGGCAACGCTTACGGTATCACTNTGGTTGCTTATTGTAATTCCATTTGGCGTTTTTTTCGGCAAATGGTTAAATTCTCATATAAATGATCAAATATTCTACGATATTAGTCATCTAGGTTTGTTGGCTATGGGCACAAAATTAGTACTCAGCGTGCTTTAAAAACGGCTTCCTTTGATAATCCATGAAAGAGAAGGAGAATTATGTGCTAAACAGAATCAGATACTAATCTCCTTTGTCAATATTTAAACATTAACTTAATTANACGGAATTATTAATATATCAAGGAGTTTCATTCAAAAGATCATTGCTTTATGTTTTTTCACTATAACTAAACTGGGTTCTAAAGATGTGAAAAGCGATCACGACAAAAACTATAATAGACCCACAGATCATTGTTATGCTAGGTCTTTCGCCAATACCAATCCAAACCCAAAATGGACCAATTACCATTTCTAGTAGCATAATTAGACTTACTATAGCAGACGTTGTATAACGAGGAGCAATAATTAAACAAGTAAATGATAGAGGTAGTATTATTACTCCCATACTAAATANCGTCCAGATTGGNGCGTTGAATACACCATCTACAGAACTTAATGCAAAGCCTATAATACCGCTGATCANTGCACCTAAAGCACCTGCAGGAAGTACTGCAAGATCAGGATATTTTCTGGCCATAGTAAAGGTAAGTGCCAAACCAAATGCTGTCATTCCTCCATATATTGCCCCTAATATTATAGACCCCGCTGGCTGACCTATGGCATTGTTACCATCACTCACCACGATGGAGACTCCAACCATGGAAGCAATTATAGTCAACCAACCTAGCCATCCTTGAGCTTCTTTAAGCATAAAACTAGATAGAACTGCTGCAAATACAGGCATAGTTGCTAATGCTGTTAAAATTAACATTACAGAGGTTTCTAAAATTCCAAGTGTAAAGAAAATTGAATTNATAGCAAAAGAAAATATGACAACAAATCCTTTCCAAGATAAAAGCGAACGTAATTCTTTTTCTACACAAGGATTTAATATAAAACGCCATATAATCAATAAGGTAATGCCCATCAAAACTCCACGCCAGCCCATTAATGGCCATTGTTCCAGATTTGAAAATCTCATAACCATGGTATCAGGCGTAAGTATCAACACACCAATTATGGATAGAAAAATCCCTAGTTGTTTCGGATATTTTTTAAAATATTGATCAAATAAATGCATTATCATTTGTTGAAGCTATCCTAAGAAAACCACTTTTAAATTGGTTGAATAAATTGAATTTTCCTAAGCTATCTTTTTTCTCAAATTTTGAACATTCAGTAACCCCCATTTACACTAACAATTATTAGTATAAATTCTTCACAGATCCCCCATCAGAAGTAACATCATACTTTGAGTTAAGTCTCCACTTAATTCATAAATAAATTATAGTTAAATGAATTTATAATTTTGGAAAGCATTAAACTGANAAATTCGATAAGGAGTGCTTTGTGGGAACATTCATAAAAGAATTAATAACTCATTCAATTCCTGGCATTTTCAGGTGGCGGGGTAAAAAATTGTGCCTTCGTCCTTCGTTTATTAAATCTATATTCAAGAATATTAACGTATAATTTTATATTATTCTAAATTGTCACATAAATGATTGTAACAACAGTTATTATAAGAATCAATTATTCATACCAATCATACAAATTTTACGTAGACCGCGCTTTCAAGCACACCTGCTTCAAACAACCGCGGCCTTTCTCTCCGTTAAATAAACCANATTATTATTACTTTTTAGATTCCCATATTTTGATTATGTTTTTGTTAGTAACACACTATGTATGAGCAATTGAATAATTAAGCATTAATGTTTAAGCGGTGTTTGTAGAGTAACGAGGTTANAATAAATTATTCTCAATAAGAAATAGCCAGTCAATTCTTGGCCCCACTTATTAAATTGCTAGGAGTATGTTTAATTTTGGATTATGTTTTGGTAAAATTAAATACCAGGTTCCTGAAAAAATTGGTCTTCACTTCAGAAAANTGATAGTATATTCGCTGTTAAATATTATGAACTGTCTATCGAATTAAATTGTATTGTACTTATGCACAAATCGAAAACATCAATCGGCTTAGTTGAATTTGTAGCGCTCATGGCGATGATGACTTCGTTGACCGCAATGTCTATAGACTCAATGCTTCCTGCATTGTCAGAAATTGGATTGGATCTGGGCATACAGAGGCCTAACGATAGTCAACTGGTTATATCTTTATTGTTAGTGGGAATGGCCGTTGGCCAAATGTTTTTAGGCCCTTTGTCCGACAGCATTGGACGTAAGCCGACTGTTTATATTGGATTTGGGTTGTTTATTACCGGCTGTTTGATGTCCATGCTGACCACAAATTTTCAAATCATGTTGGCTGGGCGTGTCCTTCAGGGATTGGGGGCAGCTGCACCACGTGTTGTGGTAGTGGCTCTAATTCGAGACCTGTATACTGGCCGGGANATGGCCCGNGTGATGTCGTTTGTGATGGCAGTGTTTATTCTGNTTCCGGTGGTGGCTCCAGCCTTTGGCCAGGCCATTCTAATGGTGGGGCACTGGCGTTGGATCTTTGGTGTTCTTCTGATAATAGTACTGTTTATCGGTATTTGGTTTGCTTGGCGACAACCAGAAACATTGTCGCCCGANAGTCGNACTNCATTCTCACTGGCAACTATCGGAAGAGCCATACNAGAGGCTGTCACACATCGTATGGTATTTGGATATACCATTACAATCGGTCTGGTTTTCGGCGCATTTATTGGTTACCTAAACTCTGCCCAGCAGGTGTTCCAGGAACAATACGGTTTGGGCACACTTTTTCCGCTTTACTTTGCGCTACTCGCTCTCTCTTTAGGTTGTGCCTTTATAGCGAATTCTCGACTGGTGATGCGTTTCGGACTGCACGAGATATCATACCTGGCGTTGAAAAGTATTGTAGCCTTGTCTATCCTTTTTTTTGGAGTAGCTACGATTACGGATGGTCATCCGCCATTGTGGTCGCTAACTATCTATTTTATTTTAACTTTTTTTGGCTTGGGTATTTTGTTCGGTAATCTTAATGCATTGGCAATGAAACCGCTTGGGCATATCGCCGGTGTGGGGGCAGCGGTAGTTGGCTCGCTGTCAACATTCATATCACTTTTGCTGGGTACCTTTATTGGCCAGTGTTACGACGGTACTGTGCTCCCTATGATTGGCGGCTTTGCTATATACAGCATTACTGCCATTATGGTAATGCGCTGGGTAGAGTCAAAAGAACCATTGCCACAGGCCAGTCAATAAGATTAGGTTCGCACACAACTAATTCATAAAAATTAAGACAAATGGTTATCCACCTTCCGCGCGTCGCATGTATCTAAATGTTTTAGCACACCGTTTTTAATACTGTAAATCCAACCGTGTACAGTCAGTTCTTTTTCCTCTTTCCATGCTTTCCGGACAATGGTAGTGTTGCAAATGTTTGTGACTTGTTCTTTAACATTCAGTTCACAAAGCAGGTCTAACTGCTTTTCATGTTCAAGCCCCTTAAATTTTTCAGTGTTGAAACGAACAACATCCTTGATGTGACCCAGCCAGTTATCGATAATACCATGTTCATTATTTTCCAATGCTGCTTTAATACCGCCGCAATCATAATGTCCGCAAAGAATGATGTGTTTTACTTTAAGCACCTCTACCGCGTATTGGATAACGGAAAGACAATTTAAATCCGTATGTACAACCACATTTGCAATATTGCGATGAACGAAGACCTCTCCAGGCTGCAGATTAATAATTTGGTTTGCGGCCACCCTGCTGTCAGAACATCCTATCCAGAGATATTTGGGAGCTTTTTGTTTTGACAGACGTGTGAAAAAATCAGGGTCTTTTTCCTTGATTTTAGTAGCCCACACTAAATTTCCGTCTAATAAATATTGTAGATTTTCCACTTTTTAATTCTTCCTCTTCATCTGTGTTTGAAAATATCAGCCAGCAATCTCTTAATTCAGGCAGCTTGGTACCTAAGATTACGCAGCACAGTCAGTTTTAAAACAGTTTAAAAATGTAGATTCGGTTAATAATGAAGGCTTATAATTCCACTAAAAATCTATGCCCTCTTCATCAACATGTCAATTCAAAATCCCTCTCAAGCAAATCCACCATACGACTTTAAGCACAAATCGACCCGGCAGATCTTTTTAATAATTTTACCACGAAATCACTTTCATCTTTAGCACTCAAACTCAGTATTAATCAGGAATTCCGAAAACAAACGTAAATTTAAAACTTGACATATATACGACAAAGAGTTATATAATTCACGCAACTACAATATCAGCTTTTTGGTTAAATATAAGCAATAATGCAATTTGGTTCTATGATTGCAGAAAGTTTTAGTTAGCTTAAAAACATTCTTCTATTTTAAGCATCAAATTATTTCCGGTCTTTTTGACCAATAGGTATTCCATTGGAGGGGAATACTACACTTTTCCAGGGCAGGAGTTAACTTTTCTCTAGTTAGGGAGAAAAAATGAAAAACTTATTTTTCCTTTTTTTAATTCCAGTCATTGCCCTCATCATCAATTCCTGCGCTAATAGCAGTGATTCAGGATCACAGTCCCAGGTGGATCAAACTCTGGACCAGTCCACAGACAATTCCACAGACGACTCAACAGACGACTCAACAGACGACTCAACAGACAACTCAACAGACAACTCAACAGACAACTCAAATGTCACTAGCGATGGTACCTGCTACCGGCTGGAAAATTCAACAGTTGATAA
>NYXK01000126.1 GCA_002685535.1 Deltaproteobacteria bacterium
GCCATATTTCCTTCCATTTTCGGCCACAGGACTCTGAAATGCCACACTTCTTAGATATCCGAGTCAACGGAATCGCGCCTTTGTTATCGGTTAAGGCGTTAAAAAATTTCGTTCTTCTTCACGTCATAGCATCTTGACCAGCAAGAGGTGACCGTGGAGGAGTTCGATATGGATTTAATCGCGTTGGTGATGCCATAATCACGAAGGGTTGTTGTGTTGTCAAAAATAAGGGGGAGACGCGATTTAGTCTTTTGATGGGGCTAACTAATCCGCACAGAATTCGTGCACCCACTGTTGCACCATTACTTCGACAAGAAGTGATCAAAGAGGGTGGTGGAGTACTACAGCGAAGACTTGTCCTTATGCAAGAGAAGTAAGTCGATTTGTCCCAAGAACATTTTCCGATTTTACGTGATGGGAGATGTTTGGCAGACAGTAGTGTGTCATACATTCAAGCTCGAATGGATCGTGCTCATCCAAGCTGACAGTCAAAACATTTTAAGCGAGAAATTTTTACGTATGCCCAGCGCCAGACATGGATGCAGATGATCTTCATCTTACAGGTTCTAGTTCTCACTCAGCCTCATCCTTCCCGTCTCTTTTGGGCATGCGCTGCGAAGAACTCTGAATATCTCCTGATAACCACAGAACAAAGTTCTATTATGTTCAAGCGAACATGTTCGATTTCTATATAACGACAGCCATGACTCTGCACAAGGAGCCCATAAACTATAATCCCAATTCTCCAACCAACCACCAGAACTCGAGCTCCAAAGATTCCAACGAATAAAATGCTCACAAGCCACCTTATATCTACCACCCTAACCCTCCTCTTTACCATTTTCATCACCAACACACACGCTTTCACGAACCCCATCAAATCCCCTGCCGCCGACCCCTCAATCATAGTCCACAAAAAGAACTACTACCTCACCGCGACTGGCACCACCCAAATAACCGTCACTCGCTCCCGCACCCTCACCGGTCTCCAAAACGGCACGACAACCCAAGTCTGGGCAGACGACACGCCGACCCGCGACCGCGACATCTGGGCACCTGAGATACACCTCATCGACTCAACCTGGTACATCCTCTACTCAGCATCCGGATCAGCCAACGGACGCAGCAAGCGCAGCCATGTGCTGAAAGGAACCGGATGTGATCCTGAGACTGGTGGGGGAAATGGGGAGGGAGATGGGCCTGATCGATGTGTGTATGAGTGGCTTGCGGAGTTGACGCCTGAGGAGGGGAAGCAGGCTGGTAGCGATGGGAGGGATCCCGAGAGTATTGATGGGACGTATTTGGTGGTGGAGGGGGAGAGGTATCATGTTGTTAGTGCGAAGGATAGTGATGGGGAGGCGGCGCTTCAAATTTCGAGGCTTGATACGGAAAGTTGGAAGGTCGAGGGGTGGACTGTTATTGCGAGGGCGAATAGGAAGTGGGAGAGGGATGAGGTGCCGTTGTTGGAGGGGCCGCATGTATGTTTTGTCCACTTTTGCGCTTCCCTCCCTTCCACACCTTATAGCTTTCTCATCCCACTTCGACTCGATGCTCGTCTTAGCGAGTGCATCTGCTTCCAAATTCCTCATTTACCTTCATCCCGTCATGAAAACGGCAATGACTAACCATTCATCCACCCTCCCAGCCTCTCTACCACAACGGCTCAATCTGGCTCAGCTATTCCGGCTCTTTCTGCGGCTCGCCCGACTACGCACTCGGTCTTTTGCATTATATTGGCCCAGATCCACTCTCTGCCTCCTCATGGGTCAAAGTTTCTACCACAAGACCAGTCGTCAGCAAGGCGAATGGAAACTACGGAACAGGCCACAACTGTTTCTTCTACTCGCCGGATGGTACCGAAATTTGGGTAAGCTGATCGGTTCCCCTTCAGCAGCAGGATAACCCCTCGCAGATAGACCATTTTTATCCCTACCTGAGGGGGCTCCAAATCTCTCGAGCTTCTTGGGGTTGTCTGTTTGAGTAGGTGTTTGAGAGTAAGCTGACATAGATACGATAGAATGCTTTCCATGCAACTGCCAACTCGTCAGGTAGCTGTGGTGTTGATCGATATACGATGGCGTCGAAGATGACATTTGACGAGGACAACAATCCAGTTTTTGGTGATCCCGAGGAGTTGGGTACGACTATCCAGGCGCCGAGTGGTGAGCGAGCTTAACACGGATGTGGTATGACGATCGACGGCAGCTCGCTTGTGTTTGTTGATGATGTCGGATTGGTGATAGCAAAGCTAAGGTATAACTTCGGTCATCAAAATGGTCGTTACCTGGAGAAGTAAAAATGCTGATGCAGAATCGTGGACCTGGGGCTAATCTTACTCAATTGTCCACATGTCAAGGCAACATCTCTATGTTGGACATAAAACCTTTCGAATATGTTCGGTTACTTTTGCTACAAGCCCATAATGTACAATCATAACAGAAACGCTCGACAAAGCGTGGTCACGAAGCATGAGGTATCCTCTCCCACGGCCTCTCCAAGTCCCTATCTCTCGCTCTATCCTGCTCCCCAAAATCACTCTCGATATCCAAGTCCGTGTCCCCATCTCTACTCCTCTCCGTAACCTTAAACTCTGTCTTCTTCAATATGCCTCCCTCCAAGCTCCCCTCCAGATCCCCATCCCGCCGCTTCTTATCTCCAACACCCATAAACACCAACTCCTCCTCACTGCTCTCCGGCTCTCCCTTCCTCTCTCTATTCCTACTGCCTCCCGTCCCACCAATCGTCACCAGCTCACTCGGTGCATGCGATCCATTCCCATGTCCGCTCTTACTATTATTATATGGACCGGACGAGCCATTGCCGACGCGCGTGCGGGCACGGTTGAAGAACGAGAATTGTCGAGAGAGGAGGGAGCGTAGGGGTGGAAGGCAGACGCAGATTACGCCGACATTGATCTCGATGACGGACCAGAAACCAGATGTGATGTCGTAGGTTGTGTCGGGATTTTTCGCCGATTTAAGGGCGAAGAAGCGCATTATGCTGGTGAATGTTACGCTGGGAGGCTGGTCAGTTTATCTACTTGACGTGGAGAGGAATAAGGAAATGCTAGGAAATACTTACAAGAATCCCAGCCCGAAGACAGCGTATAGCAGGAACTTCTCTCTTCTGTCTCTCTGTAGCTTGTATACCATATGCATCGGTAACATCAAGATCAAGAAATCCGTCACGATTGAGAATACAGCGTTGGTATACCACGCTTCAACTAAGTTATAGCAGTGGCCTGGTTTCTTCTTATTCCATGCTTTATCGACAGGGATGCATTGGAAGACTCCTGCGATAGTGGTCGCGACGGCGAAGAGAGCGACAACGGTGAGGAGCGTGAAAATTGCAATGCGATAGAGGCGTTGGGGCATGATCCGGAGGTAGAGGAGAAGGATGGAGGCCTTGTTCATGGCGACGGCCATTTTGTAGGTTATCTGGAAAACCCAATGGAGCTGGATTGATGTCAGATCTCGGCGTTGGTTAAACTTTTCGGCATCGAACTTACAATGAGACATATTTGGATTTGTCTTGGTAAGAGGTTCTTCTTGTGACGGCCCCAGCCATGAGGAAATGCTGTCAAGAGAATATGAGTATTTGAACTTCTCATACGAGCAGGTTGAGGGCTTACCAGCAAGAGTTACACTGTTGCAATTCATTGTGAAAAGCTACAAATCAGAAGACTATCAGCTCATGACCTCTCTTCACATTTTTCCAACTGGAATCTGAAGGTAAAACTCACAAATGCAGCCAGCGCTGCCCAATCATCCTTGCCCAGTTGCTTGGAAGTTATTCTACTCACAAACCGCGCAAGGAGGAATGTTGGCGTCAGACAGAGGAAGATAATAACGGCTCTCTTTTCAAAATCTCCATGATGGAGATCTGAATTGTCGACAACCATAATACCGTTGATAGAGGGCATGCACCACTGTCGAGTCAATCGGATGCAATCAGATGCGATCAGATCAGATCAGCGTCCGAATAGCACAGATTTGGCGAGATAGGCCACTCATATGTGGATTCCGTGGAAGCTTCGTTGAAGTTAAGGAGTCTCACTCGTTTCTTGTTTCTCTTTTCGTCGGTTGGCTGTTCAGCCCTGGCTAGTGTGGTTCAAACATCGAAACCTTCAAGAGAGAAAACGACGAGGGGGCGGCGTGGTAACAAGGGGATTTGACTTTGACAGCCATCACATCTCACTTCTGAAGAGCCCGAAGTTGTCCTGAATGAGATGCAGGATCGCTGCAGAAAACGTACACATCCTTGCGACCAAGAGAGAAGACCTTGAAGAACGTGCTCGTTTGCTTGATGTTGGCAGTTCCCCTTGCAACTGAAGAAGGTTTCACTGGGTTAGGTGGGTGGTGAGATTGAGGTTCAGGCACGTATCCTTGTAGACACGCCCGGACGAGGCAGGTAATCAATCTGCGGAATGCAGGTTTGATGGGGCTGGGGTCGGTACAATTGTATTTACCCAGCCGAGAACATGCTTAAATCCAATTGAAATGAGGAGTTTTCTGTGAAGTTGCAGACACGAGAACTTTGTTTTTCCAGACAGAAACGGTGGACCGTTGTATTGGTTTGTCGTTACATCGCTCCATGGTTGTTCTAGGCGATCGGATCTAACCGAGCAGATGCGAGCTGTCGCTGTTAAACGTCGCCAACCGCGAGTTCCTAATGATCATCCGACTGATCCAGAGTTTCACGAAACGAACTCGTCGCACTTCCCTCTTCTCAGACTGCCTTCCCCGCCCCCATCCCAGCTTTCTTATCAATGGGTCCTTCGCCTGGATCTCACTCCAGAATGCTAATCTCTCGCGCGGTCCAGACTCGGGTCAATGAGCCTGACAGCCGAAAGCAGCAGGTGAGAATAAGCCTGTGGGTGTGCCGCGGCGGGTTAACCCCAGTACATTTTCAACATCCCCAGCCTGAAATCCAGGATGACAGGCTTGGCGAGAAAAGCTTCAGGCGCGCCATTCGCTGGGCTGGCGGGAGGCGTCTCCTTGCCAGGCACACTGACCGTTGAAGATCTCCAACCTGTCGGGACAAAGACCCAAATCGAAGAATTGCTGCAGGCGAAGGAATCGATTCCTGGCAGAAGAATTTGCTCGGATTGTTCCGCCAATGATTTAGAGTTTGAGATGAGATGCGATGCGCTGATTTTGACTTTGATGGTTCCGGCAGCCGGAAGCGGGAGGGGGAGTACGAAGTCGTCTGCGCGTGTTCCTGCAGGGCGTTGTCCTTTATTTCTGGAAATGTTGGATGATGCATGAGTGGCAGCTCACATCAATTTCATCCTCGATCACAGTGATGGTTCAAAACTTGGAAAGTATAGTTCTGGAGAGACCTTCGGCTGTTTCTTCAGCGGAAGCCAAAATGTGTTTTATCATTACAAAGTTTACTTCAATGTTTCTCCATAGATATGTACAACAAACCATCTGAGCCAGATCAAGGAAGCCAGTTCAACAACGCAGCGTGGAATGATGCCGGATCCTGGATCTGGGGTGCATGACCAAGTAGAGGGAAATGGACGTAAGTACATCCAGGGATTTCTGCTGCGACTTTTGGGCCGAGGACATCGTAATGGCCCAACAATGGCTTGATTTCTGCTGGCGCCCACTTGCTTCCGATGGCCGTAGTATCTTTGTCGCCAACGATAAGCAGAGATGGCATCTTGAGGTTGGGCAGCTCGGCAATGACGGGTTGAGTGAAGACCATGTCAGTTGTCATCGCCATGTTCCAGGCGAAATGGTCACCCAATGAACCTTGATAGATGCTGAATAGCATGTTCACCCACACATCGTAGGATGCGTCCCAGGTTCCGGCATAGTATGTGCTTTGCTGATAAGACTTGAGACTGGCGAAGGTGGTGTTGAGTTCAGCCGCGTACGAAAGATCTGGTGATTGATACGGAACTCCGAGTTCGAACCAGTTTTCGAGGCCGAGAGGGTCTACCATCACGAGACGGGAGGTTTGGGATGGATACATCAAGGCGTATCGTGCTGAAAGCATGCCGCCCATTGAGTGTCCCATGATGGTGGCATTTGTGACGCCGATGCTGTTCAAGAGGCCATTGGTGTTTTGAGCGAGAGCAAACAGAGTGAACTGATACTCGGAAGGCTTTGTAGACTTGCAGAATCCAATCTGATCAGGCACAATGACCCGGTACCCATCATTGACGAGAACCTTAATTGTGGCATTCCAGGTGGCACCACAGAAGTTCTTTCCGTGGAGCAGGACAATGTTGCCTTTAGGAGTGCCCGCTGGTGAAACATCCATGTACGACATGGTGAGCTGTTTCCGCTGCGAGACGAACCGGTAGCTCTTGACGGGATAGGGGTAAACAAAGTCCAGGCCGTTGGCAGAGTCTCCGCGTTTCGCTGCTAGGGCAGTGGTGCATGATGCGACGCCTAGCAGAGTGAGGAGGGTCGTAAAGAGCTTCATGGTTGAGCCGTCTAGAGCAACTTCTTGATTAACTCTGGTAAAGGAGGCGCGTTAGATGAAGCTCTGAAGCACGCCAGTACATCGGAATTACTCACCTGGTTTGATGTGGCTGGCTTTTTGGTCCCAATTGCTGCGGATTAAAAGCAAGAAGTCAAAGAAGGGGGGACCAGGGAATTAAATGTAAGCGATTCAACTGTCATGGGTATATGAGATTAGCATGCACATACATGGATATGGGTGGTTGTTGTGGGTTTTCACTAGTGCATTTGCAGGAGAGCAACGGCTGGGTACGATCGAATCCTTTCGGCGAGGAACAATTGGACCTTTGTCTGACTCTCAAAGGGATGCAGTACGAACAATGTCATGAGTTGCGATTCTCTTCTATTCTCAATGTCGAATCACACAACCAACGTGCCGTTACGCTTCTCGAAAGACATTTGTTGCAAAATGGGAGAGGCTTCCATACGGACCCCGCCCCCGCCGCTCAGGAACGCTGGATCCGAAGCCCCACCTCTTGCAACTCTCTGGCGCAAGCTTCCTGCAGCAGATCCAGGCTGTTCATAGGTGCCAAGAATCAACAATCGGAATCGAAGCCTTCTTAAGAATCGCCAAGTGGTCTTCGGACTCTCGTTCTACTTTTTTGACTTTCAGTGCTGACGCGTGCATCTGAGCTTTCAATAGGGGCCGTGTTCCCACCTTCCTGAATGGATGTGCTTAGAAGAATGTCGACGAACTTGGAAATCATTATTGAATCTGAGACTCGATTGGAATGGTAATCGCGTTTGAGCTCAAGCGCGGGAGTGAGACATGTTCAATTGGGAAGTCGTTAGGTAGTATTTTCTTACTGATGATAGACTAGTGTCGGGACCGAGAAACTCAATTTACTTTGCTCTGAAAAACCTAAAGAGAGGTTTGATTGGAAGCTCACAGTACTACATTTTAGCTTACATAAACCAAATCTCACTATTGACAATTTGTGTGTGTGCTTACTGTAAGGAGGACTTCGGCGCGTTGGACTTGTAAGAATCGATGTTGGCTTGACGGAATTTGGTAATTTGCTCGCTTATGTTTGTTTATTGTTGCTGCTACCACATTCCAAGCGTCGGTCTTTGGTCTGCAACATTAATCGTCCTCGCTATCTGGAGATTTCCTATTGCGCCGAATATTGATCGTGGCTCAGGAATCCAAAGCGGAATCTGCCTCATGGCTTTGAAGTGTTCGTGCCGAACAGCACATTTGGGATAACAAAAGTGCCTACTCTACTCTCTCATGTTTCTTGTGATATCGGATCCTCGACGGCCGATGGTCAAATATACGTCGCACAACTTCGTGGACAATAGTTAAGGGCATTTGAATGTTATAGTGAACGGGTCGGTTTGGAAGTTCCAGCCTTGAGCGATGAATGTAGGAGCTGTGTCTCTACTTGAGCAGAGCTAGTTGGCTGCATTCCTCTTGACGAACCTGAATCATTGAAGAGCGTGTTCGGTGCCCGACACGAATATGCGTAAGTGACATCGTACGATCCGGAGACCAGTTCACAAAACCCAGAACCACCCAAGCTATACACACCGTCTCACCAACGAGTAGATCAGTCTTGCTAGTTTCAATGCTCGCCACCTGTCCCCAAATACTGGCAGCTATTCTTCGAATGTAACATACACGCGAAAACCACGAGTCAATACCACTTCAGATGCGCCGTAGATGATCTGAAAAAAGATTTACAATACAGAAAAAGTAGGGAAGGTAGCTCATAGGAGAAGCTGAAAACTTTAGGATTGCGAATGAGAAAGAAGAGGCCTTGGAGCCTTTGTTGTCAAAGTCACTTTGAAAGACATGCAAGAAAGAAGGTGGGGATTGAAGTTTGGAGAGCGAAGCCCAGGGCTTCCTCCCTAAGTTCTATGTTGCTAATGATGAATAGCTTTTGCACGACAAAGGCGTACTTGAAACATTGGCCTAAGATCTTCGCCAATTCGTAGCATGACAATTGGGAGGAAACGAGCCTTGGGTGGGAGGGGGGAGTGGTTGCATGTCGCCAAGTTGGTGCTTCCTTCGACAACTGGACTACCTTCCACGGAAAGAAAATCCGAGCCTGACCTCCGAAGCTAACTTACCATCCTAGCTTACGAACAAAAAGGGATATGCTTGAACACCGATGTGACGACCATTTCGCGACTCGGTACCGGGGACCAACTGCTCCGTTACCGGCTCAATGACAACTTCGCTGCTTCGCAACAAGTTTGACTCTGAGTACGAAACAGTGCAGATGCTGCAGTGTCACCCAGTCGTCACTTCACATGGCCGACTCAAAGGGGCGACAGATTAATCCCCGAGCAGACTGTCAGGCGGGTCGTCTTTGCATACTTTAGAGTATCACATGCCCGAGTCCTCTACATTAGTCAAATCTAAAAGATTGTGGGTCTCTGGAGGCGTGCTTGATCTTGTACATGTTTTGTCGATCACAAAATCTTGGACTTCAAGACCTTATCTTGCGCAAACATCTACTAGGTCAATGACGCGACCCGGTTCTTGGAAATATATATATGACAGACCTGCAAGCCTGCCTTGTTGTGACCTCCTTGGCGAGAACGGCACAATATTTGATTTGCAGCGATCTGGAACAGCTTAATGCATGCAAGATTCGCTGGCCTGCAACTACATATGCATCTAACCTCGGGACGGCTGTACAACATACGAAATGCTAGTGCGGGACAATCTGGCTTAGCGAGAAAGTTGTTGACGAAAGGTAGGGTCAAGGACGGCACGGCCAGCACTGACGCCAACTCTATCGGCGGAAGAGGTATTTAATGCGTTTGATTGTTCGTATTCTATCAATCATCATATCGAAACAAGGACCCTAGACATCTTAATCAAAGAAGAAACATTGAACAGGTTCGAACCACAGCAGACTTTCTTGCAGTACAAGAGTACTGATATTTGATCATAGAAATCTCCACCCAAAATCCTCACCATGACCCAATCTGAGAAGACCCAACCCTGAAGGCTGTCTGGCCCACCCCTGATGCCGACACCTCCAAGGCTCCCTAAATGGCCAAAGATGCTATTCCTCTCAACGGTGCTTACGGCTACAACGACAAAGGCAGTCTGGCCAGCTACCGAGGCTGATGCCTCCAAAGCTGCTCAGATGGCGAAGGATGCCATTCCGTTGAATGGAGCTTATGGCTACAATAACAAGGGCGAGGGAGTTGCTCCTGCGAAGAAGTGATTTGAGTTGCCAAACTCAAATCACCTCGATCCTCAATTGGGAGCGGGGATGGAATGGAGCGGGATGTTTAGATGTTGGTGATGCCCTTCGGAATTTGACAGAGTTGCTGTCTAGCATTTCCTAGACAAATACACATTCGTTCACTACTTCACTACTTGACTGCCCTTCATTTGAAAAACACAAATGCCCTCAGTTCAATGCTTTTTCTTGGTGCCACATCGCTATCTGCGTTCGGATTGTGGAAACTCATATGAGCAATACCTACATAGTTAGCCTAGGTTTGCACAATTTAAAAAGGAACCCACTTCCAACTCCCTCCAAGCTCGAATCAGTCTGTCTGAACATAAGAACTTCATCGGGGTCCAAGTCCTTGAAGTAGTACCACTTGTGCTCAGGACTATGGTATTACCTCTGGTTCTCAGTGAAGCGATTATTTTAAACTCGATCCGCCGCAATCGCGTCTGTGTTGTGATCGATCGTTCGATGATCGCAGAGCGCGAGAGGCCAGTCATTTCCTGGGCCTTAGAATGAAGTCCAGAAACTTTGCCCTTCAGTGCGTTCTACGAGTTAGGACTTTGTGACTTAACGTCCCACCCCTCCCTTCCGCCCACCCCTACCTTCCGCCACCCCTTTTACACCAAAACTCATTACTTGTAATATTTAATAACTCAATTGTTTCTTGATAGAATAACTTCAAATTTAATATCCTAATTATTTATCAAGTACTCTTTTGTATTTTCAAGTTTTATCTTATTTGTATTACGTAATATTGTTAATAAAGTGTTTGAAGTTCAAGAAACTTTTCGCTAACAAATTTGGTGTAAATTCGATTTTCTCAGAATCTTTAATAACTTTTACAATTATTAATAGATTCTACTAAGAACTTTATAAGAGTTGTATTATACTTATATCTTGATAATTCTCGAGTTTGAATATGTTTCTATCAATAGTAACTATAAAGTCGAGTAAACTATAAAGCCTCATACAAAAGATTTATATGAGAGAAACTATTTACTTAATAAAAAGTTTCTCATTAATACAAATACTTTAAAACTCCCTGTATCTCAAGATATCAATATAAGGTACATAAATTATAAACTTTATATAAAATTAATAATTACTTGAAAAGTAATTGTCAAGTGATTTTTGACGTTTTTTGTATGTAAAAACATAAATTTCATATTACGTAATATCATGTTATTCAAACGATAATTTGCTTTACACACTTAATCGATATAAATATACAAATATGAATATA
>NYXK01000127.1 GCA_002685535.1 Deltaproteobacteria bacterium
ATAAGAAATTGAGACTCTCAATTCTGATTTTTACGTAAAATTGTCTTAGTGGTGCTCTTTGTTTTGCTCACTGTTTTGTGCGCCTGGTGGCTTTACCGAAAATATGAACGTGGCAGGCCCAGAATTGAAGCATTACGCATCTTGAAAGATTTACAGGAGAAACATGATAAATCTCCTGTCGCGTTAACAACACTGAGAACTTTATCACAATTACTCAGACGCACTGCGTTGAGCTTTTATCAGCAGGAAGAAGTTGCTTCCCTTCAGGGGGAGGAATGGTTGAAGTTTCTTGATAAAACAGGGCAAACTACTGAATTTACGCTAGGTGCTGGAAAAATATTTGGAAAAAATCTTTATCAACCGGAGCCTGACTTTGATATCGAAGTTTTGTTTCCACTGGTTAGTAAATGGGTGAAGGAATGTCCGTATCAGTCTTGAACAGTTAATCGCCATGTTTTTACTTGAAAATGGAGCAGTTGAATTTATCTGGCCCTGGTGCGTGTTATTCTGGCCGTTACCGCTTTTAGTAAGCTTACTGCCTCCTCGTGAACGTTCAGTTCAAGCTCTTCGTGTACCGTTTTTTCAAAGAATAGCAGCTTTGCCTCAAACAGGTTTAACAGCAGCTAAGAACACTAAATCACTGATTGCGGCTGGACTGTTATGGAGTTTAATTGTGCTGGCGGCAATGCGTCCACAATGGGTGGGTGATCCTGTGGAACTACCGGTTTCAGGAAGGAGTGTAATGCTGGCGGTTGATCTCTCAGGAAGTATGAAAGAAAAAGATCTGGAATTGCGTGGCGAAGCTGTGTCCAGGCTTGCAGTTGTTAAATCCGTTTTGCGTCCTTTTATAGAACGTCGTAAAGGTGATCGACTGGGGCTGATTCTGTTTGGAGATCAGGCATACCTGCAAACACCGTTGACTTTCGACCGTAAAACTTTGTGGCAAATGCTTGAAGAAGCTGAACTGGGACTAGCCGGTCAGCGTACTGCAATTGGTAACGCAATCGGACTTGCCGTAAAAAGAATGAAAGATCTTCCGGATCGTGAGAAAGTTCTGGTACTGCTGACAGACGGTCAAAACACCGCGGGAGAGGTTTCTCCTGAAGATGCGGGACTTATGGCAAAGGAGAGCGGCTTGAGGGTTCACACCATAGGTGTTGGCGCTGATGAGGCCTGGGTTAGGACTTATTTAGGAAAACAAAAAATAAATCCATCCGCAGAACTAGATGAAGCGATGCTGCAGGAATTGGCGGGCCGTACAGGCGGTAGTTATTTTCGGGCGCGGAGTACTGAAGAGCTTGAAAATATTTATGCCTTAATTGACAAAATTGAACCTGTAGATAAAGAAAAAGAAGTCTACCGTCCGCGACAGGCCCTGTTTTTCTGGCCACTTGGTATTGTAATGATGTTGCTTGGACTATGGGTTATGGTTTTAATGCTACACAATTATTCTTTTAGAGAAAAAGTTGAATAATCATTTGAAATAATTTTGTTGACCGAATTTCATTTTTTGCGCCCGTTGTGGCTTTTGGCAATACCACTTGTCTGGTGGTTGGTGTTCCGTTTGCTTGGTAAATGGTGGAGTACAGCTAACTGGGAGAAAATTGTTGAACCGCACCTGCTTCAGTTTTTGGCGACTACGCCGGCTACACAAAAAACAAGTCTGCTGCCCTGGATTATGTGTTTTACAGGCACCTTGCTATTGCTGGCTTTGGCTGGGCCAGTCTGGGAAAAAGTACCACAACCGCTGCTGCAAAAATCACAGGCAAGAGTACTTGTTTTGGACTTGTCTTTTTCGATGCTGGCGACAGATATAAAACCGACGCGGATAGATAGAGCACGTTTCAAACTGGAAGATTTGCTGAAACGTTTTGTAGAAGGTGATACAGCACTCATTGCATATGCCGGAGAAGCATTTGTGATAAGTCCGTTGACACATGATCCTGCTACAATTGCAGCCCTCCTGCCGGGCTTGCGTCCAAATATTATGCCTGTCCCTGGAAGCCGTGCGGAACATGCCTTTAGCCTGGCAGCAAACTTATTAAGCCGCAGTAAAAGCGGAAGCGGTCATATAATCTGGATTACAGATGGAATTGAAGGACAGGATTTTGCTGNGCTTGAAAATACGGTGGGGCGNAATCGTCTGTCAATTCTCGCAGTTGGGACTGAATCCGGGTCGCCAGTTGCTTTGTCAGAAGGAGGTTTTCTTAAAGACAAAAACGGNGCTATCGTAATTCCAAAATTAAATTCGCAACCATTAGAAAAACTGGCAGGTATAAAGCAGGGTTCGTTCACCGTATTGAGTATTGATGACAGGGATGTGGAAGGTATAATTGAGGCAGAAACTACGGCTACGGACTTTATAGAAGATGAACAGCTGCGGAGCTCAGACAAATGGAATGAAGAAGGGCCTTGGTTGCTGCTGCTGGCGTTACCTTTAGCGGCATCACTTTTTAGAAGAGGACTTTTATTTTCCTGGAGTTTGCTGGTGCTTTTCGGAATCTCAAGTCTACCGAACTCAGCTCAGGCTTTTGGTTGGGATGATTTATGGCTGAGAACAGACCAACAGGCGGAGAAACTATTTCAAGAGGGTGCTGAAAAGGATGCCGCTCAACTTTTTGAAAATCCTGAATGGAAAGGTACAGCAGCGTATCGTACAGGTGACTATGAAAAGGCAATCNAAGAATTTTCACGGAAGGACNGTCCACTTGCNAATTTCAATCGTGGAAATTCCTTGGNATTTGCAGGGCGTTTAGAGGAAGCACTTGCTGCATATGAGAAAGTTTTAGCAGAAAATCCGNAACACGAAGATGCTCAGTTCAATCACGATTTGATAGAAAAAATATTGCAGGAACAACAAAAAAAACAACAAAATAAAAAAGCGGATAAAGGAAAAGAAAACGAGCAGCGGAAGAACAAACAGGATCAGCAACAGGATTCTTCAAAGGCTGATGTAGAACAAAATGAAAAGTCATCACAGCAATCATCAGCCGAAAAACAGGATTCTGGTGATCCTCAATCTTCAACTGAAGAAAAAAATAATGATAAAAAACAGTCAAATGAAGGTGAAAAAAACTTAAATGATAAAACTGAATCAACTGAGGCCAAAAAGAATGAAAATGAGCAGGAAAAAAATATTGCCTCAGAAGATGAACAGGAATTAACTGCGGATGAGCGGTCCAGACAGCAAACTCTGGAACAATGGCTCAGGAAAATTCCGGATGATCCCGGAAGATTATTGCGTAATAAAATGCAGCGTGAATATCAACGACGTGGCAAACAGCAAATTCTTGATGAACAGTACTGGTAAATGATGAAAAAATTATTGTATTTTGGAATTTTGATGATTTATGCCAATCTCAGCCTGGCAGAAGTTAGCGCATGGGTTGACAATAATCCTGTTGTAGTCGGTGAAATGTTCAGGTTACACATTGAAGCAAAAAATGTGGATGACCCAGAGGAGCCGGATTTATCAGTAATCCGCGGTTTACAAGTATTGAACAGAAGTGTTCAAAATCAAACTTCGATTGTAGGAACTTCAATCACACGTACAGTGAACTGGACTTATGTAATGCTTGCGCCTTCTTCCGGAAACTATTGGATCCCCGCCCTGCAGGTCGGCAGCGAAAAAACCATACCTATTGCCTTGAAAGCAGAGGAATCCAGCCAAAGTCCTAACAATCAAATTGTACGTTTGGAAGTGGACGTTTCACCCAACAAAGTATATCCGCAACAGCAGGTTATCATCCGTGTAAGAATCATACGAACAGGTGCACAACTCGAAAATGAATCGTTGACACCGTTTGAACTTGCTGGAACACAAATTGAAAAGGTAAATCAAAGATCATTCAGGAAGGTTAAAAACGGTAAAAGACAGTTGATTACTGAAATATCATACGTTCTTCTTCCGGAAAAAAGTGGTACACTTTTGCTTCCGAAGCTTCGCTATCAGGGAAATGAAATACGTGGTGGTAATTCACAAGGGAATTTCAGGAATTTTGGTAATTTCGGAAATATTTTCCAGCAGCGTGGGCGTAGAATTTTCAGTAACAGTGAAGCGCAAACCATTCAGGTTAAGGCATTACCTGCCGGATTCAAGGGGTGGTGGCTGCCTGCTGCTAAGTTGGAACTTGAAGAACAATGGCTGCCGGATCCGCCGGAATTCAGAGTTGGAGAACCTGTAACACGGACATTGACAGTTAGCGCATATGGTGTTTTCGGGAACCAAATTCCGGAATTATCATTTGAACTTCCGGAGAAAATGAAAGCATATGCAGACCAACCTTCGATTGAAACTGTCAAAACTCAAGAAGGACTCAAAGGTACACGCGTTGAAAAATGGGCGATTATACCAGGACAGGCAGGAAGACTTGAACTTCCGGAAATATCTGTTGCATGGTGGGATGTGCGAAAAGATGAAATCAGGACAGCGGTTTTTCCTGCTAGAATGATTGAGGTGCTTCCGGCAACTGTTGAATTCCCGGCAGCTCCAGTCACTCAGGAAACGGCAGTTGAAACAAAGAAGACAGCAGTTGTAGTTACGCAGGAACCAGTATCAGCAGATCAGCAATCCGGTTTTTGGAAAGCATTAGCCATTGTCTTTGCCNTACTCTGGGGCGCGACTCTGTTGTTGTGGCTATATCTTAAAAATAATAACGCTGCTTCAGGCATTGAAAAAGAAGAGGAAATTAAACGTAATAAAGAACTTGCACTAAGATCTGCAACTAAAAAAGTGGAAAAGGCCTTGAGTTCCGGAGAAGCGGAAACTGTTCAGACAGCTCTGTTAAAATGGGCTGACTCAGTCTGGAGCGAAAATCCACCTCAGGGCATTGAACAAATAGGCGAAAGAATTCCGCAATTAAAAAATGGTATCAAAACGCTAAATTCTGTACTCTATGGGAAGCAATGCAAAGAAAATTCACTGGAAGACTTACAGAAAGAATTTTGTGGACTGTCATTTACTGCTAAAAATGANAAGAATAACAGACATTCACAACTGTCACCTCTGTATCCGGAGTCATAATGATTGAATATTTGATTGAGTATCTCAGTAAATTAGTGAATGTGAATTTCCTGCAGTTAGGATTATCCGAAAAAGTTGTTGAAGCTTTAGTCCGCGGTAGTTTGTTTTTAGTGGTGCTCTGCTTAAGCTGGTTTGTTTACAAAATCGTACAGGGACCTTTGAATAGATCTTTGGAACGTTTATCAAGTCTTACAAATCAGCAGTGGGACAACGTGTTAGTGGAAAAGCATGTCTTCCAACGTTTGTTGAACTTTGTACCATTGATCCTGATTTATGTNCTGACATCACCTATATTGGCAGGAACGGAACTGCTTGCGTTAAGTCAAACCCTGATTAACGTTTTATTTCTGCTTGCAGCAATGTTGACAGTTGATGCCCTGTTGAGCGCACTGTTGGCCATTTATAGCAGTTCAGGCATATCAAAGGAAATCTCGATTACGCCTTTTGTGCAAGTCCTTAAACTGGCACTTTATTTTGTGAGCGGAATTCTACTCTTGTCTTTACTGCTGCAAAAAACACCACTCTATTTTTTAAGTGGTTTAGGTGCTTTGACTGCAGTGTTGATGTTTGTATTTAAAGACATCTTAATGGGATTTGTTGCAGGAATACAGTTAATTGCAAATAAAATGGTAGCTCCAAAAGACTGGATAGAGATGCCCAAATACGGAGCAGATGGTGATGTGATTGAAATCACACTCACTACTGTTAAAGTGCAAAATTTTGACAATACAATTACTACTATTCCAACTTACGCGCTGATCAATGAGTCNTTTAAAAACTGGCGTAATATGAATCTGTCGGGCGGTAGACGAATCAAAAGATATGTTAACATAGACCTCAGCAGTATTAAGTTTTGCGATGCCGAAATGCTTGAGAGATTTACCAAGATCCAACTTATTACTAAAGCTATTCAAGATCGGCAAGCAGAAATTAAAGTATCTAATGAGGAAAAGAATGTTGATGAAAGTACGCTTGTAAACGGTAGACGACTGACCAATATCGGTATTTTTAGAGCTTATGTGGAAGCCTATCTCAGGCAGCATCCGCAGATTAGTAATCAAATGACCTTTCTTGTCCGTCAGCTTTCACCACGGGAAAATGGACTGCCGATAGAAATATATGTCTTTTGTAAAGAAACAAATTGGAATATTTATGAAGCAGTTCAGGCTGATATATTTGACCATATTTTAGCAGTTGTTCCGGAATTTGATTTGCGGGTTTTCCAAGTACCTTCAGGATCTGATTTTCAAAAGTTGTTATAATTATTGAATAATAATATTATGTTAAATAAAATATTAAATGAAATAATTATTATTATGAAACTCTTTCCAAATATCAATTGAACAGGATACTTTATGGCGTGGATAAAAGTTATAACTCTTGCAGAAGCCGGTGGTTTGCTGAAAAGACAATATGATGCAGCAATCAAGCGTNCTTCAAAGGTATGGAACATTGTNAGTATCATGGGGTTGAATCCTCAGGCAATGCAGGATTCAATGAGGTTTTACAAAACCATCATGTTCGGCGAGTCNCCATTATCACGCAGTCAGCGTGAGATGCTGGCTACTGTTGTCTCTTCNGTCAATCATTGTACNTATTGAATACGNGCTCATGCNAACGACCTCCGTGCTGAGGTTGCNGAGGAAATANCTAATCCGGAAGACGCAGATAATTTNGTCACTAAAGTTGCTAAAGACTGGAAAACAGCAGANTTGAGTTCNGCAGATCANGCNCTTTGTGNATTTGCAGAAAAGTTGACTCTTACTCCNGNTGCTATGTTAAAAGATGACATAAAACAGTTGGAGGACNTAGGNTTCTCTCATACGGCTGTTCATGATGCAGTGCAGGTTATAGGATATTTTAATTACATTAACAGAGTTGCAGAAGCACTTAATGTTGACCTGGAANATGACGTNAAGGCNTGGGAAAAATAGTTGTGNNTCNTAAATTNGTTTTAATNTTAATAAACANACATTGTTNNTAANTATCNTATAACCTNCANTNNATNATGATTATTATGTTAATTAAATTATGGCTAAATATGATAAGCTCACATGTTTGATAGCAGATGATTACAGCACAGCTCGTAGAATAATTAAAAATATCCTA
>NYXK01000128.1 GCA_002685535.1 Deltaproteobacteria bacterium
TACCATTTGAACAACATTCTGCAATATGCCCATAAGTTAGCGATTAGCAGTTAGGACGCTCAATCAATGTAGTAATGGAATTGTACCGCATCACCCTCCCTTTCCACCTTGAGTGAAATCTCACGTTCTGATTGAAGTACTTCCAATAACTTGAGTGCTTTGCCGACTGAATCAACAATAAATCCATTTATTTCTAAAATGATGTCATTTTTTTTCAGTCCCAATTTTTCATAAATACTTTCTTCTTTAATGTACTGAAACATGAAATAAGGTTTGTCATCTTTTGTAGTAGGAACAACCCTCGCATCATTCAACAGTTGCTCAAAATTTGCCAGTTGTTCATCAACCCACACCCGCTGAAAATGAAATGNATNTCCTGCTTCAGCAGGGGAAGCCGGANGCAGNGCTTTTTTTGCAACAACCTTTTTCTGTGGTGGAACAACAATCGCAGCAGTTTTCTGCACAGAATCAGTTTGGCCTTTTGCCTTTTTTGGTAGANTAGCAGTTAGCGATGCCTTTCCGGGAGTATCGNCGCTGACCATCCACAAAGCTTGTTGTGTTCCCTGATAAAGAATCAAAACCCAGCGATCCTTGATTTTCAACACTTTTACGCTTTCTTCAGCACAGTCTTCGTCACGCTGAATTGTTTTTGCATGAAAACATTCACCTATTCCATAAATCAAATATTTGTTTAAACTATCTTTATGACTGATAAAAGCAAATGAATTCCGCTTTCCGTAAATCATGGTTCCTGCAAGTACGATAGCTAAACGTGTGTGTTCGACTGTTTCACCATCTGAGGTTTCCTGAATAATAATTTCCTTTTCAGGAAGAGTTGGCGGCAATTCGATTTCCGTTTTTTGAGCATTAAAGATATTGCGTTCCAAAATTACCGCAAATTCTTTTTGGGCTTTTCCGGAATCGACGGGCAGTTTATCAGTTTCAATCTGGAAGGTCCGGGGCGGTGAAACCGGGATAGACAAGACTTGATGATGGAGCCACGTGCTGAGCAGNGAGCCTGCCATAAATACGGCAGCGCCGGCTAGCAAAACGTTGAAATATAAAATAATAGTTGTGGAGGAAAGTCTCATAACGAGCAAAGAATTCTGAGAAGCAGACTGCTGATCATTGAGAATCAAGCATTGGATGCAGATTTTGATTTTTGCTCAAGATAATCCGCGGCAAACTGAGTCGCCAGCAAATAACCTTTTACTCCAAGCCCAACCAGTGCCCCAATNGCGATATCGGAAAAATAAGAGTGATGACGAAATTCTTCACGCTGATGCACGTTNGAAAGGTGGATTTCCAGAAAAGGAATTTCAATGGCAAGCACCGCATCCCTNAGTCCAACGCTAGTGTGAGTCAAGGCACCCGGATTTAAAAGCAAAAAATCCGCGTCACGCTGCTTTTGCAGCCAGTCAATTAATTCTCCTTCTGAATTTGACTGAAAAGACTCACACTCAATTTTACGTTCACGAAGTGCAGACGAGACTTGCTTTTCAATATCTCTCAAGGTCGTAGAACCGGAAATTTCAGGTTCACGGCTGCCAAGCAAATTAAGATTGGGTCCATTTAGCAAAAGTGCGGTAGGCATAATTAATAATTGACTTTATGATAATTATTTCTGGATTAGTTTCTGTAAAATCAGCATTCCGGAACTAGATTTTATCAGCTAACATTAAAGCCTGCACTGCTAAAATGCAAGTGATTTGGTCGATAAGAAGCGGTGTATTAATTCAAACAAGCAATTTCCGGACGAATTTAGACATGCTTTCCAAAGTTTGTATTTCNTGATCACGATGCGGAGAATGTCCGCAGTTGTCCANAAAACACGTTTCCACACTACTACCTGATTGACGNACAATGGCTTCGACTTGTGCCGAAGTACCGTATTCGTCGTCATTTCCCTGAACAATTAATTGCGGAACCCGGATTTCCGGAAGACACGCTTCTATGTTCCAGGCAGAAAAGTCCGGATGAAGCCAGACATCAGCCCAACCGTGGAAAGCGCAATCAACATTTGCACCGTGATGTTTCTGTAAANGTTCCCGCAGATTTCCGGACAGATAAAGTTGCTGTACTTTCTGGATGGAATCCGTAGTCAGTTGTTCACAAAAAACGTGGGGGGCTTCATTGACAATGCCAAGCAGGTATTCAGCAGGATTTTCAGCTGCATGAATTAACGCAATCGAAGCCCCGTCTGAATGTCCCACCAGTATATACTTGCGGATTTTGTGCTGCAATAAAATCTCCGGAAGATCCACCAGGGCTTCATGATGCATGAAGTCCAGTGCACGGGGAAGTTCGCACGAAGCGGATTTTCCGTAACCAAGCCTGCTAAAAACCAAAGCACCACAGCCTGTTTTCTTTGCTAGTTTTTGCGGAAAGTCTTTCCAGAGCGAAACACAGCCCAGACCCTCATGCAAAAAGACGAGGGTTGGNGCTACTTCAGGAGGAGGTCCATGACAAACTGATTCCAGTTTTTTAGCGTTAATTAGTTGACTCAAAATACCGAAAATAATGTTTGGGGTTCCTGTCAGGCAGGTTGAAGAACACGCTGACCGGGGAGTAAAAATGCTATCACAGCAACTGCGAGCGCGAGCAAAACCAAGAGTCCGTAAAGCCAGATGAAACTTCCACTGAGCTCATAAATCCAACCGGACAAATAAATTCCTGATGCACTAAAACCAAAGCCTAACAAAAATTTACTGCCGAAAACCAGCCCATGACGATGACTTGGAGCATATCGAACCAGTAAAGTGTTTTCTACCGGAAGTGCGCCTGTACTCAAAAAAACGACCAGCATCATGCTCAAAACCAATGGAATCTCTGTAAGCTGACTGGCCAATGCNACTGAAGGAACAGTGAATAAAAATAAAGATAAATACAGTTGACGCTCAGAATAACGGTCAGCCAGGCGGCCGCAAAGAAGTTGTCCCATTGCGCCCGCGGCATAAACCAGTGCCACCATCGAGCCTGTACCAAGCAGCGAACCTGAAGTAAAGAGTACACGCAGGTCAAAATCTTTGGGTAGTGAAAACTGTACAATCTGGTGAAACATGCCNGTGAGCAACAGTGCCGTGCCCATCAAGCCAAAAGTCATCCAAATTTTTTTCGCAGAACTCGATTCATAAGCTGCTTTCTGCACAGGTTTTTGTACATCGTCCAGAAATATGCGCAAAGCAATGCTGAAAAGAATCCCGACAAACAAACAGACAATTCCCGGAACAATGAACGCAAAACGCCAACTCCACAATCCAGTCAATGATCCGGCAACGAGTGGTGCGAGGACAAAACCTAGACTTCCGAACAGACCGTTGANACCTAGGGCGGTACCGGTTTTGGATGTCCTGGAAACCAACCATGACATTCCGACAGGATGGTAGATTGAAGCAAATAATCCAATCCCGGAAAGTCCAAAGGCCAACATCATAGGTGTTTCTGCAAATCCCGTTAGAATCGTAAAAGATCCAGTTCCGTAAAAATATATTTCCAAAAGTCTGGTTTTACACCATCTGTCGCCGAGCCATCCTGCAGGCAGAGCTCCTGCACCAAACAGAAATGCTGCTGGAACAGCCAGTGCCGCCAATTCCTTAAAGCTTAAATCCATTTCTACTTCTAAAACAAGAAGAACAGTGGGAAAAAGCAAAGTGAGTAAGTGGCAGAGAGTGTGACCTACTGAGGCAAAACCAATAGCCGCTATTTCAGGATTTTTGTTCATTAGCTNTGACAAATTTACTTCAGTTACAGTTATTCAGATTNTGTTAGGAAGAGTTGAAAATCCTAAAACCGTGTCATTNAGAGCAAAGAGATAAGCCTTGTTTAAACGAGCACACTGAAAGAATTAAGATTTTAACTTTTTACAAAACAGAGATGCTAAAGCTTTTCACTTTTCATCATTTTCAACATCTTTCTGTTTAGAAGCCAGCACTTTATCGAGATCGTTTTTGAGTTTACCGAGGTGATAATTTTTATTGAGAGAAATGTGAATGATGGCAAAAAGTGTTGCAACAGGGGAAGCTACTGCGTATCCGTACATATTGATCAGGTANAAATCAAACATAAGAGCAGAAGTCTCAAGAAGTTTTACCAGATCAAAAACTAAACGGTAACGCAAAAAAAGCCAGAGCGACATTGCATGAGCAACTACTGTCACAACTGCCGTTCCAACCCCGATGAACAAGGCAAGGTCCAGCGTTGCTAAACCCAGCATAAGAGTGAGCGATGTAGTTAATGCTCGTTCGAGTGATTCTTTTGTCATGATTTATTTTTAGGCAGATTGAACTTCTACTTCGTCTTTCCTAAAAAAATTTTGCAGTACAANCGACCACAAAAAGCCCCCGACGAATTTCGCAACAAACTGTCCCAGCACGATTTCAGGCATGAACACTCCAAAAGCCAGAGTCGGAAAAACAATTGAGGCTATCGCACTGCCGGCCACATTTGAACCATTTGCCNTGATCNTGAAATGTTTTTTGCGTAATCCTGCATAAACTAGCGAGTCTCCGACTCCGGCCGCTAAAAAGTGCTGTTGCACTGGCCAATGCAATTGGCAGCACATTCCAATTGAGTGCAATTGAAATTGCAGAACCTACGCAAATCAAGGCCAACATTTTCCACCACAATTGTTTNCCATGCCATTGATCATGCAGTTTGTCACGTAAAGTAAGATCAAGACCAATAAATAAAAATGCAGTAATGACCGCGGCCTGAGGCTCAAACCAGAGTGTAATCATGTTGGCTAATACGACGGCCAAAAAGTAAATGAAAACAGGCATCATGTGAATATCAATTAAATGCAGTGCTTCAATGTTGTAATTTGTTTAGCAAAACNNTTCCATTTTACTCAGTCTGCATTCAAAGAGTCAAACATCATTTGCTGTAACTACTGAAAGATTTCTTGCTTTGCTTTTAATAACACGGTTAGAGGTTTTATTAATGTTTCGTCAACTTTGATTTTCAAGGCGTGTAAACTGAACAGCACGCCAGTTTTCNCGATCTAAGGTTGAACGATATTCAAAACCCAGTTGACTAACTGANCGGCTTAATTCATCCGCCTGCTCTCCGAGGAGTCCGCTACAAATCAAAGTTCCACCAGGACTTGTCAGTCTTAGCAGATCAAGGCGGACATCCATCAATTCACGCAGNAGCATATTGCTGATAACGAGCGGGGCAGGTTTTTCCAACGAAGAGGGTTGACCGACCACTGCCTTGATCCTTACGGAAAGACCGTTCAGCCCGCTATTACGCTCAACTTCCGCCACTGCTTCAGTTTCAAGATCAACACCTCGCACTTTTTGTATTCCGAGACGGCAGCCGGCAATAGCCAGGATACCGGAACCAATTCCGATGTCCAGCATGGATTCCGGCAAAGTATCCTTACTCAAAAGATATTTCTCCAGCATTTCCAGTGCTAACACGGTCGAGAGATGATGGCCAGTACCAAAACCCTGTCCGGGGTCAATCCAAACCGGCTGTCTGCCGTCAAGTTCAAATCCGGTTTCCCAGGCAGGCAGAATGATCAGTGATTGACCAACCTTCACCGGCTGAAAATGTTCCCGCCAGTTTGTCTGCCAGTTTTCAACAGGGCGGATACCTTCTTCACTGATTTTAATTATTGTCTCTGAAGCAGTTTCACTGCGAAAATCTTCAATTAATTTCTGCACTCCTCCTGAAGGTTTATGCTCAAAGAAAACCCGCAGAGTCAACTCAACTGAGGATTCAGCCAAAGTTTCTAAACCAAGCGCACCTTTTTCAAAACAAAACCAACTCCAAAGTTCTTCAGCCTCAACAGGCAAAGTACAGCAAATTTCAAAATATGTTTGCGCAATTGAGGAATCAGTCTGTTTCATTGAGAACTCTTTTTATCGCCATTTACATAAACTTTGAAACCGTCCTCGCTAAGTCCTCGTAAACGCGGATCATTTTTGGTTTTGGCTACTTCACACAATTTGCATTTGCAGTCAATGTGGTGGGTTTTTTGAAATTTCTTAAGTTTTANACGAGATAAATCCTTACCGTCATTTTGCATTNCCTTCAACAATTTCTCGATTTGACGCATTGCCAAANCAAGGATTTGTTCCTGCTGACGTGGTGATTTTAACTTAAACATAATTCTTTTTTAAAATAACGGAGCTAGAGGCTCGGTGAACTATTTCAACTTGACAAGAATGNGTATATTATNGACAATCTATCNCTAGAAANAAAGTTGNCNTGTACANNATAGTCCAANTTAGTTGCTAACTTCTAAATCTTCATTTAATCACCAGGTAATTTTTTATGTCAGGAAAGCTATCAAATATTGGAGGGATCCTCCTCCTCCTTGTTGTTGGTTCCATTTACTTGAGCACATATGTTGTGGACAAGACTCAATATGCGATCGAAATTTTATTAGGTGACCCTGTTGACATTGTCATGGAGCCGGGGCTCAATTTCAAGATACCATTTGTAAGCCGTATAATTTTTATGGAAAACCGCCTGCAGGATTATGATGCAGATCCAGGGGCAGTCTTCACAAAAGACAAAAAAGAAATGAAAGTTGATACTTACTCAAAGTGGCGGGTGATGGATCCGCTTAAATTTTATGAAACAGTACGTACAACAGCCGGGGCACATGCACGTCTTGATGACATTATCTACTCACAGACTCGTGAGGTGCTTGGACAGCACACACTGGTGGAAATTGTTTCAGGAAACCGTAAAGAAATCCGCGAAGCGATTACTGTACGTTCCAGAGAAAATGCAAAGAACTTTGGCATTGAGATTCTGGATGTCCGTATAAAACGTGCCGACCTGCCTGAACAAAACAGTCAGGCTGTCTTTGGACGCATGAACGCAGAACGAAGACGACAAGCAAAACTATATCGTTCAGAAGGGGAAGAGGAATCTCTGAAAATTCGTTCTGATGCAGACAGAGAACGTGTCGAAATTATCGCTGAAGCAAAAAAAATTAACGAAGAAACACGTGGTAAAGCAGATGCAGACGCAACAAAAATATATGCTAACGCATATGAAAAAGACACGGATTTCTTTAAGTTCCTGCGTTCCAATGATGTTTATCGTAACAGCCTGCAGGAAGGTACTACTCTATTGATGGATGCAGACAGTAAGTTTTTTAAGTACCTCAAATAAAACTATTTTTAAATTGATTTAGCCAAAATTACAGAAAATTATTTCCCCCGTTTTTTTATCATAGACGGGGAAACAGTTCTCCTTCCCTGTTTTAGCAGAGACCCCTTTCTGCTTTCCTCCAAAAAAACAAAATGTCTCCTTCTGACAAAGATTATTTACAAGTACTTTCAGCGATGGAAAGTTGGGGCAGTTACGAAATCACTGCACAGCCACGTGATCTCAGTAAACTGGATGGAATCCGGCTCTTACTGAAAGACTTAGGAAATCCGCAGGAAAATTATAAGATAATCCACATTGCCGGAACCAACGGTAAAGGTTTAAGCGCGACAATCATCAGCCATTTATTGAGAGTACAGGGATTTAGCTCAGGTTGTTATACTTCACCACATCTGACAGACATTAGGGAACGAATAACTCTTAACGGTCAGTTTGTGGCTAAAAGCACCTTTACGCAAAGTGCGTCCCTGGTTCTGAAGATTGCACGAGGTTACAAGGGCAACCCCTACCTTTCCTATTTTGATGTTTTAACCGCAATTGCTCTTCATGCTTTCATGACCGAAAAGATGGAGTGGGTTGTGCTGGAAACAGGTTTAGGAGGCCTGGCAGATTCAACTAATGTGACAGCAAAAGAATTATGTATTTTGACCAGGGTTGGCCTTGATCATCAGGAAGTTCTTGGAAGTAGTTTGCAGAAAATCGCAGCGGAAAAAATTGGTATAACACGTTCTGATATACCAGTAGTAGTTGCGGAGCAGGTTACTGAATTAAAATCGTGGATGAGAGAAAAGTTCCGAAAATCGAAGGTGCCTTGTTATTTTGTGGATGAGATTTTCGACGGATATTTTCCGGATAAGCAATTATCAACTGAATTTTATTCGAAACCTCGGATGGCTTGTATTCAAACAAGCTTATGTGCTATGCAGGTGCTTTTTAAAGGAAACAGTTCGGAAAAACAAAAGTGGTTAGCATGCGCTAAAAAGGTAAAAATGCGCGGACGTCTCGATTTACAGCAGAATGTATTTTGGCGGAAACATGGAAAATATTTTAAAACAATGCTGTTTGACGGAGGCCATAATTTTGACGCATTGACTGCGCTGATAGAATTTCTCACTACTAACAAACTCGTTCCCTGTACGCTGATTTTGGGAATGGCTGCAGACAAACTGGATTCCACTCTGCAAACTCCTTTGAAAGAATTGTGTGAGAAAGCGGAGAATCTCATTTTCACCCCTGTACCTTCGCCAAGAAGTGCAACCCCGGAAGCGTTGAAAAACTTTATAAATGAGTCCGGGAATTTCGAACATTCTCCGAAAATAAAACATAGTTCTTCTGCGGAAGAAGCCTTGGAATCAGCTTTACTTACTGATGAAAAACCTGTTGTCGTTGCCGGATCTTTTTATCTGGTGGGAGAGCTTATGCAGATCCTGGGAAATGGAAACGCCGCCTAAAATGAATACGTCCATGAAACACGTGTAATTCCTCCGGGCATACCCACTTTTGAAGGCAATGCATCTCCACGGTCATTGTACGTTGAGTCGTAGATTGTAGAGTCGATGATTGTGCTTGCGGCAAACGGATTGTCAATTATTTCACTGTTTCCCGGAAACAGGAATTCCAGCATAAAGCCAAAACTATCACCTCCTGAAGCAATTCCCATACGTCGAAAAGGTAAGGTGCCGACTGAACTGCTGAGTTGAGTCTGAGTGGTAGCAGCATATTCACGAATTGCTAGATTTTTCCGAATACCTGATTTCAAAGTACTTTCTACCCTTGATAACCCGAAACCAATGAAAATATCCAGATCGTCTGTTTTAGGCACTCCGAAAGGATGGATTGAGGCGGAAAACATATAGAAATGAGAAGCCATCCGTAAAAGAGGGGTTGCATAATCCGGATCTGCTCCCGTGGTGGCTGCCCTGACCTGCAAATCATCCAGCCAAATATTGGTGTAGGCAAAGCTTAAGCCGATACCGACGACATAATCAGTCGGCTGGATATATTCCAAAGAAAAAGTCGGCAGCCCATTCAGCAAAGGGATATTACTGAATAACTTGGTAAATGTACCGTCTTGACCAGCGTGACCATCTTCATTTTTATAATAAACATTTGGAAGCAAACCACTGTGCCCGGGATCTACAAAAGTAGGTCCAAAAAAACCCTTTCCTCCTCTGAACCTGTCGGTACCGGTCATTTGATAAAACGGATGACTGTCATCGTCACTGAACGTTTGCTGAAGTACCTCCCAAAATCCAATCCGCCAGACGGCATCTCTACCACCTGTTGGTGCGGCAGTACCTTCTTCCTGTGCAAAAACGGGAGGCGTAAGCACCAGCAAAATTATCAATACTAAGCCAAACTGATTTAGGATAATATTTTTGAAAGACATGGACACATCAGAGTCAACTTAAAACCAGTACCGAAAAAACGGTTTACTGTATCTGTAAATTCAGATGGTCTAGGCGAATAAAATTAGCGAGTGGCAGTTTTACTGGAGTGTTCTAGAACTTCAGCCCAATCTCTGGCACGGCGTATTTCTGGGTGATCGAAATCATCATTAAATGGCCGTGACATCAACCAGATTTCTGCTTCAGGGAAAGATTCCCGGACGTTGAGACAGTTGTCAGGATGATCGTCCACAAACATTACTGTCTTTTCTTCTTGAAGCAGTTCCTGAATAACCTCTGCTTTGGTCTGTGTTGAATATCCGTCATAATCTATAAATCCTGCACAATGCGCAGAGTCAAATTTGAATCCTGCATTTCTTAGATTTTTTTCTCTTCGCTCAAGACAATCCAATGGAATGTTGGTGATAAAATGCACAGGATATGCCCCGAATGCTGCGTTGAACTGTTCCGGATCCACCATTGGTTCCAGTTCTTCAAATTCAGTACTGTGAAGAAAATAATCCCATCCTTCCATGACCTGTTCCTTCGTCAGTAAATCTCCAAACCAGAAACTCTTTGAAACAAAATCCTCTGCAACCTCTAATTTAAAATAATCCTTGACTGTCTTAGTGAACCCTCTTTCAAAGTCCAGCAAAACTCCGTCTACATCAAAAAAGCAACTATACATCGTGGTTGAACCATTTAAGAAACAGTTAAAGAAAATAAAGCTATCTTACAACAGCCGTAGATTCTACAGGGCTTAAACTCTAAAAGATATTAAAATACTTATGTAATGGGGAATTATTTGAGGATCTTGAAATTAAGTGGGGTATCACCCCCGTCAGCCTTAACAGTTATCAGACATCTTCCGACCTTTGTCTGCATCGATTTTCCTGGTACATGAAAGATTCAACTTTTTATAGGGAGGAGTTGAAAACCAAGATTGCCCTGATGCACTTACAGGCTTTTACGGGGGTGTTTTTGTTCACCAGTCTGTTTTGTGTGACTACATAATTTTTAGCGAACATTTAAATATTAGAATAGATGTATAATATCTTTACCAGTAAAAATAGTAAAGCTTATTTTGTATGAAAATCAACTATTCTGCGACTATTATAATTAGCGTGTTAACCGCTAATTCAGAACAGAGGATTAAATGAATAAATAATTGAGGCTGAAGTTTTGTCTTTTGGAGAACTTCAACTTTCTGATAGAATATACTATTACATTAAAAAAACATACATCACCAATAACTCATTTCTACTGATAAAATCTACAGTGTTGTTTAGTCTTCCGCCACAAGTATTGGTCATTCTGATTTTCAGCTTAATATTTGCTTTAACCTTCCATGAGTTCGGTCACGCGTATGTAGCCCATCTTTGTGGAGACGACACGGCAAAAAACGCAGGTAGAATGTCCCTCAATCCATTTGTGCATTTGGACTTGTTCGGTAGTTTAATGGTCTTAGCTGCAGGATTTGGCTATGCCAAGCCTGTTCCAGTTAATCCAAATAACTACCGTGTACGTAATGCAGATTTTTACGTTGCTTCCGCAGGACCTTTGATGAATTTAGTATTGGGTGTAGGAGCAGCATTTTTATTTAGTTTTTTAGCAAAAAACAATTTATCAACACTTGCAGGAGTTCCAATGCTGGAACTTTTATACTTGTTTATTTTCATCAATTTTAATCTTTGTCTGTTCAACCTAATCCCGCTTGGACCACTTGATGGAAATTCAGTATTACCTCATTTTTTACCAGTTAACTTAAAATTAAGATTTCAGCATTGGAATTACCGCTATGGCTCACAGGCCTTAATTGGTTTGGTCGTGCTTAGTATGTTTTTACCAGGTTTCAGTGCATTCAGTTGGATCGCCTCCATCAGTAAACGCATGATTAACGGACTCCTTTAATAATTTCCTTATAGCTGCTTTCAATACTTTTATACCATTCCGCCTTAGCAACAATACAAACATGACTCATAACGACCTTAAATCTCTCTTTCTAGGCTATTGCCGTAAAGATTCCGGTACGCCCGACAAACAATTGATCGGAATGGAGTACGAAAATTTCGTTTTTATTCCTGACGAAGATAATCCTGAAGGTGGCTTCCGTCCTTTACCTGTTGATGGTGATTCAGGGGTTTTCAGTGTTTTAGAAAATTTAGTAGAACTTACAAAAGACTCTGCTGATCCGCTCGAAAAAGTTTTTGAAAAAGACATGCTTCTGGCACTTACGAGTCCGTCCGGTTCAAAAATCACGATTGAACCAGGGGGTCAAATTGAACTTTCAGATGCACCTAGAAATTCTCTTTTAGAAGCACAAAATTCTCTGCAGTCATTCTTAAAGCTGCTGGAAGAAGCAGTTTCAGGTTTTGGCGGAAGACTTTTATTTCAAGGGGTACAGCCACTGCATTCTTTGGAAGCGTTGCCCTTTTTCCCCAAGAACCGTTATCGGATCATGTTCCCGCACATGCTGAATACAGGTTCTCTCGGACAGTGGATGATGAAAGCCTCCACAGGCGTACAGGTCAGCATTGATTATGCATCCATAGAAGATATGGAGAGGAAATTTGTTTTTCTAAACCGACTTTCACCTTTTTTAACAGCAATATTTGCCAACAGTCCGTTAATTGAAGGAAGTCCCAGTGGTTATCTTTCTTATCGCTCACATATTTGGGAGCATACCGATAATTCACGTTCCGGACTACCGGAAGCTTTTTTAAGAGCTGATTTTCGTCTGGAGGACTACGTAGAATGGGCCTTAAAGACGGGGCCTTATCATTTGAAGCGTGATGGAGAAGGTGTACTGACGACCGCTTGGAGCTTTCAGCAGTTGTTAGACGGTAAGCATCCGGATTTAATAATGAACATGGATGACTGGGAAGAACACCTGGGGATGCTTTTTCCGGACATCAGAATAAAAAACATTCTGGAAGTGCGGGTTATTGACAGCGTGGCTCCGCAATATTCACTCGCGATTCCGGCATTGATTGGTTCATTACTTTATAATGAAACTGCTTTCGCCTCCGTACAGTCCATTCTGATGGATATGCCTAAGGAAGAATTTAAGATTTATAAAAAAGCTGTGGCAAAGGATGCTCTACATGCTGAAGTCAATCGAACAAACTTTGCAAAGACCGGAAGATTAATTGTAGAAAAAGCCTTAGAGGGACTTGGATCAGCAGAGGAGAATTGGCTGTTGCCTTATTTTGAGCAGTACACAAAAGGGAGTCTTACTCCTGCAGATGAGACTTTGGAGCTCTTCCGGGAATGCGGAGAGAACCCGGACAAATGGCTTGCAGCAGTTTTACAAAACGATACTTACTGAGTCGGCCACGATACTTGTTTGAATTCTCTTTTTTGTTGTATTGCTGAGGGTTTTTTGTCCTCAGTTCCTCGTATCACCTGAACTGAATAGTGACCTGAGGATTCTCCAGAAGAACCTTGTAATGCGGGAGTTCCGTTTATCTGGATTGTAACAAGGCCGTCTTTATTCAACAAAGGCAGCACCTGCCCTTTTTCCAGCTTTCCTTTAGCTGCTCTTAAATCCGCTTTGCCAAGTTCAGCAACAACCGAATATTCCGTCTTTTCCAGTAAATCCTTGAAATGTTCTTTCACTTGAGGAAAGTAATACACCATAGATTCAGGTTCAAGAAGCTTTTTGTTTTCAAGCGGTCTAAGCACAGACTCAAGAGCAGCATACGGCAGGCATAACTGGATTCTTGTTTGAATACCGTTAAGACTAAGCTGAACACGTCCTGCCAAACAATATTCATAAGGCAACATCACATTTGCCCGGCGAGGATAGATGGTAACACGATTCAGTTTTAGTTCAACTGCTGCAATATTGAGCCAGCTTTTTTCAAAATCATCAATCAGAGTACTTACCAATTTAAGCAGCGTCTGCTGGTTTTCTTTCATCATCTGAACCAGTGACAAACTTTCTTCAGTCGGCTCTGCTTTACCGTTAAGTGCCAAATCAAAAAAAGACTTATCCAAAAGTAAAAGTCCACGACTATGGTTGAGAGTTTCAAAAATATAGATTGGCTGTTTCTCAACAGAATCTAAAAATTTTTCAAAACGCAGCTGTACCACATTTTCAGTGGACACTTCTAACATCATGCCCGTTTTCGCGTAAAGCGTCTCCTGCAAGAGAGCTGCCCACCTGCGAAAGACAATGTCTATTATGTGGAATCGCCCTGTATTAAATTGAGCTTCGGCCAGCTCATAAGGTTTTACGGGGATGTCTGTTTGGTGAAGCATAATTTCAATTAGTCCTGAATAACGCCTACAATGCGTATGCCCAGTTTTTCATTGTTAATTTGTACTACTTCCCCAAGAGCAATTGTTTTACCGTCGAGGACCAAATTCACCGGTTCGCCTGCAACTTTATCAAGTTCAATAATGCTGCCGTAAGTGATCTGTGTAATTTCTTCGCCGGTAAGATTTGTCCTTGCTATTTCGACCACCACTTCATGGTTGAAATTTAACAGCATGTCTGAGCCTAAAGGGGCCGCTATTGTCTCTGCTGCCTCTGATTCAATTGGCATTTCACTCTCCACTATATCTATATCAATTGCAGGTGTTTCTTGAACTTCAATTTCTTCTTTCTCCTCACTTAATTCCTCAAGCTCTCCTTGAGTATCTGGTGTTGTTTCCAATGCCGGAATTTCCTCCGCTTCAGGTTCTAACTCAGCTGTTTCTGTTGCAGACTCATCCGCCTCAGGTTCTGCCTCAGCAGTCTCAACATCATCAATTCCAAGATCCATTATGTCATCTTCTGTTGTTTCATCCGTAACATCCACTTCCTCAGATTCATCAACAACATCTTCAACAGCAACACCTTCGTCGCCGGATTCCGCAGTATCGACATCATCAATCCCAAGATCTGTTATTTCATCTTCTGTTGTTTCATCCGTAACATCCACTTCCTCAGATTCATCAACAACATCTT
>NYXK01000129.1 GCA_002685535.1 Deltaproteobacteria bacterium
TCATTTCGTTACTCTTTTTGACGTATACATGAACTTTGAGATTCAATAATTTTAAAAAACCAAAGAAGTTCAAACAAATCCTTAGTTCATAATTACTAATTTTAGAGTATTTTTGACACATTTTTTAGCTCTATAACTTTATAACCTAGCTGAAACCGTAATGAACTACCGACAAATAGAAGCATTTGAAGCTGTGATGAAGACAGGTAGTATGACGCTTGCCGGAAAGCTGCTTTTTATCACTCAACCTGCTGTTAGTCGACTTATTATCGAGTTAGAGCAGGAATTGGGTTTTAAATTGTTNGAAAGAAAAAAAAACAAACTTGTCCGTACTGATGAAAGTCAACTTTTCTTTGAGGAAGTCGAAAAATCGTTTATCGGGCTTTCTGAGCTGAAAAAAGCAGCAGAGTCAATTCGAGAACTAAAAAAAGGCTATTTGAGGATTATTGCAATGCCCGGTGTATCCAACTTATTGTTGCCTCTAGTGATGAAAAAATTTTGGTCTAGCAATCCGAACATAAATGTAGAAATTGAAAGCCACCCAAGAACTGTAGTTTTGGACTGGATACAATCTAAGCAATATGATTTGGGAATCGCCAATCTTCCTATTGATATCAACTTGGGGAAGCCTTATATGCCTATCGAGAATCATGAAATAAGTGTTGAGCGCAGTTTTGATTTAAGGATGTTTTGCGTCATTCCTGAAAGTCATCCTTTGTCTAAAAAGAATATTTTGACATTTAATGATATTAGTGGTCAGGATTTCGTTTCATTTCCAAAGGGGACATACATACGTTATGAAATAGATAGGATTTTGGAAAAAAATCACGTCAAATGTCGAGTAAAACTTGAAACGCGATCTACTACTGATATCTACCAACATGTCAAGCATGGCGCAGGTATCTCCATTGTTTTTCCATTTTTACAATTTGGTGAAAAACCNATTCCTGGAATACTGTTCAAGGCAATAGAGGTGGATTTTAATTTATCCCTTGCGTTCATGAGTTCAAAAAGAAAAGGTCTGTCATTGGTAGCTCAGAAGTTCATAGAAATAATAAGCCAATTCAGCTAGTTTTANNTTAGTTCTTATAATTAGAATTTTTTCCNTTTACAGGAATTCTGTGTTTTGTATTAAGATCTAATTAAGCTATCTTTCAGGCCAGCGGACGGTGCCTTAGAACATCCGCCATTTTTTCAAATATTTCAACTAATTTGCAAATTAGGGGGCTGCTTTGGGAGGACCTCCATATCCATCACTTCTAAATCGGAACTAGTGGCCTTTTATAACAACTTGTCAATAATATAGCCTTGCAATTCCAGCATTCTAAGGGAATTATTAGGTGTCCAAATAGGTGTCTCTCATCCCTGATATTCAGTGGAATTTTTTAGCACCTTTAATGAGGCTCACACGAGAAAAATTTTGTATCATTTTTGTGCCATTAGCTTACAAAATCAGGCTATATTGTGGGGATGAGGCAATAGTGAAGAACTTTTATAATATTGATATTGTTATCCTTATTTGTTGCAGTATGTCCCTGCTTACCCACTCTGAAAGACTCTCTAATCTGAATGTTGGGAGTTCGAATCTCTCCGCCCGCACCAGAATAATCAATCCATTTGTGTAAAGACTAATTTTCATCCCAGATGGATTCTANTTCAACTCCCAGCCCGTCAGCAAGACGGTTAACGTACGCATAGTAGCCNGNAACCTGCACAATATCGAGTATGGCAACATCGCTGAAACCTGATTCCCGCAGTGCTATTACGTCCGCTTTAACCATGCTCCANGGTTCTTTAGTAAGCTTAACGNCATAGTCCAGCATTGTGNTGTCCTGTTCGGATATGTCTGCGTTTTTGTAATCTTTGATGAATTTCTCAACAAACTCATTATCACGAGTAATTTTACGAAGACCCGCTCCGTGATGAACAATTCAGTAATGGCACTGGTTTANGGTNGAGACCACCACTGCTATCATTTCACGCTGTTTGNGGGTTAAATCCCTGGACCCCTTCATCGCTGAACGGTANAGCTCATAGTGCCCCTTTAGTGTGGGGGTGTCTATACTATGGACACGCAGTATATTATCCACTCCGCCCCAAGGTTCACGCAATTTATCGTACCAACCTTTAAGTTCTCCCTGCGCTTCGTCTTCCGCAATCATGTTAATCCATGCCATGTCTTCTCCTAAACTCTACATTTGTCATTCAAATTAATTTAAGCTGCTCAATTTTAAAATCGACGCTAATCATGCTTCTNCGGAACTTTCTTTTTTTGTTTTGGAACAGTTCANCNGGGTGTTTTTGGAGTTTTCANGGCAGCTATTTTGGAAACTGCTTGCGCTTCTGACAAGAATCGGGACTGCTAAAAAAGGCCAGCCAGATAATTTTTATATTCGATGAAGTCAACGTCGAAGCAGTAATTCATAGTCTGGAAACGTTCGCGGAACCGGGCCACTTCGTCAGCTACATTTCTACCACGCACAGCCTCAGTGAACATTGCAGCAAATTCCCGGAAATCTTCCTCCTTCATACCGAAACGTGTCATTTCGGCAACACCCATGCGCAGACCAGAACTTGAAGTGAAACTCTCGTCAGAAGGAATTGCCTGATAGTTTACGATGATATTNCTCTCTTCCAGTTCCTGCGCTACAGCACATCCCTGAGCATAACCGACAACCACAACTACCTGGTGGGTTTCTGTGTAGCCAACTTTCGGGTCACCCTGGACTTCCAACCCCTCATCCTCGAGTGCCTTGGCNAAGGCTTTGGCATTTGCAATTACTTGCGGCTGATAGCTGTCCTTAAAAGCATTCATTTCAATTGCGGCCATCAACAAGCCCAGCAAGGTGCCAAGGTGGTGGTTACTGACTGCTCCGGGAAANACACGCCGCTCAATCGCTTTCCACAACTCAAACTCCGGAGTGCCATCTTCATACGCCGCTCCAATCACTCCACGCTGTGAACCGTAAAAAGTTTTGTGAGTGGAACCAGTGATGATATCCGCACCTTCAGCGTAAGGATTCTGGAAATGCGGCCCGATCAAACCAAGAACATGCGCCATATCGTACATAATGACCGGCTTAGATGTTTTTGTTTCAAGCATTTTACGGATTTCCGCAACCGGTTCTCGATGCAGAATCATGCTCTTGCCAAGGATTATNAGTTCCGGATCAAAGCGGTCCAGCAGGTTAGCTGTTTCCTGCAAATCGATACTATACGGATTTTCAGGTAATACCGGAAAATTGAGCACCGAATATTTTTCAGTAACAGGATCTTTGGAAATATAATCCCTTAACGCACCCATCGGCTGTGANCTGAGGTGCCCCCCTTTGCCGATGTGATTGTTCATCACTAGTGGAAGTCTTCGTGGTTCGCTGCGTCGNTCGGTGCGATTAATAAAATCAACAAGAGCGCTGAAAATAGTCATATTCGCCATCTGACCGCTGATGACACGCGTCTCTACCAAAGGATAGCCCAGAAATTTCTTCATTTCCTCAACTAGCCGATCCTCAGCCCAGGCAATAAATTCCGTTCCCTGATAGTAGAAGATCTCCTGCTCAAATGCAGCCAGCAGTTCCTTATGCTCTGCGTAACGACCACAGGGNTCCGTTACCTGAAGCAGTCGCACNAGCGNAGACTGAGTCATTTCTGAAGGAATCAGGTTAATGCAGCGCCGTTGCCGCCATTCGTGATTNTCCAGACTTTTCTTCAGTAACANGCTAACCTGTTCCTGAGAAGTAGCCGGTGCCTGTGCGTCACTTTTTGTTTCCCAATCACAGGGAATTGCGCGGAAGTAAGGCGGTGCCTCCGAACGTCCATGCCAGCGGACCAACTGCGCAGCAAGCCTTCGTCCTCTGACTTCGACCTCCAGTTCCTGCTCAGCAGGAACCTCCGCATCGATGTAAGCCAAAGCGATTGCTCTTCGATCCTGTTCNTCAGCGANCCGCATTGTTGCGCCTTCACCCTCAAATTTCCAGTAAGGCACCATCGTTCCACTTGTNATAAATCCTACTTTTTTATCAGCTAAAAATATTGAATCGCCCTGACGCGTAATGCCTTTNTCCTTCAGAGCAAGTGGTAAAAAACGACGCNGCATAACGGCGGAGGGTTTATACTGCCCCATCCGGATTTTACGTATCTCTTCAAACTGCGCCCGCAAAGCGTCGCGACCCACAAAATCACCTTTNCGTCTGGAAAAACTCACTGCAACTGAAGTGAGNGGAAAAGCAAACGCCGGAATCTCTTTGTCTTCCGGATCTACGCCAAACTCATGTCCATAAAGCGGCATACCGGCTTCCAGTCGTAAAGTGTCACGCGCTCCCAAGCCTGCCGCGACTACACCCCTGTCCTGGCCTGCTTCTTCAATACGAGACCAGATTGCCTCCATTTTTTCAGCAGGTGCAAACAACTCAAAACCAATCGGCTCACCTGTATAACCCGTACGTGCCAGCAAAACTTCTGTACCTAGAATAGTTATTTTGGAGAGGCTATTACGAAAAGTTTCGGGCATTGTACCNTCCCGCTTTATCTCAGTAAGAATACGTCCGGAAAGAGGTCCCTGAAANGCAATCATCGCAACTTCAAGCGTTTCATCATACAGGCTNACATCGAACTTTTCTGCCTGCTGCTGAAAATGTTTCCAGTCTTTTTCACGGTTGGAGGCATTGACCACCAGAAAATATTCCTCTCCTGGATGATAGAGGTAAGCATCATCAAGCAAACCACCGTTTTCGTTGGGAATCAATGTGTACTGAGCCTGCCATGTATCAAGCGACTCTACGTTATTGGTGAGTACGTGCTGCAAAAAAGGCACAGTATCTTTACCGCTTATCCGGAAGCGTCCCATGTGACTTACATCAAACAACCCACCGTAACGCCTCGTGGAAAGATGCTCCTTGAGAATCCCTGTACCATACTGCAGAGGCATGTCCCAACCACCAAAGTCGATGAGCTTGCCTTCGTTTGCTTTGTGCCAGGAATGAAGAGACGTCCGGAAAAGTTCCTCTGAGGAATTATTATTTTCAGTCATAAGATTTGGGATGAATTGAAGTGCTTGCTGTCAGTAATGCNTGTGTGCGGTTTTTTTACTTCATACAAGCGGGNAGACATTAATATGCATAAGTGAAATGGACTCTACCACACAATGATAAAGGAGTCAAAAGTTTTTCCCTGATATTCTTGAGTAGAATACACTTTGATGAGAATAAAAGCGGAAACTCTTTTACTAAAGGCCGAAGAGTGATAGAGTTAAAAATTCAACAGTGTTTGAGTACAGTATTAATTAAGAGGATCGNATCTGCATTTGCGAATTAGAGCAAAAAAACTTGATTACCCCACCTATTTTTCCTAGAATCAGAGTATTTTTAAATTCCATTTTTTCAAGAAAATTTTCAGGAGAATCTAATGAGTAGCATTATCGGCAACCATGTTGGAGGTACAAGGGTCAGCCAAACTGGNGGAACACTTCAAGATGTTTATAATCCTTCAACCGGAGAGGTTTCCGGGCAGGTTCGTTTATCAAGTTCGAAGGAATTGGATGATGTAGTTCAAGTTGCCAGTGAGGCTGCTGTTGCCTGGGGGGCCACCCCTCCCTCNAAACGCGTGCAGGTCATGTATCGTTTCAAACGTTTACTCGAAGAAAATGCAGACAAAGTCGCCAGTTCCATCAGCAGCGAACATGGAAAAACACATGATGACGCATTAGGCGAAGTGGCCCGTGGACTGGAGGCAGTTGAGTTTTCCTGTGGAATTCCGCATTTGCTCAAAGGAACTTTCAGTGAACAGGTTGCAACTTCAATTGATGTTTATTCAATTCCACAGTCTTTAGGAGTTGTGGCGGGAATCACACCTTTTAACTTTCCTGCAATGGTACCAATGTGGATGTTTCCTAACGCACTTGCCTGCGGAAATGCTTTCATCTTGAAACCGTCTGAACGTGACCCCAGTGTAACATTAATTATGGCGGATCTGCTCAAAGAAGCAGGNTTACCTGATGGTGTCTTCAGTGTGGTTCAGGGAGACAAAGTTGTGGTCGATGCCATTCTCGATAATCCGGAAATTAAAGCAGTCAGTTTTGTCGGTTCAACTCCTGTCGCGGAATATATCTATACCCGTGGAGCAGCAAACGGTAAACGTGTGCAAGCTTTAGGCGGTGCAAAAAACCACATGATTATTATGCCTGACGCAGACATGGATCAGGTCGTTGACGCACTAATGGGTGCAGGATACGGATCCGCGGGTGAACGCTGCATGGCAATTTCTGTCCCTGTTCCTGTTGGAGAAAAAGTTGCGGATGAGTTGATGGAACGAATGGTGCCGCTGGTTGAAAAATTACCTGTCGGGCCTCCGAGCGATAGNAGGTGTTGCAATGGGTCCGGTTATCACAAAACAAAGTTTAGAGAGGATTACNTCGCTGCTCCAGAGCGGTGTTGATCAGGGCGCGAAGTTNCTGGTGGACGGACGGGGATTGAAAGTTCCCGGCCATGAAAACGGATTTTTCATCGGGGCTTCACTTTTTGATCAGGTAACTCCTGAAATGGACATTTATAAAGAAGAAATTTTTGGACCCGTTCTTTCCACCGTTCGTGTTGCTGATTATGAAGCAGCGATTAAGCTGATACATAACAATCAATACGCAAACGGCGTGGCAATTTTNACCAGAGACGGAGACGCGGCAAGAGATTTTGTTAACCGCATTGAGGTAGGAATGGTTGGTATAAATGTGCCAATACCTGTGCCTGTCGGTTACCACAGTTTTGGAGGCTGGAAAAAATCCCTGTTCGGAAGCCACCACATTTACGGACCTGACACANTTCACTTTTACACACGTCTCAAGGCGGTTACTTCACGCTGGCCNACTGGGATAAAAGCCGGTGCACAATTTAATTTTCCTACTATGTCTTAAAAATAGGGCAGGTTGTATAACCTGCTGTACTTGAAGGCCATCCATGACAACTTCCTGCTTCCAATAATGGAAGAGGATAATTCCTGAGTGAGTAAAATGGAATTCATTAGCTTAACTGACTTAACTCCGATCCTTCCTGAAATAATAGTGCTGCTGACTGCATGCACTGTTTTACTGGTTGATCTTTTTGCCACTAAAAAAAACAGATCCTTGACCCTGGCNGTAACCACGATCATCGGTTTACTTTTGGCAATGTTCTCAGAAACACAGCTACATGGGAAGGACATCGCAGGATTTTACGGAACTGTTGTCGCGGATGATTTTTCGATACTCTTTGAATTTATATACATGAGTGTTGCCATCGTGACTGTCTTTGTTTCACGGCATTATATTGCAGAAAATGAAATGAATTTTGGAGAGTATTACGTACTGCTCCTGACTGCTGTTTCCGGAATGATGTTTATGACTTCCGGACTTGATTTGCTGGTAATTTTCATTGGGCTCGAAATTATGTCAATTTCCAGCTACATCTTAGTCGGAATGAAACGCAAAGTAGCTATAGCCAATGAGGCCGCACTTAAATATTTACTGCTCGGTGCCTTTTCCACAGGTTTTTTGCTTTACGGAATTTCTCTGCTTTACGGGGCAACCGGAAGTACTTTACTGCCGACGATCATTGCTGAAATTCAACAGAACGGTTCCGGAAATCCGCTTGTCGTTGTCGGAATGGTGCTTGTAGTTGTGGCAATGAGTTTCAAAATCGCGATCGTACCGTTTCATATGTGGACACCTGATGTGTATACAGGTGCGCCTACTCCGGTTACAGGCTTCCTTTCCGGAGCAGCGAAAGCCGCAGGTTTTGCGGTGTTCGTTCGTGTTTTAATGACNGGAATTCCTCTTGACGGTGCAAACTGGGAAAACCTCCTGTGGCTCCTTGCAGTGCTGACCATGACCGTAGGTAACGTGATGGCTTTNCGTCAAAACGAAGTCAAACGTATGCTGGCTTATTCCTCNATTGCTCATGCGGGTTATGTGCTGGTAGCAGTTGTAGTGGGAAGTACCTCTGCCATCAGTGGTGTAATATTTTATTCCTGTGCATATGCCTTGATGGGAACAGGAGCTTTTGGGATTTTGACCTTCCGGGACGCNGGACGCATCCCCAGAACTTTTGATGATTTAGCCGGTTACGCAAAACGGAACCCGACTCTTGCACTGCTGATGAGCTTATTTATTTTTTCGCTGGTCGGACTGCCGTTGACCGGAGGATTCATTGGTAAATTCCAAATCTTCAGCGCCGCCCTGCAGGAAGGTTGGATCTGGCTGACTGTGATTGGCATACTCAACAGCGCCCTGTCTGTTTATTACTATTTACGGGTTGTAATGTTCATGTATATGCGTGAAGGTGCTCTTCCGGAAGGTAGCGTTGTTTCAGGCAACACCTCCGGTTTTGCNATGACAGGNTTACTCGGAACGGCGCTGGCAGTACTCTACCTTGGTGTTTTTCCGGATCGTATTTTGGAGCTGGCATCGTTGTCCATTCAGGCACTGCTCTAAAGATAAAACATTAAAAACAAAGGACGACAAAGATATTTGGGATTAATCACCTGTCCAANAATTANAACAGGCCCAAGTTCATCAAGCAATCAGGAGGCTTTTAATATTTCTCTTTTGGAGGAAGATGATAAATAATGGCCACACTTTTTGCATAAAATCCAGGATGCGTAAATTACGCAGCGGATTCAGTTTGCTGGAGGTGATGATCGTGGTTGTGATCATCGGCATTCTGGCTACACTTGCTTATCCAAGTTTGGANGCATATCTGCAGCGTTCAAANCAAACTGAGGCTAAAGTCAGTCTCAGCGCAATTTTCACTGCGCAAAAGATCTATTTCGCTACNAATCAAACATACGCAGATACAATCAGCAAATTGGATGTGCAACTGGAATCCGGAGGGAGCGCGCGCTATGACATCACCCTCACCGGTAACAGCACTTCCTTCACCGCAACTGCTAAAGGCAACCTCGATGACGATGCNGTGCTGGACACTTGGACAATTGACCAGAATAAAAATCTGCAAAACACGGTCAACGATATCACCTCTGAATAAAATGAGGTTCCTGCTTAAATTTACAACAGCGTATTTCTTTCGTTTTTCCTTTATTACATCTCTGTTGTACGTCTTTCTGCTATTATCCGGATGTGCAGTTAATCAAATTTATTATCAAACTCCTCCCTCANCTAAAGCACTTACTACTGACATAAACACTATTTACNTTGATCGATTTAAAGGTGAGCAGTCAGTCTTGTTCAGCAAAATATTAACTTATCAAATTAATCAGCAGCCGTTGCTGAAATCATTAGCGGTAATTCCTGAAAAAGATGATCCTAATGCGGCAGTACTTTCCGTGGAGGTCCGNCGTTATGGAGTACATGATACAGAAGAAATAATTCAGCAGACACACATAACTTTGGTCGAACACAAGGTGCTGCAGGACAATCCNGCAGGNCTGAACACCATTAAACGTGTTTTTGAATTTGACGAAAAACCTTATCAGGAACGCTTGATTAATCGCACGCTGGATTTGGAAATATCATTTAAAATCATCAATGCNGCCGGAGACAAAACTCTCTACTTAAATACTGAAAATGCCAGCCTCAAGCAAAGTTATAGAGGTGAAGAAGACATNCTGCTCATCCCGGATTCCTTAGACGAAATGGCACGTTTGGCTCAATTGCTGATGCAAAAATTTTTAGACAGGATCAACCCNGAACCGCAAGAACGCGTGATTGCACTGGAAAAAGGCAGCAGTCCGGTACCATGGACATTTGGCATGCTGGATTTCGGTCACTCCCGAATTATCCGCTCAAATCACTTTGCTAGCGGTATGCGATACGACCTTGCTCTGAAAGGCTGGAATTATGTGCTTTTTGAACCAAGGAGTGTTCCAGAAACAGAACGCTTTTTTTTCACCGATGACGTCTTTTCACGCCTCAAAAGAGCTGGTTTGCCACACACTACTTTACAGCCTTTGCTGGAAGTTCACGGAAAATCATTTGATCAGGATGAAATAAATATTATCCTTTTGGGGCTGATTCCTAATCAGGATTTTGAACGCTATGCGCAAATTATAAAATCACATGCACGCGTATCNCAAAACATCGACCGTTTGAATTTGGCAACAGCGCACTACAACCTGGGTGTGGTCTATCAGTTGCGCAGTGAACTGGGGTTGGCGGAATATCACTTTGCTCAAGCCAACGCATACAATCCTCATGAAAAATATTCTCTGGCATGGACTGATCTACAGCATCTAAAAGGTGACTACAACCCCCTTGATGAATTGATGGACCGTACAATTGAATCAGCCAGCAAACTTAACCCTCCTGAAGGTGCTTTGCTGCAGCCTACAAACTGAAAAGCACCTAATCTTGTTTTAAAACTGAAGACGAATCCGTTTAATATTGTCGGATAATATTTTAAACTTTTATTTTCTTATCTTTCAGTTCATATTTTATGAAATTTCTTTTTACCCTGCTGATTCCGGCCTTTCTCTTTTGTCTGCCTTTACAGGCGGAAGAAGTGAACGTCAGTTCTTCTGCAAAAATATACAACGCAGACATTAATCACGCAAAGGAACAGGCATTAAAAAATGTTCTGCATGAAGCTCTTAAAAAAGCTGTGGGGAATTTGCTGGATGTGAAGACAATTAANCAAAATTACGAAGTTATTAAAAANCAAATCTANAGNTTTAACAGNAAATATATTATTGATTATGAANTCNTCANGGAAAAACAGAANTTCAACAAAAATCTGTATGAAATAATNATAACTGCCAATGTTGATGATNAGAAAATTCGACAAAAACTGGAAGCCGTANGAATTCTGCAGAANAGTTTNANAAANAAGCGCCTGTTAGTGCTTTACCACAATAGAGNGCCTAAAGCNTTTCCCCGTGANAATAAGGCTGCAGCATCTGCACTTGATGCTGCTCAGCAAGCTTTTGCAGAACAGAGCTTCAGGACGTTTAGTGAGGCAACTCTAAGACAAGTCTATCGTTCTCTGGAAGAGGAGNATATAGTTGGACGTCCTGTGGACAGCCTGATTGCGCTCGCGCTGAATTATGATGCGGATGTGCTGGTGATTATGGGAATGAATTCACGGCCCCTTAACAAACAGCAGGGCACGTTCTATCGAGCCACTGCAGTTGTAAATTTCAGTNTTTATGATACTGCTTCCGGACAACAAATNGCCCAAACAAATGTTNAGGCATCNGAGNTTTCNGTAANAAAACCCAGTGAACTCAAACGGGACATNTTATTNGGAATTGCGGGCAGGCACGCAAGTCTGGAAAATGTGCGTCGTACTACAGAACATATCAACCGTTTTTATCAACAAACAGATGAGNTCAGTCAGGGATTTTCTGTGATATTCAGTGGTTATTCTCCGCGCAGAGAAAGTTTGATTATTGACTACCTGGAAAATAATGCTGCTTTTAGAAAGCTTGCAGAATTGAAAAACACCTTCGGTTATCTTGAGCTTGAATTGTTTGCTTTGAAACGTAAAAGCATTCTACGCAGAAAAATTACCAGTGATCTNCTCGAACTNGAAATTGAGGTAGCCACTAAATCAATAGCCGGTAATAACCTGTTTTTTATCAACCCCAATCCCATGGAAGAGAAGGANTTTGAAGCAGAAATGCCTTCCGTGGACAACTCTTCNGGAATTTAAACAGAAGCTAAAACGCANNTTCCTCNTTCCCAATAATCTCCACACNAACCCTGCCTTTTTNGACCATCATTTTTGCTGCAAATTTAGCTCTCATTTTATAGTCTCCGGACTGAGAATATTTTGCTTTACCCTTGAATAAATAATTGTCATTTCTAAAATAATCTTGAAATCTCACGCTCAAATGTTTAGTGTGTTGTTTACAAATTCAGCAGCCCGGTTGCCTGCATAATTTTCATATTTTCAGCTAATATTTGCTTAATTCTCTGGACACGGTTTTGCTGAATCTGTGAAGGCAGTTGATAAAAAATAGCTGTGTGCTCAGCTTCTTAGTTAGCGGAGTCAGGACACATTAAGAATTAATACTGAACATTTATCTCCGGTTATTGTTAGAAAAATAAAATGTGGAATTCAATTTTATCCAGCAGATTTCAGTATAAAAAAATATTTGCTTTGTGTGGGTTTTTGTTTATTACGTCTTCTGCACACGCAGAGAATATTTACGAGCTGGATTTCAGCACTGCTACAGGTGATGTAAGAGCCTGGTTTGAAGCACTCAACTGGGAATTCCGTGAAGATGTAGCCGAGATGAATTTACGTTTTGAAGACAGTAAGCTGGTGATTGAACCAACCACTGATGAGCTTGGTGTGTTGATGCGTGATTTTGACAAAAAAGACTATTTACACGGTGTAACAAAAATACGCATCGAATGGGGAGTTGATCAATATCCTCTGGGCGCAGACTGGAGCGGCCCTGCAGACAAGACACGTAACACTCGTGAAGCGATTTCCTTCATGATTTTTTTTGGTGACGCCAAACTTGATAGTGGTTTTTTCTTTGCGCCTGATCTACCTTATTTCATCAGTTTTTTCCTTGGAAAAGACGAAAAACCCGATCAAGTTTATCTTGGTAACTACTGGCAGAAAGGTGGACGTTATCTCTGTATACCATGTGACGGCAGCAGCGGGAAAACATATATCACGGAAATTGACCTGACGGCGAAATTCTTTGAATTATTTGCTAAACAACCAGAGCCGATCACTGCTCTTGGAATTGAGGTCGATGTACAGAAAACTGAGAAAGTAAACGGACGTCACTCAAAGGCGTACATTAAGCGAGTTGAATTGTTCTAAAAAACAAGATATTTGTATTTTATAAAACAAGTCTGAAATAGAACAGTCTTAGTATATCAAGTAAATTTAGATATTTGTTGAATTATGAAAGTAAGAATTTTATCGATAACTGTTGTATCCTATTTATTCTGTACTCAACTGTTTGCAGGTATACATGAAGTAAATAATAATGAAATAATAAACCTAATGGGAAAAGGGGTTCCATTAATAGACATAAGGACTAAAAGTGAGTGGCACCAAACCGGAGTGATTAATAAAAGTAAACTTCTTACATTTTTTGATAATGGTGGGAATTACAACCTTAAAGAATGGACGTCAAAACTGAGGAAAATAGCAGACAAACAAGACCCCGTTATTATCATTTGTAGAAGCGGCAGGAGAAGTAGAATTGTTGCGAACCTTCTCGACCAAAAAGTGTTTTATTCAACTGTTTATCATGCGACAGATGGAATTATTTCTTGGATAGATGCTAAGAAGATAACAGTTAAACCTGATTAGAGTCCTTACCTTGAAATATTTTAGCTTTCAGAGCACAAATAAAAAATATTAAAGAATATTAAAGGACTATTTGAGTGCCAATACCTTTGTCGGTAAATAATTCTGCTATAACAGAGTGCGGATCTGTACCATTTATTATTTGAGCAGACTCAACCCCGTTTTTAACGCAGAAAAGTCCGGCACTAACCTTAGGCGCCATGCCGCCGCTAATCACGTTTTTCTTGATCAGTTTTTCTGCTTCAACTACGGAAAGTTGCCCTCTCAGTTTTCCATCTTCAAGAACTCCATCCACATCAGTCATAAAAATTATTTTGTATGCACCGAGAGCGACCGCGATACGTGACGCAGTGGTATCTGCGTTTATGTTGTAGGTGACACCGTCTTTGCCTAAACCGATTGGAGAAACAACTGGTAGAAAACCCTGTTTGAGCAAGACCAGCAGCAATTCCGGATTTACACTTTCTATTTCTCCAACATAGCCTAGATCCACTCCTCCTGCATGTTGCTTTTTACGAGCTTCAATCAATAATCCGTCTTTACCACTTACTCCAACTGCTTTTCCGCCGAAAGTGTTAAGGTGAGTAATTATTTCTTTGTTAATTGTGCCCGAAAGTACCATCTCCGCGACTTTCAGGTTTTCTGAACTGGTCACCCGCAAACCGTCAATAAAAGAAACTTCCTGTCCTAATTGTTCCATAGCCTTTGAAACTTCAGGACCTCCGCCATGCACAATCACGGGCAGCATACCGAGAGACTGAAGCAATACAATATCCTGAGCAAAACTGTGTTTGAGTTGCTCATCAATCATCGCCGCTCCGCCATATTTGATGACCACTATTTTATCATTGAAACGCTTGATATATGAAAGTGCTTCTAAGAGTAAATTTTTATTTTCCTCGGTAAACATCATTATTCAAAGTTACACTAATTTAATGCATCTAATAAAACATTAAATTTAGATTGTTAGCAAAGATGCCGTAAATTTGACAGCAGGAAACTAGCAAGAGTCTCTTTTATGAACGGAAAGGTACAATCAGTTTTTGATTAAGACGCAGGCGACTTGCAGACTTGAGTTCATTTAAAACAACCAGTTCTTTAACTGTTGTCTGATAGAATCTGGCAATTCTCCAGAGCGTATCACCATTACGTACACGGATAATCCTGTGCCTGACTTTAGGCGCCTTGTTTGAACTTGTTTTTGCCACTATAATCTTTTGAGATTTTTTACGCCCTTTTGCAGGTGCTTTTACATAAAACCTCATCCCTGCGCGTAACTGTTTCGAATTTGTTAATCCGTTCCAGCTCATCAATTTTTTCACAGTAGTTTTATAGCGTAAGGCCAAGTGTGAAAGGGTCGTATTTCTTGGAACCCGAATTATATTTGCGGCGCTGGGTAGTTTAGAGTTTGATACTTTACGGTATCCAATTACCAGTCTCTGTCCTGCCCTAAGTGCATTAGGGCTGGAAAGTTTGTTCCATTTTATTAATTTCTTAACACTGGTACGATATCGTTTTGCAATTACAGAAAGCGATCCACCCTTTGGCACCCTTATTCTCTGCGCAATCAGTCTTGGACTTGAAGGTGCTGAAGTGCCGGCAACTTCTTTAAAAACTCTCCAGGTTGGAACATAAGTTTTCATCCGTCTGTTAACACGTAAAATAGATTTGGAATTGAGCTTGTTCCACCTTGCTAAACGCCGAATCGATGTTTTGTGTTTTTTAGCCAGATCCCATAAATTGTCACCATTCCGAACCTTAAAATAGATAGGCGCACCAAATTTTTCCAGTACTCCTGTCACATACGCCGAGTTACCTAGCAATGCATTATAAGAGAGGCCCCATTTTTTAGACGGCGCCGGATTTTGTTCCAGGGATGACATCAAGTTCGTGTGGAAGCGCTGAGGAACGTAAAATGAATAACGCTTCTGCGTCATAGGCGGTACACCAAGGAATAATGCTGGATTTTTATCTCGTAACAGTCTGAATGACATTTTTGAACGTTGTGCCACCTCTTCTAATGAAAAAGAAACCGGTAAACTCGCTTTTGTTTCATCCATGGCTTGAATCGGGCGAACGTGTCCTAAACCGTATCGTGCCGGATTTTTATAAATAACCGCCATAGCCATAATTGCCGGCACGTAGCCTCTTGTCTCGCGTGGCAATCGCAGGGACGAATAGTTGTGCTTCATACCTTTGCGCTTCGCCCTTTTTATAGCTCTTTTAACACGACCTTCACCTGTGTTGTAGGCTGCCATCGCAAGCTCCCAATCACCAAAAAGGCCATACAAGTGTTTAAGATATTTAATTGCAGCTTTGGTAGCCAAAACCGGATCACGGCGTTCGTCAATCCAGCGATTTATTTTCAATCCGTAAATCCTGCCTGTTGACGCGATAAACTGCCATAATCCAACTGCACTCTTGTGTGAGCGTGCGCTCACATTGAAATTACTTTCAGCCGGAACCATGAAAACCAGATCCCGCGGCATTCCTTCTTCAAGCAACATCTTGGTGATCATCGGCACATATCGGCCGGATCGACGCATTCCTGTGATTATTTGCTTACGTTTCTTGGTTGTGAGCCTGCGGACAATTCTTTTGACTTTTGAAGTGTAGCGTAGAGGAATGTCGTAGCGCTCACCTTCTACTTTCCAAATTTTGTTGCGGTAAAGAGTTCTGGGGAATTCAGCCTGTTTCGCAATTGCAGGTTGTTTTTTTACTAAATGCTGCTTCTTTACAAAAAGTTGCTTTTTTGCGGGTAGTTGTTTCTTTGCGGAGAATTGTTTTTTTACAGCAACACGTTTTTTTAAATTAACATCCAGCTTTATCTGCCGACTGCCACTACTGCTCATTTCAAACATCAAGGCCTGATTACGCAGCGGTGCCGGTTCGTATGAAGGGGAGGCGGCTTCTAGATCTGTGACAAGTCCAAAAATACAGAAAATTGCGACAAAGCCGTTGATTACTATTTGGATATTATTAAATTTCATATGTACTTTGTATTCTATGGTAATCCTTGCCTTGTTGTATCTTAAATTTAAACTTTTTTTATATTATCAAACGGAACTCTGTCTTCTATCAAGTTTAAATCTTTGCCCAATCTAAGATGAATTTGCAAAGATCATGCACTAATTAGGAAATATATAATGCATCTCTGCGTATAATATAAATAGTTTGACTATCCTGCATTCCTTCAAATAAAATAAAGGGGCACGCCACAAATGCGAGAATAGCTCAGCTGGTAGAGCGCAACCTTGCCAAGGTTGAGGTCGCGGGTTCGAATCCCGTTTCTCGCTCCAATTTTCTTGCGATTTGACCGTAAGAGTGATTCTTCAAAAACAGGCAGCAACACCACGTTTCAGGGGAGATCAAGCAAATGAATGAAAAAACAAAAGATTTTAAACCATTCGTTTGTATAGAATCAGTAGGTATATTTCCGTTTGAGGATGTATCAGTACTGTTGATCAATCACGCCAAACGGACCCAACAGACTGATCATAACGGAAAAACTGTTTCAGATTTAGTGAAGGAAAAAAAGACCTCCTCCTGGCAAACTGCAAGAAATAAATTTCCTGGTGATGTACGTAGAATAGATCCTGCAGAACTGTTGACTTTCTGGAATGAGAAAAAATTAAGCAGCCACTTCCAGCATAAAGGTGGAACTTACGTTGAAACCTTGACTCCTTTTCTGAAAATTGAGGATGACGGAACCTTTATCATGTCAGCAAATCTGCATAAGATTCTGGTTGACCTGGAAAAAGGATTCAACGGCAGGATGCTNCTGATTTTCCGTGATGAAGCACTGCACCTGGTTATGGAAGGTGCAGCNAAAAACGTTTTTTTAAAATCCGGAAACGTTGCTGCTAATCTGACAACGCAATTTCCGGAAAATGAACCTGTCTGGTCAATTCCGCTTGAAGCAAATTTCTTTAAATTACTGAAGAATAAAAATCCTGCAAAATTAGAATTTCAGGTGATTTCAAATCGGCTTCATGTAAAAAATCTCAGTACAAGTAAAGAACAAACTCTTGAGCTGAAACCTGCAACCAGTTCCTTTAATTTTGCTTCACGCTGGAATCCTCCGGAAGAAGGTCCACTGATAGAGACCGTTGTAACAAAAGATGTGATGGTAAAATTACGGGANATCAGCCTTAACAGTTCCTTTAAACGTTTAGGAATAGTTGGTAAATCAGGACAAATCAAAGCTGCACTTTTCGGAAACTCTCCTGAAGATTTCCTTTTTTTAGGAAATGCGATTGGAACCTGCACCGAAGAATTTCAGGTCGTTTCTCATCCAATGCCGATGCTGGAAGATGACTTCATTATCTCTATCTACGAAAACCATGTGCTGCGCTTGAGAAGTTTAACTGAAGATTATGAATGGATGACTTTTTTCGAAAAAGATTTCAGTTTCATTAATATCCCGTCCTACGCTGAAAAAGCAGATTCTTCTCAATCCTTAAAAACACAGGAACATCTCCAGCTTGTTCAAAACAAGTTAAAAACTTCTACAGCAGAGAATCCTGCTCCACAAACAAAATCCAGAGATTTAGCTAAATCCGGCAGTTAATACTTTGTGAATCTCACTCTCTACCAGCAAATTCATGAGATTATCCGCTTAATTCCTTCCGGGAAAGTAGCGACTTACGGTCAAATTGCCGAAATAGTCGGCGGTTGTACTGCGCGTATGGTGGGTTATGCTGCATCTTCAATTCCTTTAAACTCTGATATCCCCTGGCAAAGAGTAATCAATTATAAAGGTGCGATCAGTCAGAGAACAAGTGGTTCTGGTGAATTACTTCAACAAAAACTGCTGGAAGCGGAAGGTATTAAATTTGATAAGTCGGGAAGAACCGACCTTGAACATTATCGCTGGGAAGGTGAATAATTACTGAATCGGTTTGTTAAACTCGTTCAGAAGGCAATGGCATTTTTCCGGAGGTTCCTTTTTCAGAAATGTAAAGCGGAAGTTGAGGTTTATAAATCTTAGTGTTTTTCAGGATTTAAATAAAAGACCTGAATTTTATCAGCTTCGATTAAGTATCAAACGCTCTGCCAGATAGACAACGGGGTGGAGGATGCGGAGATCAATATTATTACTTCGTACTCCTGCACGTATTTGATAAAGACATCCGGGGTTAGCGGTGACAATGGTACTCGCTTTTGGGTTTTGGGCCAGCGTTTGACGAATCGACTCGGTTTTACGATTCAGAACCGCTGCAGAAAGTTCGGGTTGAACGAGGTTGTATATTCCCGCCGAACCACAACACCAGTTTGATTCTTTGAGTACTACCAGTTTAACGCCAGGCAAACTGTTTAAAAGTTTCCGCGGATTTTCGTCAACTTTTTGGGCATGCAGCAAATGGCACGGTGCATCATAAAGCACAATATCTTCATCTTTANTCCACGGAAGATTTGCCAGTAAATCCGGATAAGCAGAGAGGAATTCGAGAATGTCGGTGACTTTATTTTCGAAGTTTTTCCAATCCGCAGCCGACCTTGTGTCTTTTTGGTTTTCTGCGGTTGCCTCAGTAAAAAGGTGGTGATATTCCTGCAACTGTGCACCGCAGCCTGCAGCATTTGTGATGATCGCGTCCAAATGACGATTTTCAAACGCGGCCATGTTCTTAAGTGCAAATTCACGTGCGGTTTTTCTGTCTCCGCTGTGAACGTGCAGNGCCCCGCAGCAGCTTTGATTGCCAGGAACCACAACTTCACAACCNATATGACGCAGCAAAGTCANGGTAGATTCATGGATAGCGGCTTCTGAAACATCCATTATACATCCCGAAAACATTCCAACTCTTAAATTTTCTTTCCGGATTTGAGCAGAACCTTCCTGCTTATCTTCTATTGATAAAGGAGCTAATATTTGATCGGCATGTTTGCGTTTAAATGATTTTCCTGAACATTTAGGCAGCAAATGTTGTTGAAAAACAAATGGTTGAGGTAGTAATTTAGCCAAAATAGTGTTGGTGATCAGTTTAGGCAATCCGCTAGCAGAATATATTTTTAAAATCCAACTGGCAGTGATCAGCAGATTCGTGTAGCGAAAAAGTCCTCTCAACAAGAAAAAACGTAAGATACGTTCTTTTAAACTNTGCTGAGTATTTTCCAAAATNATNCCGCGTGTTTTTTCCANCAGTTCGCCGTAAGGTACACCGGAAGGACAGGCACTTTCNCAGGCACGGCAATCCAGACAACGGTTAAGCGGATCAATCACTTCTGCTTCCAGTTCGAGTTCTCCCNCCCAAAGTCCCCTCATTAAATACAGACGTCCCCGTGGGGAGTCTTTTTCATCGCCTAGNTCCCTGTATGTGGGACAGTTGTCCAGGCANANNCCGCAGTGAACNCANTTGAGTATATTTTCAAAATCAGCCTGACGGAAAAGTTCTTTGGTCGACAGAACCGNCTTATGNGAAAATTCAATACTCATNCATCCAACTCCAAATCGTAATAGCTGGAGGAAAAAACTCCGGCGGGATCCAAATGACGTTTTAGCCTTTGAGTCAATGCATAACCGCTGGCAACACCNAAATCNTCCAAATCCTGCAGTGAATTTTCTACATTAGCGCTGACCCAACGCAGTTTGCAGTCAGGATGAACTAAAACGGATTTTATTTTTTCAAGATACTGAAGCTGTTCTTTTCTGTNACTGCATTCGTGCATNAAATGGATATCACCGCCGATCGGATGAATTAGCATTTTAAAATTTTCTTTACGGAACNGTTCAAAAGGGAAGTTGAGAATATTTCCTGTTGCAGCAGTCGCGAACACATGAAAATGCGATTCCGGCATTTCCCAGACATCACGTATTCCCGATATAAATCCCTTAAACCTGTTTTCTCCGGGCGTGAATTTTTGTCCGGCAAATGATTCTCCATCAGCAAGTACAGTCAAATTTTCCCCAAAAACAATGCTGANTTCATTTTCAATACGGTTTCGGTTAGGCTCGTTTCCGGAATATCCCAATCCTAAAATCCAGTTTGAATCTAATGTAGAAACAGCCTGAATCCAGTCCAGAGGAATTCTACGATTGTGAAGTTCCTCNACTTGAGACAACCACGATTCTGAGTTAATAATCCCAAACAATCCATGAGCTTCGACAGGTTTAGGCATTACCTTAAAGTTGACCGCNGTGATGATTCCCAATCCGCCCTGACTTCCGAGCATCATCCGCGTCAGGTCATATCCCGAAACGTTTTTTACAACTTTTCCGCCGGCATGAACGATTTCGCCTTTACCGTTTATGTATTCGATACCAATAATGTAGTCCCGAAGTCCGCCCATATTCATGCGATTCGGTCCAAAATCATTACAGGCCACTACCGAGCCTATGGAGGAATCAGCGAACCACGGATTTACAGGCAGCAGCATATTACGTTCTGCCAGCATTTCCTGGAGTGTGTTGATACTCATACCTGACTCCACGCCAACTACCATGTCCTCCGGATCAAAAAAACGTGTTGCGTTGAGGTTTTTCAGCGAAAGGAAGTCACAGGATTTGTCTGTAGATTTTCCGGAATTTGTGCTCANAAAACGGGAGCCTTTTCCGCAAATCCGGAATGCCTGCTTTGTTTCAATACGGCTGGAAACCCAACTTTGGATTTCTTCAAGTGAGCCGGATTCAAAAGTACTCATACTGCAATTCCTGATTTTGAGGCAACCATTTTAGGTTTATCCAGTGCAGAAGCCTGCAGAGGAGGAGTCCCGCTTTTTGATTCCGCGCAACGTCCGGGCTGTGGNAAAATTTTTCCGGGATTGAGTAAATTTTCCGGATTGAAAAANGCACGTACATTTTGCATATTATCNAGTGAATTNCCAGAATACAGTTCGCTCATCCATTCCGCTTTTTCAATACCTATTCCGTGTTCTCCTGAAAGAGTACCGCCGTGTCTGATACATGATGACAATATTTCTTCACCTATCGCATGTGCTTTTTCAACTTCCTGTTGATTTTCATAATCATAGAGAATCAGCGGATGCAGATTCCCATCTCCTGCATGAAAAACGTTAGCCACAGTCAAGCCGTGTTTTTTACCGATTACGGAAATTTCATCCAGCACTTCCGGAAGTTTACTACGGGGAATCACTCCGTCCTGCACATAATAACTTGGTGATATTTGACCGATTGCGCCAAAAGCTTCCTTACGCGCACGCCAGATTTTGGCACGTTCAACTTCATCACGGGCACGGTTGACAGTGATTGCTCCAGTCTCTTTGAGTAATTTTTCAACAACCTCTGCTTCCGCGTCAAGACCGTCTGACAATCCGTCCAGTTCAACAATCAGCACAGCTTCAGCATCCAGCGGAAAACCCGGCTTGAGTGCTTTTTCAACGGCAGAAATCATTATTCTATCCAGCATTTCCAAGGCTGCAGGAATTATCCCGTGACCAATAATACTTGAAACCGATTCACAAGCGTCACGAACTGATTTATAGATTCCCAGCATCGTTACCGCTTTTTCCGGATTAGGCGTAAGCCGGCAAATTATTTTGCTGATAATTCCGAATGTCCCTTCAGAACCAGTGATTAAACCCAGCAAATCCGGCCCTGGTAATCCGAAATGATTTGCCCCAAGTGTGACTAGTTCACCGTCAGCTAAAACCATTTCAATACCAAGAACATGATTGACTGTCACACCGTATTTTAAAGTATGCGGACCGCCGGAATTTTCTGCGACATTCCCGCCGATTGTACAGGCTTTTTGAGAGGAAGGATCAGGAGCGTAATGATAACCATCTGCATTGACATGTTCCGTAATACGTAAATTAATCACACCTGGTCCGACAGTGATGGTGCGGTTAATCATGTCAACTTCATGTACTTCCTTGAAACGCGACATTTCGATAATGACACTTCCGTCCTGCGGAATTGCTCCGCCAGAAAGGCCTGTTCCGGCACCTCGTGCGATAAAACTTATTTTGTGCTGATGGAGTAATTTTACAACAGCGGCCAGTTCCTCAACTGTTCCCGGAAAGAGCACACCCATCGGCGGAGCCGTGTAAAGCGTCAGTCCATCACAACGGTAAGTGTAGAGTGTTGCCTCATCATCCTTGACCCACTCTTTGCCGAGAATCCGGACACATTCCCCACGGATATTTTTTTCAAATGACATTTTTCCTCCCTTCAAAATTCTCCATTTTTCACCTATGTTATCTTGTTCTATGGAAATTAGACAAACAGAATACTTCCTTAAGTTAGAAAAATTTTGTAAATTGCAGCATGATAAAAATAGAATAACTCAATTACGGAATTCAACTAAGTGGTTCCATTATAATACCAATTAACAATATACCCGAAAACACTTGACCATTAGTCTGAGAAAATAGAAGATTTTAACTGGCTTTAGCTGATCCTAAATACCCAATTTATGAAGTATGTCACTACAATTACTATGCCCAGCACAACTGTAAATACTCAACCAAAAAACAAATGCTGATGAAAGAGAAATAATTACATAATGTTATTCTCGGCGATCACTGGAACTTGCTGGAATCTCTCCGCAACAAAGATTCAGAGCAGGCGAAAAAATAATGAGTAGTGATTTGAACCATGCAGTGGACATTAATTTTGATATAATTGATGATGATGAGTGAACAATCAAACATTCAGACTCACTAACTGGATTTTGTTTAACTTTATCCAAAAGCTAAAGATTCCCTCCAGTTCCAGTGGTGGCGAAATTATAAATCGAAATTCCCTGATGTTTTGTGCGGCAAGTATTAATAAAAAGCTAAACTTTCTTATTAAAGAAAAATGAGTATTTACGGATACATCCGTTTGAATAATTGCCGTCCAACTCCGAAAAGTTTAGGACTCAGAGAACAAGCCCGAGTTATTCGCCAGTGGTCCGAAGATCAGGGTCTGGAGATCAGCAAAATTTTCCGCGACACTGTACCCAGCAGCGCCAGTCTTGAATTACCAAACCTGAAAAAGTTGATCTCATTAATTGAACAAGGAAAAGTCCGTGTACTAGTTATTGCGCGTTTAGACCGGTTTACGAGGACAATACGCCTCCATCAACAGCTTCTAAAATTATTTTCAGAACACAAAATACGCTTTGTTTCTCTAGAAGAAGGTCTGGATTCAAAGACTAAAAACGGCAAAAAAGTATTGGAAGCGATCGGTATCATGGCTTTATGGGACGCAAAATCAATTCCGGACCGTACCCGTGACATGATTGAACGCAAACGGGAACTTGGGGAGCGTGTGGGACATGCCCCGTTTGGTTACACTTATCAAAAAAAACGTCTCACTCCTTTAGCAAAAGAACTGAACATTGCTGCCATCATCAGAGAAAAACGCGAGTTGGAGAACTTAAGCTATCACAAAATAGCCAAATTCCTCAACAGCCAACGTCTGCGAGCCAAACGCGGTGGACGCTGGTACGCGGAAACTATCAAATGCATTTGCGAAAATCCGCTTTACGAACGCTCTTCCTTTACAGGTAAAAATACAGTTTCACGATAAGGAGAATGTGGAGCGAACTCTTCAATACCTCTACTAATAGCTTGTTTTTCTTCTTCCAAAAATTTAGCAACTGAATTGCGGAATCCCGGATGTTCCAGCCAATGTGCGCTATAGGTAACTTCAGGAAGGAATCCACGCTGAATTTTGTGTTCCCCCTGTGCACCTGCTTCAAACAAGTTGATTCCATGGCGTATCGCATATTCCAGCGGTTGATAGTAACATAACTCAAAATGTAAACTCCGATAGTTCCTGTTACAGCCCCAGTAACGTCCATACAAGCAATCTCCTTTTTTAAAATTAATTGTCCCTGCTACACATTCTCCTTCTGTATATGCNAGAATCAGCACCATACGTTTACGCATTGTCGCATAGAGCCTCTGAAAAAAGTCTGCAGATAAATACGATTGCCCCCATTTCTTATCAGTTGTTGAGAGGTAAAAAAGGAACATCTGTCGAATATGTTCTGGAAAAATCGCTTCTCCTTCAAGCACTTCCACGTTGATATTTTGCTGTTCTATTTGACGGCGTTCCCGTAAAATTTCCTTGCGGCGTTTACCTTTTAAGGTTGTTAAAAAATCAGCAAAATCACGATAATTATTGTTTTTCCAATGGAACTGAAAACTGTGGCGGATGAGAAATCCCATTGCAGTAAAGGCTGGCAACTCTTCTGCTGTGATGAATAAAAAATGGAGAGATGTACACTGTCTGTCACGCATACTGGCTAAGGCTCCTTCAAGCAGTTTTTTGCGCACATTATCCTTATCTGTGTCAGGATGCACGAGCAGTTTAGCACCTGTTGCNGGAGTGAAAGGAATTGCTGAAACAAGTTTTGGATAGTAATTCAGACCATGTTGTTCATAAGCTTTCGCCCAGCCCCAATCAAAAATATATTCGCCATAGCTATTGTTTTTTTCGTATAGACAAAGTCCACCCTGCAGCTTTTGACTGTCCCACAAAGTCAAATGACACGGATGCCATCCGGATTCTTCACCAACACAGGAACTTTCTTCCAGAGCAGCCAAAAAAGCATGTTCCGAAAAAGGGAACTCGGTTCCGGATAATGAATTCCATTGAGTGGGTGAAACTGCACCTATGTTAAAGTCAGATCTGAGCAGCACAAATTATGTGGTAGAGAGGTTGAAACCGGAATGTTAATTAAAGCTGGAAAGCCTGGAAAGTTCGGTGTTGAAAAGCAGACTCTACAATTACTGGAGGTCGGGCGCACGCACATAAACAAGCTTGTTCTTGCGCACATAACTAACTATTTGTAATGAGGTTCGTTTGATGGCAGAAACATCCTTAAAAAACACTACTTGAAAAGGAATTTCCTGGCCTTTGGTATCGATTGTCATTAAAGATCCTTTTTGTACTTCAGTTCCCACATTTGAATTAAGCAACTTCAAATCACCAGAATGTCTCAGAGACTTGATATTCATTGGGCTCAAGGTTTCCAATTGTTCATCTGAGAGTACAACTCCTGCAAAAGTAAAGTGGCTGGAAATAATCTGTTGCTCTGCGTCAAACACAAATGCCTTTAACTGGATTTTTTTTACCTGATCAGACTCAAAAAAAGTATTTCGGATTGAACCTTCGACTACAAATAAAGGAAGCCGGTTATAACCGTTTTCTACTTTTCTTGCTTCAAACTCACCTACAAACTCCAGTTGATGCACGTTGCCACTCGCCAACTGACGAAAAATAGCTAAGTCAAATATTTTAAGATAACCACCGATAAAACCCAGAACAGCAATCCCCAAAACTACAAGCATAGTGAAAATCATAAATTTTTCCTGGAATCCAATTTTGTCTTTAGGTTGATCCGTCGGATTTTCTACTTGCGTTGGTTTTGTTTCTGCTGATTTATTTTTTGTTTGTTTAGGTTCGATTTTATTCACATCTGTTGGCTTGCCTGTTATTTTTTTAGCTGCAGATTTTTGGGTTTTCAAATCCTTCAGTAGACTGTTGTCCCATTCCTTTTGCTCTACTATAGGCTTTTTTATAGACGCAGATTTTCTTTGAACATTTAGCCGGTTATTTTTATTAGTTTTTTTAGCAGACGTTTTTTTTACACCCAGCTCTTCAAGGATTGAAGTTGCGGTATCCACTGCAGATTTTTTTTGCTGCTGCTTTTCAGAGAAAGAGGAGGTACTTTCTTTGTGTAGCTGCTCTGAATTACTTTCCATGGAATTCAGTGAAAATTTTTGTGGCTTTCTCGCTATCATGTTTTTTTAAGATATTTTTGATGCGGCCTTCGCAAATAGTCTGTTTATCAAGTATGGATAACAGGGACTGATCTTCACATTAGTTTGTGCAAGAATCAAGTCTACGCTGGTAAAGAGGGCTTAATTTTTTTAACTGCCGGTAATGACACCAAGCAGTATAAACTGCGGTTTTTTATATTCCTGGTCATCCAATGGAAAAGCGACTTCGATTTTTAAAGGCACTTGAAATAATGATACAGTATCTACAGTCCATTCAATACCCATTCCAGCATTTTTCCGAAGTTTAGCTTTTTCATATGAACTTCCTTGGGACCATATTTTACCCTGATCATAAAAAACTGTCGCCTGAATTTTAAAAGCGCTTACCAGACCCCACAAAGGTGCTGTAATTAAAGGGAATTTATAATTTAATCTAGAGGCTAACAAATGTTCATCACTCAAAATTGTATGTTGAGGATATCCCCGCAGGACATTCGGTCCGCCAAGTTGAAATTTTTTCTGCAGCGGTGTTTCACCAGTAGTAGTCGCGTGAGTTATGTCCAACCGGAACAACTTCCTGTGACCTACACGAAGAATTTGCCCTAAAGTTAACGCGCCCCTGACATAAGAAAAATCACTCTTTAACGCAAGTGCGGGTTGTTCGTTCCAAATATCCCAGTTAAATTCATAGTAATCCTTTGGTCTGATACTCCCACTATGTTTCAACAGCAAGGTATTAGATTCTCCTGTTTCAGTTACTCCACTTTCAACTGAATTGTTACTTGCAGAAAAGAGTGATTCCCGGGAAAAACTTGAGTGAAATTTGTACTGCAGATCACCCGGGTTGTTTGGAGGATTGTAAGTCGCCCTGACTCCCTGTGAACGCACCCCTCCATACTCCTGCACGCTAAATCCTGCTTCCAATCCATACAAACCAAGATTATCCCTGTCCAGATTGAATAAGTAAAGCCCCCTATGATTTTTTGTGCCATAACCCGTTATAGCATATATTCGATAGTTATCAAACTTGTAGCGGGAACCTACGCCAAACGAGTTACCATCCAGTGCATTGTTGCCTAATCCTGGAACCAGTAGCACTAGTTGTTCTCGTTGTTTTTTCCAGTCAAAACCAAAACGAACCCGAAAAAATTTGAAAGAATGATTATTCATCCTGGATGTTTCGAGCAACTGTTCATCTGGATCAAGTGAAACTTTTTCCGGAAAACTTTCTGTAACAAACAGTGTAGTTTCCTGACGTTCAATACCAGGCAGCATCTTGCGAATTTCTCTACCGTCTTTAGTTCTGAGTGCCACCACAACCGGCATTTTAGCAACACCAATTTTATTAATTATTATTTCAGTTTCATATTTTCCGTTTGGCAAAGTCCTGGTAGTTGAATCCTCAAAACTATAATCCAGGGTCTGCACTGTCCGGAACCACTGTGAAAAAAACCATTCCAGCGAGCCATGACCATCTGCATTGTAAGGACTTTCGGCAGGTAACTGAGAAATCCTGAGATGAGGCAGATTAAACTTTTCAAATGCCTGCTGAATTTCTCTTATGCGCACCAATTTTTGTTGATTATTGTTAAAAAAATGCTGAAGTCCTTGTTGAAATGCTCTGTGTCCCAGTATGTATTCCAGCATAGAAAAGACCATTGCGGATTTATAAGTCAGAGTCTGTAAATATTTCTGGGAATCAGGATTTTTTCTGAAAGAAGATAAGATGGGATATCTCAATTTTGGCGAGATACTGTTTGTCATACTTTCAAAATAGTGATCGCGGTAACGTGGATTCAACCAGTCAAATGCATCAAAAATCCTGGCATCCGGACCAAACATGTGCTGAAAATAACGTAAGCCCATAAAAGCAGGAAGGCCCAAATTCAGCCATTGTTGCGTATCCTCGTTACTCCAGACTGATTCTCCAAACCAAAGCTGCGCCAATCTCCGTGTCAAAAATCCAAGAGCTTGCCGGTCCATTAATTCAGCACGTTTATAATTCGGCAGGGGTACCAGAACAAGGTTATTTAGCACATCCACTTGTTCATATTCAGCTTCTACTGCAACTATCCGAATTGATGCCCACGGTGATTTGAGACCATAACGTGTCTGCATAAATTCCAAAAATGACGCAGTCCAATTATGCAAAAGTTCGGCTCTGCGTTCATGGCCTTTAAGATAAAATGATATAAGTTGAGACCCCCCTTTTGTACTAAGCTGAACAGACTTTTCAGCAGACACTTTAACTGCGCTTTTTCCAGCATATTGTTGATGAACTTTGCTGAAAATCAAGGGGAATTTCTTAAGCGGTTTTTTTGTAACAGGGAGAGTTAACTCCTGACCAGGGAGCAATTTATAATTGCCGGGAGTCGTGATTAATGTGCCCGCCTGAACTGCTTTCCAACTGACCTCAAATGTCGCAGGAGAAGGATTATTTCCTGAAGTTGCCCAGCCTTTCTCTTTGACAGTTTGATCCGCTTCCCAGTTCAATAATTTTGGATGCCAATTCGCGGTCAGCAGCATACCGTTGACCGTGCCTTCCTGAGCATGTTCAGGGAACTTAGTTGAAAATTCGAATTGAATTGTTGACTCTCCTGGGAAGCCTTGTGTGTCTGGAAGATCCTTCGGCAGGAAAATCCGTAAGAGTCCCCGTGCCGTTGAATAACCAACTTCCAGATCTGGATTTTCTTCCAGTTTATAATCCAGCTGATGCTGTGCAGTTGCAGACTGAGGATCGAAGAAATTAACGGATTTGATCTCCAGATTTCCAGGACTAAAACCTGTTGGAGATTTTGGATCCTCAAGATTATCCTGAAAGCGGTTTAAGGAAAAAACCGGCACAATCTTGTGTTTTCTGATTCCACGTTCATCCGGAACAAGGAACCGGTTTCCCGGCAGGGCAAATAATAATTCATCATGCGGATATGCTTTTCGAGAGAAACGGACTTGCATTTTTCCCACAAGAAGTGTCTTATCGTGGTCATAGGAAACTTCTATTTTATAGTGAGGAAACTTGGCAGAATTTAGATTACTTGCAAGTAAAAGCTGAGGCCTGAAAACAAAAAATAGTCCGCTAACAAACAAAGCCGTGAGCATAAACAGAGAAACAAAACTGCTCCTGCTTTGCCTTGCGGTAATTGAACCTGTAATTTTCAAACTTAAACCGGAAACCTTAAAATGGCTTCGATCTTCACCAAAATAATTCAAGGTGAAATTCCTTGTGAAAAAATTATCGAAACTGATGCAGAAATTGCATTTTTAGACATTATGCCCAGTGCTTCGGGACATACTCTGGTTATCCCAAAACTTGAAGTTATGCGATTAGAAGATCTTCCTGAAACTCAGGCCATCTCACTGATGCGCACTTTACAGCAAGTGGCGAAAGCCGTCAGTACAGCTTTCGATGGCATTGACTACAATCTAATCCTTAACAACGGTGCAAACGCCGGACAGGAGGTGGAGCATATCCACTTCCACGTGCTTCCTCGCGCAGAAGGAAGCCCCGGACCTTTTCGGAAACATATCCAATATGCTGAAGGAGAGATGCAAGAAGTAGGAGCAAGAATAAGAAATTGTCTTTGATGATTACAATTTTTGAAAATATTTACAAGAACTGATGCCGATGAACTTTGCCGCCATTGAAATTGGCAGTAATGCGGTGCGCATGATTGTGGGGGGATTAGTTGATTCTTGCGAATTGCGTGTACTGGAACGCTGGAGCGCGCATTTGCGTTTGGGTGATTCAGTTTTTGAGCACGGTATGGTTCCTGAAAATATTTTTCAACAACTTGAGCAGACAATTCAGGGTTTACTGCTCGAATCACAAAAATTTCCTCAAGTCAAAGTATCGCTCTCTGCAACAAGCGCAATGAGAGATGCTGAAAATCGTGATGAGCTTGTCTCACGTCTGCAAACCATGGTCGGACATCCTGTTAAAATACTGTCCGGAAAAGAAGAATCACAATGTTTACTGGAAGGAGTGAGGTCATTTTTGCCTCAAACTCTTTTCAGCAAATTTCCGTTAACACAAACCATTTTAGCAGATTTAGGTGGCGGAAGTCTGGAGATTTCTTTACTCGAACCAGTAGACAACAGCAACAACAGCCGGAATAAATTTCTGCATAGCTTTGATATCGGCACACTGCGGTTGAAGGAAATGAGTCCTGTTCTGCAGCAACTGGAATCAAGTCTAAACGAAGAGTTGACTCAGCTATCGTGGCTTTGCTCAGTGAATCCACAAGACAGTTCTCACTTGATATTAACAGGCGGCAACGCAAAAACATTTGCCCGTTTGTTTACTAAAGTTTCTACTAAATATGTGTCTGATAATAGCTNCAAAAATCAGCCTGNAAACTGGTTGAGTATGGACTGGANCGAATTTGANCGNATNGNACANATGTTCCAGCAACAGTCNGCGGAAGAACAGCAGGAAAGATGGNNACTTCGAACACAGCAGACTGAAATTTTCAATATCGCACTTGCNGTCTTTCGTATTATCGGCAGANAGCTTGGAANTGANCGCTTAAGTATNCCGTTTTTTGGTTTAAAGGAATCTTTATTATTAAGTTTGGTTNCAGACAATATTAANAAATCACAGGANGACATTACACTTGTTTTGACTTCNGGACCTCCTAAAAAGTTTAAAATTNGTANATGAAAANAAACAAAGACAAGCNTCAACAAACAGAAGACAGAAAANAAAACGAACAACACTGCGGATTTATCGGTTTGATAGGTAGACCGAATGTTGGAAAATCAACTCTGTTGAACCAACTCGTTGGCCAGAAAGTTTCCATCACTGCTCACAAAGCACAAACGACCAGAAACCGTATACTTGGGATTAGGACGGAGCAGAACACACAGATTGTTTTCATCGACACTCCCGGGATCCACCGTCCGGAAAAACTGCTCAACCGCAAAATCGTAGCATACGCAACCGAGACTTTGCGTGATACTGATTTGAACTTATGGATAGTTGAACCATTACCGGAATCTTCTTTACAGAAAAAGGAGCTCTCCTTTTTGCACCGGGAAGATCAGGAAATCCTCAAACTGCTGTCAGCAAAGGCAAAACGGACGGTGCTTGTTTTGAATAAAATTGATACAATACCNCAGGAACAGGCACTTGTCAGTATTGAAAAATTAGCTGAACTGGCTAATTTTGCTGAAATTGTTCCAGTCTCAGCCCTGAAGTCTACAAACGTCGAACACCTGATTGAAACACTGAAAAAGTATCTTCCCGTTCATCCTTTTTATTTTGAAACTCATCAGGTGACAGANGCCTCTGAACGTTTCCTGGCCAGTGAATTTGTCAGGGAAGAACTTTTTTTACGTCTGCAGCAGGAAATCCCATATTCTGTCGCGGTTATCGTTGAACAATTTGAAGATGATCCCAAGTGCATTAAAATTGCCTGCACAATTTGTGTGGAACGTGACTCTCAGAAAGGGATTATCATTGGTAAAAAAGGGGAGATGTTGAAAACAATCGGCACTGCCGCACGTAAAAAAATTGAACGATTGCTTGGNAACAAGGTCCATTTAGCACTGCACGTTAAANTCTTAAAACAATGGTCAAACAATGCCCATCATTTGCGTTCGCTCGGATTTAACTAGTAAACATAACAAATTCCGTGAAAGAATCAGTATGATGACTCACTGCAGAAATAACTAAGTCAACATTTATGAAGATCCTGAAAAAAATAATATTAGGCATTATTCTGCTTGTTTTCGAATATTCAATGTTTCAAATTTCATTGGAATTAGGACTTACTTCACTGGTCTTGATCTGTGCGGTGCTGTGCATCTGGATCGTGTTAAAAAAANTTACAACCATTATTGTTCAGCCGGAACTGGTACTCTCTTCANCACCGTTTCGGGATTCCACTAATTCNGCAAATAATGACATCCTCCCTGTAAATCAAAGATCCTCCGATGCTGATAATTTAATTCAGGGTGTNAACGCGAACATATTTGAACAATTCAGAGAGAAATTAAATTTAAACCCAACTCCNNATTNTCCGCCTTCTGNGGANCCTCTTTCTACTGAGGATCCTGCAACAGCGCCGCAAAACAATGGAACCCCGGATTTGGTAACCGAAGCCTATCAAAAAGCTGGCACATTCAATGGGCCTGAAAATTTTTCTGAAGAACTCGATGAAGTTGAACAAGTCAAAGTTACTTTGAGCGAAAACGTAAAAATTCTGCAGGAAATAGATGAAAATGAGCTCGAGGAGAAACATGAAAGTGAAGTTGAAGAGAAACATGAAAATGAGGTCGAGGAGAAACATGAACTTGCCGAAGAAGCTGAGCAGACGGAAACAGAAAAACAGGAAACTATAAACAGTGATAACGTTGAAACTGAGAAAAAACTCGGCGCAGGTGAAGCAGCACTGGAATTACTTTCACGTAAACATCAGGCATTAAAAGAACAAACAGCAAGTATAGCTGTGGAACCTCTCGTAGATTTCGATGAAGATCTTTTTGCCGATGAGTTAATTCCAATTCCGGGAGGAGAAACTTATGCTGAAACTGATAG